>NZ_JBQEPH010000019.1:0-23098 GCF_052045555.1 Labrys sp. 22185 | reverse complement strand
CGACCGGCCGATCATCACCGCGCTGGTGCCCAATGCCAGCCAGCAGGTGCCCTACCAGCTGCCCGAGCACAAGACCAAGAGCATCTTCCGTTCCAACACCTACAAGTCCAAGGATCCGACCAAGTTCAACGAGTTTTCCTTCGAGGACGCGCCGGGCCAGGAGAATTTCCACCTGCATGCCCAGAAGGACATGACCTCGAAGGTGCTCAACAACCAGATCCACACGGTGGATGCCAGCGCCCTGCATTCCTATGGCCAGCAGCACCAGCTCACCGTGGGTGCCAATATGAATCATCAGGTCGGCGGCGGCCTCAACCAGGTGGTGGGCGCCACCACCGGCATGGGCGCGGCCGCCCTGCTGGCGCCGCTCGCCGGTCTGATGGGCCAGAGCGCGGGCATGCTGCAGCAGGCCATGGCGATCGCCGCGCAGGCCGCCGCAAGCCAGCCCGGCAGCGCTGCGAGCAAGACAGCCGGCGCGGCGGCTTCGGCCGTGACGCAGGCGGCACTGGGCGGTCTCGGCGGTGGATCCGGTCCCGGCGGTGCGGTGGCAGGGGGAAGCGGCGGCGCCAGCGATGGCGGCATTCTCTCCACCCCGCCTTTCGTGCCGCCGGCCGACGCCGGCGGGCAGGGCGGCGTTACCGGGGGCATCGCCAGCGCTCTAGCGAGCAGTGTGCTCGGTGTCGCCTCCGGCCTCTTCGATCAGGGCCTGAAGGCCGCCGCCAATGTCGCCCCCCAAGCCCTGTTCCAGGCCGGCGGCGCCCCGATGGCCGCGGCTGGGACATCGGCGCTGGGTACGCTGGGGGGATTGATGGGAGGCGGCGTGCTCAGCCAGACCATCGGGCGGATGCAGGTCAAGAATGTCGGCGTGGCGAGTGCGGAGCATATCGGTACGGCGAAGGTGTCGAATGTCGGGCAGGTGTTCAAGCAGAAGGTCGGTAATGCCTACCATGTCGATGTGGGCGAGGAATTCGTCATCGGCGTCGGTGCGAGTGTCGATGCCGAAGGTAAGCCGACACCGCCCAAGGCTCTCCTAGTGATGAGAAGCAACGGCGATATCATCTTGCAAGGCGTCAAGCTATATGGCCTTGCTGATGCTCATATCCAGCTTATCTCCGATATGATCGACAATAATCCTCCGAGCATCGGCTAAGAAATTTGTTTGGAGGAACTTGATCGTGCCTCGCTTGATCAATCATGCGCCTTTCCCTAATTTCCGGTATTACTCGTCCGATAATACGGGAAAGGAATTCGGTGTCGTCATCGTCAAGGGGACGTACGAGTTCGCACCTTCCGGACGGCTGCTGCTAGCCGAGGAGCAAGCAGCTTTGGTGTTTACCGACTTATGCCATGGTGCCGTTAACGTTACCTCGCTGCGGCATCCTTCCGATCTGGTGCCCAATAAGCCGACCACGGACATCATCGTCAACGCCGTCGCCTGGGCACCGGGTGGCGAGCCAACGCCCTCATGGATTTGTGGTCTGCATATCGTGGCCCAAGACGGTGGTACCGTTGTCGAAAAGAGCCTGCGTGTCACAGGTCCGCGTCAATGGGTCCCCCTATGGAAAAGACAGTTATCTGATCACGAAACCCGAGAATGGCGCAAACACCGACGCTGGTTCAAAGGTTGGCAATTGTCAGAGCCCACACCAATCTCGCATCTGCCGCTCCACTACGAATATGCATATGGTGGTTCGAGGCCCGTGGGCGAGCAAGGCGATGGGGAGCTCGTATTTGAGTTCGATCCTCATAATCCGCTCGGGCAAGGCGGCTTGGCCGAATGGTTGAGTAATCCCACTGAGCCTCATAAAGCGCCGCAGATAGAGGCGGTGGATGACCCGATCGACGCCCCTTACAAAGCCTATAAGCCTCAGAGCCTCGGCCCAATTCCGCCAGCTTGGGAGCCACGCCTCCCGCTTGGCGGTACATATGACGAAGAATGGGAGAACAGTATTTGGCCGGACTGGCCATCGGATTATCGATTTTCGTACAATAATTCTGCACATCCTGATTTGATTTGCGCTGGTTTTATCAATGGAGACGAGCATATTACTCTCACCAACCTGATTGCCGATGAACCCAATGCCGCCTTCGATTTGCCCGCGGATAGGATCGTCGTGGATTTCATCAAGCCCGATGGAACGCGCGATCAACGCCAGATGCCGTTGGACACGGTTTTCCTCGATATCGCCGCCACGAAACGCCACAAGCGCCACGTTTTTCTGACTTGGCGTTTGAACTTCGAACCGGATGCCTACGAAAGCATTCGCATCGTGCTCAAGCGCCGCAACGAACCGGAGAATGCAGCGCAAAGGCACTTTCAAGAAAGAAAATTGAAACAAAGGTCGATGGCATGAGTGAAGGGCGGATGTCGGCGCGGAAGACTCACGCACACACGATCGTTTCCAAAGGACCGGATGTGTGCTGGACGCCGCGCGGCAACTCAAGAGTCAAGGTCGCCTATCATTCGATTGCCTTTATGGACACGGCAGTGCGAGTGTCCACTTCGGTGCGCAACAATGGCGACTATGATTTCCAGTTGAATTCGCGCTGCGCCACGTCCACCGGGCATGAACCGGGTGTCGACAAGGGAGTGCGCAAACCCGGTTATCTCGGGCCGGCGCACGTCGATACGGCGGCAGATTTCTTATATTCGGAAGGTTTTGCGTCGGTCGGACATCGTGATCCTGCCTGGATCAATGGGCCTGATATTGGACCACGCGAAATTCAGAAACCGCGGGGAGATGAAACACCAGACGGAGGCGGAGGCGCATAAATGGCGGATGGCACCTCGAACGACACTTCATCGCAGCCAACTCACACCCCTGTTATCGATCTTGGCGCCCAAGCCAACGATGCCGCACAAACGGCTAAGCGTGTTGCAGCCCCGATTCCTGGCCAGAATACAACCGTTGACGAGAACAAAAATGCCAAGGCCACCGTCAATTCTGATGCAACCCAGGTTCCAGACTTATTCTACTGCCCAGAATCCGACTACAAAAATGCTGTGATCAAAGCGGCTGAAGCAGTAAAGGCTGAAGAAAGGAGCAAATTTGTAGAAGAAAAAAACAAAGGCGGCATATTTGATCGGTTCCTGATGCAACTTGGTGCAAATTCACTTGGTGGGTCTGGACAAGCTGCTTCCATAAATATGGATACGCCGACCGCTTATATTGATGATGACGAAATTCAGTACAAATTAGGTATGATTGCTGACTATGATGCGGCAATGCAGAAGGCAAAAGAAAAGGGAGACGCGCAATCCTATTCTAGATTTTGCCAAGAGAAGAATAATATAAACGAGAATACCGATGTTTCTGCAGCACTAAATCGTCAAAGAGCGCTTTTGATCGGACTGTATCTCGCTATCGGTGTAGCTGGAGCGGTAGCAAGTCGGAGCGGTGGAAAAGCTCCGGCCATCAAGTCTCGCCTCCCTAAAGAATCGAGATTCAATATCATATTTCAAAAGCTCCGGCTGCGTCCGTCCAATCCAGCCAACACCGCTGTCAAGCCACCGAATACGCAAACCTTAGAAGCCCAAACGCCAACTGGGACCAATACACAAAAGTCGTCTACTCCCAATAATCCTTCTACGGCCGGTGAGCCGGTTTCGGTCACCAGCGGCGAATATCTCGAGACTTGGCAAGACTTCCAGATCCCCGGCGCTGCCTTGGCTCTGGATGGGGCGCGTCATATGGGACTCAAGTTGCCGATGCCGACGCGTTGGCGTAACCCCCTTGGCGCCTCTCAGATCTCGGCTTTCGACGAATTCATTGCCAATCCCCGGCGTGGAGAACTGGAATTCCATCAAGCCGACGGCAAGATCGTCACCTTCGAACGTCCCTTCAATTTCCTTCCCTCGATCAACAGCGCTTTTCCGCATTTGGAGCTGAGGGCCCCTTGGCTCGGCCAACTCGCGCTGAAGGACAAGCGTATCGTCAAACATTTTGCGCAGTATGACGATCGTTTTTACCGGCTTGAAAAGGTTGAGGACCTCAACGGCAATGCGCTTACCTTTACCCGATCGGAGACCGGCTTGTTGGAGAGGGTCGAGTCCAGCGATGGACTGACATTAGCTTTCGACAACGATGAGGAAGGGCACCGCCTCTCGATCGCGCTGATCGGCACCGACGGATCTACGTTGGAACTCGTGCGCTATGCTTACGACAGTCGCGGTCGCATGACATCCGCCGATTGCTCGTTCGGCATGTCGGTGCGCTATTGTTGGCATGCCACCAAACCTTTGCTGGAACATTGGCATAACCTGACGCGCCGATCGGAGACGGTGTTTAGCTATGACCGCGAGGGGCGGGTCGTCCACACCGCCACCAACGGTATCTGGAACGATGATCGCTTTTGCTATGATAGTGATAAGCGGGAAACCACATATTTGCCGGCGGGCGAGGAGGCGCGTGCCCAGCGCTTTGAGTATGACGAGTTCGAGAACGTTACGACCGAAACCGATGCCCTCGGTGGCGCCGTCAGCCATCGCTACGACCAGGTCGGACAACGTATCTCCACGATCGATGCCAATGGAAATGCCACCGCGACCCGCTATGATATCCGCGGCAACATATGCAATCAAACTGATGCTGAGGGACGTAGCACCATCTACGGATGGGGGCCGAATGGCGATATCGACATCATTATAGATGGTGCAGGCGGGGTACGGAAATTCGAGAACGACCGTTTCGGCAATATGTTGGCGATGCGTGACGCCGAAAAGCACGAGACGCGTTTCGAGCGAGATGAGCGTGGACGCCTTACCAAAACCATCTTTGCTGACGGAGCAGACGAGACCAGGACCTATGACGAATATGGTCGTCTTGCTCAGATCCGAGATGCCAAGGGCGGACTGACATGCTTTTCTTATGACGTATTCGGGCGATTGATCGAACGAGTGGATGCGCTCGGTGGTGTCACTAAGCTCACTTATGAGGCCGGTGCCGGCGGCTTTGCCGTCCCCACAAGGCTGACCCGGCCAGACGGGGTAAGCATCAACCGTCGGTTCGATGCGGAGGGTTCGCTTGCTTCGGTGACCGATGGCGAAGGGCGTAGTTGGACCTATCGCTTCGGTGCCTTTGAGCTGCTAGAGGCGATCACCGATCCCAAGGGCGGAGAACTCTCCTTCGTCTATGACAGCGAAGGACGCCTCAGCGCGGTGACCAATGCGATGGGGCGGGTCTATTCGCTGCGCCGTGACGTCGCTGGCCGGGTGATCGAGGAAGAGGATTTCGACGGTCGTGTAATACGTTATCGACGCGACCCTGGCGGGCGGGTAGTCGAGAAGATCAAATCGGATGGTGCGCGACTGGTCTACAGCTACGACAAAACCGACAGGGTCACGCGCATCGAAGCCTTCTCTCTCAGTATCAAGCCCGAGGATAGCCTGATCGAGGGCACTCCCCAGGATGTGACGCGGTTCTGGTATGATGGGCGTGGCTTGATAATCAAGGCCGAGAATAGGGCGTCTCTGATCGAGTATGAACGCGACCGCAACGGAGCCGTCGTTGCTGAGACGATAAACGGGCGCCGTGTCGCGGTGAAGCTTGATGCGATGGGACGGCGGATCGAGCGCAGGCTCTCCGCACCCAACGCCACCAACTTGGGTGAAAGCTTGGTGAGCTACAGCCACGATCCGCTTGGAGCGATTAAGAGCATTACCATCGATAGCCATGCTCCCCTTTTCTTCCAACACGATGCGCTTGGCCGTGAGACGCGGCGATCGAGCCCGACCGGCTTTCAGCTGACGAGCCGACACGATGCGGTGGGCCAGCTGATCGAGCAGATCGGCGGACGCGATCCCGCCGAACGTACGCAATATGTAACATTTGGCGAGGCTACCTCCTATCGTCCGGCCCATGCCATTGAGCGGTGCTATCGATGGGATCGTGCTTCTTCACCACTCACCATCCTGGACGGGCTCTGGGGCGAAACGAGTTATCAGTACGATACCAACGGACAGGTAGAAGCAACCAAGGCGGGGGAAGGCACCGGCGACGAACTGCGTGAGAGCTTCGCTTACGACGCTGCGTGCAATTTAGTCGGCGCCGCTGCAGCGGGGGCGGACAAACTGTATGGTTTCGGCGAGTCGCTCGGCAAGTTGACGACCTGGAGCACAACGCCGGGTGGTTTGGTGCAAATTGCCAGGGGCCCGAGAGGTGAGAGGCTAGCCCTGTCGCATGATCAATGTGGACGAGTGATCGAACGCAAGGTCGAGCGCAAAGGCTTTCGGACCAAGGTATGGCGCTACGATTGGGATGGGTATGACCGGCTGGTGAAGTGCCTCACGCCCGAGGGCGATATCTGGCGCTATGGCTATGACCCTTTCGGACGCCGCGTGTGGAAAGTACGCGAGCTCACCCAGCCCGAAGCCCGCGGCCATGCCAGCCGCTTCCCGGATTTGATCGCGACCAGTCGGATAACACCGGACTATGCCAGCAGCCTCTTGCCGCCGCCAGCAGAACGTCGCAGCGGCCTACCGGGGCAAAATGACAATGGCAGGAACGAGCCGCCAATAGTCGGCATCGCGTATTCGTGGGACGGCGATGCGGTCGCGGAAGAGGCGCCGCTGCGGCTTGACGGCTCGATTCTTTGGCATCGCTCAACCCGCTGGTATCAAGAGCCAGGTAGCTTTCGACCTCTTGCCAAACAAGAAGCATCGCGGCCAAGACAGGTACCTGACGGAAGCTGGAAGGCAGAGATATGCCGGCTACTTTATATCGTTACCGATCATCTTGGCACACCAAGAGAAATGCTTAGTGAGCATGGCAAAATAGAATGGGCTGCAAGTTATACCACGTGGGGAACTATACTGGGGCTTAGGTGTTGTGTACCTAAAGCGCACAATGATGACTACCCTGGCAGCAGCGGGCCGGTTGTGAAGGCCTCTGCAAACGGTCCACCGGCGTTGAAGCCTGCACCCTACGATTCTCCTCAGGTACAGGACTGCCCAATCCGTTTCCTGGGACAATGGCAGGATGACGAGACAGGTCTATATTACAATCGATACCGACACTATGATCCGTTGGCGGGGCAATATATTAGCCCTGATCCGATTGGATTGGAGGGAGGGGGACGACCGCAGGCATATGTGGCGAACTCACTAGCCGAGGTCGATCCGCTGGGCTTGGCGGCAGAAGCGCTGCCCAACCGCACCTTCGTGAATCCACAGCGAGGAGCAGATATCGAAGCTGCAATCGCTGGAAAGGTTCCGCATAAATACGACAATGAGCAATATCAATTTGGTGATAACACCGCTACAAATAATCAAATGAAAAAATGGTATCGAGACATCAAAGTCAATGGCGTTGGAGACAGGGATATTCTATATGTAAAGAAAGCTGATGGTACTAGAGTCATCGTCTGGGGGAACAATAGATACGCAATTGCTAGATCCGTTGGACGTACCAATGAGTTGAATTTCTACGAAATCCAACCACCATTCAGGGGATATAAATCCATGGACGACGTTATTCCCGTGTCGCCACCTCAAATTCGGAAAGAATGGTAAATTTCGAAATGACGTGGAAGGCGATCACCCTAGCGATATTACCGTGTCAGCTTATAGCGAGCATCTATGGCAAAGATGCGCGGCATTTTCCTTACTTTTCGCCGTTGGAAGATGGCTCGCGCTGGTGGGAGCCTTTAGACGAAGATATTGATGCCTCGCAAGCGATCCCCGCTGATTTTGTCTATGAGCTAGAAAATTTAGCCAAAGAAAGTAATTTAAAGAAAGCCAGTGATCTGCTGTTTCATGGCAGCGATTGGAAAACAGTAATAGATTTAACTGGCGAGGTTCCTATTGTAAAATTCAGCGTAGATTCTTTCGACTTTCTTATTTTGATAAAAATTGCGAATATGTGCGATAGATACAATCTATGTTTAATCTCCGCTTCAAATAATAATGTTATTTCTAGTAATATTTCTGATATTTTGTCTAAATTAAGTAAAGAATTATTAGATTTATTGAAAAAGTATGCGAATTGACCTGCAATTTAAAAACGTTGTTCGTTCGGTCTTGCGCATAAGAGGATGTTCAAAGAGATGTTGCATTGGGCTACTGTAGAAATGTACAGACTTGCGAGACATCTTTTCTCTTGAGCCTCAGGGGCAGGAAGGATGGCCGGGATGCACAAGTTCAGACGCGATGCAGACCACAAGCGGCGGGTGCTTCAGCGCGCTGACAAGATTGGGGATGTTGGCAGGGCTTGCCGATATTTCGGCGTTGGTCGGGCCAGCGTCTCTTGCTGGCGGGCTGCCTATCGGCAGCACGGCCTGGGCCTGGGCCGGAGCCGGCAATGGCGTGCTGGTGCTCGACCTCGATGGTGATGGCAAGATCGGCCAGAAAGACGAATATAGGTTCCTACCCGTCGCTGAGATTGCAAACGATGCGATAAAGGAGGGTTGGTGGTATCGGAAGGTGTGATGTGCTCATTCTGACGCATCTGGCAAATGATCCGAATTTTGGTCGTACCAGGCAATATGATTACAGGCTGAATCGCAATTAAGGGCGGTGTCTGGAGATTGGGGCAATGGACGCAGCCATACTATGATTTGCCTTTTCGCGTCCCTTCCTCGATCCCGTTCAGAAAGCTCTGAGACGTGCAGTTTGTCCTCAAGAGAGTTGCTATCCTCATTGTCTCGATCGCGCTCGTACCGGCCTTGTCCTGGCTCATCGTTCACGCGCAGAAGTCGAGGCCGTCCGATTTCGCATTCTTCGATAGCACTATCTATTTGACCCTTCTTCTAGGGGCCATGGCGATTGTTCTTTCACTGGTCGTGCCGTTCGCCGTGGGGCGCAACAGGAATGCGCTTGCCCGCCTGTTCGGCCCAACCGTGCGTATCGTGACTTTGGCTGTCGGCCTTGCCGTCATCTTGCAGGGTATCCTGGTGGCGGCGACGATTATTCGGGCGGAAACGCAAACACTCGGCAGTGTTCACTTCAACCTGGTTCTGATTCTTGGCGGAGGAGGGATACTGGTCGGCATCGCCGTACTGATGGCTTCGCTGGCTTTCCTCAAGCGCCCACCCATGCCAGTGCTGGGCCACCCTTTAGTTCGCGACGAGGAACCTTCTTTCTTCACTTTCCTGGATGGACTGGCACGACGCCTGGGTGCTTCTCCGCCGGATCATGTCGTGGTCGGATTGGAGCCGACATTCTATGTCACCTCGGAACCGATAAGTCTGGCAGGCAGCGACAAAATTCTCCACGGAGAAACGCTCTATCTTTCCCTTCCCCTTTGCCGCGTGCTGAAGAAGGAGGAACTGGCGGCCGTTATCGGCCATGAGCTTGGACATTTTATCGGCAAGGACACAGCCTATTCCCGGAAGTTCGCGCCAGCCTTTGTTCGGCTTGGCCGCACATTGACAGCCTCGCAGACCGCCACGGGGTGGAGTGCTCTCTATTCCATCCCTGTGCAGGCGATACTCGGTCTTTGCCTTTATGAGTTCTCGAAAGCGGCAAGCCGGATCGGTCGTGAGCGCGAGTTCGAGGCCGACATTGTCGGGGCGCGTGCCGCCAGTCCCACAGACCTCGGCACGTCCTTGTTGAAGGTCGGTCTCTATTCTCCACTATGGGGCGAGGTGTTGGGCAACACCGTTTCGCTTCTGAACAAAGGACGCGCCTATACAAATCTATCCGACTTTTTCCAACATTGCTGCCTGAACGCATTTTCGGGATCAAAGGAGCAACTTCTCGCGGTCGCGCTTGACGAGGGTACGATCAGCCATCCCGTCGATACTCATCCACCGACATCAGCCCGGCTTGATCGCATGGGCGTGAGGCAAGACATGATTTCCACCGAGATCTTGGCTCCTGACGGGGAGGATCGATCCATCACCTTGTTTCATAGGGCGAATGCCTACGAGGAAGGACTATCTACATTGCAACAGCAATGGCTTGTGGCCGCAGGGCATGCACGACCGCCAGAAGAGGCCACTCCTCGATCTCGCTGAATGCTGGCAATAATATCAGCTCTTCAGGCCCTCGTGGTCCAGTCTGACGGGTTCTCTCCAAACTCGGGTCGCTTCTCGGCGGAAATCAAGAGTGGACACCTTTATTCTTCCTCCGGAAAGGCCTTTGGCAGCACCGTGAGTTCCTCGCATTCGACGACATTGACGATCTCCGCTCTCGTATCCAGCCACTTCACCGCCCAGAAGCGGACATAGCGCGGCAGCCGGGTGTAGATGCCGGTAGCTTCGAAGGTGCATTTCATGCCGTAAGGCGATTGCGAGTCGATCTTGGCGGCGGCGAGGTCGGGGCGGTTGGCGTCGTGGTAGAACCAGAAATAGAAATTGGAATCGATATCGAAACGGATCGGCACGATGGCGCCGTCCGGCTCGATCTGCTTGCCGAGCACAGTGAAGATCTCGTCGCGCGGGGCGATCACCTGGCCCGGCTCGCTCGGATGGACGAAGCTCTGATTGATGAAGACGCCAGCATTGGGCACATAGATGCCACGATAGGTCTCCCAGGTGCCATAGTAGTAGAGAGCACCGAGCAGAAGCGGCATCACCGTCAGCAAGATCGCCAGCTTGACCAGATTGGCAAGGCCGCGCCAAGGCGCCAGGTAATAATGGCCCGTCTCATCCTTGCGGAAGGCTAGCCAATGCAGGCAAGTGAGGCCGAGGCGGATCAGCCGCGGCACGAGCCATAGCGCGGCGCGGGCGAGGCCGTGCACCAGCGGATCGAGAGCCCTCCAGCCATAATGGAGCCCGACGCGGATGGTCGCAGTCGCCTGACGTGCCAAAGTGAACAGGCGCACGGCGAAGGGTTTTTGCGACTCCGGCCGGCCTTCCTCAAGTTTGGCACGGCCGGAGAGATCGTAGGCGGCGGGCTCGGCATCGCGCAGGGCCTGGCGTCGGGCTTCCTCCAGCGCCAGAGAGCGTTCGAGATCGTTCATCATAGCGTCCTCAGGCGGTAAGGGCCTGTCCATCGATGCGGACAACGGCACTGGAAAACTGCAGGATTAGGGGCTTCAGCTCGTCCTCGTCGCCACCGGTATTGGCGACCTGGCTGTGCAGCAGCCGTTCGGTGACGAGGGGGCGCAGGACATTCTTGCTGAGCTGGCGAATGGAGCGCCCGCCCTGGCTCGGATTGAAGAAGGCCGCCACGATGGCTTTCAGTGTTTCGGTGCTTTCCGGGCACACCTCATAGCCGCGCCCTGCAATGCCGCGATTGATGTCGCTCAGCTCCTTGTCGAGTATCAGCTCGGCGATAGCCGTCGTCACGTCGTCGAATAGCTCGACATCATCGATGCGGCCGACGAATTCGGGCAGGAACAACGGCTTGCCGCTCTTCGGATTCTCGACCGCCGCCAGGCGTGCGCGTACCTTTTCGTCGCCACGATCTTCGCCGTCGGCAAAATCGGATTGCTTGAGCACGTTGGACGCGAAGACGAGGATGCAATCCTTGAAGGAGACCGGTAGGTTCTGGCTGTCGGGCATCACGCCCTTGTCCATCACCTGCATCAAGGTGCGCTGCAGATCGGGATGGGCTTTTTCGATCTCGTCGAAGAAGACGATGCTGCGTGGCTTTTCTCTCACCGCGTCGGGCAGCGTCACCACCTGGCCAAAGCCGACAAGACCCGGCGCGGCGCCGAGCAGGCGCGAGACGGAGGAGGCATCGGTGTAAAGGCTCATATTGTAGGTGATCGGGGGTGACCCGTCATAGGCGGCCAGCTTTTCGACGAGCTCTGTCTTGCCGCAACCAGGCGCGCCGGTGAGGAAAAGTACGCCGGCCGGGCGGGTCGGATCGCTGGTACCGGCCTCGCGGGTACGGTAGATATTGGCGATGGCGCGCTTGGCATGGTCCTGGCCGTAGACGGTCTGGCCGAGCACCTCCTCGACACGCAGCAGCCGCTCGGCATCATCGGTCGAGACGGACTTGGCCGAAACGCCGGTGATCTTGCTGAACCGCTCCTGCACATCCGCTACGGTCACATGCGGCGTCTCGGCATAGACGCCCTGTTCCAGTTCGGCGAGGCTGGCTCGCAGTGTCTTCTCGGCCTTGAGATAAACGTCGCGTTTGTGCATTTCCTCGACAGTCAAGGGGGCGGGCGCCGGCTCGCCTTCAGCGTGCTGGTCCTTCCAGGCCGCATAAGCCTCGTAACGCTCCTGCAAGGGAGCCAGGGCTTTGCCGGCCTCCAAGAGGTCGCTGCGCAAAGCCAGGACAGGGCCGAACTTGCCTTCCCAGGCCTTGAGCTGCGGCTCGATCATCACCCTGGCTGATGTGATTGCCGTCCTGATGGCATCGAGCCTGCGGGCACTCGGTCGCACCGACATCCGCAGCGTCTCTGCCTCGGCGATGAGCTTGACCAGCGCCATTTCCTGCTCGAGCAACGGCAGTGGCTTGCCATATTTGGCGATGTTGACGCTGGCGGCGAGCTGATCGAGGAACTCGATCACCCTGGTGGGATTGCGGCCCTTCAGCCTGCCCTCATAGCGTTGGTCGAGGCGCATGACCTCATTGATGACGTCATCACCGATGATGACGAGGTGCCCCGCCTCCAGGCGTGGCACCATCTGGCGCAGGATAGCGCGCGTCTCCTCCGCGCCGCGCTCGTACACGGTGAGCTCCTTGAAATGGTGGGCGAAGGCGGTGCTGGTCTGCTCGATCAGGCCGTGATTGTGGTCTTGGGCGCTGGCGATCGCACAGACGCGTTCGTTTTCCAAGGCATCGATCAAAGTGGACATTAGCCGCCGTGCCCGTTCCGGGCCGCAATTGGCGAGGAGATCATCGAGACGATCCAGCACGATCAGGCTGTTCTTGCGGGCAAGGTAGTCCATGGCCGCATCGAACTCGCGCACTTGGTCTGCTACCGAGAGCTTGAAGAACTCGTGCAGGTCGAAGCCGAAGCAATGTTTCGATACGAGCGAAGGTGCGGCTTCGCCAAGCGCCATCTTGTTGAGCAGCGACAGGATCAGCATGGATTTGCCAACCCCCTCGGGGCCGCGAATGTAGACGCTGTTGGTCAGCGAGGAGGCGAGGATCTCCTGGGCTTCCATCAACTCGTGGATGAAGCCGACGATGCGCGGGATCGCTTCGCTCTCGGGCTCGCCATCAGCCGGCTGCCCGAAGAAAGCGGGCAGGCGCTTGCGATATTCATAGAAATCGATCTCCCGCAGGAATTTGAAGCCGTTGACGGCGCGGGTGGGGATGGCTTTGTGCAGGGACATGGGGGAGTTCCGAAAAGCTGGAAGACAAAGGTGCCGGCTCCCTCTCCACCAGGCTGGAGAGGGACGGAGGGAAATTGGCCGGAGCGGGGCGCTGTCATTCAGCGGCGGGACGCGGCCTTCGCGAAGGCCTTCAGCCCTTCTTCACCGAGAGATTGCTCATCTCGCCGACCACCTTGCGCATGGTGCCGGTGGCAGCTTCGAGATTGGCGGTGGCGCTGCGCAGCTCGTCCTGCTTGGCGGCACGCTCCATGCCTTCGTCGACGCTCACCTCCAGGGCCTTGGCGATGATCTCGGCGCTGGCATTGAGACGGGTGATGGTAGAGTCGAGCAGCGCCATCTCCTTGGTGTGCATCTCGCCCTGACGCTCGATCATGCCGTTGAGCGTGCCCTGCTTGATCTGCTCGGCCGCGCGCGAGAATTCAGTAATGGCGGCCTGCGTCTCGTCGGTCTGGTCGGCGACGAGATTGTGCAAGACACCTTCGAGATTGCCCGCCACCGTGTTGAGCGTGTCGCGGCCGAGAATGGCGATCGACTTCTTGGTGCCCTGCACGATCTTGCGCTGGCCGTCAGTCTCGGTCAGGCGCTCCTCGTTCCGGGCCAGGGTGATGCCCATCTCGATGATGGTGTCGTTGAGCTTGTTCTGATAGTCGATGACTTCGCCGACCTCGGCGTGCAGGGTGATTACCGCCGTCTCCTTATTGGCGATATCGATGATGCTGACGGCCATACCGTCGGCAGGCGCCTTACTCAGGCCGAGCGCGGTCTCGGCCTCCACAGTCTGAGTCTCCAGCACTTCCTTGTGCGCGTTGGTGCCGAATGAGGCATCCTGCAGGCCCGATTTCAGCACAGTGAGGCCGATCTGCTTGTCGGCGACGCGATGGGCAATCTTCTCGACCTCGTTCTCGCTGAACTGGGCGCGACCGATCAGCTGCAACACGGCCTTTTGGGCGCCCTGGATGGTGGCGATGCCGCGATTGCCGGAGGAGATCAGCCGGTCGGTGAGGTTGTCGTCGACCTCATCGATGCTGCGCAGGATACGCAGCGGTCCTTCCTCCAGATCGGCGCGGCGCTGCGCCTGGCAGCAGGCGATGCGATCTGCGATCTCCGCGAGGTCGCGCTGCTGCTGGCTGTACAGGCTTTCGGCCGCGAGCACGCGGTCGTTCAGGGTGGTATCAGCCTTGAACAGATGCAAGAGCCGATAGGAAAGCCTGGTTTGAGCCCGGCTCTTCTCGGCGATACGCTGGTCGAGCACGGCCTTGCGTTCAGCGAGCGACTGATCGGCCTCGGCCTTCTTCTTGGCGAGATAGGCAAGGTCCTTGGCCAGGGCTTCGTTACGGGCCAGGGCCTCCGACATCTGTTTGACCGTTTCGCCGGTGATGCGTGAACGGCGCAGTACTTCGATGAGTTGGCGTGAGACGGCGACATCATCGAGCATGCCCTTGAGGTCCCGCAATATATTAGCGATCTCGACCTTGGAATTGTCCTGAAGCTGGGCGATCAGCCGCCTCACGTTTTCCAGCGATTCATCGATCTCCTCGCTCTGGATGTAGGTGTAGTAGGCCTGGAACAGCTGGAAGTTCAGCTGCAGCTGTTCTAGTGGCTGCCTACCGGCGTCGAGGGCCGCGCTGATCGCGGCGATCTTCTCTTCCTGCGTAGTCTGGCTGTCACCGATGATCTGGTGGAAGGGGTTATGCACGATGTCGAGGCTCGCGGCTGTCTGCTCGGAGATGTCGACGGTCTCGATCTCCTGAGATGAGGCCGTGGCCGTCTCGGCCTTGGCCTGGCGCTGCGTTGTTGCAGCCGACAACACGGTCTGGCCGGCCATTTGGCCGGCGCGAGCTGCGGTGGCGGCGAGACGCTCGGCAAGGCTCTGGGTGATGTTGGAACTGGTCATTGGTAATCCCTTTCAGGCATGGCTCCGCCGGGCGCCGGCATCCTTGGTCGCGGCGCTGGGCAGAATTCAGGTTTCGGGAAGGAGGCTGTCATTCGCGCTCTTGAAAGAGAGCGCGTGCACTCAGGGATCGAGACGCGGCAGCCTGCCCGCCCTATAGCGCTCGGCGGCTTGCCTGCGATCCTCGTCGCGGGAGAGCAGCCATGCCGCGGCCTTGCGATCGATCTCGGCTTGGCGGCTGATCAGATCGGGTTTCAGCGAGAAACTCGCGGTGAGGGCACGCAGGACATCGCATTCGAGGGCACGGGCCCGGTGGGTCCAGTGCCGCCTTAGAAAATAGGCGATGAGGCTGTCGACATGCTCCTTTGTTCTGCTATGGGCGTCGTTGAAATAGACCAGGGTCACGATACGTGCCCGTGGCCTGAACCAAAGCTTGCGCATGGTAGGGGTCTTTTTTGGGGATCTCTCTTCGTCCAGGCTGCCGGTTGGGGCAGGCGTCTGGACGTGCAGCAGCGGCTGCAGCGGTTGTTCAAAACACCACTTTTCAGCAAAACCGCCTTGGCGGCTGAATACTCGAGCAAAGCGTGTTCAAGCATTAAAACTTGTTTGCTCTAGCTTCTTGTTGCGACGCGCCTTTGTGATTCGACGTGCCTCTGTCAAATCACAAAGCGCCTAGGTGAAGGATTTGCCGAGAAGAAGTCGAGCACCTCCGATTATGCGCACTAAAGAAGGTGCTGCACGATTCTAGAGGATATTCGAATTTGTCTGGGAAAATATGCGTGCCGGCCTGTTGGCTGCGGCGCTTGTCTTCGATGGAACGTGGCAATGGGCCTTTGTTGTTATGTCCCGTCAATTGAAGATTTTGTAATTATAGGCCGACTGCAGCGCTTTACCCTGAGTAATTCTGTCGCAGGTGTTCGATTTTGAAGCCGAGCTTGATCGCCGCGGCGGCGCCAGCCGGTGGCCATGCGACTCCCTCACAGATGCTGACACGCTCAAGCTTTGGCTTCAGCCTTGGCGAGGTATTCGCCCGACCGTCGCAAGGCCCCGACAACCGCACGGTGATCCACCAAGTCAAGCAAGACATTCCTTACGCAGAACAGCGGCTCCACGGCAGGCGCCACGCCGCAATTCCCTTCGACACCCATCCACCGATGTCAGCGCGGCTCAATCTCATGGGGGGCTGCACATGATTTCCGCCGATATCCTGGCTCCCGACGGGGACGATCGGTCCATCACCTTCTTTCAAAAGGCAAATGCCTGTGAGGAAGGGCTGTCCAAGGGCTTCGCATCGGATTGATCGTGTGAATCATGAGAATTTGGCTCCGATCAGATCTTCCAGATTGATGGCGGTCACGCCGCCTTCCACGAATGTCTTAAGCCCGGGTACCAATGCGCGGACCACATGCACGCCTTTGACTGGACATGGCAGGTCGAAGAAAAAAACGTCACGATATCCCGCCTTTGCAAACTGAGAGACCAGGAAGTTAAGTGCTTCCGAAGACGAGAGATTGGCGGGAAACGTATGGCGGGCCGCCAATTGCCCCAGAGTCTCTCCGTGATCGGGCTTGGACGGCAAGGCCAAATCCAAATTCTCATATTGCGAGATGTCTAGGTCATCCCGGGAACCGGAAATGTTCGTCAGGCGCGATTGAACGGCCTCGAGGAGGGCAGCTAGCGTCGCTTCCGCAAAGTCGAGCCGACAGGCATCGCCGCCTGAGAACCTTATGCCAGCCCCATCTCTGTCGCACACCGGTCGCACGATCATCGCGCTGACGATGGGGATGCCGATCTTGCTGGTCTTGTTGAAAAAATGCGGCTCCAAACCTGCGTTGCGTACCTTCGTGACCGCCTCGTCCAAACCCGGATGGATACCGGGCTGCCATATCAACGGGCGAGAAAGCCCTTTTAGATGGCCGAGCCCGTCGGAGAGTGTCGTACCGTCTCGTTCGATCAATTCGAGTAGAGCAGAGAGGGCGGCTGAGGAGTAATCGAACCCCGCGCCCAGACCGTCAGAGCTGACGTGGAAGGTTTCATAATCCCACGGGAAATCATCCCGCATATCCAACCCGACGAGTTCGTAAGGCGCGTAAACGGCTCTATTCGATCCATACAGAACCCCCTTCACCCAGGCACGTGGGCGACGCGGATCGAACTCAGAGAAATGACACCGCACCAAGGACCGCAACGGCACGGTTCGAAGTGACCGTTTCGCCAGTTCAGCCGGCGTCCCGAACTCTGCAATCAGCGGGCGGGTTTGTTCGGCAACCGCCCCCTCGATGGCCTCCATGACAGCAGTCAGCCGGGCTCTCTCGTGATTGAGCCCCTTGCCTTGGCTGACCGCCAAGCAACGGGAATTTGGGCGCACGGCGAACCAGACGGGGATACCAATAATATCGAGGTCAGTCAGGTCCCCGACGCGCGAGATGCCGAAGGGGGCGAGTGGAGGAAAGTCCAGCGAAACGGAATTCATCGCAGTGAGATTGCTTGCAACGGCCGGACTCCCATCAGAACTCGCCGGCACCCTTTCTACAGGGCACAGTCGCTGTCAAAAGCGATAGCGATCACCCGGCTCAGCATTTGTTATCGTCGGTGCCGCTATCATTGAGAATGGCATCAAACAAAGTGCTTTCCTCGCCTTTGACGCCATTAATAAGGTGGCAAAGCGCCGACTTAATTTGTTTGTTGTGCTGTTTCCCAGCTTGCAACGATACCGTGGAGATATTCGTCTTAAAGACAAATTCGACATCGCTAATGTCGGCGCCGGTCTCAATAAGAGATTCGATACCGGCGATCTTGTCGCTATCGATGGAGCGTCCCTGGCCTTCAGCTGCGTTGTGATCTGCAATTACGCGCCACAACAGCGCACCAATCTTTGCATAACCATCCCCGCCTAGACCTTTACCGTATCTATTAATCTCCTCGTCAGAAATTTGGACAACACGAAGCGGTTTAAGTTTTATAATCAATATACCAACGCCACGATCTCCGATGACGTATAGCCGTTCTTTCTTGCTAGTTTTCCGAATCATCTCGCTCTCCTAGGTCGTTATCTCTCTCAAGTGGATGTTTATCAGGAATGTACGACACATAATGCCTTGTTAAGTTAGGCCTGCAACTCGAAGACCTTCAGCGACCAGTATACGATCTTCTATTTTTCGGTCAGGTGCAAGATTAACAATGTCAGAGATCGTTACTCCGGGATACATTTCTCGTATTCTTGCGCCATATTGTCGCGCGATATCTTTATTCCCGAGTAATCCATGCGATATGGCTAGCGCGCGCAGCACAGGTTCGTCCGAACTCATGCGCCCGCACAACTCAATGGCGCCGCGATAGTCGTGACGACGTATCGCTATTGTTGCGCCACTCCACCAATAATAGTCAGGCGGAAAAGGATTCAGATCCAGCGCCATTTGGAAACGCTTCCAGCCCGCTTCGGCATCGCCGAGGTGTGACAGGGCATCCGCATGCGATAGCAATAAATCTGCTGAATGCGGATTTAGGACCTCCGCTTCTAAAAACTTGCTGCTGGCAGTGTCGAAATCGCGCTGATTCAATGAAACCACCGCCGCCATTCGATATCCCGCCCCGTCGCCAGGATCGATCGAGATCGCGGCGTCGGCTTCCAGGCGCGCCTGATGGAGAAGGGCGGGGTCATTGGCCCCCAACATCAACCATTCCTGATAGAGCGTCTGCGCATTCGCGCTGCGGGCGGGTGCAAAATACCGATCGATATCCGCTGCTCTTCGAAATTCCCGGCGTGCGCGCCGCAATTTCGGCAGATCGCAATCTTGCAGCAGGAGCTTGCCTTCGAGATAGTGCCGATAAGCATGAGGCCTAGGGTCGGCCCGCATACGCTTGAGTTGATCGTGCTCGATCTTGCTCGCCAGCGTCACCGCGATCTGCCGAGAGATTAGCTTGAAAGCCTTCGGCAGGTCGCTCCCGCCGATCCGAAATTCGGCAGCCCAGAGGATCTCGCGGCCAGGGTATAGCTCCAGGCGCAGAGCAAGGCTAGGATCGCCGGGGACCATAAAGCTATTGACCAAATATCTGTTACGCAGTGCATCGAGGCGCTCCGGCTCGCGTAAGTCCACAGCGCCGAAACTGCTATGAGGGGCAACCACTGCGAATGTGCGATAACGCGACAGGTCATTGGCGACCTCCTCGACCAGCACCCGAGCAAGCGGATCGCACTCCTCGCCCATCGTCGGATTGGGTGGCAACAGGGCCACGCGCGGCAGTTTCGCCAGACTGCGAACAATGACAGGTTCGCTCTCTTTGGCGGCGTTGAATTCTCCAACTGCATCTGCAGGCTGGTGATTGACCTCAGTGGAAGGCTTGGGATTGTTGGCCAAAATGCGACGCACCAAACCGACAATTTCTGCTTTCGGTTCGGCATTGAATTCGCGTTGCATCATGGCTTTGAGCAACTCGAATGTGCGGCTCACGGCTTCGAGATTGTTATTGCGTCCGTAGGCCTCGATCAGAACCCGAAACGTCTCTTCACGCTCCGGTTCCAGCATCAGCATGCGTTCGCCGATTTCTTCGATTTCGTTCTTCTGCGCCCGAGCAAAGCGCGTCATTTCCATGAGAACATCGTCACCCAGCGACAAGATCCTTTGGCGGAAACGCTCGCGCTCGCCGCGGAACCATTGCGACAGTTCATTTCCACCAGTATCGAGCGTGGCGAGCAGGTCCCCCTTCACGAGATGGATTGCGGCGACGCGCTCTGCCAACACCTGGGAATTGCGCCACCTCGCGATCTCGGCTAGGTCGCTCCGATCGGCAGCCGGTCCGGCCACGAGGTTGGTGCCTTGTGCTTGGAAAATGGGCTCGTGCTGAGGCCAGGAACGATTGATCCGTGCCAGTAGCTGCCGAAGGTTGGTGGATGCCTTTCCCTCGGACGCATCCTCCCATAGGAGGGTTGCAATGGCCTGGCGGCTCATGCGCTTTCCACTGGAAAGCAGCAACATCGCAATGAGAATGTATCCCTTGGCGGGAAACACGCCTTCCATTGGCTTGGCCATATGCGGCACGCCCGACAAATGCAGAACTATGTCGCTTTCGGGCTTCATCCGATCCTCCTTGCGCTAGGAGGCTGGACTCGCCTGCCATCGATGCCGTTGTTTCCCGCCCAAAATGGAGTGCCACCCATAATAAAACTCGCGCGCATGAATGAGAACGCTCGCGCCAAATCCAGTATTTGACTTCCACCTCCCTAACTGTTCGCCACACGCTGCGAAGTCAACAAGTCAAAGCCAATTCCGCAACGGGTTTCACGCTCGTGTCACGGACGAGTAGTGTCGCCCAGGGTGAAGATTGAACTTCCATGACACAGGCAATCCTCATTAGCCGGTTTCAGTGTAGCTCCTGTGGCGTTTGGTTGCTTCGTCCTTCGTGCGAGACGATGGCAAGAAGGAAGACAGCCGATGCAGCTGAGAACAATCTCTTGATCTTTCGGCAGTGCGAGGAGAGGGAGAACGCTGCTCTCCCTCCCCAGCAAGCATGAACTGGGGTCTCCCCGAAATTCTCTTCGCTGCGCTCAGACAATCTCGCCGCCGATAGAGGCGGCGCCCTGCGGGCGGGCGAAACCCCTCCCCAGTTCATGCTTGCCCCCCACCCACACGCTGCTCCGCGCGAACTCGGGAAGCAGGCGGGCACCTGCTTCGCCGATCCAACGGAAAGAGCAGCAAAATGGGCAAGTTGAGCAAGGTTGAGGTGAGGGCGCACGCAGAGGCTGAAGCCGTGTTGCGGATGGATGTGCTGAGCGCGGAAGAGAAGGATTTCGTTCTGGAGAACTGGCATCCGGCAGCAGAGAACAATGTCGCGGCGGCAGGCGCGTTCTTCTCGCCTATGGATCTGGCTGCTGATTTTGCACTGGAGCCAGGGCAGGGACGAGTGATCGACTTGTGCGCCGGGATCGGCGGTCTCGCCTACTGGGTTCAGCAGCGTGCCAAAATGGCGGGGCGAGGTGGAACTGACCTGCGTCGAGATCAATCCGCGCTTCGTCGAGATCGGCCGCAAACTATTGCCGGAAGCACGCTGGATTTGTGCCGATGTGCTCGACTGGCGGCAATGGTGGAAGGACGAGCTTGAGGGAGCCATGTTCGACTGGGCGATTGCCAATCCGCCCTTCGGCAAGGTGGCGACATCGGGCGGTCGCCGTGGCTTTAAATCCTTCGAGTTCGCGGTGATCGACGTCGCCTCTCAGATTGCGGACAACGGCGTATTCCTCCTGCCGCAAAACTCGACATCGTTCCGCTATTCCGGGCGTCCCTGCTTCGAGCGGCTGACCTCGGGAGCGGGCGTCGAGTTTGAGCAGCGAACCGGCCTGTTCATGGACTGCGGCATCGGCATCGACACCAGCATCTACCGCGATCAATGGCGGGGCGTCGCACCCTTATGCGAGATCGTCACCATGGAATTTGCTGAGTGGCGGGAACGTCACCAGGCGCGAGTTCTGGCTAACAGGAGCGAGCAGCTCGTTCTGCTTTAGGCAGATGGTTCGATGTTCGGAGACAGGCGAATGTAATTCGAATGTTCTCTGACTGCCGACAATTGTCCTGATTGAGGCATGGCAAACCGATGGTCGAGGAAAAATCTGCAAATCATCGGAAGAGTGTTGCTGAGATTGCAGTCTTTTTTGAACATGGTGTTTACAGGCACCGGAATTTGCCTGAGAATCCGAGTCAGCGTAGCGATCGGGGGGACTGTCAGGAATTCCGTGTGCGGGCTGGCATAATGGGTAGAAGGGAGACCCAGTATGTCACGACGGAAAGAACCGGCGATACCGAAGGAGCTTCTCGATCAACTGCTGACAGGCACCGACGCTGTGGCGGCGCTGAACCAAGGCGGCTTGCTGGACACGCTGAAGAAAGCGTTGGCGGAACGGGCGCTCAACGCCGAGATGGACCATCATCTCGAGCAGGAAGTGCAGGGCAACAACAGCCGGAACGGCTACGGCCGCAAGACGGTGACGACCGAGACGGGACGGATCGAGATCGAGGTGCCACGCGACCGGGCGGGCCGTTTCGATCCGCAGTTGATCGCCAAGTATCAGCGCCGCTTCCCCGGCTTCGACGACAAGATCATCTCGATGTATGCGCGGGGGATGAGCACCCGGGAGATCGTGGGGCACCTACGTGAGCTTTATGGCATCGAGGCCTCGCCCGATCTGATCAGCACCGTCACCGATGCTGTCCTGGAGGAGGTTGCAGCCTGGCAGCAGCGCCCCCTGGATCCGGCCTATCCTTTGGTCTTTTTCGATGCGATCCGGGTCAAGATCCGCGACGAAGGCGTGGTGCGCAACAAGGCCATCCACATTGCCTTGGGGGTGCAGGCCAACGGCACCAAGGTGGTCCTGGGGATGTGGCTTGAGCAGAACGAAGGCGCCAAATTCTGGCTGAGGGTGATGAACGAACTGCGCAATCGCGGCGTCGAGGACATCATGCTGGCTGTCGTCGATGGCCTCAAGGGCTTCCCGGACGCCATCACCGCCGTGTTCCCGCAAACTCTGGTCCAGACCTGCATCGTTCACCTTTTGCGAAACTCGCTGGACTTCGTGGCTTGGAAGGATCGCAGGGTTCTCGGGACGGCTTTGAAGACCATCTACCGCGCCGTCGACGCCATCGCTGCCGAGGAGGCACTGACGGCTTTTGAGGCTGGCTTCTGGGGTCAGCGCTACCCTGCCATCGGTCAGAGCTGGCGGCGGGCATGGCCCGAAATCATCCCGTTTTTTGCCTTTCCTGATGATGTCAGGCGCATCGTTTACACCACAAATTCCATCGAAGCCCTCAATGCCAAGTTGCGCCGGGCGGTACGGGCACGGGGGCATTTTCCGACCGATGAAGCGGCCACAAAGCTGCTCTATCTGATCTTGAACCGATCGGAGAAAGAATGGAAAATGCCGGCCCGTGAATGGGCCATGGCCAAAGCTCAATTCGCCGTGCTCTTCGGCGACCGCTTCATCAGGGCCATGACGGCTTGATGGTCAACCGCCAGCCCGTACACGGAATTCCCGACACTCCC
>NZ_JBQEPH010000018.1:122862-134452 GCF_052045555.1 Labrys sp. 22185 | reverse complement strand
CAGGCGCCTTCTTCGGCAATTCCACCACATTGTCGTCGATGCGGCCGATCAGGTTGCGGATGGTCAGGTCAAAGTAACGGCTCAGATAATAGGAGCCGTTGATCTGCGTCTCCGCCACCATGTGACTGACGAAGGCGTCCCTCGCGGCCGCGTTGGGCAGGAAGGGCGCGCTCCAGAACTGTTTCAGCCTGTCTTCGCCACCATGGGCGACAAGGCCGTCAATGGCATAATGTGCATTCCCCAGCACGAAGACCGGGCAATTGCGCTGCAACGCCAGAATTCCCGTGGTGCTGTTGACCGTGATCATGCCGCGGGCATGCCGGATCAACAGCCCGGTCGGCCCGTCGTCGATCAAGGACACTCGATCGGCCACACCCGCCAGCTTGGCGAGCTGCGCCACGAAGCGGTGATAGGGCCGATGCCCGCGGTCGAGCGGATGGGCCTTGAAGGCAAGGCGGGTGCCGGGCGGGGCGTGCTTGGCAAAGGAGCGGATCGTGGCCTCGATCATGCGCTCCATGGTCCAGCCTGCGCCGTGGACCCTCAATTGCAGGTCATCATGCACCTGCAGGGCGGCGACGAAATATTTGCGGTCGAAATTGTCGACGAGGTCGATGATCTTCTTCGCATTGGTCCAGCGATCGGTGTATTTGCGCATGGCGTTGCGGCTCCAGAGCATCGCCTCTCCCAACAAGGAGCGCTCGCGATGATGGGAATATTGCCGAAACACCACGCTGCCGGCCGACATCGCCAGGTAATATTTGAAAGCCCACCAGGCCATGGGCTTGAAGCTGGCGGCGGGGATCGTCACCGGCGCCTCGACAGGGGCCGCCTTGTTGCGATCATAGGCCGACAGGACCCGCGGCAGCAGGGACGCCGCATTGTTGCCCTCGCGTTCGGCGGTCACGTAATCGGGTCGTAGATACCCTTCCTCCAGGCACCACACATCGATGCCGAGCTCCCGGCACAGCGCCACCGCCACCTGGTGATAGGGACGCTGATCGCCGAACAGGATCACCTTGTCCGGCTTCTGACCAAGCAGGAACTGCGAGAACCAGCCCCGCCAAGCCGACAGGCTGTCGGAAAACATGACAAACGGAATCCGCCTCGAATAGATGCGGTCGCCGAGATTGAAATTGATCTTGAGGACTCTGTCGCCACGCGCTAGGAGCGATTGCGCAAGCTCGGAAAAAAAGGGGCCGACCGGTCCCTGGAGCAGTACAATGAACTTGGGACGCGGCATAGGCAATCCGACAATTGATTCAAACTGAAACAGCTTACACATACTGATAGTTCTTGTCGCAAATATGTACATACCGCTGATTTGACAGGCTACCGTTTCGGCAGGCATTGCGGCATCGAATCCGGTTTCGGAATCGGGTCCAACCCCGCGGGCCGTTGCTGCTGCATCGTTTTTGCCGAAAGCCGGCATCCACTTTTCGGCATGATGCCCTACGCTGCGGCAATGTCCTCGATCGCACGGCCGAAAGCGCGGGCGGCCGGCCCGAGCGGTTCATCGAGACGATGGGCGAGATAGGCCTGCGTACCGGCCCTGGCATGACGACCCAGATCCTTGGTGTGCAGCCGGACAAGGCGGCCTTCCCGCAGATCCCGTTCCACCTGCCAGGCGGGGAGGCGTCCCCACCCCAACCCCGCCAGGATCATGGCGTGCTTGGTATCCTGGCTGCCAACGCGGCAGGTCTGCGGCGACAACACGCCGAAATCCCGCCCCTGTGACAAGGTGGTCGGATCCATCTGGACGATCTGCAGATGATCCGCAAGTTCGGCGACTTCGATCGCCTGGTCGTCGATCCGAGTAGCCAGCGGGTGGCCTGCCGCGGCAACCGCCACGATTTCGATCGAGGAGAGGCCCTGCAGCACCACGCGCGGATCACGGAAATTCTCGCCGGTGATCACCGCCAGCGTGCTGCGCCCCGCCAGCAGGGCCGTGAGCGGGCCACCCAGGGGTTCGAAGGCCAGGCGGATCGCGACAGAAGGATAGTCCTGCCGCATCATCCTGAGAGCCTCGCCGACCCAGGCGACCGGAAACAGCGTGTCCACCACCAGCGAAAGTTCGAGTTCCACCCCCTCCCCCAATCCTCGGGCACGGGCGCGCATGGCGTCGACGCGCAGGAGGATGTCACGGGCATTGGCGAGCAGGGCCTTGCCCTCACCGGTCAGCACCGGGCGATGACCGGTGCGGTCGAACAAGGCCAGCCCGAGTTCCGCCTCCAGATTGGCGATGGCATGGCTTACCGCCGATTGCACGCGTGAGAGCCTGGCGGCCCCCGACCGGAAGCTGCCGCTGTCGACCACCGTCACGAAGGTGCGCAGTTGATCCAAGGTAAGGGCATCGATCATGATCAATTCTTTCGATCGGTTTGATGCCAATTATATCACTCCGATCGATAAGCCTGAAATGCGATGCTCCCCTCATCCAGGAATGACGAGGAGCTGACAATGACATCCGTGCTGGTGCTGTACTATTCCTCCTACGGCCATATCGAGATCATGGCGGGTGCGGTGGCCGAAGGCGTGCGTGAAACCGGCGCCCGCGCCGTAGTGAAACGGGTACCGGAAATCGTGCCGGATGCCGTCGCCATCCGTGCCGGCTACAAGCTGGATCAGCGGGCGGCGATTGCCGATGTCGCCGAACTGGCCGACCATGATGCCATCATCTTCGGCACGCCGACACGCTTCGGCACGATGGCCGCGCAGATGAAGAACTTTCTCGATCAGGCCGGAGGGCTGTGGGCACGCAATGCCCTGGTCGGGCGCGTCGGCAGCGTCTTTACTTCCACCGGCAGCCAGCATGGCGGGCAGGAGGCCACGATCCTGTCCACCCATATCGCGCTGCTGCATCTGGGCATGGTCGTCGCCGGCCTGCCCTATACCTTCGGGGGGCAGTCGCGCATGGACGAGATCACCGGCGGTTCGCCCTACGGCGCTTCGACATTGGCCGATGACGGCCGCGGCGGCAATCGCGAGCCCAGCACCAACGAACTCGACGGTGCGCGCTTCCAGGGACGTCACGTCGCCCATCTCGCCCAGGCCCTCGCCGCCGCGCGGCTCCAGGATGCCGCCTGATGGCTCCCCTTCTCCTCCTGCCCCGCAACACCACGGCCTGGCCGGCAGTAGCCATGGTGGTCGCCTCCGGCATTGCAGCCTCGCTGCAGGTCGGCAAGACGCTGATCGCCGCTCCCATGCTGCAGGCCGATCTCGGCCTCGGCCTTGGCGCCATCGGCTGGCTGGCCGGCATCTTCGCCGTGCTCGGCCTGGCCGGCGGTATCCCGGCAGGAGCGGCCATCTCCGGCTTCGGCGATCGCCGCATGCTGGTGCTGGGCCTGGGCGCCATCGCGGCCGGCAGCGGACTCGGTGCCCTCACCTCCCACTATGGCGTGCTGGTCACCTCGCGCATCGTCGAAGGCCTCGGCTTCCTGCTGGTCACGGTGGCGGGTCTCGCCATCCTGAACCGGATCAGCCCCGCCGGGCAGCGCGATCTCGCCTTTGCCTTGTGGAGTTGCTTCATGCCGGCCGGAATAGCCCTCGCCATGCTCGCCGGCCCGTGCTTCAGCGATTGGCGCGCCATCTGGTGGACCGGTGCGATCATCGCAAGCCTTGCCATCGCGGCCGCTCTGGTCACGGTGCCGGGCAGCCCCCGCCGGAGCCCGACGCCGCCGCAGCGCCTCGCCCGAAATGTCCTTGCCGTGCTGACGGCCGGTGGCCCCCCGCTGCTCGCCCTATGCTTTGCTCTCTATAGCCTGATGTTCTTCGCCCTGTTCAGTTTCCTGCCGGTCCTGCTGATGGAGCGCATGGGCTTGGACTATGGCACCGCCGGCATGGTCAGTGCACTCGCCAGTGCTTCGAACATTCTCGGCAATCTCGCGGCCGGCTTCCTGTTATCACGCGGGACCCGCCGCGCCGTGCTGATCGCGAGCGCCAGCCTGGTGATGGGAATCGCCGCGCCTTGCGTGTTCCTGCAGATCTTCCCGAATGGCCCGCTGCTGCTGTTATGCATCGTGTTTTCGGCCGTCGGCGGCCTCATCCCGGCGACACTCCTGTCCTCCGCCCCCGTCCTGGCGCCCACCGCTGCGCTGGCTCCAATGGTGGTCGGCCTCGCCATGCAGGGCAGCAGCCTCGGCCAGGTCGCCGGGCCGGTTGCGGTGGGCGCGCTCATCGACACCTATGGCTGGGGATCGGCAGGCCTGCTCGTCGTCGCCGCCGCCGCGGCTGCCATCGCCCTCGCGCTGGCCCTCGGCCGCATCGACCGGCAGGCTGCACCTTCCCCGTCCGGCCCGTGAGGAAGGACCGGCCCCGCGATTGCACGGGAAGGCCGCGGATCGCCTTCTCGCGCCACCGAGGCAGGCGACAACGCAAATCGCCAGCCCCCTGCGGCTCGGGCGCATTCGTCAACATGCGTCGGCCGTGGTGGTGATCGCCCCTTTCAACCGCTGCCCGGCAGGAGCGTGCGCAAGGTTCGCGCAATGCAGGACGGGTAACGCTATGTTGGCAAGGCGCGAGGCAAGGGGACATGGGAGAGACAGGCAATGCGGATCCTGCTGGTGGAAGACGAGCCTGAGATGGTCTCGGCCTTGCGCTCCGCCCTGGTCCGACACGACATGATCGTAGACCATGTCTCGAACATTGCCGCCGCCGAAGAGGTGCTCTGTGACCGGGTGCACGACGCCCTGCTGCTCGATCGTCAGTTGCCGGATGGCGATGGCCTGTCCCTGATTCCCACCCTGCGCGCCAGCGGCAATCCCTTACCGGTGCTGGTCCTGACCGCCCGAGGCGACCTGCCCGACCGTGTCGACGGATTGGAACATGGCGCCGATGACTATCTCGGCAAACCCTTCGCATTCGAGGAATTGCTGGCGCGGCTGCGGGCCCTGCTGCGTCGCCCCGCCCATCTGCAATCCCATGTGGTGCGGGTCGGGCGGCTCTGCTTCGACTTCACCCACCAGGAGGCCAGCGTGGCCGGCATCCCGCTGGAAATGCCAAGGCGGGAACTTCTGGTGCTGGCAGCCCTGGTGCGGCGCATGGGGCGCATGGTGCTGCGCTCCTTCCTGATGGAAGCGGTGTTCGGCATGGACGACGAGATCCAGTCCAACGCCCTCGATACCCATGTTTCGAGGTTACGCCGCAAGCTTGCCGACGCCGACGCCGGCGTCACCATCAACGGCATTCGCGGCGTCGGCTATCTCCTGCGCGAGACGCCATGACCGCCACTACCTCGCCCTCCTTGCGCTGGCGCCTGGTCAAACGGCTGGTCGCCTTCCAGACCGTCATGCTCACACTCATCGTGGTGATCCTGGTCTTTGCGGTCTGGGGTACGGCACGCATCGTCGATGCCTATGAAGACAGCGCCCTCGATGTGCTTCGGGATGCCCTTGTCCGCCAGCCGGATGGCCGACTCGCCCTGGCAAAAACCGGCGATCTGGCGCGATTGCGGGAGGATGCTCCCGATCTGTGGTTCGTTATCAAGGACAAGCAGGGCCAACAGTTGGCGGAAGGCGAGGTTCCCGCCGACTATACCGCAATCGTGGCCGGCATCGGCCTTATCCAGCAGATGCGGATCGGTGAGGACCAGCCCGGCATCGACAAACCGGATGCCGTGCTCAAATGGGTCGAGAGCGCCGCCGGCCGCGTGCAGATCCTTACGGGCACGCAGGGCCATATGTCATGGCAACATCTGTTCTGGGGCGTATCGCTGAGTTCGGCCACGGTGATCGGACCGCTCTTCGCGCTGATGGCGCTGGTTACGCTGATCGTCACGCCAATCGTGGTACGCCGGGCGCTGAAAGGACTCGGCGCGGCGGCAACGCAGGCCGAGCGCATCGACATTGCCGAGCGTGGTGTCCGCCTGCCTCTTTCTGGCGTACCCGCCGAGATCCTGCCGCTAGTCAAGGCCGTCAATGACGCGCTGGTTCGCCTCGACAATGGCTATGAACGCCATCAACGCTTTCTCGCAGACGCGGCGCACGAACTGCGAACGCCAATCGCCATCCTGACCACCCGCATCGCTTCGCTGCCGCCGGGTGCGGAGAAAAGCCGGCTTCTGGAAGACGCCAATCGGCTGGCGGTGCTGACCGGGCAATTGCTCGATTTCCAGCGCCTGGACCAGCAGGAGAGGCCGACGGCAACGGTCGATCTCGCCGCGCTCGCCCAAAGGGTGCTCGTCGATCTCGCACCACTGGCCTTCGCCGCCGGCTACGAGATCGACTTCAAGGCCGATGACGGGCCGATCCTGGTGACAGGCGACCAGACCTCGCTCGAGCGGGCGCTGACCAATCTCATCCAGAACGCCATCGATCATGGCGGGCGCCGCGGCACCATCGGCATACGCGTCGACCGCAGCGGCCGCATCGAGATCTGCGACGAGGGCGACGGCATTCCCGAAAGCGAGACCGAGCGGATCTTCGAGCCATTCCACCGCCTGCGCCAGGACGGCCGCGGCGCCGGACTCGGTCTCAACCTCGTGCGCGAGATCGTGCGCCTGCATGGCGGCCATATCGCCGCATCCAACGGCCCCAAGGGCGGCGCCTGCCTGGAAATCGACCTGCCTTTGGCGGCGCGACAGGCTGAAGGAAAGATGCTGTCTTGAGCAACGGCCCGTTCATCGGGCTGTACTCGTCTTGAGGACGGTATTTCAGGACAGGACAGGCACTTTTACGGCCCCGGATCATCCTTCCAGATCGGCCTTGAGCTTGTCGAGAAGGGTGAGGGCGTGGGCGGCGTAGCCGCTGATCCAGCGGTCGTGGATGCGCTTGATCGGCAGGGCGTTGAGATGGTTCCAGCGCTCACGCCCTTCCCGCCTGACGATGATGAGATCGGCCTCCTCCAGCACCTTGAGATGCTGCATCACCGTGCAGCGATCCATGTCCGCGAAGGCTTCGCAGAGCATGCCGGTGGTGCGCGCCTCCTCCTTGAGGTGGTCGAGCATGGCCCGCCGGCGCGGATGGGCCAATGCCTTGAAAACCAGGTCTTCTTCGTGCTCGCTTGACATGTTATAAATTTATAACATATTGTCGCATCCTGCAACAGGGAGAAGCCCGATGAAGCCGAAATTCAGGGTTTCCGCACGGATCGCAAAGCCGGTTCGCGAGGTGTTCGAGGCCGTGGTCAACCCCGGCAAGCTCAGCGCCTATTTCACCACGGTCGGCGGCGCCAGCGCCCCATTGGCGGCCGGAGCGACCGTGGTGTGGTGGGGCAAGGTCCCCGTCGAAGTGGACGAGGTGATGGCCGACAGCCATATCGTGCTGCGCTGGGATGGGCCGAAACCCGCCGATGGCGCCGCGGGCTACAAAACCCGCATCGAGATGGATTTCGAGGCGCTGGAAGACGACGCGACGCTGGTTACCATCGCCGAGACCGGCTGGAGCGAGGACGCGCAGGGGCAGCACGCCTCCTACCTCAATTGCGAGGGCTGGTCGCAGATGCTCTGCTGCCTCAAGGCCTATCTCGAATACGGCATCAATCTGCGCGAGGGCTATTATCGAAGCGAACTGGCCGGCGTGCCGGCAAGCGAACCCTCCAGTGACACCCCATGACGGGACAAGGGAAACCAACCATGGCTGCGACCATCTATGGCGGCATCGATATCGCCATGAAGATCCCTCCGCATCAATATCAGGCCACGGTAGCGTTCTATCGCGATGTGGTCGGCCTGACGCCGATCACCGACAAGGCGCCTGCCATCGGCTTCGAGCTCGGCCCCAACAAATTGTGGCTCGACGAGGCGCCGATGCTGAGCCAGGCCGAAGTCTGGCTGGAGCTGTTCACCGACGATTTCAACAAGGCGTCCGGCCATCTGTCGGGTGCCGGCGTGGTCCGTTGCGACGCGATCGAGCCGCTGCCGGACGGATTCAAGGGCGGCTGGGTCACCAATCCCGCCAATATCGTCCACATGCTGCGCGAGCCGGACACCTGGTGAGCCGAGGGCGGTCAGCCTCGCTCTCGGGCTGAAGCGACTTGACCGTGGTGACGCGCCCTATTACGAAAATGCTTGCAGCGGCCATCCATGCTGCTGCCGTAGGCGTTACCGTCATCCAACGCGTCCTTTGTCGAGGGGTTCCCAGCAGGGAGATCTCGATTCAACAGGGCGCTACGGTCATGCCATCCCACTTCTGCTCCGCCTTCCCGTCATCCCCTGGGGCTTCCATTCCGGTGCGGCTTGCCGCTGCCATGATGGTCGATGCTCACCTGGGATTGCAGGCGGCCCGCTGCCTCACGCGCAGCGGCGGCGTTTCCGTGCCCCCAGCTCAACGGAGACGCAATACCCATGAAGATGACCGGCAACACCATCCTCGTCACCGGCGGCACCAGCGGCATCGGCCGCGTGCTCGCCGAAGCCTTCCACCAGCACGGCAACCGCGTCATCGTGACGGGACGCCGGCAAGGCCTGCTTGATCGGATCACGGCAAACCGGCCCGGCTTGATCGGGCTGCCGCTCGACCTCGCCGATCCCGGCTCCCTGTCGCGCCTCGCCAACGAGATACGCAGGCATTTTCCCGACCTCAACATGCTCATCGCCAATGCCGGCATCTCGCGCGCCGAGGACCTGACGGCGGACGGCTGGGATGTCGGCGATGCCGAGGCGATCGTGGAGACCAACATCCTGGGCGTATTGCGCGTGACCGCAGCACTCCTCCCGATTCTGAAGGCTCAAGCGGATGCGACGATCATCGCCACGAGCTCAAACCTCGCCTTCGTGCCTCGTGCCGACTTCCCGACCTATTGCGCCAGCAAGGCGTTCCTGCATTCCTGGCTCCAGTCCCTGCGCCACCAGCTTCGCAAGGTGCCCGTCGAGGTGCTCGAGCTGGCACCCCCTTATGTGCAGACCGAGCTCACCGGCAGCCAGCAGGCCTCCGATCCGCGCGCGATGCCCGTCGACGCCTATGTCGCCGAGGTGATGCAGTTGCTCGACCAAGGCGACCATCCGCAAGGCGAGGTACTGGTCGAACGCGACCGCGCTCGCCGCCGGGCCGAGCGGGACGGCCGCTACGAGGCCGTCTTTGCCACCATGAATCCGGATTGAACCGCCGGTTCGCCGCATCTCCTGCGACCGACAAGCCTCGCCGCCCGGGCACATCTCGAGCGGCTTCAAATCATTTCAAAGGGGAAAATGGCGCACCCAGCACGATTCGAACGTGCGACCTTTGCCTTCGGAGGGCAACGCTCTATCCAGCTGAGCTATGGGTGCGTCGTTCGTCCTTCTAAACGATCGTTCCGCGTCCTGCAATCGCCCGATGCGATTTCGCCTGATGCGATTTTTGGGGTCACCCGAATGTCTTGCGCGGATCGAGCGCATCGCGCACCGCTTCGCCCACCAGAATCAGCAGCGAGAGCAGCAGCGCCGTCACGGTGAAGCCGGAGATGGTGAGCCAATAGGCATTGGGCCGCGCCTGGGCCTGCTTGAGCAATTCGCCGAGCGAGGCCGTGCCGGGCGGCAGGCCGAGGCCGAGATAATCCAGCGCCGTCAGCGTCGAGATGGCGCCGGAGAGAATGAAGGGCAGCATGGTCAGCGTCGCCACCGTCGCGTTCGGCAGGAGGTGCTTGATCATGATGGTGGTGTCGGACAGGCCGAGCGCCTTGGCCGCCCGGACATATTCGAGATTGCGGGCGCGCAGGAACTCGGCACGGACCACCGCCACCAGCGCCATCCAGGAAAACAACAGGAGGATGCCGAGCAGCACCCAGAAGCCCGGCGCCAGCACCGCCGAAATGATGATGAGCAGATAGAGCGAGGGAATGCTGGTCCAGATCTCGATGGCGCGCTGGAAGATCAGGTCGACCCAGCCGCCGAAATAGCCCTGCACCGCACCGGCGGCCACGCCGATCAGCGAGGAAAAGAAGGTGAGGATCAGGCCGAAGAGCAGGGAGATCCGGGTGCCGTAGATGATGCGGGCCAGCACATCGCGGCCGGTATCGTCGGTACCGAGCCAGTTCCATTCGATGTCGCGGCACCCCGTCCCGCCCACGGTCTGGGCGGCGTCGCGGCACTGCTCGTCGCGCAGGGCCCAGGTGGGCGGCGAGGGCACGCCGCCGGCCGGCGGGTTCTTGTTGATGGTCTGCGGGCCATAGCGAATCGGTGCCCAGAGCACGAAGGCGCCGCGATCGGCCAGCAGCTTGACGAGGTAGGGATCGCGGAAATTCGCCGGTCCCGGCAGGTCTCCGCCAAGATCGGTCTCGTCGTAGTCGACGAAGACCGGCGTAAAGACCTGGCCCTTGTCGACGATCAGCAGCGGCTTTTCATTGGCGATGAACTCGGCGAACAGCGACAGGATGAAGAGGGTGAGAAAGAGCCAGAACGACCAGTAGCCGCGCCGATTGGCCTTGAAATTGTTGAGGCGCCGCCGGTTGAGAGGCGACAGGGCAAGCCAGCCTCGCCGGGTTTGGGTGGCAGCCTCCATCTCAAACCTCACGCGCTTCGAAGTCGATGCGCGGATCGACGAACATGTAGATCAAGTCGGTGGCCAGATTGATGACCAGGGCCACCAGCGCCAGGATGTAGATGGAGGCCAGCACCACGGGATAGTCGCGGTTGATGACCGATTCATAGTTGAGCCGGCCGAGACCGTTGAGCTCGAAGGTCTGCTCGATCAGCAGCGATCCGGTGAACAGCGCCGCGATGAAGGCGGCGGGAAAGCTCGCGATCACGATCAGCATGGCGTTGCGAAAAACATGACCATAGAGCACCCGGCGCGGTGACAATCCCTTCATGCGCGCCGTCAGCACATATTGCTTGCGGATCTCGTCGAGGAAGGCGTTCTTGGTCATCATGGTCAGCGTGGCGAAGGCCGAGACCCCCATGGCGATCAGCGGCAGCGTCATGTGCCAGGCATAGTCGGCGATCTTGCCCCACAGCGATAATTCGTTCCAATTGTCGGAAACCAGCCGGCCATTGGGAAAGATCTGCCAGAAGGCGCTGCCGGCAAACAGCGTGATCAACAGGATGCCGAGAGTGAAGCCGGGAATGGCATAGCCGATGACGATCACCGCGGAGGTCCAGCCGTCGAAGAAGGAACCGTCCTTGACCGCCTTGCGGATGCCCAGCGGTATCGAGATCGCGTAGGAGAGCAGCATCACCCACAGGCCGATGGAGATCGACACCGGCAGTTTCTCGGCGATCAGCGTGGTGACGGGCGTATCGCGGAAATAGCTCTGGCCGAAGCTGAAGGTGGCGTAGTTCTTGATCATCAACCAGAATTGCTCATAGACCGGCTTGTCGAAGCCATATTGCTTGCGCAGGCTGGCGATGAAGGCCGGATCTAGGCCCTGGGAGCCTCGATATTGCGAGGCGCCGGCATTGAAGCTCGGTGCCGGGCCGCCGAGATCGCCCCCGCCCCCGGCATTGCCCGACAGCATCGACACCATGCGCTCCACCGGACCGCCGGGCACGATCTGGATGATGGCAAAGGAGATCAGCATGATGCCGAACAGGGTCGGCACGATCAGCGCGAGACGGCGCAGGACATAGGCGAGCAAATCGACGTTCCGGGTTGGCCTGTCGAACCTAGAGGAGAATCAGGGCGATGGGAATCCTGGCGGGACGCGGAACCCCCCTCATCCCCCTGCCGGGACCTTCTCCCGC
>NZ_JBQEPH010000018.1:0-122837 GCF_052045555.1 Labrys sp. 22185 | reverse complement strand
GGGGAGAAGGTCCCGGCAGGGGGATGAGGGGTGATCCGCAGCCTCCTCACATCCTGAATTCGCTGCCGAGATAGAGCCGGCGAGCTTCGGGATTGTCGATGATCTCCTGGGGCGTGCCCTGGGTCAGCACATGGCCGGAATGGATGATGTAGGCCCGGTCGATCAGGGCCAGCGTCTCGCGCACATTGTGATCGGTGATCAGCACGCCGATGCCGCGATTGGTCAGATGGCGCACCAGGGTCTGGATGTCGCCGACTGCGATCGGATCGATGCCGGCGAAAGGCTCGTCGAGCAGCATGAAGGACGGCCGGCCAGCCAAAGCGCGCGCGATTTCGACGCGCCGGCGTTCGCCGCCCGAGAGCGCGATCGAGGCGGTCTTGCGCAGACGGCCGATCTTGAACTCGTCGAGCAGTTCGTCGAGCTGGCGCTCACGCTCGGCCTTGTTGGGCTCGACGATCTCGAGCACGGCGCGGATATTCTCCTCGACATTCAGGCCACGGAAGATCGAGGCTTCCTGCGGCAGATAGCCAATGCCGAGCCGGGCGCGCCGATACATCGGCAGCGCCGTCACGTCATGGCCGTCGAGCTCGATGCGGCCGTGGTCCGGCGGCACCAGGCCGGTGATCATGTAGAAGACCGTGGTCTTGCCGGCGCCGTTCGGACCGAGCAGGCCGACGGCTTCGCCGCGCCGGACCTCCAGGCTGACGTCGCTCACGACCGTGCGCTTGCCATAGGTCTTGGCAATCGACACCACCGAGAGCGTGCCCTCGACACTGACGGCCGGCCCTGCTTCATCGCCGTCAGCCGCATATTGCACCATCTCGTTCATGCCTGGCCCGCACTCTTCCTGCGGCATCGGGCCCGATGCCGCGTTATCCTGTTATATCAAGAGGCATTTTCAATGCCCCTGAATTCTATCCGACGACTTTCGCCAAATCTTTGATTTGGCATCGAAAATCGTCGGGTGTCCAAGCCGGGAATGCTTTAGCATTTTCGAGGCTTGGTTCCATTACGCTGCCCATACCGAAAACCGGCCTGCATTGCGCATTCCGGTGTCCAATGACAGCTTTGCCGCACGCCGGTGAATATCTCGTTCATCGGGCAAAAACATGCCGCCTATAGCGTTTTTCTCTGGGGACGGTACGCCCCTGGATCAACACTTCTGGTCGCCCGAGACGAAATGGCCGGTGGTGCCGCCGGTGACGGTGGCTCGGCCGGTCTGGGTGTTGACCACCAGCTTCTTGCCACGCAACACGTTGCAGCCTTGGGTCATCACCACTTCCTGGCCGGTCAGCGTGGCGATGTTGGTCTCCATGTCGAGGATGCCGTCGTCGCCGGTCGCCTTCTGGTCCGGGGCGGTGACGACGACATTGCCCTTGGCTACCAGCTTCTTGACCTTGTTGTCAGGCGCAGGCGCCGCATCGGCCTCGGCGGCTTCTGCAGTCGAGGATGCGTCGGCCGGCAGAGCAGTCGAGGATGCGTCGGCCGGCAGAGCAGCCGAGGGGGCCACCGGCTTGGCCGGGCTGGCACCGGCAGCATCGGCCTGCTGCTTGCCCGGAAGGGACGCGGCCTCGTAGAAGACCGTCAGTTCCTCCGAGGTCAGCGTCGACTCGCCCTGAGTCGCCACCACATTGCCGGTGAAGATCGCCTTCTGCTCGTCCTGATGGGTTTCGAGCTGATCGGCCTTGATGTTCACCGGCTTGTCATTGTCGGAGGAGAAGCCCTGGAAAGGCGTGGAGGGCTTCTTCTCCTGCGCACCGGCCGGCAAGGCCAGTGATGAAACGAGCAGCGCCAGAGGCAGCAACAGCGCCGGAGCGAGGCGGCGAGACGTCGGGCTGGGTCGCATCATCACGGGCCTGCTCCCTCAATTGCTCTTCTTCTGGCTGCCCTGGGTGAAGACGCCCGAGACACCTCCGGTGCCACCGCCTTCGACCCTGGCGATGCCCGTCTTGAGGTTGACCGTCAGCTTGGTGCCCTTGAGCACGTTCGGACCCTGGATCATCACCACTTCGCCGCCCGTCAGCGTGGCGACATTGGTGGCCATGTCCATCACGCCATTGGCGCCGGTCGCCTTCTGGTCCTTGGAGGTGACCACGACATTGCCGCGGGCGACCAGCTTCTTGATGGAGCTAGCCGGCGTGCCGGAACCGGAGGCCGGCGCCTTGCTGGCGTCGGCCGGCTTCGTCTCGGCAGGCTTCGCTTCGGCAGCCTTGGCATCGCCTGCCTTGGCATCGCCAGCCGGCTGGCCGTCTGCCGGCTTGGCATCGCCCGACTTGGCGTCCTTGGCCTTGCCATCCTTGGCGGCGCCGTCCTTGGCGTTGTTGTCGACATTCTCGTAGAAGACGGTCAACTCATTGGTGCGCAGAACGGATTCACCCTGCGTCGCCACCACATTGCCGGTGAACACCGCCTTTTGCTCGTCCTGATGCACTTCGAGCGAGTCCGACTTGACGTCGACGGGTTTGCCGCTGTCGGAGGAGAAGCCCTGGAAGGGGCTGGCCGCCTTCTTCGGGGCGGCGCCGGCATCGGCAGCCGTCAGGGCCAAAGCGAGCGGCAGCACCGCGAGAGGCACCAGGCGGCGGATTTTCATCGTCATTGGGTGGGATTTCCCTGCACTGGGTTGGCTGGATTCGGGGGAGCGGCATTCGGAGCCGCAGCATCAGGAGCCGGCGCATCGTCGGATGGGGTAGCGGGCGTGTCGGCGCTGTCCGTGCCGTCTTCCGCGTCCGGCTTGTAGGGTACCTTGAAGCTGGCGCTGACGCCGTCCTTGAACAGGATTTTCGAACCGCCCTGCACGATGCTCAGGCCATTGCCCGAAATCGTGCCGGAGGTGAGATTGACGGTGACCGGCTCTTTGCTGTTGACCGTGCTGGCCTTGAGGTCGATGCTGGCGCTCTTCAAGGTCGCGTCATAGCCCTTGGTGGACTTGACGCGCACATCGCCCTTGAGATCGAGAAGCTGGCCAACCGTGTCGAAAGTACCGGTTTCGGCGCTCAGCGTGGCATCGCTCTGGTCGGGCGCGGTGATCACGGCCTTCAATCCGGTAAGGCTGACCACGCCGGGCACGTTGACTTTCTGCGTGCCGCCGGTGGCGGTGACGTCATATTTCTGCCCGCGATTGTTGGAGCCGGTCAGATGCGGCCTTTCGACGGCCAGAATGCCTTCGCCGGACGGCTTGACCGGATCGGGAACGACGATGGGCAGCGGCGCGAAGGGGTTGAACACCGCCAGAAACACAAAAATACCCGCTCCGGCAACCGCTATTGCGGGCACGGCAAACTTCAGGAAACGCACCAGCCTGCTGTGAGCGCGGGCAGCTTTGAAAGCGCTTTCACGCGAAGGCATGGCGGGTTGGGGGATCTTGACCCGCGCATCCATGATATCGGCCAAACGAATACCTATCCAAACGCTGCTAGCGGCGGGAAAACCATCACCACCGACCATCATATTGCGATGCGAAGTGGAGACGTCAACCCGGCGCCACAGGCGCCGTCCATCCCTGCCTGCAATTCCTCAACTTTGGGTGAAAATCGCAACAGGTGCGCCCTCATAGCAGATTTCAGGCGCAGGGGGAATGTGCCGAGGGGAACGCGTCACGCCGCCGTCACCCGCCAAGCCTCCCGGACGGGTGCGAGGCGTGCGGCGCCGGCTTCAGCTATGGGCGAAGATATCGGTCTCCGGCCAGCCATTGAGGTCGAGCAGCGCCCGCGTCGGCAGGAAGTCGAAACAGGCGCGCGCCACTTCCGAACGTCCTTCCCGCGCCAGGGTGGCGTCGAGCTTGGCCTTGAGCTCGTGGAGATAGAGCACGTCCGAAGCGGCATAGGCGAGCTGGGCGTCGGTGAGCGTGTCGGCGCCCCAATCGGAGGATTGCTGCTGCTTGGAGAGGTCGATGCCCAGCAGTTCGCGCACTAGGTCCTTGAGGCCATGGCGGTCGGTATAGGTGCGCGTGAGCCTGGAGGCGATCTTGGTGCAATAGACCGGCTTCGTCGCCACGCCGAAGGCGTTCTGCAGCGCGGCAATGTCGAAGCGGGCGAAGTGGAAGATCTTGGTGACCGAGGGATTGGCCAGCAATTGCTCGAGATTGGGGGCGCTCTTCTGGCCCTGGGCGATCTGCACCACATCGGCGGTGCCATCCCCCGGCGAGAGCTGCACCACGCACAGACGGTCGCGATGGGGGTTGAGGCCCATGGTCTCGGTATCGATGGCGGCGCTGGTGGTGTAGCGGGACAGGTCGGGCAGATCGCCGCGGTGGTAGCGAATGGTCACGGAAGCTTCCTGAACTCGATATCATTGGGTCAGATGGCAAATAGAACCCTCGCAAGACGATGTGCAAGAGGGAGGAGAGCTTGAAGCCCACACCGGGAGAAGGTTTGCCAATGCGCCTGCGCGTGCTATCGACCTCCCCGCGAATTCATTCGGCTGGTACCCTTGGCTTCTTTCCTCGACCCTTTTCGTCTCATGCGCGCCGGCTGGACGCTGGCCCGCGAGGGCGCGCTCGGCCTCGTCGACATTCATGATTTGCCGGCACCGGCGCGACTGGCGGTGCGCCTCGGCCGGCTGGTCGAAAAACGCAACGTCAGCGGCGGCAAGGGCCTCGCGGCTGCCCTGGTGAAGCTCGGGCCGAGCTGGGTGAAGCTCGGGCAGTTCCTCGCCACAAGGCCGGATGTCGTCGGCTTTGCGGTGGCGCGCGACCTGGAAGAGCTGCAAGACCGCATGCCGCCCTTCCCGCAGGCCATCGCCATCGCCGAGATCGAAAGGGCGCTGGGCGGGCCGCTGAACCAGTTCTTCGCCGAGCTTTCCGAGCCTGTCGCCGCCGCCTCGGTGGCACAGGTGCACAAGGGCGTCATCCGCGACGCGGACGGCGAGCGCGAAGTGGCGGTGAAGGTGCTACGCCCAGGCGTCGACCGGCGCTTTCGCTCCGACCTTTCCACCTTCTATTTCGCCGCGCGCACCATCGAGCGACTCGACCCGCGCTCCAAGCGCCTCAAGCCGGTCGAGACCGTCGACATGCTGGCGCGGACCGTCGCCTTCGAGATGGATTCGCGCCTGGAGGCAGCGGCCCTGTCGGAAATGGCGGAGAACATCGCCGAAGATCCCGATTTCCGCATCCCTGCACCTGACTGGAATCGCACGGCCCGCAGCGTGCTGACGCTGGAATGGATCGAAGGCATTCCCCTGTCCGACATCGACAGACTGAAGGCGGCCGGCTTCGATCTCGTCGAGCTCGCCCGCATCATCATCCAGTCCTTCCTGCGCCATGCCATCCGCGACGGTTTCTTCCACGCCGACATGCATCAGGGCAATTTGATGATCGATGCCTCGGGCCAGCTCGTGGCGGTCGATTTCGGCATCATGGGTCGTGCCGGCCTGAAGGAGCGCCGTTTCCTCGCCGAGATCCTGCACGGCTTCATCACCCGCAACTACCGGCGGGTGGCCGAAGTGCATTTCGAGGCGGGCTACGTGCCTCGGAGCCATTCGATCGACGATTTCGCCCAGGCCATCCGCGCCATCGGCGAACCGATCCACCAGAAGCGGGCCGACGAGATCTCGATGGCCAAGCTGCTGACGCTGCTGTTTGAGATCACCGAGCTCTTCGACATGAAGACCCGGCCGGAGCTGATCCTGTTGCAGAAGACGATGGTGGTGGTGGAGGGCGTCGCCCGGCGGCTCAATCCCAAGCTCGACATGTGGGCGACGGCCGATCCCGTGGTGCGCGACTGGATCGAGCGCAATCTCGGGCCGCTCGGCAAGCTCGGCGATCTGGGCCAGCAGACGCTGGAGGCGGGAAAGTCGTTCACCTTGCTGCCGAGCCTGCTCAACCGGGCCGAGACCCTGGCCGAACGCCTCAACGAGGCGGCGGAAAAGGGCTTTGCCCTGCTGCCCGACAGCATCGAGGCGATCGGCAAGGCCGAAGCCCGCCGCAATCGCTGGGGCAATGCCGCCCTGTGGCTGATCGCCCTCGCCGCGCTCTATTTGGCGTGGAAACTGGTCTGAGCGCAGCGGCGTAGGCGATGGCATCATCTGGGGCCAAACGCTTCAGCGCCGAAAACCAGGGGCCGAACGAGTTCGGCCCCTTTGCTGTTCAGGAAAAGACACCGGCGACTTCGTTGCCGCCGATACCCTTGGGCGAGGGACCGTATTGGTTGGGACCCTGGGTACCGTCGAGGAAGCCGAGTTCGATGAGAACCCAGATGGCGCCGACGAGGGGAATGAAGCTGACCAGCAGGAACCAGCCACTCCTGTTGCGGTCGTGGCAGCGCCGAACCCCGATGGAAAGCCCGGACCAGACGAAGCCGACATAGACGACGATGCCGATCAGGCCCAGCACATAGATGAGCGGACTATCCGGCGTCACGGTCAGCGCCAGGCCGTAGAAGATTCCCACGACGACGCACAGGGCGAGCCATTGCAGAAGATGATAGATCCAGTAGTTGCTGCGGCGCAGCCGGCCCTGGAAACTGAACAATTTCTCCGCAAGTGTCGGTTCATTCATCGCACTCAACCCCTTTTGCTCATCAGCTCTTGCGATTTCGATGTTTGCCGACCTATCAGCACAGACGATTGGAAACAAGACGTCAATCTCGATCGGTGGAGAAACGTGTTTCCAGCGTGACAGAAGAACAGCAGCCAGACCGCTTGATCTCGTGGCACTTTACAATTCAGGAAATTGTCACAATACGAGCCATGGTCTTCATCTCACCTTGGCCTTGCAGGCCATAGGCGAGAAACCTCTTCGGCATCCCTGGGCTTTGACCGTCAGCTTGCCTTCAACGATCCTCGTTCGCTGCCCGCCATTGGCTGGCCATGCCCTCCGGTTCAGGGCCGAAGCGATTGACAGCACGGGTACCGCGCCAGAAAAACAGATCGACCAGCAGCCAGAGATTGGCAAGCGGGATCAGTCCCATCAGCAGGAACCAGGCTGAATGGTCGCGATCATGGCAGCGCTTGGCCAGGATGCAGAAGCCCATCCAGCCCGCCAAGAGGCCGAGCCCTCCGAGCGGCGTCCAAGGCATCACCTGCAATGCCGCTGCCGGATCACGGCGGTAAAAGGCGAATACCCATCCACCCCAGACGAAGGCGGCCGCCGCGAACATCACGCACAGGCAGGCATAGGCGAACAAGGCGTCGAAGCGAGGAATCCGGCCCTTCGGGCTGAGCAGCATCCGCCCGACGGTCATGCCGCCATCATTTGCACCGGCCTGTGCCATGTTGCATTCGTCGCGCCTGGCGTTTCCTCGAGCAAAACGCGTTCAGGCGCGAGCGCTTGTTTGCTCTATCTCTTTGGTTCGACGCCTCTTTGCGATTCGAGAGGCTTCCGTCCAATCGCAAAACACCGGAACGAGGATACACCTGGAACGATATTGCGCCAACGGCCTGCAACTTGAGGCACCGGGCGGGACAACGGCCCGCCTGCTCGACGACGATTCCTTCAAGCCACGGGGTTCTATGCTTGCGGAGGCCATTCGTCGGCAGGCGGGCCGAAGCGGTTGGGGCCCGGCGTTCCCTTGATGAAACCCATCTCGACCAGGGTCCACAGCGCGATGAGATTGCCCAGCCAGGCCAACAAGGGCTGGACCATGATCGCTGCGATCCAGAAACCGAGGCAGCCCGCCGTCCAGCCGACATACCATAGGCCGGATTTACCGCGGTCGTGACAGCGCTTGAAGCCGGCGGCCAGATAGGGCCAGGCGCAGACGACCCAGCCGATCGCACTCATGCGGAAAATCTTGGCAGGCCCCTCGTCGTCGAAACTGGAGGTGGCGAACAGCCACCAGGCAATCCAGACCAGATAGACGAAAGCCAGCGGCACCGTGACGAGAAGATAGGCATGCCGGCCGATGCGGCCCTTGAAGGAAAACAAACCAGCCATCACGCCCCATGATCAATGATGCCGGTCCGACAAGGCCTTGCTGGACACCCGGCCGGCCCGACACAGGCCAGCTCCTCGTGCAAGAATCTCATCACGACGAGCCGGTCTATGCTAGATCGCGGCGGTATCCGGCACCAGCGCCTATTCGAAAATAGGTTACAGCCCCCAATCGTCCTGGTGGTCGAGCAGGCCGCGCTCGCGCAGGGCTTTCACCACGGCCTGCGCCAGGGTGTCGGGCGTCTTGCCCACGGTCTGCAGCACGATCTCGGCATTCTCGGGCCGCTCATAGGGGCTGCTGACGCCGGTGAAGTGCTTGATCTCGCCGGCCAGGGCCTTGGCATAGAGCCCCTTGGGATCGCGCTTGATGCAATCCTCGATCGGGGTGTCGACGAAGACCTCGATGAACTCACCGGCTTCGACCAGGGAGCGAACGAGCGCACGCTCCGCCTCGAAGGGCGAGATGAAGGAGCACAGCACGATGGTGCCGCTCTCGACGAACAGCTTGGCCACCTCGCCGACGCGGCGGATGTTCTCGACCCGGTCGGCATCGGTGAAGCCGAGATCGCGGTTGAGGCCATGGCGGACATTGTCGCCGTCGAGCAGCATGGTGTGATGGCCGGCATGGGCGAGCTCGGCCTCGACCAGATTGGCGATGGTCGACTTGCCCGAGCCCGACAGGCCGGTGAACCAGACGATCGCCGACTTCTGGTGCTTGAGCGCCGAACGGGCGAGCTTGTCGATGGTGAGCGATTGGCGATGGATGTTGGTGGCCCGGCGCAAGGCAAAATCGATCATGCCGGCGGCCGCGGTCTGATTGGTCGCGCGGTCGATCAGGATGAAGGCGCCGGTTTCGCGGTTGTCGACATAGGAGTCGATCGCCACCGGCACGCCGGTCGCCACATTGACGACGCCGATCTCGTTGAGCTGCAGCGTGCGGGCCGCCAGATGCTCCTGGGTGTTGACGTCGATCTTGTGCTTGATCGAGGTGATGGTGGCGGGCGCGAACTTGGTGCCGATGCGCAGCATGTAGGAGCGCCCCGGCAGCAGGGCGTCCTCGGACATCCAGATCAGGTGGGCGGCAAACTGGTCGGTAACGTCGGGCCGCTCGGTGGTGCGGGAGAACACGTCGCCGCGAGCGGCATCGATCTCGTCGGCGAGCGTGAGGGTGACCGCATCGCCGGCGACGGCCTCCTCGAGGTCGCCGTCCTGGGTGACGATGCGCGTCACCACCGAGGTCTTGCCCGAGGCCGCCACCGTGACGCTGTCGCCCGGACGAATGGTCCCGGAGGCGAGCGTGCCGGAAAAACCCCGGAAATCGAGATTGGGCCGGTTCACCCATTGCACCGGGAAGCGGAAGGGTTTCTTCACGGCATCGGAGGCGACGTCGATCGTCTCCAGATGCTCGATCAGGATCGGGCCGTGATACCAATCCATATGGGTCGAACGCATCGAGACGTTTTCGCCGAAGCGTGCGGAGATCGGGATCAGGGTAACCGAGGTGAAATCGAGATTGGCGGTGAAAGCCAGAATGTCGTGGACGATCTTCTCGAAGACGACACGATCATAATCCACCAGGTCGATCTTGTTGACCGCGACCACGATGTGGCGGATGCCGAGCAGCGAGCAGATGGTGGCATGGCGCTTGGTCTGCACCAGCACACCCTTGCGGGCATCGATCATCAGCACGGCGAGATCGGCGGTGGAGGCCCCCGTCGCCATGTTGCGGGTATATTGCTCGTGGCCGGGCGTGTCGGCCACGATGAAGGAGCGCTTGGCGGTGGAGAAGAAGCGATAGGCGACATCGATGGTGATGCCCTGCTCGCGTTCAGCCTCCAGCCCGTCGACCAGGAGGGCGAAGTCGATGTCCTCGCCGGTGGTGCCGTGACGCTTGGAATCCTTCTCCAGCGTGGCGAGCTGGTCCTCGAAGATCAGCTTGGAATCATAGAGCAGCCGGCCGATCAGGGTCGACTTGCCGTCATCGACGGAGCCGCAGGTGAGGAAGCGCAACAGCCCCTTTTCGCGGGGCTTGAGCATTTCGGCGAGCGAGAGCTGGGTCTGGGGGGCAGCAGCGTTCATCAGAAATAGCCCTCGCGCTTCTTCTTTTCCATCGAGGCCGATTCGTCATTGTCGATCAGGCGGCCTTGGCGCTCGGAGGTGCGGGCCGTGAGCATTTCGCGCACGATGTCGGCCACGGAGGTCGCCTCGGAATCGATGGCGCCCGAAAGCGGATAGCAGCCGAGCGTACGGAAACGGACGCGGCGCATCTCAGGCACCTCCCCCGGCTCCAGCGGCAGGCGCTCGTCGTCGACCATCAGCATGGTGCCGGCCCGGAACACCACCGGCCGCTCCTTGGCAAGATAGAGCGGCACGATCGGGATGTCCTCTTCGAGGATGTATTGCCAGATGTCGAGCTCGGTCCAGTTCGACAGCGGGAAGACGCGGATCGATTCGCCCTGCCGGATCTTGGTGTTGTAGAGCGACCACAATTCGGGGCGCTGGTTGCGCGGATCCCAGGTGTGATTGGCGGTACGGAAGGAGAAGATGCGCTCCTTGGCGCGGCTCTTCTCCTCGTCGCGACGGGCGCCGCCGAAGGCCGCGTCGAACTTGTACTTGTCGAGGGCCTGGCGCAGCCCCTCGGTCTTCATCACCTGGGTATGCAGGGAGGAACCGGAGGTGATCGGGTTGATGCCGCGCTCGACGCCGTCCTGGTTGATGTGCACGATCAGGTCGAGCCCGTAGCGCTTGGCGATCTCGTCGCGGAACGAGATCATGTCCTTGAACTTCCAGGTCGTGTCGACATGGAGCAGCGGGAAAGGCAGCTTGGAAGGATAGAACGCCTTCAGGGCCAGATGCAGCATCACCCCCGAATCCTTGCCGATGGAATAGAGCATCACCGGATTGGCGAATTCGGCCGCGACTTCGCGGATGATCCCGATCGACTCGGCTTCGAGCCGCTTGAGATGAGGGGAGAGGGTGCGGGACATTGGCGCCTATGGGCCCTTTTCACATTGGAAAATGTGTAATTAGGGCATTTTACATAGAATGTCGGGGCTGCCGGCGCAAGTGCGTTTCTTGCGCGGAGAATAGGCAGCAACCCAGCATGTCACCGCGGGAGCGGGGCTGCAAGGCGAGGCGGCTGTCGCCCCTAGAGCAAAGCGCGTTCACGCGTGAACGCTCGTTTTCTCTAACTCTTTGATTCGCCGCGTCTTTGCTATTCTCGGTGATTCCGAGCAATCACAAAACGCTTTAGGGGCAGAAAAGACAATGCCAGCGCTCTTGCCGGCATTGTCTGGCCGTCACAGTTTCGGCTTCACCCGGATAATGGCGGTCATTTGCGGATGAAACCGGCAGAAATAGGACATCACGCCAGGCGCGGTCATGGGTATGCTCCCGCTCTTTCCCTCCGGCAGGGCGACGTCCCATTGGCCGCTACGCTCTGTCGCAGTATGGCCGACGAAATCGGCGTTCCGCCATTCGATGACGTCGCCGACCCGGGCTTCGACGACGGCGAGCTCGAAAGCAAGATCGCTGACCGTGATCGCGATCGTGGCGGCGCATGCCGTTCCGCCCCAGAGCAGTATCATGCCGGCTGCAATGCCGAGCGCGGCGCGGCACGATGCCCCTGCCTCGGAGTGACGCCTCATTTCAGTGAGCCCGCCAGATGTTCGGCATGCAGTTCATGACCCTGGAAGATCTTGAGCCCGGTCTGCAGCAGGCTTTTGAGCTCGGCATTGCCGGCAGCCGGAATGAGCGTATCGGCGAGGGCGGCGTTGACGGTCTTGTGGTAGCCGACCTCATTGTCCGCATAGGCCTTGTCGAAGGCCGGCCCCTCGAGAGCCGCAAGGCTGGCGCGCTTGGCTTCGGCCTGGCTGACCAGACCCTTGCTGACATCGTTGTCTTCAGGCGCGACCTTCAGCTTCTTGACCAGTGCAAGCGCCTTGCCGTTCACGGCCTCATGGTCATGGACCATGTTCCGGGCGAAGGCCACGACCTCCTTGTTCTTCGATTTCTTCAGCGCCAGCCTGGCTGTCTCGATGTCCAGCACGCCCGCGGTGTAGGCGATATGGGCGATCTGCGGATCGGTAAGGCCGCCGGCCCGGGCCGGCGCGCCGGCGGTCAGAATGGCGAGAACGGCTGCTGTTCCCGCAAGCCTGGCAATCAACATGGCATTTCTCCTGTGCAAAGACGTCTGCAGGAGATTGGATGCCGGCGCCGCGACTTGGTTTCCGCTGCCTCAGGGGCTGGACAGAATTTTTTCGATCACGGCTCGCGTCATGCGTTCGCAGCGCCAGCCGTCGAATGGGAAGGTGTCCATCAGATGCGGGCCGGCCTGGCGCTCCAGTGCCTCGCGCAGCAGGCGGCGCGCCCGGTGCAGACGGGTCTCCACCGTTTCGGGCCTGAGGCCGAGCAGCGCCGCCGTCTCCTCCAGGCTCATCTCCTCGACCACCCGTGCCATCAGGACAACCCGGTAGATCGCCGGCAACTCGTCGATCGCCATTTCCAGCAGGGACTGGATCTGTCTCTGGGCCATGGTCCGCTCCGGATCGGCCGCCATGGCCTGGATTGGGAAGGGGATCACCTCGCCGGCCAGAAGGGCCCTACCCGTCTCGATCCCGATTGCGGGCCGCCTTGCCCGCACGCGGCCGAGCGCCTCGTTCATGACGATGCGAGTCAGCCAGGTCGCAAGGCTGGAATCGCAGCGAAAGGCCGGCAGCGCCGCAAAGGCCCGCATATAGGCGGCCTGCAGGGCTTCCTCCGCCTCGTCGTCGTCACGCAGGATGCTGCGGGCGATCCGATAGAGGCGGCGATTGTGCTGCGTCGTGATCGTACGAATAGCCTCGGGCTCACGCCGGATCGCCCTGTCGATCAGGTCGTCGACCGGATGAATCTGCAGACCGGGATGGGACATCGGAGTCGATACCTCGTTGGGAACGCGTGATTGGATGCGCCCCGTCTCCAAAGGTTCCCGATGAAATTCGGCGCTTCCCACCGAACGGGCGCCCGTCTTCAATCGCTGGGGTAGCGCCGTACACCCTGATCCGTGATGATGGCGTCGAGCGGGATATCGTGCGCCAGGGGGTGGATGGTACGGATCGCCGCCTCGGCATAGCCGACGCCGATCGCCACCACGCTGGCGGGCAGGCTCGCCAGCGTGCGGTCGAAATAGCCCCCACCATAACCGAGCCGGAAGCCCCGGGCATCATGGCCGACCACCGGCGCCAGGCAGATGTCGGGCACCACCTTGCGACCGCCCTCGGGCACCGGGATGTTCCAGAAGCCCTTGACCAGCTTCTCGCCCTGCCGCCAGGTGCGGAACACCAGCGGCGTGTTCTTTTCAACCACCAGGGGCAGTGCCGTGATCGCCCCCCGCACAGCGAGTGCCTCGGCCCAATCGCGCAGATTGGGTTCGCCCCGCAAGGGCCAGTAGAAGCTCACCACCCGCCCGGCGACATCGCCGACGACGGCATCGAGATGTCCGGCGATCGCCTGGGTCTTCCCGGTTCTCAGATCGAGAGGCATGGCCAGGCGCTCGGCGATCAGGCGCGCCCGCTCTCCTTTGCGCCAGGCCATGATCTCCGCGCGACGCTCGCCCTGCATCCGCGCTGCGGTATCGAGCTGGCCGCCCTCGGCCTCATGAGCGAAACAGGCTGACGAGGCGAAGGGACGCACAGCATCGTCGGCGTCGTTGCGATCGGCTTCCATCATGGCATCGGCTCCCTGATCGAAGATACGGCTATCATGTCCCAAACGCCCGCTGCCGGCCAGTCTCGTGCGGGCGAGCCGCCTCCAGCGCCTGGGCGAGATCGGCCAGCAGGTCGCCCTCGGCCTCCAACCCCACCGAAAGCCGCAACAGGCTGTCCTTGATGCCCGCGGCTGCCCGCGCGGCCTCACCCATGCCGAGATGGGTCATGGTGGCGGGGTGGGCAACCAGGCTTTCGACGCCGCCGAGCGACTCGGCGAGGGTGAACACCCTGACGGCCTCGGCGAAGCGCTTGACGGCCAGGGGGCCGCCGGCGATCTCGAAACTGAGCATGGCGCCGAAACCGGCCTGCTGACGCCGGGCGATCTCGTGGCCGGGATGGCCTGGCAGACCCGGATAATACACGGCGGCAACGCCGTCATGGCCGGCCAGGAAAGCCGCGATCGCGCCCGCCGAACGCTGCTGGTGCTCGATGCGGGGAAACAGGGTGCGGACGCCGCGCAGCGTCTGATAGGCATCGAAAGGCGAACCGGTGACACCGGTCAGATTGGCCCAGAAAGCCAGCTCCGTAACATCCTCGGCCCTGGCAGCCACGACTGCGCCGCCAATCACGTCGGAATGGCCGTTCAGATATTTGGTGGTGGAATGGATGACGAAATCCGCGCCGAGGCCGATCGGCTTCTGCAGCGCCGGCGAGAGGAAGGTATTGTCGACCGCAAGCGCCGCCCCCACCCTATGGGCCTTGCCGGCGATGGCGGCGATGTCGACGACGCGCATCAGGGGATTGCTGGGGCTTTCGACCAGCACCAGGGCTGGACGCCGGGCCAGGGCGGCATCGAGTGCGTTCTCGTCAGTCTGGTCGACCAAAGTGAGGTTGAACTGGCCCTTGTTGGCACGCATGGCCAGGAGGCGCTGCGTGCCGCCATAGCAGTCATGCGGCGCCAGGATGGTCTCGTCGGGATTGAGGCGCGACAGCACCAGATCGACCGCCGCCATGCCGCTGGCGACAATCACGGCACCTGCCCCCCCTTCAAGCGCCGCGAGCGTCTCGGCAAGCTGGTCCCGCGTCGGGTTGCGTGTACGCCCATATTCATAGGTCCCGGCCTGTTCGAAGCCGCCGAAGGCGTAGGAACTGGCGAGGTAGAGAGGCGGAGCCACCGCGCGGAAGGCCTTGTCGGCCGCCATGCCGTTGTTGGCGGCAATCGTTTCGGGAGACCTGTCGTCCGTCATGCCATTTCACTCGATACCACCGCGTTTCGATCGAAACGCGTCTTGCCTCCGCCAGGCCAGACACCGGGCCGACGCCCCGCCGCACAGCGGATCCGTCCTGCCGCATCAGGCGGTCCTGGAGTTGTGACATCGGAAATGAACTCAGACAAACGCATTGTTATTGCAGTTCAATGCAAAATCCATAATCTTATTTTCATGGATATCGGGCTTGCACGAACCTTCCTGGAAATTGCGCAGAATGGCAGCTTCGCCGCCGCGGCCGAGCGCCTGAATCTGACGCAGACGGCGGTCAGCGCGCGCATCCGGGCCCTCGAACAGCAGATCGGCCGCCGCCTTTTCGTCCGCAACAAGGCCGGGGCCCGGCTCACGCCGGCCGGCGAGCGCTTCGTCGGACCGGCCGCCGCCCTGGTCCAGGTGTGGGAACGCGCCCGGCAGGAGGTCGCGCTGCCGCCCGGACGGGAGGACGGCATCAGCCTGGGCGGCGAGCTCAGCCTCTGGCATCCCCTTCTTGCCGACTGGTTGGCCTGGATGCATCGCGAATGCCCGCGCGTCGCTCTGCGCGTCGAGGTCGATACGCCATCCCGGCTGGTCGAGCGCGTCAGGGAAGGCTCGCTCGATCTGGTCACGCTCTACAACCCGCCGCAATATCGCGACATCGTCGCCGAGCTGGTGGTGGAGGAACAACTGGTGCTGGTGACGACCGCCACCGACGGCACGGTGGATCGGGACAGCTACATCCAGGTCGATTGGGGACCGGCTTTCGCCCTCAACCACCGCGCCGCCTTTCCCGATTTCGCCGCCGCCCCCCTGGCGATTTCGCTCGGGCCCCTGGCGCTGACCCACATTCTCTCGGTGGGGGGCTCGGGCTATTTTCGCGCCGGCGCGGTTACGCCCTTCCTCGCCGATGGGCGCCTGCGGCTGGTGAAGGGGGCACCGGCCTTCTCCCATTCGATCTATGCGCTCCATGCCGCCCGGCGGGACAATCCGGCCCTCCATCGGGCGCGCGAGGGCCTTCGTTTCGTTGCCGCCCGCGCCGAGCGACCGGGACTGGGCGTTGCGACCATCGGATAGCATCGCCGAGAGGACGCGAGCGGCCTTGCTTGAACGAAAAGAAGTTTGCTGCTACTCACAACAAAATAAGACCAAAAAAGCATGATCGAGCCGGCACGTTCCGGACGGAACCCGGCCGGCGCAACAGGGCAGGATCCATCATGGACAAACTCGGTATTCATTCCTTCGTATGGACGGGCGGCACCACCCAGCAGGATCTCGAAGGCGCGATGGAGAAGTCGCATCGCCTCGGCTACAAGCTGATCGAATTTCCCCGTCTCGATCCCCGCAAATTCGATGTGTCCTGGCTGGCGCAGCGCCTCAAGGACTATGATCTTGCCGTGACAGTCACCATGGGCCTGCCCCTGGAAGGCGACATTTCGAGCGAGGATGCCGCCGTGGTGCGCCGGGGCGAGGAGATCCTGTCCGACGCGGTCGCCATCACGCGCGATCTCGGCGGCCACAAGCTCGGCGGCATCATCTTCTCGGCCCATACCAAATATCGCAGCCTGCCCACGCGCAAGGGCTGGGACAACAGCGTGGCCACGCTGTCCCGCCTGGCCGACAAGGCCAAGCAGGCCGGCGTCAGCCTCAATCTCGAAATCGTCAACCGCTTCGAGACCAACCTGCTCAACACCACCGCGCAGGGCCTTGCCTTCATCAAGGATACCGGTTCGGACAACATCTTCCTGCACCTCGACACCTTCCACATGAACATCGAGGAAGCCGACCCCGTGCAGGCCATCCGGCTTGCCGGCGACAAGCTCGGCTATTTCCACATCGGCGAAAGCAATCGCGGCTATCTCGGCTCGGGCGTGATCGACTTCCCCGCCATTTTCGACGCCCTCGTTGCCAGCGGCTACGAGGACTGGATCACCTTCGAGAGCTTTTCCTCCGAAGTGGTCGACGAGGATCTCTCGATCATCTGCGCGATCTGGCGCAACACCTGGACCGACAATGTCGAGCTCGCCAAGCGCGCCAAGGCCTTCATCGACGATCGCTACGCCGAAGCCCGGCGCAAGGCCGAGACGGCCCGCACGCCGTGAAGGCGGCTTGCTATACGGCCCGCCCGCGCCGCTTCGCATCATGCGCCATCCATGGAAGCGACCGGGACAACGCTGTTCTAACACGTTGTTTCGACGCGCCTTTGCGCGGTTTGACGATTCCATCGGGTCGCAAGACATTGTAGTGTCCTCCTCCCTTCCGAGCGGATCTCCCCATCTTGGCAACGCCGCAAACCGTCCGTCATCTCAATGAAATCAGGGCTCTCAATGCCCTGTTCCGCGACGCTGGCATGAGCCGGGCCGACCTCGCCCGGGCCCTCGGCCTCAACCGTTCGACCACCGGCAACATCATCACCGGCCTGATGACGGAAGGCCTCGCCGTCGAGCGCCGCGACGAACCGCGCAGCGAGAATGCCGGCAAGACCGGCCGCCCTGGCATCCGGGTGCAGATCGATCCTGCCGGCGCCAGCTTTCTGGGCGCGGAGATCGGCGTCGACCGGCTTACGGTCGTCGCCATCGACATGCTGGCACAGGAGATCCTGCGCCTCACTTTGCCCTTCCCGACCTATCGCGAAACCCCCGAGGCCGGCACCGACCGCATGGTCGCGCTGATCGCCGAGGCCATCGAAAGCCTCGATCGGCCCGAGCGCCTGCGCGGCCTGTGCGTGACCCTGCCGGCCCTGCTGGCCTCGGACGGCACCGTGATCAACGGGCTCATGCTCGGCTGGCGCGACGTGAAGCTGAGAGAGATGGTCACCGATCGATTGAAGCGGCGCTTCCCCTCGCTCGATCCCGCGATCTCGATCGAGAATGACGCCAATGCCTTCGCCATCGCCGAGACCTATCGCGACACCACGCATCGCTCGGAGACCGTCGCCTTCCTGCTGATCGAGAACGGTGCCGGCGGCGGCATCGTCATTGGCGGCCGCCTGTTGCGCGGCTCAGCCGGCTTTGCCGGCGAATTCGGCCAGATCGTGCTCGGCGGCGACAGTGTCCAGGCCGGCCGCTCCAAGCCGGGCCATCTGGAAAGCTATATCGGCAAGGACGCCATCCTCGGCTTCTATCGCAGCCAGGGCGGCGAGGCCGATCTCGACAGGCTGCTGCAGGGCCTTGCACGCGGGGAAGGCGCGGCGGTGGCCACCGCGCGGGCCTGGGGCGAACGCCTCGCCGCCGGCCTGATCCAGGTCACCAGCGTGCTCAACCCCGGCCTGATCATTCTCGGCGGCTCTGTCGCGCCGGTCTTCACCCATGTCGCCGCCGAGGTCAGCAAGGCCATGCAGCGCGAACTGCTCGAGGGCTTTCCGCTGCCGCGCATCGAGGTTTCCGCTCTCGGCGTCGAAGGCCCCGCCCTTGGCGGCGCCCTCCTGATGCACCAGCGCATGTTCTCCATCGACGAGAGCGCGATCTATGCCAGTGAACAGCCCATCACGCTGTTCCAGAGCTAGGCCCCAGGCTCGCTCCCCTTTTCTCCGATATCGAGGAACCTCCCATGCTTGCAGGCAAGATCGTCACCATCGGCGAGATCCTGGTGGAGATCATGGCGACCACCACCGGCAACGGCTTCCTGGAGCCGCAACCGCTGGTCGGCCCCTTCCCGAGCGGTGCGCCGGCGATCTTCATCGACCAGGTCGGCAAGCTCGGTCATCCCGCCGCGATCGTCTCGGCCGTGGGCGACGACGATTTCGGTACGCTGAACCTCGAGCGCCTGCGGCGCGACGGTGTCGACGTCTCGGCCGTGGCCGTGCATGCGGGAGCGGCCACAGGCAGCGCCTTCGTACGCTACCGGCCGGATGGCGGCCGCGCCTTCGTCTACAACATGCGTGACAGCGCCGCCGGGCGCATCGCCGCCACGCCCGAGGCCGAGGCGGTGCTCGCCGAAGCGGGCCATCTCCACATCATGGGATCCGGACTGCCGGTGCCGGCGGTCGCCGACATGATCCTGAAGACCCTGCCGGGGCTCAAGGCACGCGGCGGCACCGTCTCCTTCGACCCCAACATCCGGCGTGAGACGCTGCGGGACGGCAGCAAGGCGATCTTCCATACCGTGCTGGCAGCAACCGATCTCTTCCTGCCCTCAGGGGAGGAGTTGTCGCTGTTCTCCGGCGAGAGCGACGAGGACAAGGCGGTGGCGGGCCTGCTGGCGACGGGCGTCAGGGAGATCGTGCTGAAACGCGGGGCCCGCGGCGCCAGCCATTTCAGCCAGGAGGGCCGCACCGACATGCCCGGCTTTGTGGCGACCGAAATCGATCCGACCGGCGCGGGCGACTGCTTCGGCGCAACATTTCTGGTGGCGCGCCGGTTCGGCAAACCGGTCGCGGAGGCCCTACGCTATGCCAATGCCGCCGGCGCCCACACCGTGACCGTGCAGGGGCCGATGGAAGGGAGCGCGGGTTTCATCGAACTCGACCGCTTCATGGCACAAACCCGCAGCCTCTGAAGCCCGACAGCCCGCTGCACTTGTTACGAAACTGTCGCAAGCCAACGATAGCATGGCCGGGCATCGGGCCTCTCTCTCGCCCTGCCACGGCCCGGCCGGGTTCTCCAGCAGCGTTCGCTGGCTGGGCCGTGCCCCGCACCCATCGTCCGGTAGCGGCCGGGCGCAGGTCGTCGGCGCCTCAGGCGGATCGTTTCAGCATTCTTCCGAGCGCGATCAGGATGCAGGCTCCGACGAATCCGGCGATGAGATACCCAATCCAGCCACCCAGAACCACGCCGAACATGCCCAGCACCAGATTGGCGACGGCCGCGCCGACGATGCCAAGAATGATGTTCATGAGGATGCCCATATCGCTCTTCATGAACATTTCGGCCAGCCACCCCGCCAGGCCGCCGATGATGATGGCTCCGATCCAACCCACCTGCGGATTCTCCATACTGCACCCCTCTTGTGAGGCCTGGAGCCAAGCACGCCCGCTGAAGGCAATCCCTGCGACTGGCGGCAAGGCTGCCGGCTTCGCTAGACGCTATGGCACCGAGACGGGACCCTGCTGGCCCCGCGGTGAGAACGCATGGATCGGGTCATGGTTCCACATCGAATCGGGAGGCCCGACCAGCGGGCCTCCCGACGACGAAACCCGCAGGGCTCAATAGCCGTAATAGTACCGGCGGTGGTAATAGGGCCGGTAATAGTAGTAGCGCGGCCGATAATAGCGCCGATAGGGGCGATAATACCGGTAGGGCCGGTAGTAGCGTGGCCGATAATAGCGCGGCCGGTAGTGCCGGCGATAATAGTAATACTGCGCCTGCTGGACCTGGGCCGTGCCTTCCAGCGTATTTGCCATGGGGGCCGTCCGCTCGACCGGCGCAACCGGCAGGGCCGAAGACGGCGCCGAAGTCAGAGCCAGTCCGCCGAGCATCATGACGACAGCGAACAAGGCCTTGAGTGAAAAGCGCATGCTTTATCTCCCTTTGCTTGGCATCTCTTGCCTCGGTCATTTTCGCTGACCCCGGTCATCCGGGCTATCGCCTGCGAAACACAGAACCAGGCGAACTCGGCAAGCAGCAATCGAGCTGCAATGATCGACGGGCATTCGAGATAACCGAACGGAACGCCATCAAACTCTAGGCGCTCATCAGCACAGAGGCAATGCAATCCTTGGGGGCTTTCATCGCGCAATAAAAAAGCCCGCTCGATGCCGGCGGGCTTGGTGCAACCTGACTTCTGCCATTGAAGTCCTGGAAGAAAGTGGTGGAGCCAGGCGGGATCGAACCGCCGACCTCTACAATGCCATTGTAGCGCTCTCCCAGCTGAGCTATGACCCCACTTTTGCGAAGCGGCCTGGGAGCTGCTTCGGTGTCCCTCGGCGTCACCGCCGACGGGCCGCTCGTTTGTCACGTTTCGCGGCCCGATGCAAGACGTCTTGCGAAGAAATTTTGTAAAATCTTTCGATTGGAGAAAAGACGCGGTACCGGGCCGGCTCCGCGTCCCTGAACGAGCTCGTTGCGAGCCTCAGCTTTCCTCGTCGTCCTCGATGCCGTCGCCGATCAGATCGGTGACGTCGTCATTCTCGTCCTCGTCTTCTTCGAGGAAGGTGTCGTCGGAGACCGGATCATCCTCGACATCGATGTCGTCGTCGCCGACCACAGCCTTGGCGGCGCTCGCCTCGTCATCGGCCTCTTCGAGGCTGATCAGTTCGGCGTCCGCGTTCTGATCGAGATCGTTGTCGTCCTCGGTCTGATCGGCGGCGCGCGGAGCGACCGCATCGGGACGGCCGCGCAGGAGCGGTGCTGCAATGGTGACCACCTGGCCGGTATAGGGCGAGATGATCGGATCCTTGTTCAAATCGTAGAATTTGCGCCCAGTCGTCGGACAGACGCGTTTCGTGCCAAGTTCGGGTCTGGCCACGGCGTGTACCTTATGTCGGAAATCGAAGTGCGAGGCCGCTACAGACTAGAAGCCCCTATGTCAATCAGAATCGCAAAGATGGCGTTTTTTCGCGATCTGGCAAGGGGTTGAATCAAGAATTCCTCCCACCGCCGGCTTTGCCCTTCGGGCCATCCATGCTAGGGCGTTTGGCCGGGCGGACTTCCAGGTCTGCCCATGCGGGGCCGAGCCCCTCGCCATCGGCATTCCGCCCTGCCGCAAATTCCTTCCGCCTGTTCGGAGCCGCTCCTTGCCCGCATCGCCCTCCCACGCCGTTTCGCTTCCTGCGCACCGGTCCACGGAGCAGGGTCGGGCAAACCCGGCGGCACGCGACGATACAGCCGGTCTGCTCACCATCGTCCTCGGCCTCCTCAGCGTGGGCGAGACGCGTATCGAAAACCTTCCTGAAAGCGATGGCATCCTGGCAACCGCCGAGGCCTGCCGCAGGCTGGGTGCGGCGATCGAGCGCGCCGCGGACGGAAGCTGGCGCATTCACGGCGTCGGGGTCGGCGGCCTGCTCTCGCCGGAAGGCAGCCTCGATTTGGGGGGATCCCTGGCAGGCGCTGTCCTGATGATGGGCGTTGCCGCCAGCCACGGCGTCACGGCCAGCTTCGATGGCGATCCCACCTTGCAGGCCTGCCCGATAGCGCCTGCCTTGGTGCCCCTGACGCGGATGGGCGCCGAGATCGTCACCTCGGCCGAGGGCACACGCCTGCCCCTGACCTTGCGGGGTGCCGTCGACGCGGTGCCGATCGTCTGGCAGATGCCCGAGGGCGGCACTTCATCCCCGATCAAGCCGGACCTGGCGATCTCGGCCGTGCTGCTCGCCGGCCTCAATGCGCCCGGTGAGACCCGCGTCGTCGCGCCGCAGGCGGCCGGAGACGAAGCCATATGCCTGTTTCGGCTCTTCGGAGCGGATGTCGCGACAGCGTCCGAGCGCTCCGCACGCCTCATCGTGCTTCAGGGCCGCCCGACGCTGCGACCCGCGACCATAACCTTACCGGCGGAAACTCCGCCTTCCTCCGCTGATGTGTAGTCGCTGATGTTTAGTCCTGGTGCCTCGTCATGATCATCGCCATTGATGGCCCCGCCGCCTCCGGAAAGGGCACCCTGGCCAAGCGCCTGGCCGCCCATCTCGGCCTGCCCCATCTCGACACCGGCCTGCTCTATCGCGCCGTCGGACGAGCCGCCATCGATGGTGGCTTCGATCTCGAGGATGCGGACGCCACCGCCGAGATCGCCGACGGGCTCGATGTCGGCAGCCTCGACGAGAACCGGCTGCGCGGGCGGGAAATGGGCGAAGCGGCCTCGGTGGTCGCCGCCCACCCCAAGGTGCGCAAGGCCCTGCTCGACCTGCAACGTCGCTTCGCCCATCAGCGCGGCGGCGCCGTGCTCGATGGGCGCGACATCGGCACGGTGATCGCGCCCGGCGCCGAGGTGAAGATCTTCGTTACCGCCGATGCCGAGATCCGGGCACGCCGGCGCCATCTCGAGCTCGAGAAGCGCGGCGATGCCCCGCCTTTCGAATCCGTGCTCGCCGATATCCGCAAGCGCGATGCCCGTGACGCCGGCCGCGCCGATGCCCCCCTCAAGCCGGCGCCCGACGCCCATGTGCTCGACACCACCGCCCTCGACGTCGAGAGCGCCTTTGCCGCCGCCCTGGCTCTGGTCGAGCGCCATCGGCGTTGATTCAAAATGGGCGGATTAAGGTTGTCCGCAGCATCAACCCTTGATTTTATCGGCGAGGACGCTGATATCCCGGCCGAACATGAGTTGGAAAAGGTGAAATGACCAGCAAGACCAAACCCGAAACCGAGACCCGCGCCGCGGCCGAGGCGGCCGCCCCGGCGGCGCCGACGGCGGACAGCGCGGGCCAGGCTGGTGGCGAACAAGCCGGCGCCGACCAGACCGCCGAGAACGACAATGCCTTCGAGGTTCTCACCAAGCTGCAGGCCGAGAATGCCGAGCTGAAGGACCGCGTGTTGCGCGCCATGGCGGAGATCGAGAATGTGCGCCGCCGCGGCGAGCGCGAACTCAACGATGCACGCCAATATGCCATCGCCAAATTCGCCGGCGACATGCTCGGCGTCGCCGACAACATGGAACGTGCTTTGGCGAGCGTCCCTGCCGAGGCTCGCGAGACAGATGCCGCCGTCAAGGCGCTGATGGAGGGCGTGGAGCTCACCGAGAAGGAAATGCTGCGCTCGCTGGAAAAGCACGGCGTCAAGAAGCTCGACCCCAAGGGGGAGCGTTTCGACCCCAATTTCCATCAGGCGATGTTCGAGATCCCCGATCCCTCCGTGCCCAACGGCACCGTGGCCCAGGTGGTGCAGGTCGGCTATTCGATCGGCTCGCGCGTGCTGCGCCCGGCCATGGTCGGCGTCGCCCGCGGCGGCCCGAAGCAGGCCGCCGAAGCCGAAAAGCAGGCCTGAATCCAATAAACACCGATCCTTGTCATGCCCGGGCTTGACCCGGGCATCCAGATGTCGAGTTCTCCCGAAAGCCGGACTGGATTGCCGGGTCGAGCCCGGCAATGACAAATGTCACGGTCTTTTCAGGTAGAGAGACAGCCTCAATATCCGGCCGCCAGGCCTGATTCGACGCGGCTGTCCATGGCGCCGTTGTAACGGGCACCGTCGCCTTTCTTGATGGTGGCGAGATCCTTGCCGCCGACCAGGATGCCGGCGGCCTTGCCCCAGACCGGCCAGGCCGGGTCGCCCTCATCCACCTTGTAGCCCATCTCGACCAGCAGCTTCACCGTGTCGGGCGAGAGCGCCTGGGGTTCGGTATAGATCTGGTCGGGCAGCCATTGATGGTGGATGCGCGGCGCATCGACGGCTTCCTGGATATCCAGGCCATGGTCGATCACATTGAGGATGGCCTGCAGCGTGATGGTGATGATGCGCGAGCCGCCGGGGCTGCCGATCACCATGAAGGGCTTGCCGTCCTTGGTGACCACGGTGGGACTCATCGAGGAAAGCGGCGTCTTCTTGGGTTCGATGGCATTGGCCTCGCCCTGCACCAGCCCGTAGAGATTGGGCACGCCGGGCTTGGCGGTGAAATCGTCCATCTCGTTGTTGAGCAGGATGCCGGTACCCTCGGCCACCACGCCGGCGCCATAGGAGCCGTTCAGCGTATAGGTGACGGCGACGGCATTGCCGTCATTGTCGATGATCGAATAATGCGTGGTTTCCTTGGACTCGCCCATGCCCTTGGGCATCAGCTCCTTGGAAACGCCGGCCTTGTAGGGATTGATCTTGGCCCGGATCTCGGCGGCGTAGTTCTTGTCGAGCAGATGCGGGACGGGGTTCTTGACGAAATCGGGATCGCCCAGGCTGGAGTTGCGGTCAACATAGGCGTAGCGCATCGCCTCCACCATCAGATGCACGGTGTTGGCCGAATCGGCGCCGAGATAGGAGAGCGGATAGCCCTCCAGCACGTTGAGGATCTCGCAGATGATCACGCCGCCCGAGCTCGGCGGGGGCGAGGAGATGATGTCGTAGCCACGATAATTGCACTTCACCGGCTCGAGCTCGCGCACCTTGTACTGCTCGAAATCCTCCTTCTTGAGGATGCCGCCCTTGGCGCCGGACGCCTTGACGATGGCATCGGCGATCGCGCCCTTGTAGAAGGCATCCTGGCCTTTTTCGGAAATGGCGGAAAGCGAGGCGGCGAGATCGGGTTGCTTGAAGGTGTCGCCGACCGCATGCGGCTTGCCGTCGGCCTGCAGGAAGATCTTGGCCGCGTTGGGATCGCGCTTGAGCCAGTCGGCATTCTCCTTCACCGAGGCGACGTCGCCCTGGCCGAGCACATAGCCATCCTTGGCATAGCGAATGGCGGCTTCCATCAAATCCTTGCGCGGCAGGGAGCCATATTTCTCGCGGGCATATTCGAAGCCTGCCACCGAGCCGGGCACGCCGACGGCGAGATAGCCATCCGTGGAGGCGCCCTTCACCGGATTGCCCTTGTCGTCGAGATACATGTTCTTGGTGGCAGCGTTGGGCGCCCGTTCGCGGAAATCGATGAAGGTCGACTTGCCGTCCTTGGTGCGGATGGTCATGAAGCCGCCGCCGCCGATATTGCCGGCTTCCGGCCAGACCACCGCCAGCGTGTAGCCGACCGCCACGGCGGCATCGATGGCGTTGCCGCCTTTCTTGAGGACATCCACGCCGGCCTGGGTGGCCAGGCGCTGGGTGGTGACGACCATGCCGTGCTCGGCCTCCACCGGCGCCGGCGAAGCGGCATGGGCCCCTGCAAGGGGTGCGAAGGTCAGTGCGACGACAAGACCGGTGACGGTCACCGGACGGACGTGGTGCATAGGCTCCTCCTCTGACTGCGCGGTTTCCGCCCCCCGAGGCCGGAACACCGCGCTCATTTCCTTGACGTTCAGAGCCTGATTCGAACCAGATTGAGAGAATCAGGCCTCCGCTGCACCCGACTTGCTCGGGAACATCGATCATCTCGGCACGACCGCTCCCCGTGACCGCATCAACGGCCCGCCGGCGGCGCACGCCTCCGAAGGTCTCATTGCTAGACGGGATTTCGGCTTGCGTCGATAGAGCCGTGTCTGACCCAGCACCCTCTCAGCTTCAAGAAATCGTTCGGCGCTTTGCCACCGGCAGGCTGGCCACGACCGCATCGACCGCATCGCCAAGGCGCTCGACCACGGCATCGACCGCGTTGCGCTCGATGATGAAGGGTGGTGCCAGCAGGACATGGTCGCCCTCGACGCCATCGACGGTACCGCCCATCGGGTAGATCATCAGCCCGCGCGCCATGGCCTCGCGCTTGACGGCGGCGTGGAGCTTGAGCGCGGGATCGAAGGGCTGCTTGCTGCTGCGCTCGGCGACGAACTCGATGGCGCGGAACAGGCCGCGGCCCCTGATGTCGCCGATATGGGCATGGTTGGCGAAACGTTGCTCCAGCCGTTCCTGCAGGTGGCCGCCCATGACGACGACATTGGCCAGAAGATTATCGCGCACGATTGTCTCCTGTACGGCCAAGGCGGCCGCGGCGGCCATGGCATGGCCCATATAGGTGTGGCCATGCTGGAAGAATCCCGAACCTCCGGCGAAGGCCTCGAAGATCGCGCCGCTGAGCAGGACGGCGCCGATCGGCTGATAGCCGCCGCCGAGGCCCTTGGCGATGGTCATGAGATCGGGCGCCACGCCCTCCTGCTCGCAGGCATGCAGCGTGCCCGTACGCCCCATGCCGCACATGACTTCGTCGAGGATGAGCAAGACACCGTAGCGGTCGCAGATCTCGCGGATGCGGGCGAAGTAGCCCGCAACGGGTGGCACCGCGCCCGCCGTGGCGCCGACCACCGTCTCGGCCAGGAAGGCGAGGACTTCATCCGGCCCCAATTCGAGAATCTTGTCCTCAAGGGCCTGTGCGGCCCGCGCTGCATAAGCTTCGTCGCTCTCCCCTGGTGCCTGGAAGCGATAGGCGAAGCAGGGATCGATATGATGGGTCTCGATCAGCAGCGGCAGGAACTGGGCCCTGCGCCACTGATTGCCTCCGGCGGCGAGGGCCGCCAGCGTATTGCCGTGAAAGCTCTGGCGCCGGGCAATCACATGCCGGCGCTGCTGCTGCCCCTTCTCGACGAAATATTGCCGCGCCATCTTCAGGGCCGCCTCGACGGCCTCCGAGCCTCCGCTGACGAGATAGGCCCGCTCCAGCCCGGCAGGCGCATGGGCGATCAGGCAATCCGCCAGTTGCTCGGCGACCTCGGTGGTGAAGAAAGAGGTATGGGCATAGGCAAGCATATCGAGCTGGCGGTGCAGGGCCTCCCGCACGGCCGGATGGCCATGGCCGAGGCAGGAGACCGCGGCCCCGCCCGAGGCATCGATATAGCGCTTGCCGGCGGCATCGATCAGTTCGATGCCGCGCGCCCCGGCGGCAACCGGCATGACGGCATTGGCGGCACGGTGGAGCAGATGGCTCATGGAGAGGCTCCCGGAAGTTTCGGCTGGGGACGCTGGGTCAAGTGGGTGCCGAGGGCGGCCAGATGCGCATCGGTCCGGCGCAAGGCGGCAAGTGCGGCTTCGCCGTCATGGCCGGCCACCAGCGCAGCCAGCACTTCGGCCGCCGCGAAGGCCGGCGTCGCGGCATGCAGGAAGGAGGGGCTGGCCGTCGGCACGACGAGGTGATGGCGCGAGATCCTGGCCAGCGGCGCCACTTCGCTGTCGGTGATGGCGAGGACCGACAGCCCATGCGAAGCGGCATGCTCAGCGAGCTCGAGGGTGAGGCGCGTATAGGGTTGCAGGCTGACAGCCACCATCACCTCGCCCGGGGCGGCACCGATGAGGGCGTCGGCGCCGGTGGCGGCGATCCCGTCGAGCAGCACGCTGGGCCTGCCGATCAGGGTGAGTGCATAATGCAGGTGCCAGGCGACCGGATGGCTCGCCCGCAGGCCAAGGCAATGGATGCGGCGTGCTGAAGCAAGCGCCTGCGCAGCGCCAGCAAATGCGGCAAGCGGCCTGGCTGTCGCAAGCCCACCAAGCTGGGCGCCGAGCATGGCGAGCATGGCGGCGGCAAGGTCTCCGTCGCCGCCCCGCTCCTGCCGGGTAAGATGGTCGCCCGCCTTGCCCGCGAAACCTGTCGGCGCTTCCCGCAATGTGTCGGCATGCCGTTCCCGCAGGGCCTCGTAACCGTCGAAACCCAATTGCCGAGCCAGCCGCATCATGGTCGCCGGCTGCACGCCGGCACGGCGGGCCTGTTCCCGCATCGACAGAAGAGCGACATCGCGCGGATTCTCCAGCACATAGCGCGCGGCTGCCTTGATCTGCGCCGGCATCGCGTCAAAGCCCCTGACGATCTCCGCGGCCAGGCCGTCGAGATCCACAAGCTTGGTCATGCGCTGTGCTCCGTCGGAAGGATTATTGAAACAAATGTATCATATGCTATCATATTGGCACAAATGAATCCTTACCCGGAGACGGATTTGTCGGCTACGCTGGATTGCGCGCCCCGTTTCATAGCCGTCGCTCCTAATGGCGGCCGGCGTACCAAGGCGGATCACCCGGCCCTGCCGATGACGGCCTCCGCCCTGGCGCAGACGGCCGCAACCTGTCTCGAGGCCGGGGCGGCCATGATCCATGTCCATGTCCGGCGCAAGGATGGCAGCCACTTGCTCGATGCCGAGGCCTATCGCGCCGTCATCGCCGCGATTGCCGCCGTGGCGGGCAAGGATCTCGTGGTGCAGGTCACCAGCGAGGCGCTCGGCCTCTATTCACCGGCGGAACAAAGGGCCGTCATCCGCGCCACCAGGCCGGAGGCGGTATCGCTTGCCTTGCGCGAACTCGTGCCCGTTGCCGGCGAGGAAGCCGCCTTTGCCGAATTGCTGCTGTTCCTCAGGCTGATCGGCGCCATGCCGCAGATCATCCTCTACACGCCGGACGAAGCCGTGCGCCTGGCCGACATGCAGCAGCGGGGCCTCATCCCCTATGAAAAACTGCCCGTGCTCTATGTTCTCGGCCGCTATACGGCGGACCAGACCTCCAGCCCCGCCGATCTTCTGCCCTTCCTCGCCGAGGACATGCCACGCTTCGATCCCTGGAGCCTGTGCGCCTCCGGGCCGCAGGAAGCAGCCTGCGTCACCGCCGCAGCCCGACTTGGCGGGCACGCCCGCGTCGGATTCGAGAACAACCTTCATCGCCCCGACGGCACGCTGGCCCGGGACAATGCCGAACTGGTGTCGCTGACACGCCAGGCGATCGAGGCGATCGGCCTGAAGATCGGCGATGCCGATGCCCTGCGTGCGGCAACGCTGGCGGCATGAAAAAGGCGGCCCGGAGGCCGCCTTCATTCACAAAGCAGATGCTGAAGCGAGTTTTCGTCTCAGGCCGCCGAGGCCGAAACCCAGCGCGACAACTCGCCCTTGGGAGCGGCGCCGACCTTCTGGGCAACGGGCTTGCCGTCCTTGAACACGATGAGCATCGGGATCGACATCACGCGGAACTGCGAAGCGATCTGCGGGTTCTCGTCGACGTTCAGCTTGGCGATCTTGACCTTGCCGGCCATCTCGGTGGCGATCTCGTCGAGGGCGGGCGCGATCATGCGGCACGGACCGCACCACTCGGCCCAGAAATCGACGACGACCGGCTCAGCCGAATTCAGCACATCATTGGCGAAGGAGGCATCCGTGACCTTGATCGTGTTGGCACCCATTTCGAGAATCTCCACAGCGGGAATGGCGGAATCGCCATGCAAATATCCGTTGCCCTCAAGCTAGGAATGCACCGGCCCAGCGTCAAGGAGCGGAATGGCCTCTCGCGCGAATGTGCACGGCTGATATGCAGATTCGAGGCGATTACCGGCCCAGTTCGGTGAAATCCAGCGGCTAGCCGATCACCACGCGCGTATCCGACATGCCTCGGTGCCGGATGAGCTGGTAGAGGGCTGCAGCGTGGGACGGCGCCAGCCGGATGCAGCCATGGGAAGCGGCACGACCGAGCTGCTTGACCGAATAGGTACCGTGCACCGCATAGCCCCCCTTGAAGAACACCGAATAGGGCATCGGCGAATTGTCGTATTTCTTGGAGTAATGCATGCGCTTGAGCAGCTTGGGGCGGTAGATGCCGCGCGGGGTATAATAGCCGCGCCGCGCGGTCGACACGGCCCAGACCGCCTCGACATTGCCGTCCACGATCACGGTCATGCGCTGCCTGGCGATATCGACCTTGGCCACGACGCCCGCGGAGGCCGGGGCCAGCTGGCAGAGCGCGGCGACGAAGAGCGTGAAGGCAACGACGATCCAGCGGAATTTCGCGCTCAGATGCGGGGCAGGCATGACAGGTTCCTCGATGCGGTTCGCTGACATTGGCCGTACCGGGCCCTTATTCGCCATGCGCTTTCGCACAGGATGCAAGTCCGCCCGGAACCGAACAAAGCATGAATCGAACATGGTTAATTTTCGGTTTCCGCTCGCCTTCCCCGGGCCGGTTTGCAGAATCGAGCCCCCGTCCCCTCCCGACCGTCGATGCTGCCGTTTGGGAAAAGACAGGATAGGATGCAGTCACGAATCACTTCGCGGGAGCACGCATGCGCCGTTTCGTCCGGACCTTCCCGTCGCTCAAATGCGGCTTGGCCCTGGCCGCCTTGCCGTTCCTGGCCATGGGAGGATCGGCCGCGGCGCAGGACATCACCCCGCCCGGCTACAAACTGCCGCCGCTCGGCGCGGTGACGGCTGCCACCCCCGCCAAGCAGCTCTTCGGCCGCGCCGAGACGCCGGCCAATATCGGCCTCGGTTCGATCGGCTTCTACGCCAAGGGCTGCCTGTCGAACGGCGTGGAACTGCCGGCCGACGGACCGACCTGGCAGGTCATGCGCCCCTCGCGCAATCGCGCCTGGGGCAATGCTGCCGTCATCCGGGTGGTGAAGAATCTCGCGGCCAAGGCCCCGACCGTGGCCGGCTGGCCCGGCATCCTGATCGGCGACATGGCGCAGCCGCGCGGCGGCCCGATGCTGACAGGCCATGCCTCGCATCAGATCGGGCTCGATGCCGACATCTGGCTGACGCCCATGCCGAACCGCAGGCTCAGCGTCGCCGAGCGCGAGACCAAGAGTGCCGTGATGATGGTGCGCCCGGACCGGCTCGACGTCTCGCGCTCGTGGACCGCGGGCCAGATGGGCATCGTGCGCGCCGCCGCCCAGGATCCGGCGGTCGAACGCATCTTCGTCAACGCCGCCATCAAGAAGGCGATGTGCCGCGATGCCACCGGTGACCGCTCCTGGCTCGGCAAGGTGCGCCCGATGTATGGGCACGACTATCATTTCCATGTCCGCATCACCTGCCCGCGCGGCAGCCCGAGCTGCACGCCACAGAAGCCGCCGACAGGCGATGAGGGCTGCGGCAAGGAACTCGACTACTGGTTCTCGGATGCGGTGCTGCATCCCAAGCCGCGCCCCAAGCCGCCGCACCCGCCGCGCCAGCTCACCCTGAGCGATCTGCCCGCCGCCTGCAGCCAGGTGATTGCGGCGCCGTAGAAGCGGCCGGAAGCCTGCCTTCCGGCCGAAGGCGGCATGGGCAGTCGAGCAGCGCCAAGCCGCGACCTCAATCGTCGGGATGGCCCGCCTTGGCCTGCAACAGGTCCGAGAAGGCCAGCAACACGCCCGAGATCATGAACACCATGTGGATGCCGACCAGCCAATAAAGGTCGCGGTCGGTCAGCTTCTCGATCTGCATGAAGCCCTTCAGGAGCTGGATGGCCGAGATCAGCACGATCGAGGCCAGCAGTTTGAGCTTGAGGCCGGCGAAATCGACCTTGGTCATCCAGGACGGCCAGGACAGATGTTCGGTGCCGTCGATCTTCGAGACGAAATTCTCATAACCCGAAAAGATCACGATGAGGATCAGGCTGCCGAGCAGGGCAAGATCGACCAGCTCCAGCACGCCGATCACCGTTTCCTCGGTGGTGAAGCCATAGGCGCCGACGACATAATGGAGCAGTTCCTGCCCGAATTTCAGCAGGACGACGAACAGGGCGATGACCAGCCCGATATAGAAGGGCGCCAGCACCCAGCGCGAGGCGACAAGGCAGCGCTCGATCATTTTTTCCATGGAAAATCTCAACCCGATTGAACAATCGCGGGCAAAATAGAGGGACGCGCCCGGCCTGGGAACCCAGCCTTGCCAAATTGTAATCGAGTTGGATGGCTATCGCGGCCGCGGCCGGCTACTTGACGCGCAGGATCTCGACGCCGGCCATGGCGCCCGGCACGGCGCGCGGCTTTTCGACATGCACGCGCACGGTTGCGGCACGGTCGAAGGCAAGGCAGCGCTGCGCGAGCCGCTCGGCGAACGTCTCGAGCAGGTCGACATGGCTGGCGGCCAGGTCCCGGCCGATGGCGGCGATCTTGTCATAATCGATCGTGCCCTCGATATCGTCGTCGCCGAAACGGGCTTCGGCCAACGTCAGCTCGACATCCACGACCAGGGGCTGGGTTACGCCCTTCTCATGCTCGTAATAGCCGATATGGGCTTCGAGATTGAGGGCGCGCAGAAAGACGCGGCTATAGGATCGCGGTTCGGTCATGGCAGCGAGACATGCCATACTCAGCCGCGAAGCGCCATCGCCGTTTCGCCCGTTGCTTGCGCCGCTTCGCCATTCAGCGGGTTGTCGGGATCCCAGCCATAAAGGGTTTCGCCGAAGCGCATGTCGCGCGCGTCGAGATGGATCAGGCGGCCGGTAAGGCCCGTGCCGAAGCCGACGATCTCGCGGATCGCCTCCAGCGCCATCATCGAGCCGGCCACGCCGGCAAGCGCGCCGAGCACGCCGGCCTCCGAACAGCTTGGAATGGTGCCCGGCGGCGGCTTTTGCGGGAACAGGCAGCGCCAGGTCGGGTTGGGCTCGCCTTCGGCATTCCTCTCGAAGGGCCGCAATGTGGTCAGCATGGCGTCGAACACGCCGAGCGCCCCCATGATCAGCGGCTTGCGGCCGAAGAAGCAGGCATCGGAGACGGCATAGCGGGTGTCGAAATTGTCCGAGCCGTCGATCACCAGGTCATAGGCGGCGATCAGGTCAGCCGCGTTGGCGGGATCGATGCGCAAGGCATGCGGAACCACCGTCACATGCGGATTGAGCCGTGCGATCGCCTCGCTTGCCGTCTCGACCTTGGGACGGCCGATATCGGGCGTGGCATGGATGATCTGGCGCTGCAGGTTGGAGAGCGAGACGATGTCGTCGTCGACGATGCCGAGCGTGCCGACACCTGCCGCCGCCAGATAGAGCAGCACGGGGGCGCCGAGCCCGCCGGCACCGACCACCAGGATACGGGCCCGCGACAGGGCCTGTTGCCCGGCGCCGCCGACCTCATGCATGACGACATGCCGGGCGTAGCGCTCCAGCTCTTCGGATGAGAATGCCATGGGGCGAATGTAGGGGCGCGGAAGGTTGGGCGCAATCGCGGGGAGGGCCCTCCTGGGAGGACTTATCCATGGTCTCGCCTTCTCGATGCGAGCCTGTATGATCGCGCTCCAAGAATCAGTCCTGAACAGACCGAAGACGAGGCCCTGATGACTCCTGCTCCGCGCCCCCCCGGAAAGGGCGACCACGTCTTCCTGGTCGACGGCTCATCCTTCATCTTCCGGGCCTATTTCCAGTCGATCAACCAGGACGCCCGCTACAATTACCGCTCCGACCGCCTGCCGACGGGGGCGGTGCGCCTGTTCTGCAACGTGCTGCACAAGATGATCAAGGAAGGGGTGATGGGCAAGCAGCCCACCCATCTCGGCATCATCTTCGACAAATCTGAAGACTCATTCCGCAAGGAGATCTACCCGCCCTACAAGGGCCACCGTCCCCCGCCGCCGGAAGAGCTGGTGCCGCAATTCCCGCTGATGCGGGTTGCTGTACGCGCCTTCGGCCTGAAGCCGGTGGAGCAGTCCCGCTACGAGGCAGACGATCTGATCGCCACCTATTGCGACATTGCCGTCAAGGCCGGCGCCGACGTGACCATCGTCTCGGCCGACAAGGATTTGATGCAGCTGATCCGGCCGGGCGTGGTGATGTTCGATCCCGCTTCGGGCGACCAGAAGGCCAAGGGCTCGCGTCCCGAGCGCCTGATCGCCGAGCCCGAGGTGCTGGAGAAGTTCGGCGTGACGCCGGACAAGGTGGTGGATGTGCAGGCCCTGGCCGGCGATTCCACCGACAATGTCCCCGGCGTGCCCGGCATCGGCGTCAAGACGGCGGCGCAGCTCATCAACGAATATGGCGACCTGGAAGGGCTCCTCGCCCGGGCCGGCGAGATCAAGCAGCCCAAGCGCCGCGAGAGCCTGACCGATCCCGAAAACGTCAAGCTCGCCCGTATCTCGCGCGAACTGGTGAAGCTCGTCACCGACGTCACCCTGGAAACGCCGATCGAGGATCTCATCGCCCCCGGCCTCGATGCCAAGGGCGCCATCGCCTTCCTGAAGGCGATGGAGTTCTCCACCCTGACCCGCCGCATCGCCGAGGATGCCGGCCTCGACGTCGCCGATATCCCGCCCGACGAGGCACTGAAGATCCCCGACAGCGATTTCTCGCCCGCCCCGGCCCGGACGCCGGCGCCGAGGCCAGATGCCGACGGCGCCGTTCCTGCGCCGGCAGTTGCCACTGGAGCCGGCACACCCCCCGCGGTGGTGGAGAGCGTCAAGGCCAGGCTCGCGGCCATTCCCTTCGACGCCGGCTCCTACGAAACCGTCGCGAGCCTGGAAGCGCTCGACGGCTGGATCAGCCGGGCCCGCGAACTCGGCTATGTCGCCTTCGACACGGAAACCACCTCGCTCGATGCGCTTCAGGCCGATCTCGTCGGCTTCTCCCTGTCGGTCGAGCCGGGCAAGGCCTGCTACGTGCCCCTGCGCCATCGCGACAAGGCCGATCTGTTCGGCGGCGGCATGATGGCCGGGCAGGTCGATGTGTCAGAGGCCCTGAAGCGGCTGAAAGGCCTGCTCGAAGATCCCGGCGTGCTGAAGATCGGCCAGAACCTGAAATATGACACGCTGGTGATGGGCGAGGAGAACGTCAGGGTTGCGCCCTATGACGACACCATGCTGATGTCCTATGTCGTCGATGGCGGGCGCGGTAATCACGGCATGGATGAATTGTCCGTGCGCCATTTCGGCCACAAGCCGATCGCCTTTTCCGAGGTCTGCGGCTCCGGCAAGTCGCTGATCGGCTTCGACCAGGTCACCATCGAGCGCGCCACCGCCTATGCCGCCGAGGATGCCGACGTCACGCTGCGCCTGTGGCTGCTGCTCAAGGCCCGCCTGGTCGCGGAGGGACTGGTCACCATCTACGAGACGCTGGAGCGCCCGCTCGTCGCCGTGCTCGCCAAGATGGAATCGCGCGGCATCATGATCGACCGCCAGATCCTGGCGCGGCTGTCGGGCGAATTCGCCCAGAGCGCCGCCCGGCTCGAAGCCGAGATCCACGAACTCGCCGGCGAGAATTTCAATGTCGGCTCACCCAAGCAGCTCGGCGACATCCTGTTCGGCAAGATGGGACTGCCCGGCGGCAAGAAGACCCCCACGGGCCAGTGGGCGACCTCGGCCCAGGTCTTGGAGGACCTGGCCGACCAGGGCCTGGAACTGCCGCGGCGCATCGTGGCCTGGCGCCAGCTCACCAAGCTCAAATCGACCTACACCGACGCGCTGCCGACCTATGTGAACCCGAAATCCGGCCGGGTGCACACCTCCTACTCGCTGGCGGCGACCACGACGGGGCGCCTGTCCTCCTCCGAGCCCAATCTGCAGAACATCCCGGTGCGCACCGAGGAAGGCCGCAAGATCCGCTCGGCCTTCATCGCTGCGCCCGGCGCCAAGCTGATCTCGGCCGACTATTCGCAGATCGAGCTGCGCGTGCTCGCCCACGTCGCCGAGATCCCGCAGCTGACCAAGGCCTTCGAGGACGGCGTCGACATTCACGCCATGACGGCTTCCGAGATGTTCGGCGTGCCGGTCGCGGGCATGGATCCGCTGGTGCGGCGGCGCGCCAAGGCCATCAATTTCGGCATCATCTACGGCATCTCGGCCTTCGGGCTCGCCAATCAGCTCTCGATTCCCCGCGAGGAGGCGAGCGCCTATATCAAGAAGTATTTCGAACGCTTCCCCGGCATCCGCGACTACATGGACCGGATGAAGGCCGAATGCCGCGCGAATGGCTATGTCGAGACCGTCTTCGGCCGCAAGATGCATTTTCCGGCGATCGAATCGAAGAATCCGTCCGAGCGGGCCTTCGTCGAGCGCCAATCCATCAACGCCCCGATCCAGGGTTCGGCCGCCGACATCATCCGACGCGCCATGAGCCGGATGGACGCCGCCCTCCTCAAGGCCGGGCTCTCGGCCAAGATGCTGTTGCAGGTGCATGACGAACTCGTCTTCGAGGCACCCGAGGAGGAAGTCGAGGCGACGCTGCCGGTGGTCTCCCAGGTGATGGAGCACGCAGCCCTTCCGGCCCTGCAGCTCAAGGTGCCGCTGCAGGTCGAGGCACGGGCCGCCGGCAACTGGGAAGAAGCGCATTGAGGCCTGGAGCGCGGACATCCTGTCCGCTCTTGAAACAATCAGATATCAGGATAGGACAACGCCCGTTTTTCTCTGCAAAAGCCGAAGGCAAACGANNNNTCAAGAGCGGACAGGATGTCCGCGCTCCGGGGCATTACTCCTTTGTAACGCGCCCCAATTCTGGCCGGTTCTTGTCCGATTGAGGTGCAGCACCCACATGGGGGGCGTTGCGGCCTACCCCCTCAGGAAGCAGCCGCGAAGGAGAGTCAGGATGACCCCCAACGAAAAAGCCCTCATCGAGGACCTGTTCAACCGCCTGCGCAGTTCCGCCCCGACCGGGCGCGATAACGAGGCGGAAGCCGCCATTGCGGCCGAGATGGCCCGCTCGCCCGGCGCAGCCTATGCGCTGGTGCAAACCGTCCTGGTGCAGGACCACGCCCTGCGCGAGGCGCATGCCAAAGTGCAGGCCGCCGAAACGGCCTCCCAGCAAGCGCAACAAGCTCCGCAGGCGCCCCAGCAGCCTGCACAGCCGCAATCCATCCTCGAGCGCGCCGGCTCGGCCTTGCAGGGCTTCGGTGGCCAGCGCAACCAGGCTCAACCAGGGCAGGTGCCTCCGCAGCAGGCCGAGCAGCCCGCCCGTGGCGGCGGCTTCCTGCAGGGCGCCCTGCAGACGGCGGCCGGCGTCGCCGGCGGCGCCTTGCTGTTCGAGGGCGTGCGCTCGATGTTCGGCGGCGGCGGTGGCCTGTTCGGCGGCGGCAACTCTGCTCCCTGGGGCGAAGGCAACACCACCATCAACGAGACCATCATCAACGAAAGCGCCGACAAGGGCCGCGACAACGACGACAATGTGCGCGACGCCAGCTACGATTCGAATGACGACGATGATGGCGATTACGATTCGGACGATTCCGGCGGCGGCGACGACAGCTGGATCTGATCGAGCCGTCTCCGGGTGCACGGGCATCACAGCGACATGTTTGCATGTCGCGATGCCCGTCCTTGGAAACGTACCGTTTGCCGGTGAGATAGAACGGGCAGGATGCCCGTGCACCGGAAAGACGCGAACCATATGACCTGACAAAACACGCCAGGCCAGTGCCTGACCGGGGGTGTTTTGCGTGGCAAGCAGGTCGGCTTACAGCCCTTCGAACAGGGCGCTGGAAATGTAGCGCTCGGCGAAGGAGGGTACGATCACCACGATGGACTTGTTGTCCATGCCGGGGCGGGCCGCCAATTCCAGCGCCGCGGCAACTGCCGCACCCGAAGAAATACCGCAGGGGATGCCCTCGATGCGGGCGAGGAGACGGGCGGTGTCGAAGGAGGTCTGGTTGCCGACGGTGATGATGTCGTCGATCACCGAGCGATCGAGCACGTCGGGCACGAAGCCGGCGCCGATGCCCTGGATCTTGTGAGGGCCGGGCTGGCCGCCCGACAGCACCGGCGAATCCTCCGGCTCCACAGCGACGATCTTGAGATCGGGCTTGCGCGGCTTGAGCACCTGGCCGACGCCGGTGATGGTGCCGCCGGTGCCCACGCCCGAGACGAAATAGTCGATGTCACCCTTGGTGTCGTTCCAGATCTCCTCGGCCGTGGTGAGGCGATGGATCTCGGGATTGGCGGGATTGCGGAACTGCTGGGGAATGATGGCGCTCGGCAGTTCCTTGACGATCTCCTCGGCCTTGGCGACCGCGCCGCGCATGCCCTGGGCAGCCGGAGTGAGCACCAGTTCGGCGCCGAGCAGGGCCAGCATCTTGCGGCGCTCGATCGACATCGATTCCGGCATGACCAGGATCAGGCGATAGCCGCGGGCGGCCGCGACGAAGGCGAGCGCGATGCCGGTGTTGCCGGAGGTCGGCTCCACCAGCACGGTGTCGGGCTTGAGATGACCGGACTTCTCCAGCGCATCGATCATGCTGACGCCGATACGGTCCTTGACGCTGGCGATCGGGTTGAAGAATTCGAGCTTGGCGAGGATGCGCGCCTTGACGTTCTTGGCCTTGGCCAGCCGGTTGAGCTGCACCAGCGGCGTGTCGCCGATGGTCTCGGTGATCGACTGGTAGATGCGGCCGCGGCCGGGCACATGATTGGCATTCGCCATGGGGAACGTCCTTGATTGAAAGCGGCTGGAATTCAACATTAATCCACGAAAATGTCGAGGTTTATGTTGAATTACATATTTCTAATGTTTTTAGATCGCCAAGTTTTTCAGATCGCAAAGTCGATATTCGCAGGCGTGCCGCCAAAGACATGCTTGCGCTCGGCATCCCGGCAAAGATCCTCGACGGTGATCTGGTCGAGTTCGGCCAGGAAGGATTGCGAGGCCTGGTTCACCGCCGGGGCGATAACCTGGTCGACCAGGGTGGAGACAGGCGCCGGATCATCCTCGCCGGCGGCATCGGTCATCGCCGCGCGTACGATGTCGCCGACGCTGATGCGCCGCCGCTCGCGGGCCAGTTCATAGCCGCCCCGCGGACCGCGCACCCCCTTGAGAATATTGTGGCGCACCAGGGTCTGCAGCAAGGTTTCCAGATGGCGCGGCGGCAAGGCATGCCGGGAAGCAAGAGCCTTGGCGGCGACCGGCGTGGGCCTCGAATGGTGGGCGATATCGACCACGGCGGCGAGGCCAAGCAAGGAACGGCGCGAAAGCAACTGCATGTCGACCCCCTGATACGGTCCTATTCCAGAGCAAAGAGCGTTCAAGACTGAACGTCCATTTCCTCTGACTTCTCGTTCCGACGCGTCCTTGCGATTCGAATGATTCTTTCGAACCGCAAAACGCTTTAGGTTGTGGTGCCCGTCGAACCGAAGCCGCCGCTGCCGCGAACGGTCGAATCGACTTCCGCCGTTTCGACCAGGACAGACAACGTCACCGGGGCAATGACCAACTGGGCGATTCGCATGCCATGGGTGATGGCAAAAGATTCTACACTCAGATTGATCAGGGCGACTTTAATCTCACCGCGATAATCGGCGTCTATCGTACCGGGTGCGTTCAAAACGGTAATTCCGCTTTTCACAGCCAACCCGGAACGTGGGCGCACTTGTCCTTCATAGCCCTGTGGAATTTGGAAAACCAGCCCGGTCGGCACCAGAGCACGCATCATCGGTGCAAGAACCAGGGTTTCCCCCGGACCCAGCGCTGCCGGCAGGTCGAGACCTGCCGCCCCCTCGCTCTGGTAGGCGGGCAGCGGCAGCTCGGCGGCATGGGCGAGTTTCTTGACGGGAATGGTCAGAGTCATGGCAATCCTGCGTGGAGGGCGGGTCTTCAGACCCGCCTGTTTCAAAATCGTGGGGACAGGTGACGGCGTCGATGGGTCTGAAGAGCCTGTCTCAAAACTCGCAACACGGCCCGGAATAACTCCACCTTTGCCATGCTCGGGCTCGTCCAGGGCATCCGGATACCGCACCCCCATCGAGACTGGGATCCCTGGATCACCGGGACAAGCCCGGTGATGACAAAAAGTCGAGGTTCCCCCGGTTTTCGGTCAGGCCTCGAACACCGGCCCCCGGTCACGCCGCGGCACTGGCCAATTCGCCAAAACGAGCCACCAGGGCCCGGGCGACCGCATCCTTGTCCATGTCGGGCCAGGTCTCGATGCCCGAGGCGGAAACCAGATGAACGCGGTTGCGGTCCCCGCCCATCACGCCGCTCTCCGGCGAGACATCGTTGGCGACGATGAGATCGCAGCCCTTGCGGGCGAGCTTGGCCTTGGCGTGCTCGACGACATGCTCGGTCTCCGCCGCGAAACCGACGACCAAGGACGGCCGGTGCGCCTTGTCCTTTGCGATGGTGGCGAGAATGTCGGGATTTTCCACCAGCGAAAAGCTCGGCGTGGCCTCGGCGCCCTTCTTGATCTTCTGGGCACCGGCATCGGCCACGCGCCAATCGGCCACCGCTGCCGCAAAGATGGCAATGTCGGCCGGCAGCGCAGTGCTGACGGCATCCAGCATTTCGCGCGCTGTCTCTACCGGCACCAGGTTCACCCCCGGCGGCGGCAGCAGCGCAACCGGCCCCGAGACCAGGGTGACGCGAGCCCCCGCGGCCAAGGCCGCCGCCGCAATGGCATAGCCCTGCTTGCCGGATGAGCGGTTGGCGATGTAGCGCACGGGATCGATCGGCTCATGCGTCGGCCCGGCCGTCACCAGTACATGCTTGCCGGCAAGGGGCAGCGCCGGCAGCAGGCGCGTATCGGCAGCCACCGAGCCAGGCAGCGGAATGAAGGTCGGGCCCGCCAGGGCCTTTTCGATCGCAGCGACGATCTCCAGGGGCTCGGCCAGCCGTCCCGGCCCGTATTCGCCGCAGGCCATCTCACCGTCATTCGGGCCGACAAAGAGCACACCGTCCTCGCGCAACTGGGCGATGTTGCGCTGGGTCGACGGATGCAGCCACATGCGCACATTCATGGCCGGGGCGACCAGCACGCTCTTGTCGGTGGCCAGAAGCGTGGTGGAGGCAAGATCATTGGCGAGCCCCTGCGCCATCTTGGCGAGGAGATCGGCCGTCGCCGGCGCCACCACCAATAGGTCGGCATCGCGCGACATCTCGATATGCCCCATCTCGGCCTCGTCCGTCAGCGAGAACAGGTCGGTATAGACCTTGTCGCCGGTGAGGGCGGAGACGGAGAGCGGTGTGACGAAGGCTTCGCCGGCCTTGGTCAGGATGGCCCGCACATCGGCACCGCGCTCGCGCAGGCGGCGAATCAGTTCGAGGCCCTTATAGGCCGCGATACCGCCACCGATGATCAGAAGAATACGCTTGCCGACGAGGGGAGTGGACATGGATCGATCCGCCTGGAGCCATTATCGCGTTGTGCCAAAGCTTTGCGATTCCTAGAGCAAAACGCGTTCAAGTGTGAACGGCTATTTGCCCTAACTCTTTGTTTGGACGCGTCTTTGCGATTCTTGGCGATTCCAGGAAATCACAAAACGCTGTGGCGAGTCAGCCAGATCGCAAAACACTCCAGGAACTGGGCGAAAGAACCTTCCACCGGAATGTGCTCTGCTCCAGGACCTGCCGCACACACATAAATAGCGGAACCCGGCGATTCAATCGTTTCAGCGTTTGCTCGCCTGCGTCTCCATCCCGACGGGGTGGGCCAGCCAGGCGAATCGATCCATCCCCGCATAACGGATCGGATCGCTGCTCGGCGACGCCGGCATGCCTTCAAGGATGAGGCTGGCAATCCTGTCGTAATCACCGTCGAAATGGTGCCCGCCGGGGACTTCGACCACCTGCACCTTTGCGGCATCGACATCGTTGCAGCCCGACCGCGCGCCTTCATCGGCGCCGTGGAAGCACTGGATATGGGGGCCGTCAATGGCGTCGACGGCCGGGATGGTCGCCCTGCGCCCGCCGGCGACCTTCATGAAACCGACGGCGTAGTCGGCTTCCCGCGAGAGGCCGAGCAGCGAGACCTGGCGAATGCGCGCGCGCAGGTCGTCGGAGAGGCGGGTATAAATCGTGGCAGCGATATCGGCGCCGAAGGAATAGCCGACCAGGATGACCGGCCTGTCGGGGCCGATCGAGGCAGCCATCCTGTCGATCGCGGCCGCGACCTCGTCGGGGGAGCGGCGATGGATGAAATAGGCCAGGCTGTTCAGGCCGACCGTGGTCACGCCGGCGCGGGCAAGCCCCTCGGCGATACCGTCATCGATGCCCCACCAGCCACCATTGCCCGATAGCAGGATAGCAATGGGGCCATCATCGCGCCTGCCCTTGACGAGGACGATCGGAAGGTCGCGCAAGGAAGCGGGCACATTGGCATTGTCGGGGGCGGCCAATCCACCCCAGACCCCGCCAAAGGCCTGCGGAAACCAGCGCGGCAACACCTTGGCGTCGACGAAGACGCCACCTGCGACGACAAGGGTCAGAAAGGCGAAACGCCGTAATGTCAGGGAACGGACCATGGGACGGCATGAAACAGATGAACTGTCTGTTCCTGTGCCCGGAACATGGCGCGACGATGGCGGCCCGGAACCGCATTAGATCTAGAGCGTCGACCACGCTCCATCAATCGATGGAGCCGAGAGATCGACAATCTTGGCGCCACCGCTTTTGCCGACAAGAAGGATGTCGACCGTGGTCGACACTCCATCTATCCGGCTCGATCAGCGCGGTGCCAGCACCATCACCATCTGGCGGCCTTCGAGCGAGGCATCGGATTCCACCTTGGCGATCAGGCCGGTGTCGTCCTTGACACGGTTGAGCAGGCGATAGCCGATCTCCTGATGCGCCATTTCACGGCCACGGAAGCGCAAGGTGACCTTGACCTTGTCGCCTTCCTCGAAGAAGCGCTTCATGGCCTTCATCTTGACGTCATAGTCGTGATCGTCGATGGCCGGGCGGAGCTTGATCTCCTTGATCTCGACCGTCTTCTGATTCTTGCGGGCCTCGGCGGCCTTCTTCTGCTCGTTGAACTTGAACTTGCCGTAGTCCATGATCTTGCAGACCGGCGGCTCGGCATTGGCTGCCACTTCGACCAAGTCCAGTCCGGCTTCAAAGGCCATGGCGATCGCCGCCCTGGTGTCGGTGACACCGCGATTCTGCCCGTCCTGATCGATCAGCATGACTTCGCGGTTCCGAATCTCCTCATTGATGCGCGGGCCGTCCTTGACGACGGGTGCGTTTGTCCTCATAGGGCGACGAATGGCGGTAAACTCCTCTACCATGAATTGATTTGGGCGAGCCGACGGCTTCGCGTCGAAGCCCGCGCCCGGATGCGGGAAGATGTTGCCGAAGCGCCCGGAAGTCAACGCTTTCATGCCCGCTGCGCGAAATTTAGATCACAAATCAGCCCGATAGACTGTCACGGGCTCGCTATGCGGCGAACAATTCGCGGCTTTTCGCTCACTCGTCTTTGAGCTTGCGGCTCTTCATCAGAAGGTCGGCATAGACATCGAGCGTGGCATTGCACATCACGTCCAGCGAGAAATGTGCCTCGACATGCGCGCGGGCACGTGCCGCGAGGCCATCGCGGGCCGAAGCGCCCAGGGTCAACGCCTCGTGCAGGGCCTCGGCCAGGGCTTCGGCATCGCCCACCGGCGTGCGCCAGCCCGTACGCAGATTGCCGACGATCTCCGGCGGAGCCAGCACGGTTTCGGAGGTGGCGCCATGGTCGGCCACCACCACTGGGCAGCCCATCGCCTGCGCTTCCACCGCCGTGCGTCCGAACGCCTCCGGGCTGGTGGACGGAATGGCGACCGCTGCCGCGGAGAGATAGGCGGCCGGCATGTCCGAGCAATGGCCGACGCGCAGCACCAGCCCCTTGAGGCCGCGCTCGGCGATGCGCGTCTCGAGCTCGGCGACATAGCCGTCCCGGCCCTGGGCATCGCCCGCCAGGACGAAGACGGTGTCTTCGATGCCCTTCTGCTTGAGGATGGCGGCGGCGTCGATCAGCACGCGCTGGCCTTTCCAGCCGGTGAGACGGCCGGGCAGCAGCACGATGCGCTGATGCGGCGCCACGTTCCAGGCCCGGCGTAGCGTCTCCACGCGCTCGAAAGACACGGCGGAAGGCGTGAAGGCCGTCAGGTCGGTACCGCGATGGATGACGCGCAGGCGCTCCGCCGCCTCCGGCCAGTTTTCCTTGATGGTGGCGGCGGTGAAGTTCGAATTGGCGATGACGACATCGGCCTGCGCCATCACGCCGTTATAGCGCTTCTTCCATTCGGAACTCGCCGAATAGGCGCCATGATAGGTGGTGACGAAGGGCAGGTTGAGCTTCTTGGTGGCGAGGCGGGCCGACCAGGCCGGCGCGCGCGAGCGAGCATGGATGAGATCGACCTTCTCCTCGCGCACCAGGCGCTCGAGCCGCCGGGCATTGCCCCAGATGCGCAGCGGATTCTTGGTCGAGGCATTGAACGGGATCCAAAGGCCGCCACGGGCCTGCAGCTCGCCGACCAGCCGGCCGCCTTCGGTGGCGACCAGGGCCCGGGCACCCGCCCGCGTCAGCGCATCCGCGATGTCGATGGTGGTGCGCTCGGCACCGCCGGCATCCAGGGCCGGAATGATCTGCAGCACGGTGATACCGGCAAAGCGTTCCTCCTTCGGCCGTCGGCCGACCGGGCGAGCTTTGGACGAGAAATCGGACATGGGTGCAGATTTTTCCGGCTTGGTTCGGCGTGATGATGAGGGTGGCCAATGGACCTTCGTCCATGACACCCTCTATAGAGCGCCCCATGTTCTAAATGAAAGGTGATGCAGCGCAGGATTTTCGGGCCGGCCCCGCATATTTTTTCGGGCGTCCCCCAGAACGCGCCGCCGCACCAGCAAGAGGAAGTGACCGGATGACCAGCAACCCCGCCATGATCAGCGTCGGCGAAGGCCCGTCCAGCCGCACTATTGCCTGGCGTCACCAGCCCGGGCGCGGCCCGGATGTGGTATGGCTCGGCGGCTTCCGCTCCGACATGCAGGCGACCAAGGCCAGTTTTCTGGCCGAGTGGGGCGCGCGCCATCACCGGGCGGTGACGCGATTCGATTATTCCGGCCATGGCGAATCAGGTGGCCGCTTCGAGGAGGGTACTATCGGCTCCTGGCTCGAGGACGCCCTGGCCGTGATCCGCGAAGGCGTGAAGACGCCGCCGATCCTGGTCGGCTCTTCGATGGGGGGCTGGATCGCCCTTCTCGCCGCGCGGGCCCTGGCCGGCACGCCGCTGGCACCGGCCGGAATGGTGCTGATTGCCCCCGCTGCCGATTTCACCGAAAGGCTGATGTGGGACCAGTTCCCCGATACGGTGAAACGCGAGATCATCGACAAGGGGGCCTGGCTGCGCCCATCCGACTATTCGCCCGAGCCCTATCCGATCACCCGGGCGCTGATCGAGGAAGGCCGCAACCATCTTCTTCTCGGCGACATGGTGAAAACCGGCTGCCCCGTCCATATATTGCAGGGGATGGAGGACCCGGACGTGCCCTGGCAGCATGCCATGGCGCTGGTCGAGAGCCTGGCCGAGGACGATGTGACGGTGACGCTGATCAAGGACGGCGACCATCGCCTGTCGCGCCCGCAGGATCTCGACAAGCTGGTGGAAGCGGTGGAGGGCATTGCGCCCAAATCACAGCTCCTCCTATAATTGCGAGGTCCTGGCCGGCCTTGACCCGACCCTTGGAGCGGAGAGACAGATGTTTATTCAGACCGAGGCGACGCCGAATCCCTCGACTCTCAAATTCCTGCCCGGCCGCGAAGTGCTGCCCGAAGGCACCACGCTGCACATGACGAATGCCGCCGAGGGCGCGCAATCGCCGCTGGCGCAGAAGCTCTTTTCCATCGAGGGCGTCGCCGGCGTGTTCTTCGGCTCGGACTTCATCACCATCACCCGCTCGGGCGTGGAATGGCAGCACCTCAAGCCTGCCGTGCTCGGCGCGATCATGGAGCACTACCTTTCCGGCGTGCCCATCCTCAACAAGGATGTCGCGCCGCTGGAGGAAGGCGCGGAGTTCTTCGACGAGGCCGACGAGGACACGGTCGAGACCATCAAGGACCTGCTCGAGACCCGCGTGCGCCCGGCCGTGGCGGCCGATGGCGGCGACATCACCTTCCGCGGCTATCGCGAAGGCGTGGTCTATCTCGCCATGAAGGGCGCCTGCTCGGGCTGCCCCTCTTCCACGGCCACGCTGCGCAACGGCATCCAGAACCTGCTGCGTCATTTCGTGCCGGAAGTACAGGAAGTCCGCGCGGCCTGAGGCGGCAGGGTGTTTGACGAGCGGCATCGTCCGGCCGCTTTCATCAATGTTTAAGGTGGCGGGTGCTTAATCCCCTCGGGGGGCCGGAGTTCGCTACGGCCATGCGCCTGCTGCCATCTATCCTCTTTGCGAGCGCCCTGTTCGGCGCAACCCAGGCCCAGTCCGCACCGCTGACGGAACGGCGCCTGATCGACCTGTTCGATGCCCGCCTCGTCCGGGACGGGCTGGATCCAGTCCGTGCCTGCCGCGGGAAGGACGAGGAGTCCTACGCCTGCACCTTCGACGACATCGAATATCTCACGACGATCACGCCGAGAGGTGATGTCACCGGCTCGATCGGCACGTCCCGTTCGCCCACCTCGATGACCATCGTCCTCGCCGGCAATGTAGTCGATTCGATCGGCCTGGTGGGTGACCGGGCCAGCCCGGCGGACCTGATCAACTTCACCGCCCACCTCGAAAGCCTGTTGCATGCGATCGGGCCGGAGAAGAGCGACTACGACATCGAACAGGACACGCTCGATCTCGGCGTGATGCGCGGCGATGCCGATGGCGACATCGGCAAGGCCCGGGTCGTTACCGAGGGCTTCGCCACCATCCGCTGCCTCAACCAGCGCCTCACGGTGAGCGCCGGCATTGCCTGCATGATCACGATGAGGCCGACCGGCTGAACCTTCTTCGGCTCGTATCACATGGATAATTGGGGAACGGGCGTTTCCAAAGCGCCCACCCGTTCCCCCGACGCAAAATGCTTCATTCCCACTCGAAGAAGTCGGGATGGGTACGGCGCCATTCCGCCACGCGCTCGCGATGGGCGCCGATCATTTCGCCGAACTGGACGCAGGCCCGGCGGTCGCCCCTGTCGCAGCCTGCATGCAGGCGATCGAGGCGGTCGACATAGGGATCATAGGCGACCGGGGCCGGCTCATACACCGGCGCAGGCCGCGGCGGCGGGGCGGGACGGTCGGCCAGTGCCTGGCCGAGCAGGACGCCGCCGACCGCGCCAAGCGCTGCACCGCCGACGAAAGCACCGGTGCGGCCATCGCCGGCAGAGGCCGGCGTGACCGCCAATGCTGTCGTCACGCAAAGAATCGCGGCTGAAAGGCAGATCTTCATCGTCATTGTAACAGGAACTCCGATTTGATTACCCCAGCATTGTCAGTAAAATATCGGCTGATGCCTTAAAGCCAGATGAACAACAATGGTTTATTTCAAATATTTCTTCCTAATAAATCAGTAATTCTTGTGACGTTGACGCCGAATTTGGCCACAATTTCGAACCGATTGACTGATTTGATTGCGATCCCTGCGGTTCAGGCAACAAGTCCGGGCAGCGGCTGAACCGGCAGCGAATCCGGGAAAACAGTCGATCCTAGCACCATTGGCGAGAGGCCGAACTGGTCGGCCAGCAATCCCTTCAGCACGCTGCGCACATCCGTGGTCGGCTTGAGATCGCGGCCCTCGTGAAGCTGGGCGATCTTCAAGCCCGGCCAATCGGCGACGACGCGCCCTCCCTTGACCGCACCGCCCGCCAGCAGCATGACCGTGCCGGTGCCGTGATCGGTCCCTTCGGTGCCATTGATGCGCGCAGTGCGACCGAATTCGGTGACGGCGACCACGATCGTATCTTTCCAATGCGGCCCCAGGCCGCTCTCGAACGCCGCAAAGGCACCATCGAGACCACCAAGCAAGGTCGCGAGCCGGCCGGTCGCCCCGCCCTCATTGACATGGGTGTCCCAGCCGTCGAAGGCCAGCGCCGCCACGCGTGGCCCGTCATCGGCCGCAATCAGGCGGGCCGCTCCTTCGGCGGCCTGGCGCATGCCGGCGGCACTGTCGAGACCTCCCTTGCGCCTGGTCATGCCCATGCCGTCTCCGGCCGCCATGCGTTCGGCCTCCAGCCCCCGGCGCAAGGCGGAGGCGAGGACCGGATCGCGGCGGTCGTAGAGATCGAGAAGCCGCGCGGCGAGATCATCGCCCGCATCCGGCAGCACTTGCGGGGCCCAGCCGAGCACCGGCGCGGCACCCCGCATCACCAGGGGCGTCGAGGGCCCGACGGCGAGGCCGCCCTGCGGCGCGACGCGGTCGCCGGCAGGAAAGGCGGCGAGAGCGCGGTTGAGCCAGCCCGTCGCGGTATGGCCCGGCCCCGGAAAGCCGCTCTCCAGCACGTCCTGCCCATCGAAATGAGAGCGTTCGCGATAGCCGGTGGCAGCGGCATGCACCACCAGAGCCTGCCGGGCCTGGAACAGCCGGGCAAAGGTCGGCATAGCGGGATGGAGAGCGAAGAACCCATCCAGGGGCAGGGCCGGATGCGGCCCGTCCAGCGCCAGGGCGATATCGCCATGCGATCCGCTATAATCGGGGTCACCGACCGGCGCCACGGTCGAGAGCCCGTCCATCGCGCCACGCAGCACGAGCACGACCAGGCGCGGATCCCTTGTCCCGGCCGCTCGGGCAAAACGCGGCAGATAGGCCCAGCCGAACAGGGCGCCGCCGGCCAGCAGGACAGCGCGGCGGGAGGGATGCGGACGCTCGCATAGTGAGTTCATGGCTATCTCCTCTGGAATTCGGGAGCCATCAAGAGCAGCGCCACCGCCTGCTGGCGCGACTCGGCGCGGATGACGGCCTGGCGCGTCTCGGCTGATACCGAGGGACCGATGAGCGCTTCCAGGAGATCGGCAGGCTCGGCAAGAGTCCTGGCCTGGCGCGCCGCCTGCGAGGCGATATCGAGGCGCATCGCCATGCCCGCCGGGGAGGCCTGTGCATCGACGAGATCGGAAAAGCCGTTCGGGCCGGGCGGCTGCCACAGGGGCGCGCCCAGCACCGCCAGCCAATTGAGGGTCTGCCCGGGATCGGCCTCGGAACCGGGACCGATACCGCGGCGCAGGGCGAGAACGAAATCGAGGGGAGAGCGCATCTTCGCCAGCGGCTGCGACCAGGCTTCCGGCGCGTTGACCAGCGCCACGGCGATGGCGCGAAGATCGCCATCCGTCTTGGCGAACGTCTCCGCCAGGCGTGCGACCATCTGAGGTGGTGGATCGTCCGCGATGAAATGGCGCGCGATCTTCGTGGCGATATGCCGGGCGGTGGCGGGATGGCGGGCGAGATCGTTGAGCACGGCCTCGGCCTGGCCCATGCCGCCGGCCGGGTAGGTCTTGCCGAAGAAGACCTGGTCGCCGGGCTCATGCGTGTTGGCATTGAAGACGAAGCTGCCGGGCTCGCCGAGCCGCCCTTCCCGCCCCGCCACCATCCAGCCGGTGAGGATGCGCGCGAAGGCGGTCACGTCGGCCTGGCTATAGCCGCTGCCGACGCCGAGCGTATGCAGTTCGAGGATCTCGCGGGCGAGGTTCTCGTTCAGGCCACGGTTGTGATTGCGCCCCGCCCGCGAGCCCGGGCCGATGGATTGCTGATTGTCCAGGTAATAGAGCATGGCCGGATGATGCTCGACGGCCACCAGCATGTCGGCAAAGCGACCGAGCACGAAGGGGCGGATCGCCTCGCGCTCGAAGGCGCCCGCCGCCGCGCGCACGATGTTGTCCTTGGCGGCCGAGACGCAGAAATGGTTGGACCAGAAGGCGACGAGGCGCTCGACGAAGCCGATTTCCGCCACCATCGCCTTGGCAAAGCGCGCCTGCGCTTCCGCCTTCAGAAGCCTGGCCTCGACGGGAGGCTCCGGCTTCATCGGCCCCTGCGGGGCGGGAGTGGCGGATATAGCGGGCTTGCCTTCCGGGTCCATCTGGACGGCGGCGGGCGCCGTCATCCGCTCCATCCTGCGCTGCAGGTTTTCGTTCATGACGGCCTGGAGGGCCGCGGCACTGCCCGGCAGGCGGTCTGCATCCGCCGCAACCGGGATCAGGGCAATATCGGGTTTGGCAAGCTCCGCCCGCAACGCCGCGCGCGGGTCGCCGCCCAGCCTCGCCAGGTCGCCGGGGCGAGGCCCCAGGCCGAAACGATTGAAAACGACCCGTGCAGGGTCAAGGTCCTGCTTCGTCACCACCGCCTCCCCCATTCAGGGTGGCAGCAGTATCGGCGAGGTGTCCGCTGTCATCGCGGCGATCCGATGACTTTAAGAAGGCCGACTATTTCCAAACTTTGCTGAACAACCGACGGCCTGATCTTGACCGGGCAGCATCGTCCACCAGCAGACGCGGATGGTTTGCCTTTCTACCGTAAAGGGAGTAGGCAGGCTTCCCGCGACAGCGAATACTTTTCAATTTGGCCAAAGAAAGCCTCCTGCACCAAGTAGAGGCATGACCCAAAACAAGAAAACCGACGAGGAAAGCCCACGAGCCGGCCCTTCCCGTCCTGCCCGCCTCCTGGACGTGGCACGTCTTGCCAAGGTTTCCCGCGCAACGGCGGCCCGCGCTCTCGGCGGCTATGGCCTGGTGACCGAGGAGACGCGCGAGCGCGTCGCGGCGGCGGCCCGGACGCTGAACTACCGGCTCAACGAAGCGGCCCGGGCCATGCGGGCAGGTCGCACCCAGGTCATCGGCGTGGTGCTCGCCGACATCAGCAATTCCTTCTTCGCCAGTGCGGCCCGGGCCATCATCGATACCTGCGCTTCCCTCGGATACCAGACCCTGATCGTCAACACGGACGACGATCTCAAGACCGAGGTCGAGGCGGTGCAGACCCTGATGGAAAAGCGCGTCGCCGGCATGATCGTGGTGCCGTCCTCGCCCGACCATAACGAGCATCTGCAGAAGGCCGGCGCCGGCGAGGGACGCATGGTGCTGCTCGACCGCCGCATCGCGGATATTCCGGTCAGCGCAGTGACCACGGATGATCGCGGCGGCGCCCGCGAAGCCGTGGAATTGTTCATCGCCCGCAGACACACCCGCATCGGCCTCGTCGTCTTGACGGCAGCTGCCACCTCGCATCGACAGAGCGAGCCGCGGGGCGCCGTCTCGAGCGCGCGCGATCGCGTCCTCGGCGCGCGCGAAGCCCTGGCAGCCGCCGGCCTCGACCTGCCGAAGGCCTGGCTGCGCTACACGCCGAACAATCCCCAGATGATCATCGACGCTGCGACGTCGATTCTCAGCGCCGATCCGCGGCCCACCGCGATCCTGGCGACATGCGAGGAAATCGCCATCGGGGTACTGGCTGCCTGCCGGGCCCTGAATCTCGCGGTGGGGCGGGATGTCGCCCTCATCAGTTTCGACGAATCGCCTTGGTCGGGTGCCCTCACGCCGGCGATCTCGGTGGTGCAGCGTCCGATCCATGAAATGGGGCGCGCAGCCGTCAATTTGCTGGTCCGGCAGATCCAGGGCGGCGAATCCGGCAGGGATGTCGAGATGCCGACCATCCTGATCGACCGGGAATCGGTCTTCGATCTCGCGCCTTGATCGCGGACCAGCGTTGACAGACCTGCCTTCTCGTGCATCATTTGAGTTATAAGTTTTTATAATAAAATGAGATCGATCTCATTCATTAGGAGGAAATCATGAAGGCTTTGAAATGCCTCGCCGGCATCGCCATGGCCGGCGCGGCCCTGGTCACGGGCCTATCGGCCCCTGCCCTGGCCAAGGAGGTCAAGACGGTCGGCATATCGGTAGGATCGCTCGGTAATCCCGGCTTCGTGATCATCGCCAACACGGCGACCCGGATCATCAAGAAGGCCTATCCCCAGGCGCAGGTGACCACCGTCGGCTACGACTACGATCTCGGCAAGCAGGTCAACCAGATCGATAATTTCATCGCGGCCGGTGCCGATTTCATCCTGCTCAACCCCGGTGACCCCAAGGCGATCACGCCGGCGATCAAGAAGGCCCAGGCGGCTGGCATCCCCGTCATTGCCTTCGACACCGGCGCCGAGGGCGCCGACGCCATCGTGATGACCGACAACATCATGGCCGGCAGCGTTTCCTGCCAGTACATCGCGGACAAGCTCAAGGGCGCCGGCAATGTCGTCATCCAGAACGGGCCGCAGGTCTCCTCGGTGATCGACCGCGTGGTGGGCTGCAAGCAGGTCCTGGCCAAATATCCAGACATCAAGATCCTGTCGGACGACCAGGACGGCAAGGGCTCGCGCGACGGCGGCATGGCGGTGGCCCAGGGCTACCTGACGCGCTTCCCCAAGATCGACGCGATCTTCACCATCAACGATCCGCAGGCCATCGGCACGGCGCTCGCCGCCAAGCAGGCCGGCCGCAGCGAGTTCTTCATCACTTCGGTCGACGGCTCGCCGGATATCGAGGCTGCCTTGAAGGATCCGGCGCTGGACATGATCAAGGCTTCCGCCAGCCAGGATTTCTACGCCATTCCCAAGGTCTCGGCGCAGACCGCGATGGACCTGGTCAACGGCAAGAAGCCCGAGAAACCGGTCATCCTGATTCCCTCCGCACTGGTCACCCGCGAGAATGTCGGCGACTACAAGGGATGGAATGCCAAGCACGACGACTGACGTCGCCGTCTGGTCCAAGATGGCCTCCTCCTGCCCGAGGAGGCCATTTCAACTCCTGAAAGTACAGGCCATGCTCCCGCTCAAGACATCGACACTCGCCTCGTTCGGCCCGACCGTGACCCGGCCGACCTATGATCGCAGCCGGCTGCGGGCCGGGATCGTGCATTTCGGGGTCGGCAATTTTCACCGCGTGCACCAGGCCATCGCCATCGAGGCCTGCCTGCATCATCCCGGGCAAGAGGGGTGGGCGATCTGCGGCGTGGGCCTGACCGACGGTCCCGCCGCACGGGCCAAGGCCGAAGCCTATCGCCGGCAGGACAATCTGTACACGGTGACGCAGCTCACCTCCCCGGCCCCGAAGGAAACGCAGATCGTCGGCGCGATGATCGACTATCTGCATGCCCCGGCCGATCCCGAAGCCGTGCTCGCCCGCCTCGCCGATCCCGCCACCCGCATCGTCTCGCTCACCATCACCGAGGGCGGCTACAACATCGACGAAACGAGCGGCGCCTTCCGCCTCGACGCGCCCGACATCCGCCACGACCTCGAGGGCGGGCCGCTGCGGACGGTGTTCGGCTATATCGTGGCCGCGCTGGCACGCCGGCGCCAGGCCGGCCTGCCGCCCTTCACCGTGATGTCCTGCGACAACCTCGCCCGCAACGGCGACACCTCGCGCCTTGCCGTGCTCGGTTTTGCCCGTGCCCTCGATCCCGGCCTCGCCGACTGGATCGAAGCGAACGGCGCCTTCCCCAACTCGATGGTCGACCGCATTGCGCCGCAGGTGCCGGAGGATGAGCGCCGGCGCATCACCGCCGGCATCGGCGTCGAGGATCTCGTCGCCGCCACCTGCGAACCCTATACGAGCTGGGTGGTGGAGGACCGTTTCTGTGCCGGCCGCCCCGAGCTCGAACGGGCCGGCGTGGTGTTCAGCAGTGAGGTGCCGGCCTATGTCGCGGTGAAGGGCAGGCTGTCCAATGCCGCCCATATGCTGATGTGCTACCCGTCCCTGCTGATGGGTGCCCGCCTGGTCGACGAAGGCATGCGCCATCCCGACATTCCCCGCCTTCTCCGCACCTTCTGGGAGCGCGATGCCCGCCGTCTCGTCGAACCGCCCGCCGGCTATTCGACGACGGCTTTCACCGACACGGTGATCGAGCGTTTCGCCAATCCCGCGATCAAGGACCAGCTCCTCCGGGTGGCCGGCGATGGCGCCTCCAAGATCGTGGTCTTCCACGGCAAGACCATCGGCCAGCTGATCGCTGGCGGCTCGGACCTTGCGCGCGAAGCCTTCCTGCTTGCCTGCTTTGCCCGCTATCTCGGCGGCATGGACGATCGGGGCATAGCCTTCGACATCTTCGAGCCACGCATCGGCGAAGCCGATTGGCAGCGGCTGAAGAGCGGCGATCCCCTGGCCGTGCTCGACATCGAGGCCTTTGCCGGTCTCGGCCTGCGCCAGAGCCCGGCCTTCGTCGCCGCTTACCAAATCCAGTCAAAATCATTGGCAAGCCAGGGAACAGCTGCAACATTGGCGCAACTGCTGAAATAACAGCATGAAAACGGGGGCAGGATGAACCCAGGCCAGACGCATCCCTTCCTGGAAATGCGCAATGTTTCCAAGACGTTCGGCCGGGTCCAGGCCCTCAAGAACGTGTCGCTCGACGTCAAGCTCGGCGAGATCCATGCCTTGATGGGCGAGAATGGTGCCGGCAAATCGACCCTGATGAAGATCCTCTCCGGCGCCTACACGCCAGATGAGGGCTCGGAAATCCTGATCGATGGCCAGAAGGTGGCGATCTCCGGGCCGATGGCGGCCAAGCAATTGGGCATCGCCATCATCTACCAGGAGCTTGCCCTCGCGCCCAACCTCACCGTGGCCGAGAATATCTATCTCGGCCGCGAACCGAGCCGGGCCGGCCTGATCGACCGCGGCGCCATGATTGCCGGCGTCGAAAGCGTGCTGCAGCGCCTCGGCGCCACCTTCACGGCGCGCGACAAGGTGGCCGAGCTCTCGATCGCCGAACGCCAGCTGGTGGAGATCGCCCGCGCCGTGCATGCCCGTTCCCGCGTGCTGATCATGGACGAGCCCACCACCACCCTGTCGGAGCGCGAGACCGAGCGGCTGTTCGCTCTGGTGCGCCAGCTCAAGCAGGAGGGGCTCGCCATCGTCTATATCAGCCACCGCATGAAAGAGGTCTACGAGCTTTCCGATCGCGTTTCGGTGCTGCGCGACGGCACCTATGTCGGCACCTTGGACCGCGAGGCGATCACTCCCGCCGCGGTGGTGCGCATGATGGTGGGGCGCGACCTCTCCTCCTTCTACAAGAAGGAGCACGATGCCCATCAAAGCCGCGGCCGGATCATCTTCTCGGTACGCGACATCGCCGACGGCCGGCGCATCCAGCCCTGCTCCTTCGACATCCACGAAGGCGAGGTGCTCGGCATTGCCGGCCTGGTCGGCGCCGGCCGCACCGAGCTTGCCCGCCTGGTCTACGGCGCCGATGCGAAGATATCGGGTGCCATTTCGGTCGATGGCAAGGAGGTCAGCATCCGTTCGCCCCAGGACGCCATCGAGGCCGGCATTGCCTATCTCACCGAGGACCGCAAGCTGCTCGGCCTGATGCTGGACATGTCGGTGGCCGAGAACATCAATCTGGGGGTGATCGCCCGCGACGCCCTGGCCGGCGGCTTCCTCAACCTCGCCAAGGGCCGCAGGCGCACGGCCGAGGCGATCCAGGCCACCGGCATCCGTACCGCCTCGCCCGACGCGCCGGTCGGCGGCCTGTCCGGCGGCAACCAGCAGAAGGTCCTGCTTTCGCGCCTGCTCGAGACCAAGCCGCGCGTGCTGATCCTGGACGAGCCGACCCGCGGCGTCGACATCGGCGCCAAATCGGAAATCTACCGCCTGATCGACCGGCTGGCCCGCGAGGGCGTCGGCGTGGCGGTGATCTCGTCCGAACTGCCCGAAATCGTCGGCATCTGCGACCGCGTCATCGTGATGCGAGAAGGCCACATCGCCGGGGAACTCGGCGGCGGCCCCGATGCCGAAGCGGTCAGCCAGGAGAACATCATGGCCATCGCGACATCCGCCGCGAAGGACGCGGCATGAAGCACCCCGCCTTTACCCTCCAATCGGGTATCCGCAGATCTCGGCAAGACAACACGGCCCACAAGACAGGCAGGACTGTGCGATGACATCCACCAACCCTTCCACCGCAGATACCGCCCGCCGCAAATTCGCCCTGTCGGGCACCCTGCGGGGCCTGGGCATGCTGCCAGCCCTCGTGCTGATCGCCATCCTGTTCCAGCTCCTGTCGGGCTATGTCGAATCCGGCGGCCTGTCCTGGGCCAGCGGCCGCTTCATGAGCTGGAACAATCTGTCGATCGTGGCCCAGCAGGCCTCGATCAACACCGTGCTCGCCGCCGGCATGACCTTCGTCATCCTCACCGGCGGCATCGATCTCTCGGTCGGCTCGGTGCTGGCAGCCTCGGCGATGATCGCCCTGATCGTCTCGCTAATCCCGGGCTGGGGCATGATGGGGCTGGTGGCCGCCCTGGTGACCGGCGGCCTGCTCGGCCTCGTCAACGGCGCGCTGATCGCCTTCATGCGCCTGCCGCCCTTCATCGTCACCCTCGGCTCGATGACGGCGGTGCGCGGCCTCGCCCGCCTGTTCGGCGAGGACAAGACGATTTTCAATCCCAGCCTGCCCTTCGCCTTCATCGGCAACGGCACGATCTTCGGCGTGCCCTGGCTGATGGTGATCGCGCTCGCCACGGTGGTGGTGTCCTGGCTGATCCTGCGCCGCACAGTGCTGGGCCTGCGCATCTATGCCATCGGTGGCAATGCCGAGGCCTCCCGGCTGTCGGGCATCAAGGTCTGGTCGATCCTGCTCATCGTCTACGGCATTTCCGGTCTGCTGGCGGGCCTGGGCGGGGCGATGTCCGCCGCCAAGCTCTATGCCGCCAACGGCCTGCAGCTCGGCCAGTCCTATGAGCTCGACGCCATCGCCGCCGTCATCCTCGGCGGCACCAGCTTCGTCGGCGGCATCGGTTCGATCTGGGGTACGCTCATCGGCGCCCTGATCATCGCCGTGCTCTCCAACGGCCTGATCCTGATCGGCGTGTCCGACATCTGGCAGTTCATCATCAAGGGCCTGGTGATCATCGGCGCCGTCGCCCTCGACCGTCTGCGCTCCTCCGGCAGCGCCCGCACCTGAGCCGACGCGGCAAGTTCCACGCCTCGCGCCTTTCCCCGCCTCCGTTGCATATGTGACGGAGGCGGTTCTCGTTGCGGCGCTTGCCATCCCGGCTTCACCGAAACCGGCATCCGCATCGGGCGCCGTGGCGTCCTCCCGACGTCCTCCGCCCCAGGCTGAAGTCCGCCGAGCCCCTGCCGGGATTCACGGCGCTCTCACGCGATTATGCTAAAGCGTCTTGCGATCGGACGGAGATACTTGGAACCGCAAGGGCGCGTCGAAGCAGGGAGCTCGAGCAAGCAGGCGCTCAGCCGGGAGCCGACATCGGGATAGTCGAGCGAGCGGCAAGCGCCAGGCGGCAAGAGGGGGCGAAGGTGGACAAGCTCACAGGCGCGCAAGTCTCTGAACTGGCCAAGGCCCTGTCGACGACCGTCAATCTCGATGATCTCGGCAATTTCGTCTATGTGGCGACCGGCGACCAGCTCGAGGTCTACTGGACCGATGTGAGGCAGCCGCTGGTCTCGGTGCTGCGCGAACTCGTCATTCGCCTCGAACAGGAAGGCCAGACCGGCAATTTCCTCAAGGCGATCTACGTCAACCGCCCGCATCGCGACGATATTCGCCAACTCATCGTCCGCCTGGCGCCGGAAGCGGCGGCTGAAACCCTGACCAACCCCTATGACCTGGTGGTGCTGGACAAGGATCATCGCGGCACCCAGCCCAGCGCCGAGACCTTGGGCCCCGGCCTGCAGCGCAACATCAAGCCCCATCTGCGCATGCTTGATCCCGCCTTGTGGGTCGCCGGCATGAACGAGACGCTGCGCCGGGTGTGCCGCATCGAGATCGACGGCAGCCCGGCCGGCACCGGTTTCCTGGTCGGGCCGCAGGCCGTGCTGACGAACTGGCATGTCGTCGAGGCAGCGGCCGGACAGAACGGCATGCCCGCCATTTCCTGCCGCTTCGACTATGCCCGCAAGACCGACGGTTCCTTCAACGAGGGCGAGGCGGTCGCCTTATCCGGCACTGCGCTGCTGCATCATCGCCCCTATGCGCCGGCCGAAATGACCGAGGCGCCGGACGAGCCGCCGCCCTCGGCGACCGAGCTCGACTTTGCGCTGCTGCAGCTCGCCGGCACCGTCGGCGCCGAACGCGGCTGGCTCGCCCTGCCGAAGCGGGACGAGGCCATGGGCCAAGGCTCGCCGCTGATCATCGCCCAGCATCCCCATGGCGGCCCCGTCAAGCTGGCGATCGACACCGAGGCGATCCTGCCCACTCCCGCCCCGCCAGACCGGCCGAGGCTGCGCTATGCCACCAACACCGATCCGGGCTCCTCGGGCTCACCCTGCCTGAGCATGGAATGGCAGCTTCTCGCCCTCCATCATTTCGGCGATCCGGCCTGGGGCGAGCCGAAATTCAACCAGGGTGTCCCGGCGGGCCTGATCCGGGCCGATATCGAGGCAGCTGGCTTCGGCGCGGCAATCCCGGCGGCCTGAGGAAGGGAGAACGGCATGGGCGTCGTCACACTTCCTCCTCAAAGCGTCATCTCGATCTCCAACGCCATCGGAGACCTGTGCACCTTTCGCGAGCTCGGCGACCTCATGCAGATCTGCTACGGCACCTCGGTTGCCATCACCGGGGTAAGCTTTGCCGAACAGCCCCGGCGCAAGGTCGCCCGGGATTGCGTCGACTGGGCGCAAAAATGCGGGATCCTGACGAATTTCGTCGCCATCGTGCTGCATGCCAAGAACGACAACACCGCGTTCAGGGAGCTGGTCACGCAATTGGTCCCCGATGCCCTGACCGCACCGCCGAGCGTGGCCTCGCAGGTCGGCACCGTCGTCTCCGGGCTCGACAGCCTCGCCGCCTATCTGGCCAAGGACGAGGTGCGCAAGAAGGCCGGCATCTCGAAGCAGCGGCTTGCCGAAATCGGCCAGCGCATCAACCTGCTGGCCGCCTATAAGGGGCTGCATGACAGTCTTCATCACATCCAGATCAACCACACCCGCATCCTGCTGCAGGCCGTGGCGAGCATGGACAATCCGATCAGCTATGAGACGGTTCAGGTCTATATTTCGCAGGTGCGCGCCGCCGTCACCGCCATCCGCACCCAGATCACCAGGCCGGGTGCGGACGAGATCCTGGCCGGTCTCGATCTTTCCTGGGTCGACGACCTCGAAAGCAGTTCACAGCGTTGCCAGGAGGGGCTCGATGCCGACAGGCCGGGACCGGTGCTCATCGCCGTCCGGCAGATCGCCGCGATCAGCGACAGCCAGTCGGTGCAATTGAACAAGGGCATCTTCGATGCAGCGACCAAGTTGCCCCTGCCGGAACTGGCAGGTGCCCTGGTCGAAATCGGCGGAGCCGATACCGGCCTGCAGGCAGCGCTCGATGAGGCGATCAGCGCCCTTGGCGCCCTGCAGCGCACCTTGATGAGCCGGATCGCGACACATAACCGTCTACAGAGGGTGGAGCAGAACCTCTCGATCCTCGCCAGTTGCCTGGACGATCCCGGCGTCCTGATCGTGGATGAGATCGCCGCCCTCTGGCCCGAGACCAGGGCCATGCTGCTGAACCTGGCCGCGCTTGGCCTGGAACGGGCAGATCTGACTGTCGACGGGGAGGATTGCGACAAGATCGATGCCTGCCTGCAGGATGTCGAGATCGCGCAGCGCGACACCGCCTTCAACCTCAAGAGCGCCCCGGCGATCCGGGCCCTGCAGCGCTCCTTTTCGGGTTTCCAGAAGAATGCCAGCGCCCAGTTCTTCGCGCTCGACAGCAGGCTGAAGGCGGATTTCGACAGCGTCTTCCAGATCAGCGACCGCCTGAAGAACATTCTGGGAGCCGTGCAATGAGCGAGACGATGCCTCCTCATCCGCTGCAGACTTTTGCAAGCATCGCGGATATCAGCCATGAGCATCTCGAACTGCTCAGGTCCAGCAGCCAGCGCGATGGCGATACGCCGGAGGCGATCTCGGCCTTTCGCGATCGCATCACCGCTTTCCGAGGCGAAGTCGCAGCCGCCGGGGCACGGCTTGGAAAGGAGGAGGATCGCGAGGCGGCCCAGGGCATCATCGACTATTGGAGCACGCAACTGCTGACCTGGTCGACGAACGGCGCGAGGCCGGATCTCGACCTGCCGCTCGCGCCCTATCTCGACTCGCCGGAACCGTCCTTGCCTGCCGGCACGCCGCCGGCCAGGAGATCGAAGCGAGCAGGGACGGCGCAGGATGCCCGCGCCCAGATCCGCATCGGCGCCCTGGCCTATCAGTGGCGCCGATCGAACCGGGCACCCGGCTACCTGCTCACCGGCAATGCCCTGGTGGAAGCCGCCGGATATCGCGACAAGGATCCGGAAATCGAGGCCTTCGTCAGCGCGAGCACGGCGGCCGAACGCCGGACGCGCCATATTCGCATGGGCTTCGTCGTCACGCTCGTCCTGTCCATTGCCTTTGCCATCCTGGCACTCATCTCCTTCCTTCGAGAGAACGACGCGCGCAAGGAGGCCGATCGCCTGCGCGGGCAGGCCGAGGAATTGTCGGCGGACAATGACAAACGGGCCCAGCGTTTCCTAGCGGCCGACGTTCGGCTCCAGACCGAACGATTTCAGCATGCAGCCGAACTCAAGGAGCTCAACGATCAGCTCCTGGCAATGAAAAGCGCGCTCGAGGAAGCCCAGGCCAAGCTCAAGGTCGCGCTGGCTCAGACGCCATCACCGACGTCGAATCCAACCCAGCACATGTATCTGCGCGATTCGAATGCCGTGCTGACACAGGCCATCGACCAGTCCCGCGCCTACAAGCCGCCGCCCGTCCCCCAGCTCACGGCCGGGGAGCAGCTGCTCGCCAATGTCAACCTGATCGATGGTCCCGACGGCGATGTGCGGCGAGCGACCACGGAGAATCTCGTGCGTGCCTTGCGCGACGGGACGGTCTCGCCCGACGACCAGCGCATGCTGGTCGGCGCCCTCGTCAACATGCTGGCCCGGCCCGCCGTCCAGAGCCTGACGCTGACGGGGCGCTACAATGTGCTCTATATCCTCTCGACCATCACGCAGGCCCAATGGGCCTTGCCGGACTGGTCGGCCCTGCGCGACCGGGCCCGCGTGGTCACCGCCGACCTGGTTGGCCCCAATGCCCAGAACGACCTTCCGATGGGCAGGGATTCGCAGAAATTCTACCAGCAGCTGGTGCAGAGGCTGCAATAGGGACTTCGCTCAAAAATCACGGAAAGGCCGTTGCGCAGCGTCGGCCCCGCCCCGTTCAGCCCGATTTCCCCTCGCGCCGGAACACCGCCAGCAGATTGCTGCGGATGCTGTCCTGGCGCTGCACCGACGTAATCTTCGCCCCGGTGAGATCGGTGACATAGAACACGTCGACCGCCTTCTCGCCGAAGGTGGCGATATGGGCCGAGGCGATGTTGAGGTTGAGCCGCGAGATCGCCGTGGTGAGGTCGTAGAGGAGGCCGGGACGATCGAGGCCCCAGACCTCCACCACGGTGTGGCGGTTCGACCATTCATTGTCGACCACCACCTCGGGCGCGACCTGGAAGGCCTTCTGCCGCGGCTTGATGGCACCGCGCTTGGCCACGGCTTCCGGCAGGCGGATGGTGCCGGTGAGTGCCTGCTCCATCGCCTGGGCGATGCGGCCGGCGCGCCGCAATTCGTCCTCGTCCTGCGGAAATTCGCGGCTGACGAAAATGGTGTCGAGTGCCAGCCCGTCCGTGGTGGTGTTGATCTGGGCATCGACGATGTTGGCGCCGGAAGCCGCGCAGGCGCCGGTAATGATCGACAACAGGCGCGGATGGTCGGGGGCGAGAATGGTCAGCTCGGTCACGCCGCGGAAGGCATCGGTGGCGACTTCGGTCGCGAGCGTCTCGCCGCGTTCGCGCGCGGCGCGGATGAAGCGAGCATGACGCAGGCGACGCGGCAGCTCGACCTTGAGCCAATAGGGCGGGTAGTGGCGTGACACATAGGCATCGACCTCCGCCGCGCTCCAATCGGACAGGCCGGCCCTGAGTTCGTCCTGGGCCAATTGAACGCTGGCGCGCCGGTCGGATTTGGAATGGCCGCCGGCCAGCACCAACTCGGTTTCCCAGAACAGCGAGCGCAGGAGCTGACCCTTCCAGCCGTTCCACACACCCGGCCCCACTGCCCGGATATCGGCCACGGTGAGGATGAGCAGCAGCTTCAGCCGCTCCAGCGTCTGCACGGTGCCGGCGAAGGTCTCGATGGTCTTGCGGTCGGAGATGTCGCGCGACTGCGCCGTCATCGACATCACCAGATGCTGCTCGATCAGCCAGGACACCGTGTCGGTCTGGCCTGGCGTCAGGCCGAGGCGGGGCCCCAATCGCTTGGCGATCTTGGCACCGGCGAGCGAATGGTCCTCCGGCCGGCCCTTGGCGATGTCGTGCAGGAAGGTGGCGACATAGAGGGCGGTGCGGTTCTGGATGGTCGGCATGATCTCGTTGACGAGGGGATGCTCGTCGCCACCCTCGCCGCGATCGATGTCGGCGAGTTCGCCGACAGAACGCAGGAGATGCTCGTCCACGGTGTAGCGGTGATACATGTTGAACTGCATCATCGCCACGACCTTGCCGAAATCGGGGATGAAGCGGCCGAGTACGCCGGCCTCGTTCATGCGCCTGAGCACGGTCTCGGGGGCATTGCGCGAGGTCAGGATCTCCAGGAACAGCCGGTTGGCCTCGACATTCTCGCGCAGCGAAGCGTTCACCAGCTTGAGCGAGCGGGTGACGAGGCGCATCGCGTCGGGATGCAACGCCAGCGAATGCAGGTCGGCAAGCTGGAACAGGCGGATCAGATTGACCGGATCGCGCGCGAACACCTGGTCGTTGGCGACATTGAGCCGACCCGTCTCGATCACGAAATCCTTGGTGCCGATCAGGGCCTGGCGCTGGCTGCGGCGGAAAGGCGCGATGAAGCGATCCAGCATCGCCTTGGGTTTTTCCTGGCGCGCTTCCAGCGCGGCACAGACGATGGCGGTGAGATCGCCGACATCCTTGGCCACCAGGAAATAATGCTTCATGAAGCGCTCGACGCCGCGCAGGCCGCCACGATCCGAATAGCCCAGAAAGGCGGCGATCTCACGCTGGATGTCGAAGGTCAGGCGCTCTTCGGCGCGGCCGGTGAGGAAATGCAGGGCGCAGCGTGTCGCCCACAGGAAGTCCTCGGCCAGGGTGAACTGGCGGTATTCGCGCCGGGTGAACAGGCCGGCCTCGACGAGGTCGGCGGCATCCCTGACGCGATAGACATATTTGGCGATCCAGTAGAGCGTGTTGAGATCGCGCAGGCCGCCCTTGCCTTCCTTGACGTTGGGCTCGACCCGGTAGCGCGAATTGCCGGCCTTGATCAGGCGTTCGTCGCGCTCGGCGAGCTTGGCGGCGACGAACTCGGCCGCCGTGAGCTGGACGAGTTCGCGGTCGAAGCGCGCGGAAAGTTCGCTCGCCAGCCCCATGTCGCCGAGGATCGGACGCGCTTCGAGCAAGGCGGTGCGGATGGTCATGTCGCCGCGGGCGAGGCGCAGGCACTCGTCGATCGTACGCGTGGCATGGCCGACTTTCTGCCCGAGGTCCCACAAGACATAGAGGATGGCCTCGGTGACGCTCTCGCCCCAGGCCGTCTGCTTGGCCGGCAGCAGGAAGAGCAGGTCGATGTCCGACCCCGGCGCGAGGGTGCCGCGGCCATAGCCCCCCACGGCGATGACGGCCATGCGCTCGCCTGCCGTGGGGTTGTGGGTGGTATAGACGTAGCGCGTCACATAGGCGTAGGTGGCGCGGATGATCTCGTCCTCGAGCCAGGACAGCCGCTGGGCGCAGGCCGTGCCGAGACGATCCTCGCTGAACCAGGTGCGGATGGTCTCGCGGCCGTCACGCAGGGTGGTCTTGAGCAGGGTGACCACCGCCAGCCTGAGGGCGTCGGCATTGCCCTCATGCTCCAGCGCCAAGGCGTCGATCTCGGCTTCGAGCGCCATGCGGTCGAGGACGAGGTGAAGCTCACGATCGGGCTTGTCGAGCATTGCAGGCCTTATAGCGTTTTGCGGTTTGACGGATCACCTAGAATCGCAAAGACGCGTTGGAACAAGGAGTTAGAGCAAATGGGCGTTCACACTTGAACGCGCTTTGCTCTAGGAAGGAGAGTGTCCTGGGACCGCCGGCTTCCAGCCGGCCCTTGGAACCGCAGCACTCGCCGGATGAGAAAAGCCGGCTGGAAGCCGGCGGTCCCAGGAATTACCCCTTCTTGGCGCTATCGCGCTTGGCTTTCAAGGAAAACAAGGCATCGAGCGCCTGGCGAGGCGTCATGTCGTTGGGATCGAGCCCATCGAGGGCTTCGGCGACCTCGTCCGGCAGCTTGACCGTTGCCTGTGCCAGCGCCCGGGGGGCTGCGGCGAACAAGGGCAGGTCGTCGACCAGGCGGGCAGCCGGAGCCTGGCGATCGGTCGCCTCGAGCTGCGCCAGCACGGCCCGTGCCCGCTCGACCACGGCGGCCGGCATGCCGGCGAGCTTGGCGACCTGGATGCCGTAGGAACGGTCGGCGGCGCCCGGCACCACCTCATGCAGGAAGACGACGTCGCCATGCCATTCGGTCACCCGCATGGTGGCGTTGGCGAGGCGCGGCAGCTTCTTGGTGAGCTGGGTGAGCTCGTGATAATGCGTGGCGAACAGAGCCCGGCAGCGATTGACGGCGGAAAGGTTCTCGATTGCCGCCCACGCGATGGAGAGGCCGTCGAAAGTGGCGGTGCCGCGGCCGATCTCGTCGAGGATGACGAGCGCGCGGGGACCGGCCTGGTTGAGGATTGCCGCCGTCTCCACCATCTCGACCATGAAGGTGGAGCGTCCGCGCGCCAGATCGTCGGCGGCGCCGACGCGCGAGAACAGCGCGTCCACCGCGCCGATATGGGCCGATTTCGCCGGCACGAAGGAACCGATCTGCGCCAGGACGGCGATCAGGGCGTTTTGGCGCAGGAAGGTCGATTTACCCGCCATGTTCGGGCCGGTGAGCAGCCAGATCCTACCGGCGGCCTTGCTGCCTTCGCCCTCGCCGCTCAATTCGCAATCATTGGCGACGAAGGGCTTGCCCTCGCGCTTCAGCGCCCGCTCGACCACAGGATGGCGCCCACCCTCGATGGCAAAGGCGAGCGAGGTGTCGACAACGGGACGGACATAGTTTTCCTCGTCGGCCAGCACGGCGAGCGCCACGATGACGTCGAGAAGGGCGAGGGCCTCGGTGGCGGCCCGGATGGCGGCGCCGTCACCGAGCAAGGCCGCGGCGAGATCGGAGAAGACCTGGAGCTCGCTCGCCAGCGAGCGCTCGGCCGCCGAGGCGATGCGCGATTCTAGCGTCGAGAGCTCGGCGGTGGAGAAGCGCATGGCGCCGGCCATGGTCTGGCGATGCACATAGGTCTCGCGCAGGCCCGGCTGCAGGAAGGCTTCACCGGCCTGCTGCGGCACCTCGACGAAATAGCCGATCATGTTGTTGTGCTTGATCTTGAGCTGGCGGACCTGGCTCTCCTCGGCATAGCGCGCCTGCAGGCCGGCGATGACGCGCCGGCTCTCGTCGCGCAGGGCCCTGGTCTCGTCGAGGGCCTGGTCATAGCCGGCACGCACGAAGCCGCCATCGCGCTTGAGCAGCGGCAGATCGTCCTGCAGGGCTGCGGCAAGGCGCGCCGCCTGGCCCTGGTCCGGCCTTGCCAGGGCCGAGAGAATACCGGCGAGCACCGGCGGCAATTCAGCTTCGCGCTGCCGCAGCAGGGCTTCGATGGCGGCAATGCCGGTCAAGCCTTCCCGGAGAGCGGCGAGATCACGCGGCCCGGCCCGGTCGAGGGCGAGGCGCGCCATGGAGCGGGCGATGTCCGGCGCCGATTTCAGCCGGGCGCGGACTTGGCCGCGCAGCAGGGCCTGTTCGGCGAAGAAGGCCACCGCATCCTGGCGCAGCGCGATGGCCTCGGGCTGTAACAGCGGGCTCGCCAGCCATTGCGCCAGCAGGCGGCCACCGGCCGCCGTCACCGAGCGGTCGACCGCATCGAACAGGGAGCCGGCGCGCTCGCCGCCCAGGGTACGCGTCAGCTCCAGATTGGCGCGTGTCGCGGCATCGATCGCCATATGCGCGCTGGCGCCGTCCCGGCGTGGTGGGTCGAGCGCCGGCTTCTGGCCGACCTGCGTGCGCAGGATATAGGTGACGAGGCCGGAGGCGGCGACCAGCTCGGCTCGCGAGAAGGTGCCGAAGCCATCGATGGTGCCGACATCGTAGAAGGCAGCAAGCCGGCGCTCGGCCTGGCTGCCATCGAAGACGTCGCGCCCGACCGGTGTGACGGCGGCACGGCATTCGCGCCAGAGCGAGGCCAGCTCCGCATCCTCATGCACTGTCTCGGCCATGACCACTTCGGACGGGTCGAGCCGGGCGAGTTCGGCCGGCAGTCCCGCCTCGTCGCATTCGGACAGGCCGAACTCGCCGGTGGAGATGTCGGCGAAGGCGAGACCGTAGCGAGCCTCGTCGTCGGAGATGCGCAAGCGCGCCAAAGCCAGCAGCAGATTGGTGCGCGTCGGCTCCAGCAGCGTCTCCTCGGTGATGGTGCCGGGCGTGACCAGGCGGACCACGCCGCGCTTGACCACCGATTTGGAACCGCGCTTCTTGGCCTCCGCCGGATCCTCCATCTGCTCGCAGACCGCGACACGGTGGCCATGAGCGATCAGGCGCTGCAGATATTCGTCGGCCCGGACCACCGGCACGCCGCACATGGCGATGTCCTCGCCCTGATGCTTGCCGCGCTTGGTGAGGACGATGCCGAGCGTCTTGGAGGCGATCTCGGCATCCTCGAAGAACAATTCGTAGAAATCGCCCATGCGATAGAACAGCAAGGCGCCAGGATGGCCGGCCTTGATCTCGAGATATTGCGCCATCATCGGCGTGACGGGCGCCGACGCATCGGCGGTGTCGAGTTTGCGGGGCGAGGAGGTCATGGCCGCACGCTAGCAGATGCGGTCAAAGGGAGCACGAGGCCGAGGCCGGAGGCTTGTGGATAGGTGGGTCGATCTCCGGATCGCCCCACCACCGCGCCCATATTGACGCTCCCAAACGAACATGGCCTGTTGTCACCCGATTCAATCACGTGAAAGCCGACCATGCCGCAACCGCTCACGCCCGACATCATCGTGCCCGAAGCCTTCGATCCCGCTGCAGAGGCCGAACGGCGCGTTGCCTTCCTGGCCGATTATCTCAAGGCCTCGGGAGGGCTGGCCTATGTGCTCGGTATCTCGGGCGGCGTCGATTCGCTCACCGCAGGCCTGCTGGCACAGGCCGCCGTCGAACGGTTGCGAACCGAAGGGTATCAGGCCCAGTTTCTGGCGATGCGCCTGCCCTATGGCGTGCAGGCGGACGAAAAGGATGCGCAGCAATCCCTGGCGACCATCAAGGCCGACCGCGTCGTCACCGTAAACATCAAGCCGGCCGCCGACGCGATGATGGCCGAACTCATGCGCGAAGCCGGCGATTTGATCGAGGGCCCGCGCTCCGATTTCCACCACGGTAACATCAAGGCGCGCCAACGCATGATCGCCCAGTTCGGCCTCGCCGGGGCCGTGCGCGGCATCGTCATCGGCACGGACCACGCTGCCGAGGCAGTGATGGGCTTCTACACCAAGTTCGGCGACGGTGCGGCCGACATCCTGCCGCTGGCCGGCCTCAACAAGAGGCGGGTGCGGGCCCTCGCCGCCCATCTCGGCGCCCCGCGCGAACTGGTGTTCAAGGTGCCCACCGCCGATCTCGAAACCAATGTGCCATTGAAGCCCGACGAGGACGCCTATGGCGTGACCTATGACGAGATCGACGATTTCCTGGAGGGCAAGGCCATCGCCGAGGCCTCGCACCAGCGCATCCTGTCGACCTATCGAGCCAGCGCCCACAAGCGCGCTCTGCCCGTGGCGGCGGGGTAGCCGGAGCGCAGGCGGGACGCGCGACCCCCGCAAGCCCCTCTCGACAAATCGGCATCGCAGAAATTATCTATAAAATCATGAGCGGGCCCAAGGACGATACCATCGCCATCCGCATCGCCAAGGTGCTGGCGGATCGCATCATCTCCGGGGCGATCGAGCCCGGCGCCCGATTGCGCCAGGACCATGTCGCGGAGGAGTTTGCCACCAGCCATGTGCCGGTGCGCGAGGCTTTCAGGCGCCTGGAGGCACAGGGCCTGGCGGTGAGCGAACCCAGGCGCGGCGTGCGTGTCGCCGCCTTCGACCTGGAAGAGGTCAAGGAGGTCGCCCAGATGCGGGCGGCCCTGGAGGTGCTGGCCCTGCGCCAGGCCGCGCCGCACCTCACCGCCACCATCCTGGACGAAGCCGAGGAAGCCACCAAGGCGGGCGACCGCTCGCGCGACGTGCGCAGTTGGGAAGAGGCCAATCGCCGCTTCCATCGCCTGATCCTGGCCCCCTGCCGCATGCCGCGCCTGCTCGCGGCGATCGACGACCTGCATGCCGCCAGCGCCCGCTTCCTGTTCGCAGCCTGGCGCTCGGAATGGGAAAGCCCGACCGACCAGGACCACCGTGCCATCCTGGCGGCGCTGCGGTCAGGCAAGCTGGACGACGCTGCCGTCACCCTCGCCCGCCATGTGCAGCGGGTCGGCCTGAAACCGGTCCGGTCGGCCTCCGGCACCACGCGGGAAGCCTTCGCCATCATCGGCTGAGTTCCGGGTGCGCGGGCATCTTGCCCGCTCTTGGANGATGAGAAGAGCGTGCAAGATGCCCGCGCACCCGGATATTGCCAAACTTGCCGTTTTGTGACCTCTATAGATTATCGGATTCAAGATTATCTATAATTTCCCGGAGCCTCTCCATGTCGCACAGCGCCACCTCCTCCCTGACCCCGGCTTTCAGCCCCCTCGACATCTCGCGGCGCTCGCTTGGCTGGCAGGCGGCGGCGGTCGTCGCAGGCACGGCCGTACTGGCCCTGGCATCGCATATCCAGGTGCCGATGTTCCCCGTGCCGATGACCATGCAGACCCTGGCCGTGACCTTGATCGGGGCGCTTTATGGCTGGCGGCTCGGTGCCATTACCGTGTTGGCCTGGCTGGCTGAAGCCTGGATGGGTCTTCCGGTCACTGCGACGGGCAGCATCGGCACCCTGTTGTTCGTCGGTCCGACGGCCGGCTATCTGATCTCCTTCCCGCTCGTCGCTGCCCTTTGCGGCTTGCTGGCCGAGCGTGGCTGGAACGGCAACCGCCCGGTTCTCGCCTTCGTCAACATGACCCTGGGCAATGCCCTCTGCCTGGCCATCGGCGGTGCCTGGCTTGGCGCTCAGATCGGCCTGGAAAAGGCCTTCCTGCTCGGTGTTGCGCCCTTCCTGCTCGGCGGCCTGCTGAAGTCGGTCATCGGCGCCGTCACCCTGATGGCCCTGGTTCGCGGCAAGGCCGGCGCCGCCCGGTGACGGTGCGGCTTCGCGCCCACCATCTCCTCTGCATGCTGACCTATGTCGGCAAAGGATACAGCCCCGGCTTCGTCGCCAATTACGACGCGATCGCAGCGCGACTGAGCCAGGGTGAAGACATCGTGATCGTGGCGGGGCCTGATGATATCTGCGCCCCGCTGCTGCAAGAAGTCGATTCGCATTGCCATGAGCCTCGGATCGACCAGCGCGACGAACTCGCCATCCGCGACGTCAGTGCCCTGATGCGCCTACCCGTCCGCACCGGCACTCGCATCGCCCTGACCCCAACTCTGCTGGCACGTTTCCGCGGCGCCTTTGCCGCCAATCTCACCCGCTCGGCCTGTGTAGGCTGCGAATGGTCGGGCCTATGCAGCGAAGTGGCCCGCGACCGCTACCAGGAGTCCCGTGTGAAGCGGGACTGATACAACCGCGGACGAACCGCCCCCCCCCTGCGGGACCAACCATGCGTATTCTCGACATCCGCGAACGCAGTATCTCGATCTCCCGCTATGCCGGGCCGGTGCAGCCGGGCGGATTGACCACCAGCATCGTCGCCATCGTCACCGATACCTCCCGCGCCGGCCGGCCCCTCATCGGCTATGGCTATGCCTCGGTCGGCCGCTATGCCCAGAGCGGACTGATCCGCGAACGTTTCGCCCCGCGCCTCAAGCAGGCGCCGGCGGATGCCTTATCGGGAAAGGGTGGGGGTCTGGATCCCTTCAAGGCCTGGCAGGCGATGATGGCGGGCGAAAAACCCGGCGGACATGGCGAGCGCTGCGTCGCGGTCGGCGCCCTCGACATGGCGCTGTGGGATATTGCCGCCAAGCAGGCCGATCTGCCGCTCCACGCCTATCTTGCCGATCGGCTCGGCAGCAAGGCTGCCCAGACCGACAGGGTCCGAGTCTATGCGAGCGGCGGCTATCGCCATCCCCGCGACGACCTTGCCTTGCTGGCCGAGGAGATGGGCCGCCTCGCCGATCTTGGCTTCGTCAATGCCAAGATCAAGATCGGCAGCGCCGGCCTCAGCCAGGATCTTCGGCGCATCGAGGTGGCCGCCACCGCACTGGGAGCGTCCGGCCGCCTCGCCGTCGACGCCATGAACGCCTATGATCGGACATCCGGCCTGGAAGCGGCCGTAAGGCTCGCCCCTCTGGGCCTGTGGTGGTTCGAAGATATCTGCGACCCGCTCGACTTCGAGGTCCAATCCGTTTTGGCATCGGCCTATGCGCCGCCGATCGGGGCAGGCGAGGCCCTGTTTTCGGCGGCGGAAGCTCGGCTCCTTGCCCGCCATAGCGGCCTGCGCCCGGATCGCGACGTGCTGCTGTTCGACCCCGTGCATTGCTACGGCCTGCCCGGCTATCTCCAGATCATCGAGACGATGACCGCGAGGGGCTGGACGAGGCAGGCCTTCTGGCCGCATGGCGGGCACCTGTTCGGCCTGCACCTGGCCGCAGCCCTCGGCCTCGGCGGCGCCGAGATTACCCCCTTTGCCTTCCAACCCTTCAGCGGCCTCGCGGATGACAGTGTGATCGCGGAAGGCTACGCCTCGCTGCCACAGGCCGAGGGAATCGGCTTCGAGGCGAATACGGCGCTGAAGCAGTTGTTCGGGGAGCTTGCGGGGTAACTCGCCTGGAGCGCGGACATCTTGTCCGCCTCTTTCTTGAGGTGCGGCGGTTCCAAGAGCGGACTGGAAGTCCGCGCTTCAAGTCGCGCTCCGGGATTGACGTAGCCCCAAGCAACTGCCACTTGAGCCGGCATGATCCCCAACTCCTCCGAGCCCGGTTTCGGCGTTTACGTGCATTGGCCGTTCTGCCTGGCCAAATGCCCCTATTGCGACTTCAACAGCCATGTCCGCACCGGCGGCGTCGATCAGGCCGGCTATGTCGAGGCCTACCTCAAGGAAATCGCCCACATGGCCGCCATCGCGCCGGGGCGGCAGGTCCAGTCGATCTTCTTCGGCGGCGGCACGCCCTCGCTGATGGAGCCGAAGACGGTCGGCGCCATTCTCGACGCCATCGGCGGCGCCTGGACCATCGCCCCCGATGCCGAGATCTCGCTGGAAGCCAATCCAACCAGTGTCGACGCCGCCCGCTTCGCCGGCTATCGCGCCGCCGGGGTCAACCGCGTCTCGCTCGGCGTGCAGGCGATGAACGATGCCGATCTCAAGCGCCTGGGCCGCATGCATTCGGTGGCCGAGGCCATGGCGGCCGTCGAGATCGCGGCCAAATCCTTCGAACGCTATTCCTTCGACCTGATCTATGCCCGCCCGGACCAGCAGCCGAGGGATTGGCAGGCCGAGCTCGACCAGGCCATCGACCGGGCGGCCGAGCATTTATCGCTCTATCAGCTCACCATCGAGCCCGACACCATGTATGAGCGCCTGGTCGCCGCCGGCAAGCTCATCCCGATGCCGGACGAGGATGCCCGTGTCCTGTTCGACATCACCCGCGAGACCTGCGAACGGCGCGGCCTGCCAGCCTATGAAATCTCCAATCATGCCCGCCCTGGCGCCGAATGCCGGCACAATCTGGTCTATTGGCGCTATGGCGAATATGCCGGCATCGGCCCCGGCGCCCATGGCCGCCTGATCGATGCCACTGGCGTCCGCCGGGCACTGTCGACCGAACGCAGCCCCGAGAAATGGCTCGCGGGAGTCCGCACGAACGGCCATGGTCTCGTCGATGATCAGGCGTTGACGCCGGACCAGCAGGGCGACGAGATGCTGCTGATGGGCCTGCGCCTGGCCGAGGGCATCGATCTCGCTCGTCTCGCCCGGTTGCGCGGCCGGCCCATGGCGGAGGCTACATTGGCCGGGCTGCAGCAAAACGGCATGGTCGAGCGCCGGGATGACCGGGTTCGCGTCACCCGCGCGGGCTTTCCGCTGCTCGATGCGGTGGTGGCGGAACTGGCGGTCTGACGGTCAACCGGCGTAGGATCGCCTGCACCACGGCACCGGCATCGCCATCGCGATCGTGCCCGCCGGGCCGCGCAATGCGCTCGGCTCCGGCAAGCTCGGGCAAGGTACAGGCGCTATGCTCCTCCCGGCCATAGAGACAGACCACCTTGCGAACGGGTAGCTGGCGGAGCATCGGAGCGACCGGCACGTCGTCGGCAGCCGGCAAGTCGAGCATTTCCAAGAGGGAAATGCGGAAATTAGCTTCCGGCAGCAATCCGACGAGGGCAATCAGTCTGGTTTCCTGCCGTGTCCTCGGCGAAAGCAGGGGCCAGGCGAAAGGCAGGGCATCGGCGCCGAAGGAATAGCCGGCCAGAGCGATGCGGCCGGCATGCCAGCGTCGGCGATAGACGGCGAGGATACGCTCGATGTCCCGGGCGAGCTCGGCAGGCGAGCGCCCAGTGAAGAAATAGCGACGCGCATCGAGCCCGACGACGCCGATTCCCGCCCGGGCGAGGCGGCGGGCCAGGCTCCGCTCCAGCCCACCCCAGCCGGTATCGCCCGAGAGAAACAGCACCAGCCCGCCCTGCCCGGCGGGTGCCGGAGAGATTTCGAGCGGCAGGTCCGCGAGGCGGTCAACGGTCACGGAGAGCCGGGCGGCTGCGATTTGCACCGAGCCGAACAGCAGCCCGGATGCGAGCCCCATGGCGAGAACACGCCAGCCGGACCGCCAGGGCAAGCGGCTACCCGGCCTGCCAGGGTTCGACCAAGCCCTGGCGTAGAGCCTCGCTATAGGCTCCCTTGTCGATGGTGCCGACGATATCCTTGTCGAAAGCGATCTCGACGTCGAAGCGATGGCGGGCCGAAAGCTGGCGCAAATGCTCGATAAGCGCCATGGCGCCGGCAAAGTCGGCTTTCTCGCCCGCGATAGTGTCTCCGGCGAGGCTGGCGCGTACCGGCAGTTCCACCGCGCAGCCCATATCCGGGGCGGTTTCGCTGACCTTGTGCTTGAAGGCATCCGGCGCCTCGATCGGCCAGTCCACGCCATCGGCGAACTCCTCGATCTCATCGATGATATCATCCATGGCATCCTCGCCGGCGATGCCGAGGAGGTGAAAGGTCAAGGTATGGATCTTGCGGGCGGCGCTCATCAAGCTCTCGTTCTAACGGATCATTGCTGACAGGAAGATGTCAGCAGGCAGGCTTTATCAAGAGCTAGCGCGAAGATCGGAAAGGAACAAGCCATGGCTCTCAAAGGCAGCTGTCATTGCGGCGGCACCACATTCGAATTGAGCGAGGCGCCGCAGGAGGTGACGCGTTGCACCTGCAGCTTCTGCTCCAAGCGCGGCTCGCTCTGGGCTTACTACAAGCCCGAACAGTTCCGCTTGACCTCGCCGCCTGAGCAGGTGGCCACCTATCGCTGGGGCTCCAAAACCATCCAGCATCATTTCTGCGCGACCTGCGGCTGCGGCACCTATACGCAGACGCCGGACTGGTCGACCGGCGAGCCCGATTTCGACAACCCCAAGATCAGCATCAATGCCAGGCTCTTCGACGATTTCGAGCTGGAGGCCGTGCCCGTCACCGTGATCGACGGCCGGAACTTGTGGTAGCGGACGCTCAGTCCTTCCGATCGACGCGCAACGGCTGCCAGATCGAGACTTCGCGCGGCTGCGCCAGGAGTTCCGGCAGCGCCTCGTGCCAAGCCTGCCGATAGGGGCGGTTGAGTTGGACGTCGAGCACGTCCTGGTGATCGACCCAGGTTTCATGGAGCAGGAAGCGGCAGGGGTCTTCGGGATCGCTATGAAGCGTGGCGTTCACGAAATTCTCTTCGTGACGCATGGTGTCCAGCAATTCATCGAGCATGACGAGAAAGCGCTCGCGCTGCTCGGGCTTGACGATACCGGTGATCAGATAGGTCACGCTCATTCGACTGTCCTCCTGCGGCATTCCCGCTGCTAAAGCATTTACGATTTGGTGGAATCACCAGGAATCGCAAAAACGTGTTGGAACAAGGAGTTAGAGTAAATAAGCGTTCACGCTTGAACACGCTTTGCTCCAGAGAAAGTGCGACTTCCCGCAATCGCACTTTCTCCCTAACCCGCTGTCTTGACGCCACAGACAATAGCGGGAAGGTCGGGGAAGGCGATTACCTGCCGGGTAATCGCCGAGCGCCGCGCGAGCGGGCAGGATCGGGGCCACTCAACCCGGAGGAACCGCCATGACCGCACCTTTCGTCGAGATTGCCGACGGCCATCGCCTTTTCGTTCGCGACTGGGGCCGGGGCGCTCCCGTACTGCTGCTCGCCGGCTGGGGGATGGATTCCAGTGTGTGGGCCGACACCATGACCGGGCTCAACGCCCAGGGCCTGCGTACCATCGCCTATGACCGCCGTGGCCATGGCCGTTCGAGCGATCCCGGCAGCGTCGATTTCGATGGGCTGGCCGACGACCTTGCCGCGGTGATCACCCAGCTCGGTCTCTCCGACCTCACCGTGGTTGCCCATTCCTGTGCGGCCGGCGAAGTGCTGCGCTATATCGGCCGCCATGGTGCCGAACGAATCGGGCGCATCGTCATGGTCGGAGCGCAAGGCCCATGCCTGCCCGCCGGGCCAGGCAACGAACAGGGCATTCCCAGGGAAGCCATCGAGGCCCTGATGGCGGAACTTGCCGACAATCTGCCGGCCTGGCTCGACGCCAATATCGAGCCCTTCGCGCCCGGGGCCGGCCAACGCACGCTGGACCGCCTGATCGCCGGCGTGTTCGCCTGTTCCCGGCGCGTCCTGCTCGATCTCCAGCGCGAGATCGTGGAGACGGATTTGCGCGAAGAAGCCGCCGCCCTCAGGGTGCCCGTCACCCTGATCCATGGCGACCGCGACGCCTCGGCGCCGCTGGACCTCACCGGCAGGCGCTATGCTGCCCTGATTCCGGGCGCGGATCTGCTGGTCTATGAAGGCATCGCCCATGGTGTGATGGTGACCCACGCCGCCCGCCTCGCCCGGGACATCGCCAGCATCGCCGCGCGGTTCAGGCCTCTGGCAGCCTGACCTCGCCTATTTCTGCGGCTGCAGGCAATTCGGCGGAAGCGCCGGATTGCCGAACCAGATCTCGAAGGTGTTGGGGCGCGAATCGCGGGCCCCGCTCCAGCTCGTCGACAGGTCCTTGGCGGTGAGCTGCAGGCCGACGGTGGCAAACAGTTCGGCCAAGGCCTCCGCGCGCTTGCGATCGGACGCCTTGAAATAGCGCAGCTCATGCGTCTCGCCCGACCATTTGGCCAGCACCACCGACGGGAAGGTGATGGCCGATTTGTCGCCGTCCTTCATCTCGTCGAGCAGGATGCCGGCGCAGGGGCGCTGGCTATCATTGAGGGCATGCACGAAGACCCGGCTCGGCAGGCGGGCGGTGGCCTCCTCATAGGCCGACTTCACCGAATTGTTGACCAGAGACGCCTTCTGCACTGCGCTCTCCAGCAAAGGCAGCAGATCGCGGTCGGAAGAGGAATTGGCGTAGTCGAGCTGGGCGGTGATGAATTCCACCGGCACCTTGTCGTTCTTGAGGAGATATTCGAACATGGCGACGCCATATTTGCGCTTCTCCGGCGCGGCATCGGTCATCAGGTCGATCATGGTGCGCAGATCGGCGAGATTTTGCTGCCAGCGCGTGTAGTACCAGCCGATTCCGGCCACGGTGAGCGGAATCAGAGCGGTCGACAGGAGCTGCGGCAGGATCTCACGCCAGGGGCGAGGCAGCGACATTGGGGGACTCCGAGGAGAGTTCCCTGCTTAGCGCCGAATCGGCACGCCAGCCATGGCCGCCGGAGAGCAGGCACGCGTCGCCCACAGGATCCGCGTGCCCGATTGGGGGATGATACGATCGTACCGCGCCGGACCATCCCGGGGGCCTCGGGCGGAACTATGTTTTCCGCCAAAGACGAGGAAAGAGCCGGTCTCAGACCACGCTGAGGCGGACGTCGAGATTCTTGCGGGTCGCTTCCGAATAGGGGCAGACGATGTGGGCCTTGGCGACGAGATCCTCGGCGCGGGCATGCTCGATGCCCGGCAGGGCGACGGCAAGAGCCACATCGAGGCCGAAACCGGCGCCATCGTCACGCGGGCCGATGCCGACCGTGGCGGTGACGCTGGCGTCCTCGGGAAGGGCGACCTTTTCCTTGCCGGCCACGAAGCGCAGTGCGCCCATGAAGCAGGCGGCATAGCCGGTGGCAAACAATTGCTCGGGGTTGGTGCCGGGGCCGCCGGCGCCGCCCAGCTCCTTGGGCAGATCGAGCTTGACCGAGAAATGGCCATCCACGGTACCGGAACGACCGCCGTCACGGCCATTGTGATCGGAACGGGCAGCGGTGGTGTAGAGAACCTTCATGACAGAACTCCCTTCGAGGGTTGAACACGGCGATATATATCGCACACATTTATATCGTACGCGATATATATTTTGGTAACCGAGACGATTTTTATCGGGAAAGCTTGCGAAAATGATTCTGCCTCCCTGTCGCGTGCGATATGATTCGCATCTGACAACCGCCGGCCATGTCCTGCAGCCGGCTTCGCGACGAATGAAGGTGCGTCACGCATTTGCTGACATCCAGACGTTGCGTCACATGCATTGCGCCAGAGGAGGCACCGATGGAACCGTCTTCCAACGAGTTTACGCCACTGCTCCTGCAGAACCAGCTTTGCTTTGCGCTCTACGCCGCCAACAATGCCTTTGGCCGCTCCTACAAGCCCCTGCTCGACCCGCTCGGCCTGACCTATCCGCAATATCTGGTCATGCTCTGCCTGTGGGAGCGCGACGGCCTCAAGGTCGGCGAGATCGGCGCCCGGCTCTTCCTGGAAACCAACACCCTGACCCCCTTGCTCAAGCGGCTGGAGGCAGCGGGGCTGCTCAAGCGCCGGCGCGACAGCCATGATGAGCGCCAGGTCCGCATCTCCCTGACTGCTGAGGGCAAGGCCCTGCGCGAGAAGGCCCGGGCCGTACCGGCCCAGATCACCGCGACCACCGGCCTCGAAGCCGGCCAGGCCGGTGCCCTCAAGGACTGGCTAGAATGGCTGCGCGAGGCCCTCGACCTGCACCAGAAACAGGAAAGCGACGCCGCCTGAGGCGGCATCTGCTCAGCCTTCACCGCCAGTCTTGCGCCACACCAGGATCGCCGCGGCGAGGTCCTCCAGCGCACTGCCGATCGACTTGAACAGCGTCAATGATTCGCCCGATGCCCGGCCGCGATGGTTGCCACGGGCGAGATCGGCGAGAGTGGCCTGGATATCGTCCCGGCCGATGATACCGGTCCTGAGGGCGAGCGCGATGTCGCCGCCTTCGGTCAGGGCACTCGGCGTGTCGATGAACAGGTCGCTGGTGCGCACGGCCTCGTCATCGGCTTCACGCATCTGCAGATTGAAGGCGCCGACCAGATCCAGATGCATGCCCGGCCGCAGCCAGGCGCCCTTGACCAAGGGCAGATTCGACAACGTAGCGCAGGAAACCAGGTCGGCCGTGCGCACCGCCCGTTCGAGATCCGGCTCGTAGCGGGCCGCGATCCCCTGCTGCGCCAGGTCCTCCGCCAGCTTTTCCGCACGCTCCGCCCGGTGGTTCCAGATCGCTACATCGTCGATCGGCCTCTGGCTGGCATGGGCCCGGATGAGGAAAGGTGCCAGCGCCCCTGCCCCGACCATGGCGAGGCGGCTCGCATCCGGGCGGGCGAGATAGGAGGCAGCGAGCCCGGAGGCGGCAGCCGTGCGCCAATGGGTCAGCCGGGTGCCGTCGATCGCGGCCAGCGGCGCTCCAGTCTCTCCCGACATCAGCACATAGGTGCCCAGCACGGCCGACAGGCCGCGGGCGCCATTGGCCGGGAACACATTCACCAGTTTCGTGCCCAAATAAGCGCCCGGCCCCGGTGCGTTGCCGCTCCAGGATGGCATGATCAGGGCGGTGGCCGCATCGGCGCCATGTCTGATTTCGAAATGCTGGCGCGGCGGCGTGACGAAGTCGGCGGCAAAGGCCGCGCGCAATGCCTCGATCAGGTCGGGAAAACTGAGAAGGCCATCGATCTCATCGGCCGTGATGACGCGCATGGCTGTTTCGCCCAAGGCAACGAGAAAGGTCCGGCCGTGTGGCCGGCAGCAGCCATTATAACCGATCCGGCTGCGGGAAGCAGGCAGGATCCGATGAAGGGGGGCCGAAGAGCGGACGGGAAGGTCTGCTCTCGCGGCAGGCGCGTCAGAACGGCACGCTCGAGGGCAGGACGGCGTGGCTGTCACGCGATTCGGCCGCGGGAGTCGCCTGGCTGCGCAGCCGGTCGAGCTCGTTGCGATGGCGTTCCGCCTCGACCTGGGCAACCCGTGCGGCACGGCGAAAACGGCTCTGCTTCAGCCAGACCGTGATACCGCCGATCAGCATGCCGATGACCAGGACCCCGAACAGAATCAGGAACATCGGCAGATGCAGCGTGCTGGCTTCAGCCCCCGGTGCGCTGGGGTCGTAGGAGAGCGCGACGCCTTCGGCGATCCACTGCTTGTTTGCGATGGCAAACGCCGCCATCACGATCAAGGCCAGGACCAGGATGAAATAGTAGAATAGGCGCTTCATGGCCTGCCCCGCTCCGGCATGATCGCAAAAGCCTCCTGCGATTTCCCGGCATCGCCAGGAATCACGAAGACGCATCCAAACAGAGAGTTAGAGCAAACGAGCATTCTCGCCAAGGCGCGCTTTGCTCTCGGTCAGGCCGTCGACTTGTTCAGCCGCAGCCGCATGTCCTTGCCGGTCTTGAAGAACGGCACGAATTTCTCGTCCACCGGCACATGCGCGCCGGTGCGAGGATTACGACCGATACGAGCGGGACGCGACTTGACCGAAAAGGCTCCGAAGCCACGCAGCTCGACGCGATCGCCCTTGGCCATCGCATTGACGATCTCGTCGAGGATGGCATTGACGATGTTCTCGATGTCGCGCTGATAGAGGTGCGGATTGGCTTCCGCAATCTTCAGAACCAGTTCGGATTTGATCATTTTCGTTCCCGTCAGTCGCCGGTCTTGTGAAGTTATGTTCGCTCGACGCGAATCGCGTCCAAGCTTCCCTTACAGCATGATGCGGATCGAACCCAAAAGCTCCCCCGCCCTTCGTCCTGGCTAGACACCCTACGCTGGTCCGGACAGACCGTGAGACACGAGTGGCTCAAGGGTGCCAAACCGAAACAAGCCCGTCAAGCGCAGCCGGAGGCGTTTCAGGCGCGGAGCGGATGGCATCGCCCAGGCTGGCGAGGCCGACACTGTCGGCAAGCCAGGCCAGGCCCGTGCGCGCAAAGGGGAAGGAGGAAGTGGTGGAAGGCTTGTCCCAATCCTCGACCGGCAGCGCCTTCATGCCCGGCTTGTCCTTACCGAGCCAGGCAATCGCCGTGGCCTCGTCACCCATCTCGTCGACGAGCTTGAGATCGAGCGCCTGCTTGCCGGTGAAGACGCGCCCGTCGGAGACAGCGGCAAGGCCGGCATCATCGAAGTTGCGACGGTCCTTCACCAGGTTCTTGAACCAGCCATAGGTGTCGTTGACCACCGAGGCGAGGGCGGCCCGTGCCTCGGGGCTGGTCGGGGTGAATCCGTCCGGCGCCGCCTTGAGCGGGGACGACTTCACCGCTTCGACGCTGACGCCGATGCTGTCGAGCAGCTTGGAGACATTGGGGTATTGCACCAGCACGCCGATCGAGCCGACCAGGGAGGAACGCCGGGCCACGATATGGTCGGTGCCGACGGCAGCCATATAGGCGGCGGACGCCCCCAGCCCATCGATGAAGGCCACGGTCGGCTTGCTGGCCGAGAGCTTGCGCAGGCCGTCATAGAGTGCCTCGCCGCCGGAGGTCGTGCCGCCGGGCGAATTGATGCGCACGATCACGGCCTGGGCCTGCGACTGGGCGATCTGATCGAACAGCTTGAGGTTGGCGGTCTGGTCGCCGACGAAGCCGTCGAGTTTGATGCGGGCGATATGCGGGCTGCGATGCTGCAGGGCACTTGTGCCTGCAATGGCGAGATAGGCCACCACCAATGCAATGGCCAGGAACAGGAACGCCAGCACGCGCCAGACGGAGAGCTTGCGGCGCAGGACACGCCTGTCGACCAGGAGATCGGTCTCTAGGGACATGGAGGTATACCCTTGGGGAAATCGGCCCGAAACCTAGCCGAGCGACGAGGCCGCGGCAAGGCGAGCAATTGGGAAGCGGGACTTCGGACCCGCCTGGCACGACAGTTGCGTTTGTCCAAAGGGAAAGGGATTTGGAGTGAAGATGGCAACTGCAGTGCTGGGATCACGACGCCCGTTGGAAGGTCGGGCGGGTCCAAAGACCCGCCCCCAAACCAGCTACACCAGCATCACGAATTTGAGGTCGGGACGCGTCGTCGGATTGAGGGTGATCTGCTGGAATTCGAGCGCGCCGAGCACGGGATGATTGAATCGCCGAAGCCCGCCTTCACGACCGATCACGCTGTGGATCGGCCAGGCTTGCGCAAAAAAGGGGCTTCGCGCCGCCAGGCTGCCGACCAGGGCCTGCATCGCCTCCTCCTCGATATGATGGCCATAGTCGATGCGGAACTCGGCGATCACCCGCCGGGCCCGTCCTTCCCAATCCTCGATCAGGTTCCGGGCCGCAGGACTGAGGAAGATGTAGGCGAGGAGATTGCGGTCATGGTCGCCATCGAGCCAACCGGTGAAGAGTTCGGCCGCGCGTGCGTTCCAGCCGAGTGCGTTCCACAGATGATCGAGCAGATAAGCGGGGCCGGCAATCGTCTCGAGGGCGGCGAGCAGCGCCGGCGAGGCCGCCGGCTCAGCCTCGGCGCTGGCCTGCGGATCGCGCTTGCCGGCGAGATCGAAGAGATAGGCCCGCTCGGCGGGTGAGAAATTCAGGACATTGGCGAGCCGGCCCAAGGCGTGGGCCGAGAGCGAAATATCCCGTCCCTGCTCCAACCAGGTGTACCATGTGGTCGAAAGCCCGGCGAGCTGGGCGACTTCCTCGCGCCGCAGGCCCGGCGTGCGCCGTCGCGCCCCGCCCTGCAGGCCGAAGAGATCGGGGGTGAGCCGGGCGCGCTGGGACCGCAGGAATTCGCCGAGCTGCTGGCGGCGTGCCTGATCCGACTCCGTTGTCATGGCAACTTTCATACCAGGATAAAAAAGGATCTGGTACCAGTGTAAATCAGAACCTAGAGACGTTCCAGTGTGTTCCGGTCCACGATGTTCCAGTCGATAGAGCATTGCCCGGAAATCACTGAAACACCACCTTGTCATGCCCGGGCTTGACCCGGGCATCCAGAGGCCCGCCCTCGACATCCGGAGCAGGAACCGGATTGCCGGGTCAAGCCCGGCAATGACAAAGGTCGAGCCAATTCGATTCGTTTATCGACGGAAGAACCCCAAGGAGGAGAGAGTCATGGCCCGATCGGCCACCCTGGAAAATCTGGTCAGCAGCCAATTCGGCTCGCAGGCCGCCGCCTATGTCGCCAGTCCCGTCCATGCCAGGGGGGAAGATCTCAGGCTGGTGGCCGACGAGATTGCTGCCACCCGTCCCGAACGCGTGCTGGATCTGGGCTGCGGCGGCGGCCATGTCAGCTTCGCGGCCGCCCCGGTCGCCACCGAGGTCATCGCCTACGACCTCTCCTCGGAAATGCTGGCGGCGGTCGCCGAGGAAGCCGCCAAGCGCGGCTTTGCCAACATCGCCACCCACCAGGGTACGGTCGAGCAGCTGCCCTTCGCCGACGCCAGCTTCGACATGGTGCTGAGCCGCTATTCGGCCCATCACTGGGGTGACGTGCCGGCTGCCTTGCGCGAAGCCTTCCGCGTGTTGAAGCCGGGCGGCAGGCTGGTGATGGCCGATGCCGTCGCGCCGGTACGCACCGTCTGCGATACCTTCCTGCAAGCGTTCGAGATGCTGCGCGATCCTTCCCATGTGCGCGACTACTCGATCCGGGAATGGCAGGCCATGCTCGCCACCGCCGGCTTCACGGTGCGGGCGACCACGCCCGGGCACCAGCCCCTGGAGTTTTCCTCCTGGATCGCCCGCATGCGTACCCCGCCGGTCTTCGTCGAGGCCATCCGTGCCCTGCAGGCGGCGATGTCGGAGGAAGTGCGCCAGCACTTTGCCATTGAGGCCGACGGTTCCTTCGTCCTCGACAATGCGGTCTTCGTGGCGCAGCGCTAGGCTTTCCGCCCTGTCAGCCAGTGCTCGCCCGCCCCCTGCGGTATCGGTTCCCATCGATGAGGGGCCGATACCGCAGGTCTTCATCGGAACATCGTTCCTAAAAACCCACCTCCCCCGTCATCGCAGGAAGCTGTAAACTGCGCGGGACGGCCGTGCGCATCGTCGGCCCGGGGGAGGGATGCCATGGCCTTGCTGACCGGCGGCTGCGAATGCGGGGCGATCCGCTATGAGGCGCGGGAGGCGCCCTTCGATGCCGGCTGGTGCCATTGCCGCATCTGCCAGCGTATTTCCGGCGCGCCCGCTCAGCCCTGGGCGCTGTTTGCCGCCGGGGCCTTCGCCTATGTGAAAGGCGATCCGCGCGTCTATCATTCCTCCAGCTTCGGGGAACGGCATTTTTGCGGCGATTGCGGTGCCTCGCTCGGCTTCCGGCTCCGCGAAAATCCGACCGAGATCAGCATCAATGCCGGCGCGCTCGACGATCCCTCGCTGGCGGCGCCGCGCAAGCATATCTGGACACGTAGCCAGGTTTCCTGGTTCGCCACGGCGGACGACCTGCCGACATTCCTGGAATACGAGCCGGAAAAGGACGGCTAGAGGCACGATTGCGCCGTTACTTGCCGGCTGCGCCATTGCCGCGCCCCCCTCTCCTGTGATATTGCGGCGCAAAATCCGACAGACGATCCTCTTTTTGACGCGGCCCGATGCCATCGGCTCAAGCGTTTTGCGATTTGGTGGAACGTCGGGAATCGTGCAGTCGCTTTAGCCAAACCATCGGATTGGCTTGGAAACAACGAGTTGGGGCAGAAGAGCGTTCCGTCTAGACGCACTTGGCCACAGCCCAGGAACCCGGTTTAACCTATGCAACTTCGCAATATCGCCATCATCGCCCACGTCGACCATGGCAAGACCACGCTGGTCGACCAGCTGCTGCGGCAGTCCGGCGCCTTCCGCGACAACCAGCGCGTGGCCGAGCGCGTGATGGATTCGAACGATCTCGAAAAGGAACGCGGCATCACCATCCTGGCCAAGGCCACCTCGGTGGTGTGGAAGGATACCCGCATCAACATCGTCGACACCCCCGGCCACGCCGATTTCGGCGGCGAGGTCGAGCGCATCCTCAATATGGTCGATGGCGCCATCGTGCTGGTCGACGCCGCCGAAGGACCGATGCCCCAGACCAAGTTCGTGGTGGCAAAGGCCCTCAAGATCGGCCTCAAGCCGATCGTCGCCATCAACAAGGTCGACAAGCCCGACGCCCGCACCACCGAGGTGATCAACGAGGTGTTCGACCTGTTCGCCGCCCTCGACGCCACTGACGAACAGCTCGACTTCCCCATCCTCTACGGTTCGGGCAAGCAGGGCTGGATGGGCAATTCGCCGGACGCCGACCAGAGCGCCGGCATGGCTCCGCTGTTCGACCTGGTGCTCAAGCATGTCGCCCAGCCCACCGTCGAGCCCGGCCCCTTCCGCATGCTCGCCACCATTCTGGAAGCCAATCCCTATCTCGGCCGTGTGCTCACCGGCCGCATCTCCTCGGGCACGCTGAAGCCGAACATGGCGATCAAGGCGATGTCGCGTGATGGCAAGGTGATCGAGCAGGGGCGCGTCTCCAAGGTGCTCGCCTTCCGCGGCATCGAGCGCCAGCCGGTCGAGGAAGCCGAGGCGGGCGACATCGTCGCCATTGCCGGCCTGACCCAGGGCACCGTGGCCGATACCTTCTGCGCGCTCGAAGTCACCGAGCCGTTGCAGGCCCAGCCGATCGACCCGCCGACCGTGTCGATGACCTTCACCGTCAACGATTCCCCGCTCGCCGGCACCGAGGGCGACAAGGTCACCAGCCGCGTCATCCGCGACCGCCTGCTCAAGGAAGCCGAGGGCAATGTCGCGCTGAAGATCGAGGAATCGGCCGACAAGGACTCGTTCATCGTCTCCGGCCGCGGCGAACTCCAGCTCGCCATTCTGATCGAGGTGATGCGCCGCGAGGGCTTCGAGCTCGGCGTCTCCCGTCCGCGCGTCGTCTTCCAGAAGGACGAGACCACCGGCGAGACCCTGGAGCCGATCGAGGAAGTGGTGATCGACGTCGACGAGGAGTTCTCCGGCGCCGTGGTGCAGAAGATGTCGGAGCGCAAGGCCGAGATGATCGAGATGCGCCCCTCCGGCGGTAACCGCCAGCGCCTGGTCTTCCACGCCCCGACCCGCGGCCTGATCGGCTACCAGAACGAGCTGCTCACCGACACCAAGGGCACCGCTGTGCTCAACCGCCTGTTCCATGCCTACGCCCCCTTCAAGGGCGAGGTGGCCGGCCGCCGCAACGGCGTCCTGATCTCCACCGATGCCGGCGAGGCCGTGGCCTATGCGCTGTGGAACCTGGAAGATCGCGGCCCGATGATGATCGAGCCCGGCTGGAAGGTCTATCAGGGCATGATCGTGGGCGAGCATACCCGCGAGAACGACCTGGAAGTGAACGTGCTCAAGGGCAAGAAGCTCTCCAACGTCCGCGCCGCCGGCAAGGACGAGGCCGTGCGCCTGACGCCGCCGATCCGCATGACGCTGGAAAAGTCGATCGCCTGGATCCAGGACGACGAGCTCCTGGAAGTCACGCCGAAGTCGATCCGCCTGCGCAAGGCCATCCTCGATCCCAACGAGCGCAAGAAGGCCGATCGTGCCAAGGATGCGGCTGCGTAAGAGCCGACGAACGAATTCTGAAAGGGCCGGTCTCAGCACCGGCCCTTTTTGTTTGCGAAGATGGGTTTTGGAGCGCGGACATCTTGTCCGCTCTTGGAAACGCTGTATCTGCAGGAGAGAAAGAGGCGAACATCGCGACATGCAAGCATGTCGCTGAGATGTCCGCGCTCCAAAAAAACCGCCGGCCTGGCGGCCGGCGGGTGCAATGAGGTCTCTCGCGGATCAAGTTCGTGCCGCGTCAACGGCATGGGACGAAGCTCACAGCTCCTTTTGTCGAGATTGTGGCCAGCTTCGCTGATTATCCCCGCTATTCACAATCTCACGCAACCGGCGTCCAGATCACCTGGTCGATGCGGGATGCGCCCGTCGCCAGCATGGCGAGCCGGTCGAAGCCCAGCGCGATGCCGCTGGCCTGCGGCATGATGGCGAGAGCCGCCAGGAAATCCTCGTCGATCGGATAGCGTTCGCCATAGACGCGCTCCTTCTCGTCCATCTCCGCCTGGAAGCGGCGGCGCTGCTCGTCGGGGTCGGTCAGCTCGCCGAAGGCATTGGCGAGTTCCACGCCGCAGGCATAGAGCTCGAAGCGCTCTGATACGCGCGGATCATCGGCGGTACGGCGGGCGAGCGCCGCTTCCACGCTCGGATAATCGTGGAGGATGGTGGCTCGTCCCTGGCCGAGATGGGGTTCGATCTTCTGCACCAGCACGCCGGAGTAGATGTCGGACCAGGTATCGTCGGCAGCAACCCGCAAGCCCGCCCGAACAGCGGCGTCGGCCAAGGCGTCGCGATCGCTGCCGCCGTCCCGATCGAGCGTCGCCAGGAGATCGATGCCGGCAAAGCGCTCGAAGGCCTCGGCGACGCCGAGCCTCTCGGGTTCGGCGAAGGGGTCCGTCTCCACGCCGCGATAGCGGAAGCGCTTGAGGCCACCGGTTTCGGCGGCCAGCGCCAGCAGGCGGGCACAATCATCCATCAGTTTTTGATAGGGCTCGCCGCTGCGATACCATTCCAGCATGGTGAATTCGGGCGAATGGGTGCCCGTGCGTTCGCGATTGCGGAAGACCTTGGCGAAGGTGAACAGGCGCTCTTCTCCCGCCGCCAGCAGCTTCTTGCAGGCGAATTCCGGCGAGGTGTGCAGATAGAACCGGCGTACCGAAAGATCGGCATCGATCAGGTCGGTGGCGAAGGCATGCAGATGCGCCTCATTGCCGGGCGAGACCTGCAGGATTGACGTGTCGACCTCGGTGAAATCTTCAGCCGTGAAGAAGCCGCGCAGCGCCGTCATCAGCCGGTTGCGCCCGATCAGGAAAGGCCGGCGATCCTGATGGGCCGATGGCTGCCACCAGGGGGTGGGGACGGAAGGCATGGCAGATTCTCCGTGAATACGAGCACCACTCCCCTTTGGGGAGAGTGGAACCGCAGATCTTCGCCTGCGAACTGACCCGAGGCTCAATAGAAAAGGCACGACTTGCCTTCTCCACGAAGTGGGGACGGTGTCATTTCGAAGAAATGACGGATGGGGTGTGGAGAGCAATGCACCGACGGTGACAAGATTGCACGACCGTTGTGCAGGCCTTGAAAACATATAGCGTTGCCCGCCACACCCCATCCGACCCGGCTTTGCCGGGCCACCTTCCCCACTTCGTGGAGAAGGCAAGTGGCGCCTTACTTTGCCAAGCCTCGCCCCTACGCCAGCCGCGGCAAAACCGCAATCCGGGTTATGATGTCGGCTCAAACCTGATTCGAGCATGATATCGCTGTTTCGACGCAATCCGACGCCCCAACCCGAGCAGATCACCGTCAGGATCGGGGCGACGACCTATCCGGTCGCCGTCCGGCGGCTGGTTTCGGCGCGCCGTTATACGCTCAGGGTGCGCACGGCCCAGCGCGACATCGTGCTCTCCATGCCGGCGCGCGGCAGCCTGACCACCGCCAAGGCCTTCGCCGACAAGCATGCCGGCTGGATCGCCCTCAAGCTTGCCAAGCTCGCCCAGGATGTCAGCTTCGCCGGTGGCGCCATGGTGCCCTTCCGCGATGTGCCGCACCGCATCGAGCATCGCGAGGGGCGCGGCACGGTGAAAATCGAGGCTGGCTCCCCGCCTGTCCTCGTCGTGCATGGCGATGTCCAGCATCTGCCGCGCCGCCTGACCGACTGGCTGAAGAAGCAGGCCCTGCGCGAATTGCAGGCCATCGTCGTGCGCCATACCGCGGCGCTCGGCGTCAAGCACGGCCCGATCAGCGTCAAGGACACCACCAGCCGCTGGGGTTCCTGCTCCTCGACGGGGGCGCTCGCCTTCTCCTGGCGCCTGATCCTGGCGCCGCCCTTCGTGCTCGACTATCTCGCGGCGCACGAGGTCTCGCATCTGAAGGAAATGAACCACTCGCCCCGCTTCTGGCGCCTGTGCCACCAGCTCTGCCCCCGTACCGAGGAAGCCCGGGCCTGGCTGAAGTCACATGGGGCGGGGCTGCATCGCTACGGGTGAGCGGAAATGACGACTGCCCTCGACATCCTCGATCGCTTCGAACGTCTTGGCTGGAAGGGCAATGACCCGATGAGCCAAATGCTGGAATTGCGCCGGGAACAGCCCACGATATTGGGTGAACTGGTCACTCTATTCCTGGATCGCGCCCTGCCGACGAACACCTTCATCGATGCGGCACTCGACTTGATGGATGACGACACCTATTCCCAGCTCGTCGGCCACGCTTGGCAGCGGGTTCGGCAGGGCGAAAGGTCGAGAGCCCTGATCGAGATCCTGGAAGGAGCCGCCCTGCAGCTTCCAAGCCTGTTCCACGATGATTGGGAACTGGTTCTCCAACTATCGGCCGAAGGCCAAGTAAAGTTTCATCAGCCCTTCCTCCAAGCCTGCCGTGAGCTCGACGAGGAGACTGCCCTGGATTGGTGCCGGCACTTCGAAGGCCTTGTGTCTCTGGCCGAGAGGGATCGCGACAGAGCAATCGCGATCCTGATGTCGCGGCACGAGCCGTCGGCGCGGAAGGCGTTGAGCCTGTTGAGCACCGATCCGGACGACGACGTACAGGACCTGTTGCTGGTAGCCGGCTACGCCCTGGATGATGGTGTGCTACGCAGCCTGCATAACGAAGCCCCGCATCACATCCGCTTCGATTCGCGACAATGGCGACTGATGCAGGCCCAGCAGCCTGAGTGGATACGTGAGATCCGGGACAATCAAGCCAGTTGGCAGCCAGCAGCGACAAACGGCTCTGCCGTTGTCATGGGCGGTGTTGCCGCTCATCCCTGCGGCCTCTGCCACCAGCCCTTGCATCGGTTGCTCCGGATTGCCGAACCTCGAAACTTGGGCATCGCCTGCGAGACGGATTTGGAGCTCGCGACTTGCCTGTCCTGCGAGACCTGGGAGGAGGATATTCTTTTCTTCCGACATGACCGCGATGGCCGGCCCAGTCCGCATCCTTCGCAACAGCGGAAGGAAGCTCAGACCTCTAGATTTCCGGCGGAACCTTTGCTGGAGGCAGAGGCTCACCTCTTTGCTGCGCCGCGGCGCTGGGAACGACAAGATTGGGGTGCATCGAACAATCGTCAAAACCTGTCGCGCGTCGGCGGTGCGCCAAGTTGGGTGCAGACGCCCTCCTATCCGGACTGCCCAGATTGCGAAAAGCCAATGCCCTTCATTGCGCAATTCGACTCAGGCCTGCCTCAGTCTGACGAGAGCGAGTGGCTTTGGGGCAGCGGCGGCTGCAGCTACGCTTTCTGGTGTCCCGATTGCCGCATCAGTGCGCATTTCTGGCAGTGCACCTGAAGCAACCCATCGCTACGGGCGGGCAAGAGCCCGTCACGCGAGATAGAACACCCGCTTCAGCGGCACCTGTACCGGGGAACTGTCCGGATTGGTCGCCATGATGTCGCCCATGAAGGCCCACCAGCGCTTCATCACCGCTTCGTCGGGCAGGCGGTCGAGCTTGTGGTCGTCGCTACGGGTGAGGATGGCGAAGAGGTGGTGGTCCTCCGGGTCGAGCCAGATCGTGTAGTCGGAGATGCCGACCTCCTTGAGCAGCGCCACCAGTTCGGGAAAGATCTCGTCATGGCGCCTTTCATATTCGGCAGCCTGGCCGGGATGGAGATTCATGCGAAAGGCGATGCGGTCCGGCATGAGAGATGTCCTCGAAGCGTTTGGTGCGAACTCGGAAGCCTGATCAGCGCTTGGCAGCCGCCTCGGCGCCGATGACGTCCTGTGCCTGGCCGGACGTATCGCGTACATGTTCGAGATGCCGGCGATAGGCGGCCGTGGCCGCAGCGCCGTCGCGGGCCATCACGGCCTCGGCGATTTGGACATGCTGGGCGACGCTGATCTCGATGACGCCGGGCAGGGCGCTGGCGACGCGGCGCACGTCGAGCCCGACATCGTAGAGCCCCTCGGCCATCGCAGCGAGCAGGCGGCTGCCGCCGCCGCCATAGAGGGCGCGGTGGAACTCGATGTCGAGCAGGCGGAAAGCGACCGGATCCTCATGGAAGGCGCGGCCGTCGACGGCCAACTCGAGGATGCGCGCCCGCGTCGCCTCGTCCGCCCGTTCGGCGCAGAGCCGCACCAGTTCGAGCTCGACCACCACCCGCGCCTCGAAATGCTCGCGCACGTCGTAGTCGGCGAAGGACAGCATGGTGGAGAATGGCGCCACCAGGCGGCTCGGCGACAGGTCGGTGACGCTGTAGCGGCCGCCCTGGCGGCTTTCGAGCACGCCCATCAGGGTCAGCGCCTTGAGCGCTTCGCGCAAGGGCGGGCGCGAAATGCCGAAGGCGATGCCCATCTGCTGCTCGGTCGGCAGGCGGTCGCCGGAGCGAAGATTGCCCGACTTGATCATGCCCATGATACGGTTGGCGACCTGCTCGGCGATCGGGCGCCGCTCCAGCGCGCCGCCGCCGAACGGCTCGGACAAGGCCTCGCCGGCATCCAGGGCGGCCAGATCGCTGAAATCGGGGTCTTTGATCAGCTTGCTCACAGCAGTGCCTTACTGCCTCACAGGTCGAGGCGGTAGAAGGAATTGGCGTTATCCCGGTAGAACTTGCGCAGGTGCTCTTCAGAAAAGCCCGCCATGGCGCGATCGAGCGTCTCGACCCAGCGCGTCATGCTGGTGGCCTGCAGGCAGATCGGCCAGTCCATGGCAAAGATCGTGCGGTCGATGCCGAAGCTCTCGAAGGTGGCGTCGATGTAGGGCCTGAGGTCCGCATCGGTCCAGCTCGCGAGGTCGGCCTCCACCGGCAGGTCGGAGAGCTTGATGAAGAGGTTGGGGCAGCGCGCCAGCTCGTTCACGTCGTCGCGATACTGCGCGATGGCGCCTTCCTTGATGCCGGGCTTGCCGCAATGGTCGAGGATCATCGGCACATGCGGGATGCGCTTCACGAAGTCCCGCACGATATCCATCTGGTGATGATGGACGTTGATCTCGAAATGATAGCCGAATTTCTCGAGGAGATTGACGCCCTCGATGAAGCCATCGGACAGGGTTAGGGCGCGCGGATCGGCGTCGAACTCGACGATGCGGCGGATGCCGCGCACCGCGGGGTGCTTCTCCTTCATCTCGGCCAGGATCGGCTCGGCCCGGCTTCCACATTCCAGCGGCGCCATCGGCACGATCGCCCGGATGCCGGGATCGCGCCGGGCCTCCTCCTCGACGAAGCGGATCTCGTCGAGATATTGGCCGCCACCCTCCCAGAAATCGGCATAGCATTCGAGGAAGACCATGGCCTCGACCTCGACGTCGCCAAGGTCGCGCCGGTAGTCCTCGACGTGATAACTCTTGGAAAAGAGCGGGCTGCCTTCGAAGGCCGAATATCTCAGCTTCGAATGGTCCCAGACGTGAAGATGCGTGTCGATGACGGGAAAATCGGGCATGGCATCCTCAGCGCAAAGTGCGTTCAAGCTGAACGCAACTATTCTCGATGTCCGATGTCGCGCCGCCCCTCACCGTACCTCTCCCCGTAAGAACGGGGCGAGGGAGCACGGGCGTTGCGATCGATCCACGAACCTCTCATCTCGCCCGACCCTTGGGCGAGATGAGAGGTTTTAGTCATAGGCTCGACGTCAAAGTCTCCTCGCCCCGTTCTTACGGGGAGAGGTACGGTGAGGGGCTGCGCCACGGTGCGTCAGCCTGACATCGCAGCCATTCTCCGCCAGCCAGTAAAAACTTGTCAAACTAATTTTTGTCTGACAACTTAGCCGCAAATGCGGCCGGGCTGCCCGGAACCGCCAATCCAGAAATGCCCGGGAGTGCCGCAATGCCCAAGGAATTCGAGCGCCGCCGCGTCGGCCAGACAGCGATGACCGTGCCGACCTTCGGCTATGGCGCGGCGCATCTGGGCGAGCTCTACAGCCTGGTGACGGAGGCCGATGCCAGCGCCACCATCGACGCTGCCTGGGATGCGGGCGTGCGCCTGTTCGACACCGCGCCCTGGTATGGCCTCGGCCTCTCCGAACATCGCCTCGGCTATGGCCTCCGGCACCGGCCGCGCAACGAATACCAGCTCGTCACCAAGGTCGGGCGCATCCTCGAACGCCCCTTCGACCCCGCGATCTTCAAATCGGAGATGTGGCTCGGCGGCCTGCCCTTCCAGCACCGCTACGACTACACCTATGACGGCGTGATGCGCTCCTATGAGCAGTCGATGATGCGGCTCGGCCTCAACACCATCGACGCCCTGGTCATCCACGACCTCGACGCTGCCTATCAGGGCCCGGATTTCGGCTACCGCAAGAAAGACCTGGTCTATTCCGGCATCAAGGCCCTGGAGGAATTGAAGCGGCGCGGCGAGATCAAGGCCATTGGCATGGGCATCAACACCGCCGACGCCCTGGAGACGGTGGCGCCCCTGGTCGATCTCGACTTCGTGCTGGTGGCGATGCCCTACACCCTGATCGACCAAGGGTGCCTCCATACCGGCATGGCCGAATGCGTGAAGCGACAGGTCAGCGTCGTCATCGGCTCGCCCTTCGCCTCGGGCATCCTGGTCACCGGCTCGGGCGGCAGCGCCAACTACAATTACAGCAAGGCGCCGGAGGCCGTGCAGGCCAAGGTGCGCGGCATCGAGGCTGTGTGCAAGGCGCATGGCGTGGCCCTGCCGGCGGCGGCGCTGCAATTCGTGCTCGCCCATCCTGCCGTAGTCTCGGAAATTCCGGGCGCGGTGAAGCCGAGCGAGATCACGGAGAATGTCGCCTCCCATCACGCCCCGATCCCGGCCGGATTCTGGTCCGACCTGAAGACGGAAGGGCTGATCGACAAGGACGCGCCCACGCCATGAACAGGGCGGGCGAGCCTGCAAGAGCGCTGCCGATCCTGATCTCGGCCCGCGGCATCTCCAAGCAGTTTGCCGGCGTGGAAGTCTTGCGCGACGTGGATCTCGACCTCCATGCCGGCGAGATCCACGCTTTGCTCGGCGAGAACGGTGCCGGCAAATCGACCTTCGCCAAGATCATTGCCGGCGTCCACCGCCCCAGCCGTGGCTCGCTCGCCCTCAACGGCACGCCCGTGGAGGTGACGACACCGCTGATCGCCCAGAAGCTCGGCATCACCCTGATCCACCAGGAGCCGATCTCCTTTCCCGATCTCTCGGTGGCTGAAAACCTCGTGCTCGGCCGCCATGAAGGCCCGGCGCTCGGGCGGGTGCGCTGGGGCGAACTCCGGCGCGAGGCTGACAGCCTGATGGCCCGGCTCGGCATCGCCATCGATATCGGCAAGCCGATGCGCGGCCTCTCGATTGCCGACCAGCAGATGGTGGAAATCGCCCGGGCGCTGGCCAGCGACAGCCGGCTGATTATCATGGACGAGCCCACGGCCCCGCTGACGCCCAAGGAAGTCGAAACCCTGTTCGGCATCGCCCGTCAGCTTCGCCAGGAAGGCCGCACCATCATCTTCATCAGCCACCGGCTCGAGGAAGTGCGGGCGCTGTGCGACCGCGTCACCATCTTCCGGGACGGCAGCAGGATTGCCACCGAGGAAACCGCCAGCCTCTCCGACGCCGACATCATCCGCCTGATGATCGGGCGGGAGGTGAAAGGCTATATTCCCCAGCACAAGTCGCAGATCGGCGCGGTGGCGCTGGCGGTTCGCAGCCTGAGCCTGCCCGGCAAGTTCGAGGACATCAGCTTCGAGGTGCGCAAGGGCGAGATCGTCGGCCTTGGCGGCCTGGTCGGCGCCGGCCGTACCGATGTCGCGCGCGCTCTGTTCGGCGTGGCTCCCGCCGCCAGCGGCAGCATCGAGGTCAACGGCAAGACCGTCGCCATCCGCGAGCCGGCGGATGCGGTGGCGCAAGGCCTCGCCTTCGTGCCGGAGGACCGGGCCGTCGCCGGCATCTTCCGCAGCCTGCCGGTCGAGCAGAACATCACCGCCGCCGTGCCCGGCAAGGTGGCCCCCGGCGGCGTCATTCGTCGTGCCCTCGAACGCTCGATCGCCCGCGAACAGGTGCGCAAATTGCGCATCCGCCTCGCCAGCCTGCGCCAACCCATCGGAGAACTCTCCGGCGGCAACCAGCAGAAGGCCATCCTGGCACGCTGGCTGCTCACCGACCCTGAGATCCTCATCCTGGACGAGCCGACGCGCGGCATCGACATCGGGGTCAAGGCCGAGTTCTACGAGATGATCGGCGAGCTGGCCGCTTCGGGTCGCGCCGTACTGCTGATTTCCTCCGAACTGCCGGAACTGCTGGCGCTCAGCGACCGCGTGCTGGTGATGTCGGAAGGGCGCCTCACTGCCAATCTTCTCCGCGGCGAGGCCAGCGAGGAAAGCGTGATGCACGCCGCCGTGCCGCGCCGCAAGTCGAACCCGGATGGACGGGCCGCCGCATGAGCATCGCGAGCCTCCTGCGCCGGCGCGAGGCCGGCATCGTGGTGATGATCGCGCTCTTCGCCCTCATCGTCGGCCTGATCCAGCCGCGCTTCCTCTCCGCAGAGACGCTGCGCATCGTGCTGCTGGCCGTGCCCCTGATCATGGTGGCGGCGATGGGCGAGATGATGGTGCTGGTCGCCCGCCATGTCGACCTTTCCATCGGCTCGATCCTCGGCTTTTCCGCCATCGTGGCCGGCATGCTCTGGCGCGACCATCCGGAGCTGCCTGTCATGGTCGGTGTCGTCGCCGCGATCGCGGTGGGCGGCGCGCTGGGCCTCATCAACGGGCTGGTGGTCACCCTCTTTAGGCTGCCCTCCATCATCGTGACGCTCGGCACGCTCAGCCTCTATCGCGGCCTGATCTTCTTCATCTCCGATGCCCGCCAGGTCGATCCGCAATATATCCCGCGCGGCCTGATCGAGCTCAGCCAGACCTCACTTGTCTTCGGCATTCCCTGGATCATCCTGATCGCCTTCGCCGTTGCGCTCGCCACCTACCTCTTCCTCGGCCATTCCAGGCTCGGGCGCCAGATCTATGCCATCGGCTCCAATCCGGTGGCGGCGCCGCTGCGCGGCATCCGCGCCGCGCCGATCACCGTGCTGGTCTTCGTACTCTCCGGGGGCCTCGCCGGGCTTGCGGGCGTGATGTACGCCTCGCGCTTCGGCTATGTGAATCCCGGCATCACCGGCGTCGGCTTCGAATTCACGGTGATCGCGCCCGTGGTCATCGGCGGGGTCTCGATCAATGGCGGCTCCGGCTCGGTCGCCGGCACCGTGCTCGGCGTGCTCCTGCTCGGCGCCGTCAGCGTGGCGCTGCCGATCCTCGGCGTCTCCGGCTTCTGGCAGCAGGCGATCTACGGGGCGGTGATCCTCGCGGCCCTGGTGATCGACCGCAGCGTCCGGCAGGGCGGCCTCAAGGGCCTGCTGGCGAGGGATGCGGCATGACCAGCACCGACACACATTTTACCCTCCCCTGGAGGGGGAGGGTCGAGGCAAAGCCTCGGGGTGGGGTGTCTTCTTCAAAAGAGCACCTCGCCTTATCGCCAAGTAAGAGCCCCTTCACCCCACCCCGGCCTTTCAGGCCGACCCTCCCCCTCCAGGGGAGGGTAAGGAACCCGCGCCCCGGCCGGCAAAGGGGGCACCCATGAGCCAGACCCCCGCCACCGCCGTCTCCCCGCAGGACGCCGCCAAGCCGCTGCCGCTCTGGCGTACGGTGCTGGTGCGGCCGGAGACCATGACCCTGGTGCTGCTGGCTGCCGCCATCGTCATCGCCTGCCTGCTGTCGCCCTTCTTCGCCTCGCTGACCTTCATCCTGGAAAGCGCCACCTACTATGCCGAGTTCTCGATCATCGCTTTGGTGCTGACCCTGGTGATCATTGCTGGCGAGATCGACCTGTCTCCCGCCTCCACCATGGCGCTGACCGCCTGCCTGTTCGGCACAGTGTTCCAGGCCGGCCTGCCGATCGGCTGGGCGATCGCGGCGAGCCTCGCCGCCGGCCTTGTGATGGGCGCCTTCAACGGTTTCATGGTGCTGTGGCTGCGCCTGCCTTCGCTGATGGTCACCATCGGCACGCTGATCATGTATCGCGGCCTCGCCCAGGTGCTGGCGGGCGACAAATCCATCGGCAAGTTCCCGGCCTGGTTCGTCGGCATCGACTATCGTACCCTTTTCGGCGTGCCGGTGCCGGTGCTGATCTTCATCGCCGCCTCGCTGGTCCTGGCCTTCGTGCTCGGCGCCACCATCCTTGGCCGGCAGATCTACCAGATCGGCACCAGCGAGATCGCCGCCCGCCATGCCGGCATCAAGGTCCGGCGCATCAAGTTCGCTTTGTTCCTGGCGATGGGCCTCACCAGCGCCCTCTGCGGCCTGCTTGCGGCCTCGCGGCTGGCCTCGGTGCGCTACGATCTCGCCACCGGCGGCGAGCTGCAGATGGTGCTGATCGTCATGCTCGGCGGCACCTACATCTTCGGCGGGCGCGGCACCATCGCCGGCACCTTCATCGCCTCCTGGCTCCTGGTGATCATCGCCACCGGCATGACGGTCGCCAACATCCCGGTGACCTACCAACTCACGGTGATGGGGCTCCTGCTCATCGTCTCCATCATCGCAACCAATACGATCTACGCCCGCAACCAGAGATAGCCGGCTCAGAACGGCCTTAGACCATCATCAGGAGGGAACCATGCTGAGGAAAACGCTTCTACTCGGACTGTCGCTCGGGCTCGCGTTGACTGCCGCCGTCGGCGCGCAGGCGGCCGACAAGGTCTCGATCGTCTATATTCCCAAGAACACCGGCAATCCCTATTTCGATTCGCTGGTAAAGGGTTTCCAGGACGGCTGCGCCAAGGTCGGCTGCGACTTCGACATGCAGGCCCCGGCGACCGCCGAAGCCACTTCGCAGATCCCCTTCATCACCGCGCAGACCCAGCGCGGCGTCGGCGTGATCGCCATCTCCCCCAACAGCCCCGATGCCCTCAACCAGGTGCTCGACCGCGCCCGCTCGCGCGGCATCCTGGTGCTCGCGGTCAATGGCGACCTCGTCGGCAATCTCGACCACCGCGATGCCGGCATCCTGCCCGTCGACTTCACCAAGACCGGGCCGAGCCAGGTCGAGCTCCTGGGCTCGCAGATCAATTACGAGGGCGAAATCGCCATCCTCTCCGCCACCACCGACGCACCCGACCAGAACACCTGGATCGCGGCGATGAAGGACAGCCTCGCCAGCAATGCCAAATATGCCAAGATGAAGCTGGTGGCCGTGGCCTATGGCGACGACGATCCGCAGAAATCCACCACCGAGATGGAAGCGCTGATCCAGAAATACCCCAACCTCAAGGGCGTGATCTCGCCGACCACCGTCGGCGTCGCCGCAGCGGCGCAGGTGCTGCAGACCCAGGGCAAGGCCAAGCAGATCACGCTCACCGGCCTCGGCACGCCCAACCAGATGCGCCCCTTCATCAAGGACGGCACGCTCAAGGCCTTCCAGCTCTGGAGCCCCTACAATGAAGGCCTGCTCACCTCCTATTTCGCCGTGGGCGTGAAGAACGGCACCATCAAGAACGAGCCCGGCACCAAGTTCGAGGTTCCGGGTCTCGGGCAGATCACTATTGGGGCCGATCACATCATCAACACCCAGGCCGAGCTGACGACCTTCGACGCCGGCAATATCGACCAGTTCAACTTCTAGTACCGAACCGGCGCGGAAAGTCTCCCGCGCCGGCCTTTCCTTACCTCAGTTTCCCTGGACTTTCCCATGAACAGCTACGATTTCGCAGGACAGGCCGCCATCGTCACCGGAGGTGGCCAGGGCATCGGGCTGACGGTCGCCGAACGCATTTTGGCCGGCGGCGGCAACGTCTCGATCTGGGATCGGGACGCTTCCCTGCTGCAGGCCCTGGAGGCCAAATATGGCCGCAACGGCAAGGTCCAGGCCCTCAATGTCGACATCGGCGACCTTGCCTCGGTGGAGGCCGGTGTTACGCAGACCCTGGCGCGCTTCGGCCAGATCGACGTCCTCATCAACAATGCCGCGATCGTCGGCCCCAATGCCAATACCTGGGAATACCCGCCCGAGGCCTTCGCCGAGGTGGTGCATATCGGCCTGGTCGGCACCTTCCATGTCTGCCACGCCGTGGTGCCGCACATGATCGCCCGCAATTACGGGCGCATCGTCAATCTGAGCTCGGTTGCCGGCAAGGAAGGCAATCCCGGCGCCCCCGCCTATTCCGCCACCAAGGCCGGCGTGCTGGCGCTGACCAAGTCGCTCGGCAAGGAACTCGCCAAATACGACATCTCGGTCAATGCGGTGACGCCGGCCGTGGCCAAGACCACGATGGCGATGAGCCAGGATCCCGAATTCCTGAAGATGATCCTCTCCAAGATCCCGCGCGGGCGCATGCTGGAACTCGCCGAGGCAGCCGCCATGATCTGCTGGCTGGCCACCAGGGAGAATTCCTTCACCACGGGCGCGGTGTTCGATCTTTCCGGCGGCCGGGCGACCTATTGATACCAAAGCTCGGGAATGTCGATGCATCCGAGTCTTCGAAATAGCTTTTGGTATGAAGGACATCCGGCAGAGAGATAATCGCTCACGGTCGCGCTGCCCCTCACCTTACCTCTCCCCGTAAGAACGGGGCGAGGAGGCACAGGCGTTGCGACTGGCCCTCGGTCCATTCATCTCGCCCAACGGTTGAGCGAGATGGTGCGGTCTCGGCATGAAACGCGACGTCAAAGTCCCCTCGCCCCGTTCTTACGGGGAGAGGTAAGGTGAGGGGCCGCACGACCTAAAAGGAGGAGAGGTGAGCAATGCCCCGTGACAGCCTCGGGCGATCACCACTCGAAGGCGTCGGTGGTCTCGCGCTTGCCCACCACCATGGCGTCGGCGACCAGGTGGAAGGGCGCGGCATCCACCGCGCTCTCGCCACGATCGAGCAGGCCGGCGAAGCGGGCATAGATGCCTTCATATTCAACCATCGGCTCGGCCACGGTCAGGTTGCCGTTGACGGCGAGCTTGGAGCCGCCATCGATCAGGGTGAGCCGGGTGCCGTCCTCGACGACGATCTCGATCGTCCAGGTCTGGTCGCCGGTCTGGCGCCAGTCGAACTCGGCCGTCAGGGCCGCGCCGGGCAGGGCGGCATCGGAAGCGAAGGTCAGTCTGGCCGCAATCGGCGTATCGCGATTGGCGGGATAGGTCAGCGTCGCGGCCGTGACGAAGAAGGGTTCCGGTGCGATCTCGGTGAGTATCGACAGCGCGTTGATGCCCGGATCGAACACGCCGAAGCCGCCGGGCTGCCAGATCCATTCCTGGCCCGGATGCCAGCGCCGCACATCTTCCTTCCAGGTGATGGCGAGGGAAGCGATCTTGCGGCCGGCCAGGCGCTTCTTCGCTTCCTCGACCCCGGCATTGTATTGCGAGTGCCAAGTGGCGAACAGCACGCAGCGCCGGGCTGCGGCCTGGCGCACCAGGTCGGCCAATTCGCTGACGGTGGGCGCCGGCGGTTTTTCCAAGAGCACGTTCATGCCGGCATTGAGCGCCTCCAGCGCCACCTGGTGGCGCACCGAAGGCGGCGTGCAGATCGCCACGGCGTCGAGATCCGGCATCGCCGCATAGAGTTCGGCCGGCGTGCGGAAGGTCGGCACGCCCGCCTGCTCGACGCCGCGCTGGCTGACCAGGGCGGCCAGCCGGAAGGCCGGGTTCTTGGCGATCACAGGCAGATGCTGGTCGACCGCGATCTTGCCGACGCCGATGATGGCGATGGAATGCTGGCTCATGAAGGCCGCCTCTATTTGTCAGTCAATTCGAGGCGTGCGTAGCAGCAAATCGGGGGCGCGGGAAGAGACTCCCGCGCTCGCACGTCACATCCGTTCGGGAACCGCGATGCCGAGCAGCCACAGCCCCTTGGCCAGCACGGCACGAGCAAGGCCACACAAAGCGAGGCGGGAGGCACGCTCGGCCTCGGTATCGGCGGCCAGCACCGGGCAATCGGTGTAGAAGCGGCTGAAGGCCTGTGCCACCGAAAACACATAGTCGGCGACCTCGTTCGGCGCATTGTTGCGTCCGGCGGAAGCGACCACTTCGGGCAGCCTGGCGCATTCGAGCACCAAGGCGCGCTCGGCCGGAGCCGTCACCTGCAGGGCGCCGGCCTGATAACCCTTGGCCTCGGCATTGGCGAGGATGGAGCCGATGCGCACGCAGGCATATTGCACGTAGGGCCCGGTCTTGCCTTCGAAGGAGACCATGCGGTCCGCATCGTAGATATAGCCCGAGATGCGGTAGGAGGAGAGATCGGCGAACTTGACCGCGGCGAGACCCACCAGCTTGGCGAGTTCGATGCGATCGAGCGTCGGATCGTCGTTGACCAGACGCTCTCCTGCCTTCTCGATCGCCTCGCCGAGCAGGTCCTTGAGCTGCGCCACACCGCCCTCGCGGGTCTTGTAGGGCTTGCCGTCGGCGCCGTTCACCGTGCCGAAGCCGGCATGGATCAACTCGACGCCCGGCGCGAGCTCCGCCCGTTCGGCCGCCTTGAAGACCTGGCGGAAATGCAGTTCCTGGCGCTGGTCGACGACATAGACGATGCGCTTGGGATCCTGGTCGCGCACCCGTGCCACAATGGTGGCGAGATCGGTGGTGGCGTAGAGGGCGGCACCGTCCTTCTTCTGCAGCAAGAGCGGGGGCATCGGCTTGTTGTCGCCGGGGGTGGCGACGTCGACGATCAGGGCGCCGTCGCTTTCCACCGCCACGCCCTTGGCGCGCATGTCGGCGATCATGCCGGGGATCAGCGGCTGCACGTCGCTTTCGCCGAGGAACAGGTCGAAATGGGTATCGAGAAGATCGATGTCGACGCGCTGGGCGGTCAGCGAGATGTCGCGCAGCTTCTGCCAGATCGCGGTGGCGTCAGGATCGCCGGCCTGCAAGGCAGCGGTGGCGGCACGGGCGAGTTCCATGCGGGCGGGATCGGCCTTGCAGGCCGCCGCAGCCTCGGGATAGAGGCGCTGCAGGTCGTCCATGGTCAGGTCCGGCGCTTCGCCCGGGCCGAGGTCGGGCCAGCGCAGCCGGATCTCGGAGATCAGCTGGCCCATCTGCAGGCCCCAATCGCCGAGATGGATGTCGGAAACCGTGTTGAGGCCCTGGGCGGCATTGATGCGCCGCAGGCTCTCGCCGATCACCAAGGCGCGCAGATGGCCGACATGCAGCGGCTTGGCGACGTTCGGGCCGCCATAGTCGAGCACAACCGTATCGGCCGGCAACTGCACGATGCCGAGATCGGGCGAGGCGGCCTGGGCCACAGCGCATTCGGAGAGGAAGGCATCGGACAGGCGCAGATTGAGGAAGCCGGGGCCGGCCACCGAGACTTCCTTGAAGGCCGGCAGGCCCTGGAGCTTTTCGGCGATCTCGGCCGCCAACTCGCGCGGATTGCGCTTGAGGCTCTTGGCGAGCGGCATGGCGCCATTGCACTGCAGGTCCGCGAGCTCGGGCAGCGTGGAGCGGGTGGCTCGGGCGGTCTCGGTCGGCAATCCACAGGCTGAAAAGGCATTCGCCAACATCTCATCGACGAGGCGGTTCAAAGAGGCAGACATGCGGACGCTTCCTATCAAATCGGTCAGCGTTCGCAGTAAGCACCTTGGCGCGCGGAGGCAAGCGTCAGGCGGGCATTCGGGGCGGATTTTGCGATTTCAGCCGCTCGAAAGGGCGAATTTCAAGGAATGGGACTGGCAGTCAGCGTCGTCATCGGCACCGGACGGGCTGCCACAATTCAAGGCCGGAACGCGCCTTCGCGCTCCGGCCGCAGGAGAAGAGCCATGCTCTCGGCGGTCGGTTTCAGCCGCGTCCCCCGGCGACCTTCTTGAGCGGGATTTCGGGTTCCACCGCATCTTCCCCGAGATGGGTGAGGTCCGGGATCTCGCGCAGATTGTCCGGCGCGGCCAGCGGGTCGATCAGATCCTCGATGCAGGGCGGTGTCGGCACCAATGTGAACTCGGCCGTATTTTCCTGCAGCACCAGTTGGCGTGCAAGGTCCCAATGGAACAATTCGCGCCCCTCCGGCTGTCCGTCCAAGACCCACAATTCATGGGCCTTGTCGCGGATCTTCTGTTCTATCTCATTGCTCATCAATGTCTCTCCCGGTCTGGGTTATGGCAAGTAACGCCCATGGCCTAGAGTCTGTCTGGCCTTGTCAGGCTCAAACCTGAATCTACCGCGACCGGCGGCTTCCGGTCCCCGCGGACGAACTCGAAACACCTATCGTCCAGGTGCCCGGAACAAGCCGGGCGCGGCGAGCATCGCGCGATGGCACATAGCCTCAACCCGCCATGATCCCGGCGGTTCCCCGCCACGATCAATTTCCTTCCCCTCAATGGAGCAACCTTCGGAAGGCGGATGCGTGCCCTCGTTAAGATAGGGCGAGGAAGCCAGATTTCAACCAAAATCGGCATCTCAAAGCGCTTTGATAACCCTCATCTCTTATTGAACGACGAGAGACCGGGTGCATGGGCATGGCAGGTCAAGAGTATGATGGCAGCGTCCACGGCACGCCGAACGGTCGAAAACAGGCCGTGCCATCGAGCCCGGAACCTTCCATCCTGCAGGGGCGTTCTTCAGAGCCGACGCGTTCACGACCGGACGCTGGCTCTAGAGGCTGTTATGGACCACGGATTGGCGAGTGTGTCTTTGTGATCCTTGATACGTCCGTCCAATCACAAGACGCCTCAGGCATCCGTGTTAGGATGCAGATGGGAATACAGCCCTGACAGGGCGGTGATCTTGGTGGGTACAATGGAGTTTCGACGCCATCTCGTCCTCAACCTCGACGACCACGTGGTCGAGCGGCGCGCCAAGACCGAGGCCCTTGGCCGGGCAAGCGAAATCGACGTGATCGAAGCAGGCTCGGGCTTCGATGCCCTCGTCCTGGTTCGCGAGCGACGGCCGACCCTGGTGCTGCTCGAGGAGAGGCTGCCCGACATGAGCGGCCACGATCTTTGCCGCATCATCAAGCAGGATTATCCCGATACCCTGGTGCTGCAGACCTCGGCATCCTTCGTTTCGGGCGACAATCGCATGCGGGCGCTGGAAGCCGGTGCCGATTCCTGCCTCGCCCAGCCCTGGGAACCGGTCGAACTCGTCGCCTCCGTCCGCGCCTTGCTGCGCATCCGAGCAGCCGAAACGGCCCTGCGCGAGAGCGAGGCCAACTTCCGCACCCTGGCGGACAATATCCCGATCCTGTGCTGGATGGCCGCCGCGCATGGCGGCATCTACTGGTATAATCAGCGCTGGTATGACTATACGGGTTCATCGCTCGAGCAGATGCAGGGATGGGGCTGGCGTTCGGTGCATGACCGCAGGCAGCTGCCCGATATCATCGCGCATTGGCGGGAATCGCTCGAACAGGGCAGCGCTTTCGAGATGGTCTTCCCGCTCCGCGGCAGGGACGGCATCTTCCGCCCTTTCCTTACCCGCGTCGCCCCGGTCCGAGACGATACCGGCCGGATCCTGCGCTGGTTCGGCACCAATACCGACATTTCCAGGCAGAGAGAGGCGGAGGCCAGGCTCCGCGAACTCAACGAGACGCTGGAGCAGCGGGTCCAGACCGCCATAGCCGCCCGGGCCACGGCCGAGAACAGCCTGCATCAGTTGCAGAAGGTCGAGGCTCTCGGGCAGCTCACCGGCGGCATCGCCCATGACTTCAACAACATGCTCGCCGTGGTCATCGGCGGCCTCACTTTGCTCAAGCGCAAGCTGGAGCGCGGCCAGACCAATGTCGGACGCTATATCGACGGCGCCCTCGACGGCGCCGAGCGCGCCGCCGCACTGACCAAGCGGCTGCTCGCCTTCTCCCGCCAGCAGCCGCTGACGGTGGAAGCCGTGTCGCCCAACGCCATGATCGCCGACATGGCCGACCTGCTGTCGCGCACGCTGGGCGAGCATATCCACATCACCACCATCCTGGCGCCGGACGGCTGGGCGGTGGAGACCGACAGGAGCCAGCTAGAAAACGCCCTGCTCAACATGTCGGTGAACGCGCGTGACGCCATGCCCGACGGTGGCGAACTCACCATCGAAACCAGCAATGCCATACTGGGCCGCAGCCAAGCCGAGGAATTCGGCATCGCCTCCGGTCCCTATCTCAGCGTGGCGGTGATCGATACCGGCATCGGCATGTCGGAAGACGTGGCTGCCCGCGCCTTCGACCCCTTCTTCACCACCAAGGGCGTGGGCAAGGGCACCGGCATGGGCCTCAGCCAAGTCTTCGGCTTCGTGCGTCAGACCGGTGGCCATGTCACCATCGCATCGACGCCGGGACAGGGCACCACGATCAGGCTCTATTTGCCACGCTCGGAGGCTGCCGAGGCTCAGCGCCCCCTGTGGGACGGGCTTCCCACCACCTTCCATGGTCATCCCGGCGAGACCGTGCTGGTTGTGGAGGATGAGGACAGGGTGCGCTCCATGGCGGTGGAGGCCTTGCGCGGGCTCGGCTACACCATTCTCGAGGCCGCATCCCCGAGCGAGGCCCTCGGTTTCGTCGCAGCCGGCCGGCCCATCACCTTGCTGTTCACCGACATCGTCATGCCCGGGATGAACGGCGGCGAACTCGCCAGCCGCGCCCGGGCCCATTCCCCCGGCATCAAGGTGTTGTTCACCACCGGCTACGCGCCGGACGACAATGGGCGGGTCGAGATATCAGGCCTCGATACCAGGCCACTCTACAAACCCTACTCGATCGACCAGCTCTCACGCCGCATCCGGGCGGCAATCGACGGATGAGGCCGGCCGTTCAAGCTCCATCAAACGGAATGGGGGAGGAACACGCGTTCCTCCCCCATTCCGTCCTACTTGCTACGAAACCGGCTCAATCCCGGGGCAGGGACCGCCTGTTGCGCCGCGCGACGACCTTGACGCGAGCCGGCTGGCGCATCGACGCTACCGCGAGGGTGCAGAGCCCCGTGGCCAATAAGGTCGAAAGAACCGCAAGCAGAGTGTTTATCATGTTCTATACCCCTGATACTCGGCCAAACGTCCGATCATGCTGAATTGTTAACGCGCCGGGGGGCGCAAAGTTCAGTTACAATTTCCTAACAATCCTGCACCGATCGACCATGAGGCGGCACCTACTCTGAGGAGCACCAGCAGGCGAGCATCGCCTAATCGATGACCGTCTGCCGGTCCCCTCAACAGGAAACATAGGCACTATATGACCGTTGGCAAGGGTTATTCCGCTGCGGAAGCGCCGGTCCCCCGGTCTCCCGCCTGCTGCTCGCCGTCGCCGGCAGCGGCAAGCTCCCAGGCACCCAGGTCACCCGCAGCAAGGTCCTTCCTCTCAGCTGCGTCGAGCTGCTGCACGAGGCCCAGCAGGATTCGCGAGGGCTGCGGCGGTTCCACCGGCCTGTCGGCAGCAAATCCGAAGCCGAAGCGCCCGCCGTCGAGATCCTCGATGTCGAGGGTGAGAACGAGTGTCAGGCCGGGATGCAGGATGGCGGAGGCATGGTCGACCACGAGCAGGCCGAGCGGGATAGCGCGATCCACCGGCAGCGCCATGTCGGTCCGCCCGCGTAAAGCCATGCTTTGCCCGGGGCGGCACAGCAGCCTGCCGATCACCTGTGTGACGTCACGCAGGAAGGGCTCGACCGCCACCGGATGCATCTCGCCCTCGGACAGGGCCCCCCGATAGGCCGCCGACAACACGTGCACCCTGCATTCAGCCTCGCTCAGGGCCATGCGGGCATCGCCCGCATAGGCGTTCTTAGATAGGCCGATATAGCTCTGCACCACTTGGAGATTGTTCTTCACCCGGTGATGCAGCTCGCGGGTAAGGGCATGGTTAGCCGCAAGCGCCGTCTGCAGGCGGTGCTCGCGTGCTTCCTGCTCCTCCACCATGTCGTTGAAGGCGACCACCACATTGCGGATGTCCGACGGCATCTGGGCACTGAGCGGTACACGTCCCCAGCCCGAATGGCGCCGAGCCCGCGACGCAGCCTCGATGCCCTTGAGCCATTGCACCAGATGCCGTTTCATCACCCGGGCAAAGACGACCAGCAACAGCAGCAAGGCGGCGAGGGGCGCCAGCAGCAGGAAAAGGAATTGCGAGCGGGCCGCCCGCAGATGGATGTCACGGAAGCTGGCGACGATATAGAGATCGGGCGCCGCCGGCATGGCATAGTAGATCCGCGTCTGGCCGGCGCCGCTGACGGCGACCCAGCGCTGTCGGGTCACGGGAAAGGTTCCCTTCGCCGGCAGCCAGCCATTGTCGTCGGCCGGTCGCCCCCGAGCAAACACGATGTCTTCATGCACGGTGATCAGGGCGGCGACGAAGTCACGCGCACCGTCGCCGAGGTTGAAGACACGATCGAGGGCCTGCGGAGCGATCACCAGCAGTGCCTGCCAGCCCGGCGCATCAGGTTTGCCCTCGCGCCGGGCATAGACGACGAGCCGGCGCTCGCCCCCAAGCACCACCGAATCATAGCGGCTGGTTACCGGCGACAACACCGCGCGGGGTTGGAGCACCGGCTTGGCAGCCTGCGCTGCCAATTCGGCGCCAAGCGAGGACCGGTCCAGGCCGGATATGCCGGAAAACAGGCAGGCCGGGCTGCCATCCCCCTGGATCAGCAGGGCCTGGTAGCCGTCGAGCTGTCCCACATTGGCCTTGCCGACCGCCTCGCAGGAGGCGCCGTTCGTGACTTCGGCGGCCGAGATCATCAGCCCCCGTACGACGCCGACATACCAGATGCCCATGCGAACGACGAAATTGCCGACCGTCTGTGCCTGGGACGTCTCGATCGTCTTGACGTCATCGCGATAGGTCACCACCGCGATGATGCTGGTGATGGCACCGACCGGTATGGCGACCATCAGGAAGAAGGTCAGCAGTTTGGCCTGGACCGTATCGAAGGCCAAGATCCTATTGAAGACCAAGATCCTATTGAAGACTTGGCGAAAGCGGGCCGTCACGAGGGAGGCTCGCGCCCGCCGACCCGGAGTGCCGCCAGCATCTTGGCATCCGGCCCCGTTTCATCCGCATCGCTGGTCGAGAGCATTTCGGCCAGCCGCGACCTCGCCCGGTTGACGCGGCTTTTGATCGTACCGAGCGCAACGCCGCAGATTTCCGCCGCCTCCTCATAGGAGATACCCGAGGCGCCCACCATGATCAGGGCCTCGCGCTGCTCCTCGGGCAGCTTGGCGAGGGCGGCCGTGAAATCGGCGATCGCCAGGTGCCCTTCCTGGTCGGCATGGACGGCCAGGCGCTCGGCATAGACCCCATCGCTGTCCTGCACCTCGCGCGAACGCTTGCGGTAGAGCGAGTAGTAGATGTTGCGCAGGATGGTGAACAGCCAGGCTCGCATATTGGTGCCCGGCTCGAACTTGTCGGCATTGGCCCAGGCCTTCAGCAGCGTATCCTGTACCAGATCGTCCGCCAGGGTGATCGAGCCCGACAGGGACGCGGCAAAGGCACGCAGACTGGGAATATGTGCGATGAGCCCGTCCTTGAAGCTATCGCCGCTCATCGTCCTTGCCCTCCCCGGCCTTCTTCTCCTGCTCTTCGAGCTCGGCCAGGAGTGTCAAAAACCTGTCGGGCACGGGCGCCCGGACGATCGATTCATAATGGGCCTGCAGGGAGCGAGCGACATAGTCGCGGATCTGCGGATCGAGCTTGCCGCCATCGGGGGGGCTCTGATCGGGCAGATCCTCGTCTGGCTTCTTATTCCTCGACATTGCTACTCCCGTGGAAACGGCCTGGCACCGACATTGCTTCCAAGCCGATTCCTCTCGAGCGGGCCATCGCCCCGCTCGAGAGGAATCGGCACCATACCGAACATTTGCAGAGTTTCTTGGGGAGGCCCATCCACGGCCTCACCGGGAAATTCTGCTTGGGCCGGCGTGGAGGCCCGTCGTCGGGGAGGAGGCAATGCAATACCAACCGGCGAAACGCATCCCATGCCGGATACGTTCCATTCTGTCGAAGAAATAAATTCATTGTCAGGAACTATTCGTCTGTGGTGCTCTGCCGCAGCCGCATGAGCGACCGATTGGGGAGCATGTCAATGTCGATCGCAGCCGAGATCGCGCCGCAACTGCCTTATCTGAGGCGTTTTTCCCGGGCCCTGAGCGGCAGCCAGGCCAGCGGCGACGCCTATGTGGTCGAGACGCTGGAGGCCCTGGTTGCCGATCCCGCTTGCTTTCCGCGCGCCCTTCCGCCACGCATCGCGCTCTATCAGGTGTTCCTGAGATTGTGGTCTTCGCTGGCGCTCAACATGGAGCCGGCCAAGCAGGTCGAGGGCATCTCGCCGGAGCAGCGCCTGGAACGCCTGGCCCCACGCTCGCGGCAGGCTTTCCTGCTGACCACGATGGAAGGCTTTTCCTCGGAAGAGGCAGCCACCATCATGCGGGTCGACGAAAAGGAAGTGATCACCCTGGTGGCCGAGGCCACCGAGGAGGTCGCCCGCCAGATCGCCACCGAGATCCTGATCATCGAGGACGAGCCGATCATCGCGCTCGACCTGCAATCGATCGTGGAAGAGCTCGGACACCGCGTCGTCGGCATCGCACGCACCCATGCCCAGGCACTCGCCCAGGTGGCGGAACACTCACCTGGCCTGATCCTCGCCGACATTCAGCTCGCTGACGGCAGCTCCGGCCTGAAAGCGGTGAACGAGATCCTGGCGAGCGTGGAACTGCCGGTGATCTTCATCACGGCCTATCCCGAAAGGCTGCTGACCGGCCAGCAGCCGGAACCGACCTTCCTGATCACCAAGCCCTTCAGGCCCGAAATCGTGAAGGCCACGATCAGCCAGGCACTGTTCTTCAACAAACGGGCCAGCCTGCGCCCGGCCTGAACCGCGTTCCACGCAAGGAGCGATGCCCGCCAGCGACGGAGCGGCGCGATCAGCATGACCTCTTCGGCAAGCACAGGAAACGGGTGGCTGGCACCCGCGCCGTCGGCTTTTGTTCGGCGATCCTTTCCTTGCCGAGGTCTGTCATGAAGACGCCCGAAAGAGACCGCCTGCCGCCGGCTTTCCGGCGCATCGGCTGGTCGAATCTCCTTGCCCAGCTCTCCGAGCAGATCGCCCTGGCCGCCGCGCCCCTCGCGGCCGTGATCCTGCTCGCCGCCGGCCCGGCCGAAACAGGCTGGCTTCAGACGGCGCAGACCCTGCCCTTTCTCCTGCTCTCCATCCCGGCCGGCCTGATCGCCGATCGGGCTTCACGGCGAAAGCTGATGGTGGCATCGGAGGCGTTGCGCGCCCTTTCCCTGGCTCTCACCGTCCTGCTGCTCGGCCTCGGCCAGATGAACCTGTCCCTGCTGGCTTTGCTCGGCTGCGTCGGCGCCATCGGCACGGTATGCTACAGCGTCGCCGCCCCGGCCCTGATCCCCACGCTGGTGCCGCGCACCCAGCTTGCCGATGCCAATCGCTGGCTGGAACTGGCACGTAGCGCCGCCTATGCCGGCGGCCCGGCCCTCGGCGGCGCCCTCGTCGGCTGGATTGGGGCGCCCGTCGCCTATGTCCTCTCCGCCATTCTCTCGATCTGGGCGGTGCTCTTGCTCGCCGGCCTGCCGAAGGAAGAATTGGCGGCTCGCAGCGGACGCAGGCTCCTGCACGATCTGAAGGACGGCGCCGCCTTCGTCATCCGCCACGATCTGCTCAGGCCGATCCTTCTTACCGCCGTCTTCTTCAATATCGGCTGGTTCTGCATCCAGGCCATCTATGTCGCCTATGCCGTACAGATACTTGGGCTGACGGCTTTCGAGGTCGGCGTCACCCTCGGCATCTATGGCGCCGGCATGATTGCCGGAGCCGGCATCGCCCCGGCACTTGCTCGGCGCGTCTCCTTCGGCACCATGATCGTGCTCGGGCCGTTCGGCGGCTTCTGCGCCGCGCTCCTCATGCTGGGGACGGTATGGTTCCCTTCGCCGATCCTTGCCGGATTCAGCTATTTCCTGTTCGGCGCCGGGCCGATCCTATGGACGATCACCACCACAACGCTCCGGCAGGCGATTACACCCAACGCCATGCTGGGACGCGTCTCGGCCCTGGTCATGACCGCAACTTTCGGTTCGAGGCCGGTCGGAGCCGCGGCGGGTGCCTTCATAGCCGCTCATGCTGGCGCAGCAGCCTGCCTGGGCGCGGCCGCCATCGGCTTCCTGGTCCAGCTCCTGGTCATCCTGCTGTCCCGCGTGCCGAGGCTGCGGGCGCTGCCTGACATGGCCTGACTCTGCCGGCCGCTCAGTTCGCGCGCTCGGCCAGGCCGCGCACCTGGTTGACGAATTCATCGGGATTGAAGGGTTTGCTGACCAGGAGGCAGTCGAAATAGAGCCGACGTCGCTCCGGCAAGCCAAAGCCGGAGACGAACATGATTTCCAGGCTGGGCCAGCGCTCCCTGGCCTTCACGGCAAGATCATAGCCGCTCATCGGCCCGGGCATGCGAACATCGGTGATCAAGACCCGGGCGTCCCCGTTCGAGGCCAGGATGTCGAGCGCGGCTTCGGCGCGCCCGGCCTGCAGCACCCTGAAGCCGGCATCTTCGAGCAGATCCGCCGTGATCAGCCGGACATCCTTGTCGTCATCGACCAGCACCACTGTCACAGGAGGGGCGCTGTCGACATCGTCGCCTCCCGATTCGACGCCGGGACTGCGAGGAACCGGCTTGCGCGGGCCAGTACGATGTTCCGGCGCATTGTGCATGGCTGGCTCGGCGAAGGCTTGCTGTTTCACGGCTCTTGTCCCCTCAGGCTCCGTCAGGACGTCGTGCGATGGATCGGCATCGCAAAGACGTTTCGAAACAATGAGTTGAAGCAGACAGCCATCCAACCGGGAATGCCCGTCTGCTCTGGAGAGCGAACGCCCGAAGCCAGCCTTTGTTCCGTCTCAAGCTGCAGGCAGCATCGAGCGGACCTTGGCCTCGAATTCGCCGGTCTCGAAGGGCTTGACGATGACGTCCTGTCCTTCATCCATTTCGAGATCCTGCCGCTCGGCGGCTTCATAGCCGGTTAGGAACAGCACCTTCAGCGCAGGCCTCGCCTCGCGTGCCCGACGGGCCAGGTCCCATCCGTTCATGCCCGGCAGTCCGATATCCGTGATCATCAGATCGATGCTTTGCGTCCCCTCCAGCAGGGGTATGGCCGAATCGGCATCCTTGGCCGCAAGCGTGGCAAAGCCGAGATCGTTCAGGATATCGACGACGAGCAGTTGAATGACTGCCTCGTCTTCGACGACGAGAATGGTCCTCTTGTCGTGGTCGGCCATGCTTCGGATCTCGGACTCAAATCGAAATTGCTGCCGGAAACCGCTTCCGGACCTGAGAATCACTGACTGCTGAAATAGGCGCCCGGGGCGCTCGAGCCACTATAGACGATCTGACCGGGAAAACAGGAGCGCGCTCAATCGACGCGCTCGAACAGGACCAGCGAGCGGCCGGCAAGCGCATAGGCTTCGCCGACGCCGATATCGGCTTCGGGCAGCCCCGGATCGTCGGTGGCAACCAGGCGTTTCCATGCCGAACCGTCATAGCAGGGAGGCATGGTGAAACTCATCGTCTCGTGATGGGCATTGAGCAGGACGAGCAGCGTGGCATCCGATCCGCGCTTGCGGATGCCGCTGGCCTGGGCCCGGCCATCCAGCAACAGGCCGAAGCAGGCAGGTTCCCCCGCATCGTCCCAGTGCGACCGCATCATTTCCTCGCCGCTGCGATGGATCCAGGTCGCCTCGCGTACGTCGATCGCCTCGTTGATGCGCTCGCCGATCAGAAAGCGTGATCGCCGCAGAATGGGATATTTGCGTCTGAGCGCCGTCAGCCTGCGGACGAAATCGGTCAGCGCCTTGCCCTCTTCCGCCGCCTGCCAATCGAGCCAGCTGATCTCGTTGTCCTGGCAGTAGGCATTGTTGTTGCCCCGCTGGCTGCGGCCGAACTCGTCGCCGGCCACGATCATCGGCGTCCCCTGGGAGAGCAGCAGCAATGCCAGGAAGTTGCGCATCTGACGTTCGCGCAGATCCGTGACGGCAGCATCCTCGCTCGGCCCCTCGACACCGCAATTCCAGGAGCGGTTGTTGGAGCTGCCGTCCCGATTGTCCTCGCCATTGGCTTCGTTATGGCGGTCGTTATAGGAGACCAGGTCGCGCAGCGTAAAACCGTCATGGGCGGTGACGAAGTTGACCGAGGCCCAGGACTTGCGACCGCGGTGGTCGAACTTGTCCGGCGAGCCACACAGGCGCGGCGCCAGGGCCGCAGGCCGAGCCTCGCCCCGCCAGAAGTCACGCGCCGTATCGCGATAGACGTCGTTCCACTCGGCCCAGCCCGGCGTGAAGCCGCCGACCTGGTAGCCGCCGAGCCCGACATCCCAGGGCTCGGCGATCAGCTTGACATTCTCGAGCACGGGATCCTGGCTGACAGCCTTGAGGAAGCCGCTATCGGGATTGAAGCCATCGACCTCGCGGGCCAGCACGGTGCCGAGGTCGAAGCGGAAGCCGTCGACATGCATCTCGTTCACCCAGTAGCGCAGGCTGTCCGTCACCATCTGGATCACGCGCGGATGGCTGACATTCAGGGTGTTTCCAGTGCCGGTATCGTTGATGTAGTAGCGCGGTTGATCGGGCATCAGCCGGTAATAGGAGGCATTGTCGATCCCCTTGAAGGACAGGGTCGGACCGAGTTCGTTGCCCTCCGCCGTGTGGTTGTAGACGACGTCGAGGATGACCTCGAGGCCGGCATCGTGGAAACGTGCCACCATCTGCTTGAATTCGGCCAGCACGCCCGCGGGGTCGGCGGCATAGCGCGGATCGGGCGCGAAAAAGCCGATGGAGTTGTAGCCCCAGTAGTTCCTCAGGCCGCGCTGGAGCAGGTGATCGTCGTCGACGAAGGTGTGCACCGGCAGGAGCTCGACCGTGGTGACACCGAGCGAGCGGATATGCTCGAGGGACTGGATCGAGGCGAGGCCGGCATAGGTGCCCTGCAAGGCCGGCGCGATCCCGGGGTGGCGCTTGGTGAAGCCCTTCACATGGGTCTCGTAGACGATGGTCTGGTCCCAGGGCACCAGCGAGCGGTTGCCCGGCCAGTCGAAACGCGCATCCACTACCATGCAGCGGGGCATGAAGGGGGCGCTGTCGCGCGTATCGAAGCTGAGATCGCCCTCGCCGAGCGTATAGCCGAACAAGGCGGGATCCCAGGTCAGCGCGCCGACATGGGCGCGGGCATAGGGATCGAGCAGGAGCTTGTTGGGATTGAAGCGATGCCCCGCCTCGGGCTCGTAGGGGCCGTGTACGCGATAGCCATAGAGCATGCCGGGGCTGACATCGGGCAGGTAGCCATGCCAGATCTCGTCGGTGAATTCCGGCAGTTCGATGCGCTCGAGCTCCTCAACGCCGCTCGGATCGAACAAGCAGACCTCGACCTTGGTGGCATGCGCCGAAAACAGCGCGAAATTGGTGCCGGCCCCGTCCCAGATCGCACCGCGCGGATGAGGATGTCCTTCACGGATCCGGGTGCCGAAGAGCTGGGTCATGCCATCGTCTCCCGTTCGGCCGTCCTGCGGACCACCAGCGCATCGAGCAGCGAGAGGTACCGCGCATCACCGCGGCACACTGCACTGCAACATGGGCCGATGCAAGCATTTGGGTTTCGTCGCAAATCCGGTTTCACATGAAACGCGCAAGGTCAAGGAAACTGCCTCATGCTTCGTCACACCCACTTGGCGACACGCGTCCGGATGCCCGGCGGGTGGCTTGAATGCCGGGCACACCGGGCGGGCGCCGCAGCGTCGGCTGCCAGGCCGACAGGCCTGGCAGCCGGGAAACGCACTGCTTACGCGATGGTTCCGCCGGAACCTGGCCCGATCATCGTCCGTTTCATGCGGGCCGGAACTCTCAGGCCTTCCATTGTGTTGGGCCTGACCATGGCGTGCCGACGAGGCACCCTCGACGAAAAACAACGAATCCGGGCTACCAGCAGGGGCATGCATGCAAGACCAGACCACTTCCCTTTCCGCCGACAAGCCCGCCGTGCAGCCCGGTGCCCCCGTCGAGCTCGACGAGGGGCCTAGCAGCGTCTCGCCCCAGACGGCCATCCAAGCCTGCCTGCTCCTTCTGGCGAGCCTGACGATCGCCTATGTCGCCGCCGACATCATTCTGCCCCTGGTGCTCGCTTTCGTATTGAAATTGCTGTTCCAGCCGGTCATGCGCCAGCTTGAGCGATTCCGCCTGCCGCGCAGCATCGCGGCCCTCCTGATGATCTTCGTGTTCTTCGGCCTGTTCGTGGGGCTGGGGGCCGCCGTCGCTGGCCCCGCCACCGAATGGGCCACCCGCCTGCCGGATGCCCTGCCGCGGCTGCAGGAGCGCCTGTCCTTCCTCAATCAGCCGATCCAGACCTTCCAGAGCTTCATGCAGCAGATCGGTGCCGGCGGCGGTGCCAATGTCGACATTCTCGGCGCGGCCTTCCGTGGCACGCAGCATTTCGCCAGCGGCTTCTTCGAGACGATCCTGATCCTGTATTTCCTGCTGGTATCCGGCGACACCTTCCTGCGGCGTATGGTCGAAATTCTGCCTCGCTTCAGCGACAAGCGGCAGGTCGTGACGCTGTCGCAGCAGATCGAGGAGAACATCTCGATCTATCTGGCGACGATCACCGTGATGAACGCGCTGGTGGGACTGGCCACTGCCCTGACCATGTGGGCCACGGGCCTGGGTGACCCGGTTCTGTGGGGCGTCGTCGCCTTCGCCCTCAATTTCGTGCCGATCATGGGGCCCTTCTTCGGGGTCGCCCTGTTCGCCTTTGCCGGCCTGCTGCAGTTCGACACCATCCTGGCGGCCTCCCTGCCGGCCGGCCTCTATCTGGTGATCCATCTGATCGAGGGCGAGATCGTCACGCCGATGCTGCTGGCCAAGCGCTTCACCCTCAACCCGGTACTGATCATCCTCGCCTTGATCTTCTGGTTCTGGCTGTGGGGCGCGCCGGGAGCGATCCTGGCCGTCCCGATGCTCGCCATCCTCAAGATCATCTGCGACGGAGTCGGCCCCCTCAACAATATCGGCCGTTTCCTGGAAGCCTGAGGCGGCCGGAGGTCGCCATACCCTCCCCGTGATGGCAGGGCATGGACGTGGTGTCACGTGCTGCCACCGCTCAGCCGGGCAGCATGTCCTTCAGGCGCAGGCGGGCGATCTCGCCGATCTGCTTGACGGCCTCGGCGAATTCCTGGGTCCGGTCATGCTGCAGGCGCCGCTCGAAGGCGGCGACGATCTCGGCCTTGCTGCGTCCCTTGATCGCCATGATGAACAGGAAGCCGAACCGGGCCTTGTAGGCATCGTTTAGCTCGGTGAACTGCTTGAGTTCGGCCGGCGTGAGGCGGTCGAGGCCGGCAGAGGCCTGCTCGGCGGAGGATTCGGCGGTCAGCATCTTGGCCTGGGCCAGTTTCCCGGCAAGGTCGGGATGCGCCATGATCAAGGCGAGCTTGGCATCGTCGGAAGCCGAGTTCAGCACCTTCATCATCGCCGCATGCAGGCCCTCCGCCGTATCCTCGGCCGGCGTCAGCCCCTTGTCATAGGCGCCCTCAGCCACCCAGGGCGAATGCTCGAACACGCCGCCGAAACGCTCGACGAACAGAGCGCGGTTGAGGCGCGTCGGCACATAGCCGCCTTCCGGCGGATGCTGACGGATCCAATGGCGGGCGATGTCGAGGCGGGTGGCGAACCAGACCTCGGCATGGCTGCGGGCGTAATCGAGGAAGCGGGCGAGTGCGGCGGCGCGGCCGGGACGGCCGACCAGGCGGCAATGCAAGCCGATCGACATCATCGCCGGCTGCTCGCCGCCTTCGGCATAGAGCGTGTCGAAGCTGTCCTTGAGATAGGCGAAGAACTGGTCGCCGCTGTTGAAGCCCTGGGGCGTGGCGAAGCGCATGTCGTTGGCGTCGAGCGTATAGGGCACGATCAGCTGCGGGCCGCGCGGCCCTTCGACCCAATAGGGCAGTTCATCGGCGTAGGAATCGGCCGAATAGAGGAAGCCGCCCTCCTCCATGGTCAATTGCAGCGTTTGCGCCGAGGTGCGGCCCTGATAGAAGCCGAGCGGCCTGGAACCGGTGACCTCGGTGTGAACGCGGATGGCTTCCTCGATATGCTCGCGTTCGCCTTCCTTGGTGTAGTCGCGATAATCGATCCATTTCAGGCCGTGGCTGGCGATTTCCCAACCAGCCTCGACCATGGCGGCCACGGCCCCGGGATGGCGCTGCATGGCGCTGGCGATGCCGAAGACGGTGACGGGGATCTGGCGCTCGGTGAACATCCGGTGCAGGCGCCAGAAACCGACGCGCGAGCCATATTCGTAGATGGATTCCATGTTCATGTGACGCTGGCCCGGCCAGGGCTGGGCGCCGACGATCTCGGACAGGAAGGCTTCCGAGGCCGCATCGCCGTGCAGGATGCAGTTCTCGCCGCCTTCCTCGTAATTCACCACGAATTGCAGGCAGACGCGCGCCTTGCCGGGCCAGGCCGCGTGGGGGGGCTTGCCGGCATAGCCGATGAGGTCGCGATCATAGGTTCCTTGCGTCGTTGCGGTCATCTCTCACGAGCCCCGATAGGTCGAATAGCTGAAGGGCGAGCAGACCAGCGGCACGTGGTAATGGCCGTCCTTGTCCGCGAGCGTCACGCGCAAAGGCACGACATCGAGGAATTCGCCGGCCCCGGTGGCGCCGAGGCCGCGGAAATAGGCGCCGACGTGGAAGATGAGCTCATAGACGCCGGGCACGAAGGCATCGCCCACCATCAAAGGCTGGTCGGTGCGGCCATCCTGGTTCGTCGTCGTCGTGGTCACGGTGACCCGCCCGCCCGATGCATCCAGCCGCTGGAGTTCGATGGTCACGCCTCGCGCGGGCTTGCCGCTGGAGACGTCGAGCACATGCGTGGAGAGCCTTCCCATGTCGTTCTCACCCAATCCTGTCTTTGGCTACGCTCTGGCGATCCGCGCCATGCGCCTGCTGATGATGTTTGACCGCTATCGCCCTTGCGAGCGACGCGAAGCAACCGAGCGCCGCGCTTCCGGCTCTGGACTGCTTCGCGTCGCTCGCAAGGACGTATGAGTCGTTCCCAATTCGCGTCGTATTTTCAAATCACACGCCAGACGATAGCGAATTTGCGGCCCGGCATTTCCAAATATTTTGTGAAGATGTTTCGATAAAGAATACTCTTCTGCTGCAGGCCGTCCTGAGGCTTGATGGAGCGTGTCAGGCTTCATTCTCCTGCAAGGATGACAGGCCGGACGGCAAGGGCCCCAGCCGGGCGAGTTCGGTCGCGAGATAGCGTCGGCCACGCTCGACCAAGAGGTCGGCGAAAGCCTTCACCTTGAGGGGCACGAGATTTCGCGTCGGATAGAGCACGGCCAGCGTGGCAGGCGGTGGCGGATTGGCGGTCAGAACAGGAACCAGACGACCTTGGGCAAGCGCATCGGCAATTTCGTAGACCGGTTTGAGCACGATGCCGCGCCCGTCAAGCGCCCAGGCGGTGAGCACGTCGCCGTCGTCGGCATCGAGCGAGCCCTTGATCGGAACGCTGATTTCCTCGCCATCCTGGCTGAGGGACCAGCGGAATTCGCGCGAGCCGGGAAAGCGCAGGAGCAGGCATTGGTGTCGCGCCAGATCGGCCGGCGTCATCGGCATGCCGGCGCGTTCGACATAGGCGGGGGAGGCACACAGGACACGCTCGGCGTCGGCGATCTTGCGCATGATCATCGAGCCGTCGGCATAGGTGACGAATTGCAAAGCGAGGTCGCAGGATTCGGCGATGATGTCGAGGCGGCGCTCGGACAGGCGCAATTGCACGTCGATCTGGGGATGGGTGTCGCGATAGGCCGCGGCGGTCGGGCCGACGAGGCGCCGCCCCAGGCCGAGCGGCGCGGCGACCCGGATCGACCCCAGCGGCATGGCACCGAGCTCACCGATATTGGCCTCGGCCATATCGATCGTGTGCAAGGCGTCGATGACGTGGTCATAGAAGATCCGGCCCTGTTCGGTCAGGCCCATATTGCGGGTCGTGCGATTGAACAGCCGGCAGCCGAGGTGGTTTTCCAGCGCCTGGATGCGCTGGCTGATCACATTGGCGGAAACCCGCATGCGGCGGCCGGCTTCGGAGAAGCTGCCGGCTTCGACGGCTCGGGCGAAGGAACGGAAGTTTTCAAGCATGGCGGGCGATTCCGTAGGACAGATCGGCGGCGACTGCCGTTCGTTGATCGAAACGGATGCAGCGCCCGGCAAAAGACTGCTTGTGCTTGATCATGCTCCCCCTCGTGCTGCCTGCGGCCGGAGCCGACTCTTCGTTCTCGACCTCATTCGACGAATAGAATGCGGATCGAGGACACTCAAACTGGCGAGACTCTTGCTTGCCAGCTCTTCGGGCCGGCGGTTCTTGCCGTGACTGTAGGAAATAATCATGCCTTGTGTAAGCCGGTCGTAAAGGGCCGCTTTCCAGGCAGGGAAGGAAATGGGAGAAAATAACCTATGCTGATGACCCTGTACGAATGGGGCAGTCTGATGTTGCGCTGGGCCCATGTCATCACCGGCATCGCCTGGATCGGCTCCTCGTTCTACTTCATGCATCTGGACGCAAGCATGCGCCCCACCCCGAAGATCCCCGCGGGTCAAGGCGGCGAGGCCTGGGAAGTCCATGGCGGCGGCTTCTACCAGGTGCAGAAATATCTGGTGGCGCCCGACTTCCTGCCCGAGCACCTGACCTGGCACAAATGGCAGTCCTACTCGACCTGGCTGACCGGCTTCTGCCTGTTGCTGTGGGTCTACTACGCCCAATCCAGCCTGCTCCTGATCGATCCCAGCGTGCGGGTATTGTCGCCGGCCGTGGCCCTGGTGGTCGGCATTGGCGGCCTCGCCGCCGGCTGGCTGGTCTACGACTTCCTGTGCAAATCGCCGATCGGCAAGAACGAGACGCTGCTGGCCGGCATCGGCCTGGTCTTCGTGGTGTTCATGGCCTGGTTCTTCCAGCAGATGTTCTCGGCCCGCGGCGCCTTCATCCACACCGGCGCGCTGATGGCGACGATGATGTCGGCCAATGTGTTCTTCATCATCATCCCCAACCAGCACAAGGTTATCGCCGCGCTCAAGGCCGGGCAGGTGCCCGACCCCGCGCTCGGCAAGGCAGCCAAGCAGCGTTCCTCGCACAACAACTACCTGACGCTGCCCGTGCTGTTCCTGATGCTGTCCAACCACTATCCGCTGACCTATTCCAGCCCCTACGCCTTCCTGGTGGTGGGCCTGATCCTGGTCGCCGGCGCGCTGATCCGCGTGTTCTACAACGAACGCCATGCCGGACGCGGCGACAAGTGGTGGACCTGGGCGCTTGCGGCCATCCTGATCTTCGGCGCCATCTGGATCAGTGCCTTCCGCTCGCCGGCCTTCCGCGATGCCTTCGACCTCGGCGCCATCGAGGCGCCGGCGGCAACCGAAACCGCGCTCGCCGCCACGGTGCCGGGACCGGTGCACGACATCATCACCAGCCGCTGCTCGATGTGCCATGCCGAGACACCGGTCTATCAGGGCATCAACATGCCGCCCAAGGGCGTGCTCCTGGATTCGCCCACCAATATCGCCCGCAACGAGCATGAAGTCTTCGTGCAATCGGTGATGACGCACGCCATGCCGCCGAACAACGTGACCGAAATGACCCTGGACGAACGCCGCGTGCTGCGCGACTGGGTGCTCAAGAGCGAGAAGGCCGCGGCACAGGGTACACCAGTCGACGCCGGCAAGTCCGCCGAAGCCAAAGCTGCCGAAGCCAAGCCTGTTGAAACGGGTTCCACCGTCCAACTCGCCGTCCGCTGAGCCAGCCTCGGCGCCAGTTCCTTCCCCTTTTCCCTCGACACGTGCAATGGCCCCGCTTGCGGGGCCTTTTTTGTCTTGGGCCAATGTCCTTATCGCCGAGCCACCGAGCATCCGGTCGGCGTGCCCATCCGTTTCGGCGACGGGTTGATCGAAGCAGAGCAGGCAAAGGCGGGAACCGCCTTTCTCGCCAGAGGCTGCCGCATGCCCACGTCCCGTGGTTCGCGAAAGGCGCGCGAGGTTTCGTCCCTGGCTTCGGCTGCCGCACCCACACATCGCAGCATGGGCGGATAGGGCGCAGGACTCCCTCCCCGACGTCAGGGAGGGTGGCCGGGCACAGCGAGGTCGTGTGGAGTTGAGGTCGAGTCGCGCGATCTTGCCATCCTCCGACCTGTTGGCGCCACTCTCCTCCTTCCGTCGCCGCTGCGCGGTGACAGCTTCCACGACGTTGGGGAGGGATTCCTGCGCTCCATACTGAAATTGCCAGACGGGTGGATCAGACAGCCGAAGCCGGCAAGGGATATTCGCGCCATTTCCGGCATACGGCGCGGAAAAGAAACACCGCACTATCGGGAAGCACGCCGACGCCGGCACTTCGCAGGAAAAGGCAGGTGCGCTACGTCCTGTATCGGCGAGAGAGAATCCCGCCCCGCGGCCGCTATACCGTGGCGCGGCCCCTGCCGAAAACGGCGAAACGGGACGGAGAGCACCACGAATCCAAAGAGCCTCCCGCTGGCGGGAGAGGCTCCTTCGGCATGCTCCGGCGTGAGGTAAAGCCGCGTCAGCGCACCTTTGTCGGCGGAACAGGCCGCCAGCTCGTCGAGCCGGACCATGGCATGGTCTCCACCGGAGATGGCTGATGTCGCGAGGGCTAGTCTCATTACAGCTTCATTCCCTCGGACAACACGAGAACGGCCCTGAAATCATTGACATTGGTCAAGGTCGGGCCAGTGACGATCTGATCGCCAAGGACCTGAAACAGGGTATGGGCATCGTTGTTGTCGAGGCTGGCGATCGGATCAAGCCCCGCGGCGCGTGCGCGTGCAAGACTTGTGGGGTCGATCACCGCACCGGCCACTTCCTCGGCGCCGTCGACGCCGTCGGTATCGCCGGCCAGGGCATGGATGCCGCGCTGCCCGCCGAGCTTGACGGCGAGCGAGAGCAGATATTCGACATTGCGGCCGCCCCGGCCCGTGCCGCGCACGGTGACCGTGGTCTCGCCGCCCGAAATCAGCACGCAGGGTGCGGCGGCGGGCTGGCCGTGCTGGACGACCTGGCGGGCGATGCCGGCCATGACGATGCCGACATCACGGGCTTCGCCCTCCAGGGAATCGCCTAGGATGATCGGCGTGATACCGGCCTTGCGGGCAACCACCGCCGCGGCAAGCAGCGACTGCTGGGGCGAAGCGATCAGATGGGTCTCGCAGCGCGCGAGGCGCGGATCCCCGGGCTTGGGCGTCTCTTCCAGCGCTGCCTCGAGATGGGCGATCACCGGGGCTGGCCCGTCTATGCCATAGCGGGCAAGGATGGCGCGGGCATCGGCAAAGCTGGTGGGATCGGCCACGGTGGGGCCGGAGGCGATGGCAGCGAGATCGTCGCCGGGCACGTCGGAAATCACCAGGCTGACGACGCGGGCCGGAAAAGCGGCGGCGGCCAACCGCCCGCCCTTGATGGCGGACAGATGCTTGCGCACGCAGTTCATCTCGTCGATCGGTGCGCCCGATTTGAGCAGCGCCTTGTTGATCGCCTGCTTGTCGGAAAGCAGCAGCCCATCGGCCGGGAGGCTGAGCAGGGCCGAGCCGCCGCCCGAGATCAGGGCGATGACGAGATCGTCTTCCCCGGCCCCTTCCACCAGGGCCAGCATGCGCGCGGCGGCCTTGACGCCGTTGAGATCCGGCACGGGATGAGCGGCTTCGATCACCGCGATGCGCTGGCAAGGTACGGCATGGCCGTAGCGCGTCACCACCACCCCCTGAAGCGGCCCGTCCCAGGTGTCTTCCAGGGCCCTGGCCATGGCGGCAGCGGCCTTGCCGGCGCCGACGACGATGGTCCGCCCCTTCGGCGGCCGTGGCAGGAAGGCCGGCATGCAGGCAGAAGGCGTCGCCGCAGCCACTGCTGCCTCGAACATCGATGTCAACAATGCCCGCTCCGACATGGCGAACCTTTCAGAGGAAGAAACGCTTATGCGAATTATTATGTGTCGCGCCGCCCCTCGCCCTGTCCCCAATCCGCTCCGAGCGGGGACAGGGTGCGGGACAACGCTACGGCCGGTCGAGAGCCGGCGCGTGCTGGCGTCAACCCTTGACCGGCGCGCCGATCTCGTAATTGGCCATGATCTCCAGGGCTCGGACCAAGCCGGAATGGTCCCAGGCCGCGCCGCCATGCGAGACGCAGGCATTGAACAATTCCTGGGCCGTGGCGGTGTTGGGCAGGGAAAGGCCGAGCTGGCGGGCCGTGGTGAGGGCGAGATTGAGGTCCTTCTGGTGCAGGGCGATGCGGAAGCCCGGATCGAAGGTGCGCTTGACCATGCGGTCGCCATGCACCTCCAGGATGCGGGAGGCGGCAAAGCCACCCATCAGGGCCTCGCGCACCTTGGCCGGATCGGCGCCGGCGCGGGAGGCGAACAGCAGGGCTTCGCCAACGGCCTCGATGTTGAGGGCGACGATGATCTGGTTGGCGACCTTGGTTGTCTGGCCATCGCCATTGCCGCCGACGAGGGTGATGTTCTTGCCCATTGTCTCGAACAGCGGCCTGGCGCGCTCGAAAGCCGCTTCCGGTCCGCCGACCATGATGGTGAGGGAGGCGGCCTTGGCACCGACCTCGCCGCCGGAGACCGGCGCATCGAGATAGTCGCAGCCGAGCTCGTTGATGCGCTTGGCGAATTTCTTGGTCTCAACAGGCGAGATCGAGCTCATGTCGATGACGAGCTTGCCGGCGGAGAGGCCCTCGGCGACGCCATTCTTGCCGAACAGCACGGTTTCCACGTCCGGGGTATCCGGCACCATGGTGATGATGATGTCGGCCTTGCGGGCAACGTCGGCGGCGGTCGGCTCGGCCTTGCCGCCAGCCTTGACGAGTACCTCGGGCACATTGCCGAGCGTGGTGAGGTAGACGGTGTGGCCGGCCGCGATCAGGTGTCCCGCCATCGGGGAACCCATGATACCAAGTCCGACAAAGCCGATATTCATGGTGAGAGTCCTTCGAATAAAGTCAAAACATTAGGGAGTTGCTCCCTTCTCCCCCTGCGGGAGAAGGTGCCCCGATAGGGGCGGATGAGGGGTGAACCACCACACCGGCATGGGATCGCAAGACCCCTCATCCCCCTGCCGGGACCCCTAGCGGTTCCGCAGGAACTGCGGAGTCCCGCAAGGGGAGAAGGGGAACGTCCTGATAGATTCAGCGCGTGGCCTTCAGCCAACCCAAACCCGCTTCCGTCTCGCCCTTGGGCTTGTATTCGCAGCCGATCCAGCCGGCATAGCCGAGCTGGTCGAGCCACTGGTAGAGGAAGGGATAGGCGATCTCGCCGGTGCCCGGCTCGTTGCGGCCGGGATTGTCGGCCAGCTGTACGTGCCAGATCTGCGGCAGGTGCTTCTCGATGGTGCGGGCGAGGTCCCCTTCCATGATCTGCATGTGGTAGATGTCGTATTGCAGGCCGATATTGTCCGAGCCGGTCTCGGCGATGATCTCGGCGGCCTGGCTTGTGTTGGTCAGGAAGAAGCCGGGAATGTCACGGGTGTTGATCGCCTCGATCACCAGGCGGATGCCGGCTTTCTTGAGCTCGCCGGCGGCATAGCCGATGTTCTCGACGAAGGTGGTCCTTGCCTGCCCCGCATCGACGGAGGCAGGTGCGATGCCGGCCAGGCAGTTGACCAGCTTGCAGTCGAGCGCCTTGGCATAGGTGATGGCCTGGGCGACGCCCTCGCGGAATTCGGCCTTGCGGTCGGGCAGCACGGCGATGCCGCGCTCCCCACCCGCCCAGTCGCCGGCCGGCAGATTGTGCAGGACCTGGGTGAGCTTGTGCTCCTTCAGCGCCGCGGC
>NZ_JBQEPH010000017.1:0-147411 GCF_052045555.1 Labrys sp. 22185 | reverse complement strand
ACTTCCTTGCGCAGCCGGTCAATCTCCTGCTGCTCCGGCTTCATCTGCCCATGACCGGGAAACGCACGCAGCGGATCGGCCGATAAATCGCGCACCCATTTGCGCAGCACATTCTCGTGGACATCGAGGTCGCGGGCAGCCTGGGCCACCGCAACGCCCCGATCCTTCACCAATCTCACCGCCTCAAGCTTGAACTCGCGACTGAATTTCCTTCGTTGCATTCCCACTCTCCAGTTCCGTCAAACACCTTATCTCGATGTCCACGAAACCGGCAGCAGGCCAGTGAATCACATCTCAGCACAAATTAATAGGTCCTGAGCCTAGTCGGCCTGAGTACTTCAGGCCGAGCTCAGGACTTTTCTTGTCCTATAGGTAAGACGGCGGCGTGTTTGGACTACTCGGACAAAGTCTGCGACTCTACCTTTGGCGTGTGCGTTAGAAAAAATCTCAATGTTTCGACGAACTGACGTGTTTCCCTGGTGGTTTCGTTTGCAAATCAGACATGGAAAGCTTGAGGAAAAAGGCACTTGAGTAGCCGGCAATTACGATGACTTTAGATCTTGTATCAACCAAGCGTCGGATATGGACGCCATTAGGCAGTGCATCAACCTAGATAATATCAGGCGCTGATATGGCTGAGCATTGCCATCGAGGGCCACAGCCAATGCTAAGTTCCGAAGCAAGGAATCCCGGCCAGGGCTACGCGGGAATAAGCGCCCCTGACCGGTTCCCATCGGCAGTTCGTGCCTCCTGCCGAGTGCTACTGCCATAGCAGCTTCTCAACCAGCTTGCTTGATAAATCGAAGCCCCGCGCACTTAGCATCGTTCGCCCCTGGCAGAAACCGTGACTTGTTCGGGAGCCACAATCAAGGGTATAAGCTCGACGCGCCGAAAGGCTTCTTACTCGGAAAAGGTCGACATGAGCACTGGAACGGTCAAATGGTTCAACGAGCAAAAGGGTTACGGCTTCATTCAGCCGGATGACGGTTCCAAGGATGTGTTCGTTCACATCAGCGCTGTCGAGCGGGCCGGATTCCGCACGCTGCAGGAAGGCCAGAAGATCAGCTACGAAATTACCGAGGATCGGCGCTCCGGCAAGATGTCGGCTGGGAACCTGCGGGCCGACTAAGCGCCCTTGAAACCGTCCTCGGTCCTTCGGGGCCGGCGAGTTCGCAGACACCTGTTTGCGCCCGGCGTTTCGACAGCGCCGGGTTTTTCTTTCAGCACCGGATAGAGTGTCGCCTTGAAAACGGGCCGCCGGGATTCGCGCGGATCTCCGTTTGCTGTTAGAGGTGGGCGGCCAGTTCGTGATACCCGTTCTGCTCCGACATAGTCCCGGCTTCGGAACATGCGGGTATGGGTGAGGTGCCGAGGCGTTCGGAAGGAATGACTGATGGCCCGAAGTCCCCCGCCTCCCAGCAGATCGGAGAAGCGACACGCCGAAACCGATATCGTCGCCAACGCTCTTATCGAAGGTGAGACGCAGGCTCGCGACGCAAAAATTGCACGCCTAAAAGCCTTGCGGGAAAAGCGCGATGGGACCGGTGAGGAACCCAAGCCATCCGTTCAACATGCTCCAGTGAAACGGCAGCGCATTCGCCGTGCCACGACACAGGGGCGACGATAGGCCCAACGCCGGCATCGGAAGGGATGAGCAATGCCCAATAGCGTCGATCCAATTGAGCGCGTCTGTCGCGCCTTGTGCCGGTTTCACGGCAATCCCGAGAACTCGCAATTCGACGGCAGCCCGATGTGGGAGTCCTACAGGGACGAGGCAATGGTCATTCTGTGGGCGTTGAGAGAAGACGATTGGCTACCCAATGGCTTGGTCGTGAGGAAAGACATACGCCGAAGTGTGTGACCGTCGCGGCAGCGCCTCAGCATCGCTTGAGCACGAATAATCAATGACATATCGAAAGTGATGTGCTATTCCAACATATGTCAAAATTAGATTTTCTCGTTCCTGCCGAACTTTTTGTTAAATCAAAATCGGCCGGACGGGCCCGAAATTCCATAAGATATCGGCGCTTTGACAATTTATATTCTGCCGTTCATTTTGCTATGGACGAGTATGGGGCGGACCTTAACAGCATCTCCATACAAACGGATACAGATGAATATTTAGGGTTATCGATCCGATCTCTTTATGAGAATGAGGAATACCCACTAAAGGGAAGACCGGCCGTCAAGCAACGCGCCACGAGTTCAACGTCTAGCACAACTCCCTCGACTATCCGTAAATTCAAGATTGGCGACACCGTCAGATATTCACGTTCTGGTCTGACGGGCCAGGGTGGGCATTACGAGGTGGTCAAAGTCCTTCCTATCGAAAATGCCGAACCAGCCTATCGCATTAAGAGCAAGAGCGAGCAGCACGAGCGCGCTGTCAAAGAGCACGAGATAGCACTGGCCTAATGCCCTGCCGCAGTCGGCCGTATTCGTTCGCTTAGCTTCAAATACTCGACCTCTCGAAGCAATGGACAGTGTCCAGATTGCCTTGAGTTTCACTCAACCGGAAAGGAAATGAGTCGTTGCAAGTATTGGTGCGGGACAACAATGTCGATCAGGCTTTGCGCGTTCTGAAAAAGAAGCTGCAGCGCGAAGGCCTCCTCCGCGAAATGAAGCGCCGCAGGGCCTATGAGAAGCCTTCCGAAAGAAAAACCCGGGAAAAGGCTGAAGCAGTACGTCGAGCAAAAAAGCTGGCCCGAAAACAAGCTCAACGTGAGGGTCTTCTTCCGCCTCCCAAGCCACGTGATACCACGGCCAAGCGTGGAGGTTTAAAGCCACGTCCTGGTCCAGCTGCATAATAGAAGCAGCGGCGATCCATCCCTTTGGTTGTGTGGTCTTGCATTGCCTAGTCGGCACGGCGGCGCTCAGGGCGCCGCACAGGAGACGACGTGATTAGCTTCAAAGGCTATGTCTACGAATCCACCAGCCCCGATATGCCCATTATCGCCGTAATTTTCGATGGCGAGGATAACCCAATTCAATTGCAAGTCGTCGCAAACATCGAGCAGGGAATGCAATTTCTCGCTGATTTTATATCCAATGGCGATGAACTCCGCGAGGTTCTGGGGCGAAGCCAACATTGGACCGCGCATTGAAAAGAAGCCAATACCTGATCACGAGGGCTTCCAGATGAAACCCGTTTTTCTTGTTTTCACACGCGTCGCAGCACCCCGGCTAAGTGTCGCGGTGAATGTTGCGCAAATTCAGTATGTCGAACCCATGCAATCGGGAGGTGGATCGCAGATATATTTTTCTGATAGCTCCCAAGTGAATGTATATGATCCACTCGATGAAGTGTTACGCAAGATCCGTCAGGCTACCAGCGAAGCGTATGCATGATGACGAGGCGTGTCCATCGAATCACGATAGTATAGTTGTCTTGGCTCGCTTCGGCCACCCTCTGTGTGGCGGGCGCTTTTTCGCGGGGAACAACCTGCTGTCCACTTAGTTTGGAGGTCTCTACTCCCGTGGGGACCTCGACCCTATCCCGCTCGCTGGTTCCCCTCGCGCGGCAGGCATTTTTCGCACTTGTCACGCCCAAACACATGGGCAGAAAAGATACGGCAAACCGCCATGGATGCCGCCCAAGACGAGTTTCTTCTCGCGTGTTATCGCCATTGGGCGAGGGATGCGGGTCTGTCGGAAATCGAGATCCAAATGGTTGAGCACGAGGCCAGAAGAAAGAGTGGCCTCGCCATCGAGCACACGATCGCTGAGCGTTTCTACGCGTTGATTTGCCACCTGATTGAGAGTGGGCACTCGTCAGCTGGGCCAGAGTAATGACGAGAAAAAATTATGGTGATGGTGCATTCAATTGGCGACGTGCGGCGCGCAAAGCTACCGCTTTGCCAAAGCCGGCAAAAACACCCGGAGGAACGCAGCCATTCGCAATGGCGGCACACGAAAACCGCTCACTACTCGATCATCTTTTTTCTGAAGAGAAATGGTAGCGGGAGAGGGACTTGAACCCCCGACACGCGGATTATGATTCCGCTGCTCTAACCAGCTGAGCTACCCCGCCACGAGGCCCGGCGCTGCCGGACGGGCGGCTTATGCAAGGCTGGGCCGAAACTGTCAAGCGGGTGGGAGAGGAAATCTTCTCCCCTCCCCGTTTTTGCCACAGCTCCGGCCCTGCAGTTGCGATGCCAGGCCCGATATCAGGCCTTGGCGAAGAGGCCGAGCAGGCCCTTGTGGATGGCCTCGTTGCCGGCCACGATGTCACCGGTGTCCAGCATGGTGTCGCCGCCACGGATGTCGCTGACGAAGCCGCCGGCTTCACGCACCAGCACGATGCCGGCCGCCAGGTCCCAGGAGGAGAGCCAGCGCGAGGCAAGGCCGTCGAGGCGGCCGGAAGCGACATAGGCCAGGTCCAGGGCAGAAGCGCCGAAATTGCGCACGCCGGCGACCTTGCCCATCACGGCGCCGAGATCGGCAAGATTGGTCTGGTGCTGGCCGCGGCCGAGGCGCGCCAGGCTCATGCCCACCATGGAATCCTCCATCAGGCGGCGGCCGGAGACGCGGATGCGGCGTTCGTTGTGGAAGGCGCCCTTGCCGCGCTCGGCCACGAACAGGTCCTCGGTGGCGGGATTGTAGACGACGCCGGCCACCAGCAGGCCCTCGCGCTCCAGCGCCACCGAAACCGCGAAGAAGGGCACGCCATGCAGGAAATTGGTGGTGCCGTCGAGCGGATCGATATGCCAGCGATGGGTCTTGTCCGCGCCTTCGACGACGCCCGCCTCCTCCATCACGAAGCCATAGCCCGGGCGGGCCCGCTCCAGTTCCTGATGCAGCGTGCGCTCGGCCTTCTTGTCGGCGATGGAGACGAAATCGCCCGGCCCCTTGGCCGAGACCTGCAGGTTCTCGAGCTCGCCGAAATCGCGTTTGAGACCCTTGCCGGCCTTGAGCACGGCAGCAACCATCACATTCATCAAAGGTGAACGCAGCATCATGGAACTTTCAAATAACGGTCGCCCCGGAGATCGAGGCGCGGGAATGGGAAGCGGCCTGTCTAATGGAAAATGCCGCCGATATGAACGGGAAAATGCGACCTGTGTGAAAATTCGAATCGCCGTGGCCTGCGACGCTCACAGGGCCTGATAGTAGGCTTTCCAATGGCTGCGCAGCGCCTCTTCCTCGGCGCCGATGTCATAGGCGGGCGATGTGATCGGCTTCACAGCCTCGACGCGCACCCGCACGAAATGGCGGATGCGGTCGGCCAGCGCGCCCCAGCGGTCGAAAGCAGGGCGCAGGGCCGCGAAGGCCACATCCTCGCGCGAGATGATCTCGCAGCGGCCACGGATGCGCACGCCCTTGCGGGCGAGCACGTCGACGAAATTGATCTCCACCACCGGGCGCTCGCGGATGTTGCGCAGGGTACCGGGGGAGCGTGCCTCCCCGAAAACGACATGGTGATCGTCCAGCACCAGAGCAAAGCGCGTTTTAGTAGAAACGCGCTTTTGCTCTCACTCTTTGGCTCGACGCGTCTTTGCGATTCGAGGTGAGGCCTCAAATCGCAAAACGCTTGGCATCATGCCCTTGGGCGACAGGTCGGGCGTACCGTCAGGATTGACGCTCGCCACATAGCCGAGCGAATGGCGCTCGATCACTACCCTCGCCGCTGCATCCAGCACCGCCGGCCTCCCCTTGTCGATCCCCTGGCCACCCCACGGAAAATACCGGTTGGCATCACATGCCGTAGAAGCGGGCCCCCTGAATGGCCGCCGCCCGTACCTCCGGCGTCTGCCGTGCGACATATTCGTCGAGCTGCTTGTCCTCGAGCCCGGCCGCCTTGGCGAGCAGATGCCACATGCAGGCCAGAACCGGATTGGGCGCCAGGCCCATGCCGGCCGCATACATCCGCGCCAGGCGGTTGCGGGCGATCGGCGAACCGCGCAGCGCGGCGCGCTCGAACCAATCGGCCGCCATTTCCTGATCGCGCGGCACGCCCTCGCCGTTGAAGAGGGCGATGGCATATTCCACCATGCCGTCGACATTGTTCGTATTGGCGGAGGCGAGGAAGTAGTCGGCCGCTTTCTTCTTGTCGGCCGCGACGCCCTTGCCTTCCTTGGTGAGTACGCCGAGCGAGTAGAGGGCATCGCCATTGTTGGCGAGCGCCGCCTGGCTGAAACGCTTATAGGCGGTGGCATAGTCGGGCGGGCCATTCGTCGTGCGCAGGGCGATGATGCCGAGATTATAGGCCGCCTCCGGCACGCCCAGCTCGGCGGCGCGGTTGAGCAGCAACATGCCGCCCGGCTCGTCCTTGGGTACGGTCTTGCCCAGGAGCTTGGTCATGCCATAGGCGAACATGGCATTGCGGTCACCACGCTCGGCCGCCTCGGAATACCACTGCGCCGCCTTTGCCGGATCGGGCGGCACACCCAGGCCATTGGCATAGAGCTGCGCGATCAAGGTCATCGCCGCGGGGTCCTTGTCGGACACCACGCGCTTGGTGGCCTCCTCCAGCGCCTTGAGATAGTAGCCGCGCTGGAAGGCGCCATAAGCCAGATCCGGTGGCGGGCCAGCCGGTGCGGCGGGAGCCGCGGCCTCGGCAGGCTTGGCCGGATCGGCCGGGGCGGCGGCTTCTCCAGGCGTACTCTCAGCCGGCTTGGCAGCGTCAGGCGCGGGTTGCGCCGCCGTCGCGGGCGTGCCCGTCTCCACGCGCTTGGCCGCCTCGCCGCCATCGGCGCCGGCGGATTGCGCGGCATCGGCCGGAGCCGATGGCTCCGCCCGGCCCGGCAGCGAGGCAAGAAGGACCGGCAGCGCCAGCGCGGCTGCAACAGCGATGCGCTTCATGCGAGACTCCCTCTCTGCTTCAGCAGCCGGTCCGCCAGCGCAACCGCTTCGGCAGGCCCCTGCTCGTGATTCCAGACGGCATTACCGAGCGCCACGAAATCGGCACCGGCGTCGGCGAGCAGCGGCACGGCCGCCAGATCCGGCGCAAAGGCGACACAGGGCACCTCGAAGAGCTCGGACCACCAGGCAGTGCGCTCAACCACCCCCTCAAGTGGCGGCAGGCGCCCGTCGCGCGCCGGCTCACCGAACATGACATAGTCGACCCCGCTTTCGGCGACGGTCATGGCCTCATCGCGCGTCCGGATGCCGCCTGCCCCGACGATGCGCTCCGGCTTGAAACTGTCGAGTGCATCGGCGAGGCCCTTGCGGCCGTCATTGAGATGCACGCCGTCGGCACCCGCTCGTGCCACCACGGCGCTCCAGCCGCTGACGAGCAGCGCCGCGCCGGCGGCTTGCACCACCGGCGCGATCTCCTTGATCAGCTTCTTGGCGCTGCTGTCGTCGCCGGCCACCGGCGTGAACAGCACGCAGGCAATGTCGCCGGCCGACAGCGCGGCCCGCAGGGCCGGCAGGAAGGCAGCGACATCGTCGATGGCAGGGGTGACCAGATAGATCTGGACGGGGGGGCGGGGTGGAACTTCAGCCATGGCAGGAATCCCGGGTGTCCTTCTTCTCACTACGGCATCGGGGCCGATCCCGGAATCGGCGCCGATGCTGTAAGGTTTCGCCATCGCTTCGCATCGACTGGGGAACGCGAAACGGTTTTCCGGCGCCGCTCAAGCGAATTTCGGCTCGAACTTGCCGGCCTTGTAGTCCTTGGCCATCTCGTGAAGCGGAATGACCTTGATCTTGGCAGCCTGGCCGGCCGTGCCGAATTCCTCATAGCGCTGCTTGCACAGCTTGATCATCGCATCCTGGGCCGGCTTGAGATATTTGCGCGGATCAAATTCGCCCGGATTTTCGGCAAAGATGCGGCGGATCTGGCCGGTGATCGCCATGCGGCAATCGGTATCGATATTCACCTTGCGCACGCCATGCTTGATGCCGAGCTGGATTTCCTCCACCGGCACGCCCCAGGTCTGCGGCATCTCGCCGCCATATTTGTTGATGATGTCCTGGAGTTCCTGCGGCACCGAGGAGGAGCCATGCATGACCAGGTGCATCTCGGGCATGCGCTGGTTGATCTCCTTGATGACATTCATCGCCAGGATGGCGCCATCGGGCTTGCGCGAGAACTTGTAGGCGCCATGCGAGGTGCCCATGGCGATGGCGAGCGCATCGACCTTGGTGTCCTTGACGAACCTCACCGCCTCGTCGGGATCGGTCAGCAGCAGGTCATGCGAGAGCTCGCCTTCGGCACCATGGCCATCCTCAGCCTCGCTCATGCCGCTTTCCAGGCTGCCGAGCACGCCGAGCTCGCCCTCCACCGAGGCGCCGACCCAATGGGCCATGTCGACGACACGGCGGGTGATGCCGGTATTATAGGCATAGTCGGCCGGCGTCTTGCCGTCCTCCTTGAGCGAGCCGTCCATCATCACCGAGGTGAAGCCGGCCTGGATGGCGGTCAGGCAGGTGGCTTCGTTGTCGCCATGGTCCTGATGCACGCAGACCGGGATGTCGGGATAGATCTCGACCGCCGCATCCATCATCTTGGTCAGCATGATGTCGTTGGCATATTGGCGCGCCCCGCGGGAGGCCTGCATGATCACCGGCGAGCCGGTGGCCTTGGCGGCCTCCATGATGGCGATCACCTGCTCCATATTGTTGATGTTGAAGGCAGGGACGCCATAGCCTTGCTCGGCGGCATGGTCGAGCAGCTGGCGAAGGGTGATGCGTGCCATTGCGAGATCTCCGAGACGATCGGCGTGGACGGCGAGCCGTACGGCGCCGTTCAGGCGCGCAGGATCTCCACACCCGGCAACGGCTTGCCTTCCAGCCATTCCAGGAAAGCGCCGCCCGCGGTCGAGACATAGGAGAACTGGTCGGCGACCCCGGCATGGTTGAGCGCCGCCACCGTGTCGCCGCCGCCGGCAACCGACAGCAGCTTGCCGGCCTTGGTGCGCGCGGCGACATGCTTGGCCGCCGCCACCGTGCCGTGGTCGAAGGGGTGCAGCTCGAAAGCCCCCAGCGGGCCGTTCCACACCAGCGTCTCCGCCTCGTCGATGGCGCCCTTGATGCGCTCCACCGATTGCGGGCCGGCATCGAGGATCATGCCGTCGAGCGGGATCGAATCGAGGCCATAGGCATGGTTCGGCGCATCGGCGGCGAAATGATAGGCCACCACGGCGTCGACGGGCAGGATGATGGCGCAATTGGCCTTCTCCGCCTTGGCGAGGATGGAGCGGGCGGTATCGGCAAGGTCACGCTCGGCCAGCGATTTGCCGACGCCGACGCCCTGGGCATGCAGGAAGGTGTTGGCCATGCCGCCGCCGATGATCAGGGCATCGACCTTGGCGACGAGATTGCCGAGGAGCTCGAGCTTGGTCGAGACCTTGGCGCCGCCGACCACCGCGACGACCGGGCGCTTGGGCTGTTCGAGGGCGCGGGACAGCGCCTCGATCTCGGCCTGCATGGTGCGGCCGGCATAGGCGGGCAGGACGTGCCCGAGGCCTTCGGTGGAGGCATGGGCGCGATGCGCAGCCGAGAAGGCATCGTTCACCCAGATATCGCCATTGGCGGCCAGCGCCTTGACGAAGTCCGGATCGTTCTTTTCCTCGCCCGGATGGAAGCGGGTGTTCTCCAGGCAGAGAATGTCGCCCGGCTGCATCGCCGCCACCGCCTTGGCCGCGGCTTCGCCGATGCAGTCCTCGGCAAAGGCGACCGGCCGCTTGGCGATCTCGGCGAGCTTGGCGGCGACGGGCTTCAGGCTTTCCTTGGGGTCCACGCCCTTGGGCCGGCCGAAATGGGCGAGCAGAATGACCTTGGCCTTGGCACGAGCGAGTTCGAGGACGGTGGGGATGATGCGCTCGATGCGGGTGGCATCGCCGACGACACCGTTCTCCATCGGGACGTTCAGGTCGACGCGGACCAGAACGCGCTTGTTTTCCACATTCACGTCGTCGAGGGTGCGAAAAGCGCTCATGCCTGTCCTGTCCATCTGTTTTCGGCAAAGTGCCCGAGGCGTCAGCATGGATTGGCACCAAGCCATACTCACCACACGCCCTAGCACACCCCGCCTGCCTCGCAAAATCACCGGCGAGCAATAGAGCAAGCCGGCGGATCGATAAAGCGTTCAAGACAGCCAAAGGATCTAAATTGCATCGAGAGATAGCTCGGCACGGACATATCGATCCTTTCGGCGTCGGCACTCATCGGAACAATTGCGTGTCGAGCTTTCGCACCGCCAGCTCGATGAAAGCCTTGACCAAAGGCGACAGATGCCGGCTGCTGGGATAGACGACATAGAGACCACCGGCTGACATGGTATGATCTTCGAGAATACGCTGCAGCCGCCCATCCTGCAGGGCCGGTCTTGCGAGCTGGTGGGGCAGTTGGGCGATGCCATAGCCGGCAATGGTCGCCGATAGCGCCGAATGCATGTCGTTGACGGCAAAGCGGCCTGAAACTGCCACTGTTTCCTGGCTCTCCGGCCCCTCAAGCAGCCATGACGCCCCCTCCACCGAGGGGCCGACGATCACGCAGGCATGCCGGGCGAGATCCGCTGGCACCTGCGGCGTTCCGAATCGCGTGAGATAGTCCGGGCTGGCGCACAAAATTCGATGCGTGGTGCCAAGCTTGCGCGCGATCAAAGTGGAATCCGGCAGGATCCCGGTCCGGAAGGCCAGATCGATGCCATGCTCGATCAGGTTGAGCCGGTCGTCGGTCAGGATCAATTCAGCCTTGGTCTTGGGATGGGCGGCCAGGAAGTCGAACACGGCACTATTGAGCAGATGATCGGCAAATCCGGCAGGGGCGGAGATGCGGATCGTCCCCGAAGGTTCCGTTCTTGCTTCGGCAAGGCGCAGGTTTGCCTCGTCGATCAGCCTCAGCGCCTCGCTGCTGCGTTCGTAATAGAGACGCCCGGCCTCCGTCATGGCGAGGCTCCGCGTCGTGCGCTGCAGCAGGCGCGCACCGACGGCCTGTTCGAGTGCGGCGATCCGGCGGCTCACTGTCGTCTTGGGCGCGCGGAGCAGCCGGGCAGCCCCGGTGAAACTGCCGGCCTCGACCACCCGGGCAAAGACCAGAATATCGTTGAGATCGAGCATTATATCCAAATTTGGGACGATGTTTTCCGATAATAGCCCATTATGGTTCGATGCGGCAGCGCTAAATTGGCTTCATCACAAGCAATGGAGCGATGCAATGACCACGAAGCGGACTATATTGGTGACCGGCGCCACGGGTCAGCAGGGAGGTGCCGTTACCCGCGCCCTGCTTTCCAGGGGACACAACGTCAAGGCATTGAGCCGCAGGCCCGACAGTGCCGGCGCGCAGGCCCTGGCGGCGGCGGGTGCACAGATCGTGCCTGGCGATCTCGACGACACGGCCTCCATCGTCAAGGCAGCCAGCAACGTCGACACCATGTTCCTGATGGGAACCATGCTGGCTGATGGCACAGACGGAGAAACCCGCCAGGGCATCGCCGCCGCCGATGCGGCCAAGGCGGCCGGCATCGGGCACTTGATCTACTCGTCGGTCGCCGACGCCGACAAGGCCACCGGCATCCCGCATTTCGACAGCAAATATCAGGTCGAACGGCATATTGCGGGGCTGGGTGTGCCCTATACGATCAGCGCCCCAGTCTTTTTCATGGAAAACATCGTGGCCTCCTGGTCGATCGGCGGCCTGCGCCAAGGCGTGCACGCCCTCGCTGTCCCGGCCAAGCGCGCCTTGCAGCAGGTGGCGCTGGCCGATATCGGTGCATTCAACGCCGCTCTGGTCGAGCGTCGCGAAAGGGTCTTCGGCAAACGCTTCGACTATGCGGGAGACGAACTCTCCGGCGAGGAACAGGTGCGAATTCTCTCGCAGGCAACCGGCCGTCCGATCCGTTACCAGGAAGTACCGACCGCCGCGATCCGCCAGCAGAGCGAGGATGCCGCCATCATGTTCGAGTGGTTCGATCGGATCGGCTACGACGTCGACATCGCTGCCCTGCGCAGGGATTTTCCCGAGGTGAACTGGCACAGCTTCGCCGATTGGGCCGGCAGCTTCGACTGGCGCATCCTCGACCCGCAGTGAACCCGGAGCCACTGCCAGCGGCGGTGATGCACATGACGGCGCCGGGATGACGGGGCGCCGTCGGCTCGAAACGGCAGGCGCACCGGTCCGCCGCCGTCAGACCCTTTTGCGCTCGAGCAGCACCGGCAGATCCTCCACTGCGAAAGACGGGTGTATCCTCAGATCGATGCTGACGACCCGCCAGCCCTCGGCCGCATATTCGTTCAGCCGCTGCACGATATAGGCGGAGCGATCGGCCCGGTCGGCGATATGGATCTTTTCGAGACGATATTCCATCACAAAAGCCTCCTTTGTCGGCAAGGCAGGCGAGCAGTGCGTTCGGCTTCAACTCGTCCGGGCATGGCGAAAACGCCACTCAGCCGCCAGGGAAATCACGATCACCAGCCCGCCCACCAGCCAATGGGCGCGTTCGGGCGCTGTGTCGGAGGAAAAGCGCAGCACCCATGGCGCCACGATGAGCCAGAGGCCCAGTCCCAGCGTCACCCATTCCTCCCATTGCCTGGCCTCGCTCAAAGCCGCCAAGGCCAGATAGGCAAGCAGGAAAGCCATCACCCAGGCGTGCCAAGTCGGCACCTCCATCGCCCTGAACCCGGCGAGCCAGGGCGTACTGAACAGACCGAGCGCCAGCAGGAGCAGCAACCAATCCTGTACCCGCTTTCCGGAAAAAAGAGTCGAAATCATCATGGTCTCCGCGGTTGTCGCAAACGTACTTGTGCATGACATTTATATCGTAATACGATATAAATTTCCAATGCGAAGCTATCGCTCGCGAGGCTGTGAAGGGAGCCGACCGTGACTGCAGATCCCAACTCCGACCTATCCTCCCCTCTCATGACAATGAAGGGCAGTGACGATGCGATCGTCTGCGCCCGGCACTTGCTGCGTGCCGCCCGGAGGAAGTTCTTCACCAGGCCCTACGATGCCGTCAGCATGGAGGACATCGCCGCAAGTGCCGGCATTGCCGAGGCCAAGGCTTGCGGCCTGTTTGCCAGCAAGGAAGAGCTGTTCGCATCGCTCGTCGTGCAGGAGATGGCCGCCGCTGCGGTCGAGATCTGGTGCAGGACGGTCGGATCGACCGACATGGAAACCGTCTTGCTGCAGGTGGCGCGCAACTATGTCGGACTGTTCGGCTCGAACCGGGCCACGGAGATCTATCGCTCGCTGATCTGCGTGTCGGCACGCTTTCCCCATCTCGGCCGCATCATCTACGAGCACGGCGCACGGGTGCTGCTCGAAAGATTGTCCGCCTATATCGCGGCCCGCAGCGCGGAAGGCTGCCTGGCCGTCTCCGATCCCGATCTCGCCGCGCAGCAATTCCTGAGCCTGGTCCACGGCAATCTGCACCTGCGCGAAGTGCTCGCTGCCCAGCCCGTCAGCGATACCGAGATCGACCGCGTGATCGAAAGCGGCGTCCGGCTCTTCCTGTCCGGATATCGGCGGGACCAGCGCCAGGAGTCACGCGTAGCGCGCTCCGAACATCTCGGGAGATCTGCCGATGAGTGCCGCTCCGCCGGCGGCGCGACATCTCATTGAACGAGCGGCAACTGCACGATCCCAAGATCAACGCCGCGCCGGATTCTGCAGGAACACGACATAGCCGCGAAACCAGGGATTGTCGGTGAGGCCAGGCGGCTCCTGCCAGTCGCCGGCCTGCACGAGGCCGATGCGGAAGGGCATCCGCAGCCGGCCCAAACGCGAAAGATAGGCGGCATAGCCGGGGATCGTGCGGCGTCCCTGATAGGTCTGGATGATCACTTCGTCGACGACGCCGCCGAGCGCTTCCAGCCCCTTGGGATCGCCATTGCTGCTCCAATCCATCAGGCCGGTGATGCCGAGCCGGTATTCCACCGGCAATTGACGGCGCAGGCCCGCGAGGAAGGAAGCGTAGCTCTCCAGATGGCGCGTCCGGGCGTCGAAATCGATCTGCAGGCCGATGACGCGGTTACCTGCCGCACGCCAGCGCCCGAGCTGGGCGAGAACCTGGCCGTAGATCTGCGGCGGCCATGCCAGGGTCTCGACGCGCACCACCAGCCACAGCGGCGTATCGGGAAGGTGGGGAACGGCGCTTCGCCGCGAAAGGAGGCGAACCGGTTCCCGTCCACCGACCTCCGACGCCAGGAGATAGAGCTCGCGGGCCCGTGCGAGTTCGGGCTGCGTCCTCACGCCCGCCCACAACCAGAAACTGTAATGGCGGGCGGCATCGACGGGAGCTTCCGCGGCCGCGACACCGCCAGCCGCCAGGGCAATGACGAGGGCACATGCCGAGCGCAGCATGTCTACCAGTAATATTCGAGAGACTGCGCCCAACGTGATTGCGCATAATCGCGTTTCAGCTTCTGGAACCAGGCCTTTCGCTGGGCAACGGGCACGACACTGTCGTCGCAGCCATTCTTGCTCGTCGGCGCGAAGCACCAGATGGCACGATAGAGAGCATAGGCCTTTTGATCGGCGGTCGCACCCGCCGCGCCTGCAACGGAGCGATACACTTCGAGCCGCGAGAATTTCCGGCCCGGGAAAAGTACCCCATTGCCGCCGAGCTCATCCTTCGCCGGCAGCGTGTCCAGGAAAGCCTGATCGAGGCCGTTGAGACGGATGAACTCCCCCAGACACAAGCGTGCCCCGATGTGGCGTGGAGTGGCGGACAGCGTTGCAATGCTGCTCTTGAGATCGGGGCAAGGGAAATCCGACGCCGTTTCCGGTTTGATGAACACATCCGAGGATGGCGCGCCGTCGCCTTCGGCGTCACCGGGATCCGCCTCAGGCTTGGCATCGGTGGGCACCAGCGCCAAATCCCCTGGAAAGGCCTTGTAGGCGCCGCGGGTGAGATCGCGATAGAGCAGCGTGTACAGGGCGGTCGCCCGCTCGGCCGGCGAGGCGGCGGTATCCTTTGCCTGGCCGCGCAGCAATTGGGGACCGGCGCTGTAGCGCAGCAAGGTTTGTCGAATGATCTCGTTGCGCACCGGCGAGGCCGGCTCGAAGCTGCGTTCGGGCTTGCCCGCCCGCTCGTCATGCATGGCCACGGCCAGTTCGATGACGACACGCTGGCTGGTTGGGTTCGCCCCACCGACGAGGTCGAGCCAAAAGCCGCGCGCATTGCGGTCCTTCACAGAATCCAGCGCGACCCCACGCAACACCTGCCGGCTGAATTCCAAGTTGTCATAGTTTTTCTGCTGCGCCCGATCGGCGATGAGGCCCAGCACGGCGCGCGGCTGGCGGGCGACATGCAACTGATAGGACGCGAGCAGAAAATCGAACAGCTCCGTCTTGCCTGCGAAGAATTCGCGTTGTCCGTTCAACTCATCCAAGGTCAGGGCCTTGCTGCAGCACGCCTCGCCGCTGAGGGCACCGCCCTTACGCATGCGGACCAGGTCCAGGGTCGCCAGCAGCAAAGGCGAGCGCACCTGTTCGGTCCCGAGCAGGGGCAACAGCTTGGTATCCAGTTCCTCGGCAAGGTCGGCAGCGGAAACACCCCGCTCGCTCGCCTTCTGGCCCAACAGGCGCTCATAGTCGGCGAGCAGCTTGGCGTTGGCGCCGCTCATCCAATAGACCCGGCGCAGCAGACCGCGGGCAGAGGCGGCATAGCGCCCGTTCGGATAGGCTGTCAGATAGCCCTGCAGGGCCGTTTCCGCCTCGGTCGCCTTGCCGATGTCGCGCTGCGCAACCTCCCTCAGATTGCCATACTCGTCGAAGGCCCCAGCCTGCAGCCTGTTCACCTCGACGCGGCCCAGAAGATAGCGCCCGCTCTCCTTCAGCCAGGGCTGTGCTGAACCGTTCAGAGCAGCAAAATGCCGGGCGGCCGCGTCGAAATCGCCGGCATAGAAGGCCGCCGCTCCCGACAGGTAGGCGGCAAAGTCCCTGGCCCGGGGCGAGCGCGCATGCGCGGCAGCCGCGGAAACGGCCTCCTGCCCAGCGCCGGCTCCCGTGCAATCGGGCCTGAGGCCCTGCCGGGCGGCGATCAACTCGTCCCTTTCGCCCGCCGTCACGCCCTGCTCCGCCTTGAGCGTCGCCACGAAATCGGCGGCGCCTGCATCATTGCTGCGGCAGCGCGAGCCCTCGCCCGCAGCGTAGGGCCCATTGCCGCCGATTGCAGCCGAGGGATAGAGCGTGCCGCGGAAGGTCGCCCAATCGCTCGGTTCTATGAGCGTCTTTTCCGCCCCCTCCTGATCCGGCCGAACCGGGGCAGGCTGCTTGTCCTCCAGATCGGCGAGCAGGAGCAGCAGATTGGCGCGTGTGTCATTACCGGGCTGCAGGACGGCCAGATTGCTGCAGCTGTTGAATTCGGTACCCGCCACTCTCCAGCCCGGTTTGCAGTCGCTATCGGAACTGGCTCGAGCCGCCATCGGGCTCAAAACGACGAAGAGCAGAACGAACAACCAGACGCCTCGCCGAGCCATGTGGCTTCACTCCCCTTCGCTGCAGCACCAGTCAATCACAGCCGCCTGCCCGGGGACAAGCAACCGATTTCGGCCGGCAGTACTTCCGGTCAGGAAGCTACTCAAAAGAAAAGGCGCCGCAGTTACCCGCGGCACCTTGCTCATTTCATTGAAAACGAACTCAGATCAGGCTGGCGAAATGCACCGCCGTGTCGGACATGCGGTTCGAGAAGCCCCACTCATTGTCGTACCAGGTCAGGATGCGCACGAACTTCTCGTCGATGACCTTGGTCTGATCGAGCGCGAAGATCGAGGACGCCGGGTTGTGGTTGAAGTCGCGGCTCACCAGCGGCTCGTCGGTATAGGTCAGCACGCCTTTGAGCGGGCCGCGCTTGGCAGCCTTGATGATGGCCTCGTTGACCTTCTCGACGCTGGTCTTCTTCTTGGTGTTGATCTTGAGGTCGACCACCGAGACGTTGGGCGTAGGCACGCGGACCGAGGTGCCGTCGAGACGGCCCTTCAGCTCGGGCATCACCAGGCCGACGGCCTTGGCGGCACCGGTCGAGGTCGGGATCATCGACAGCGCCGCAGCGCGGGCGCGGTAGAGATCCTTATGCATCTGGTCCAGCGAGGGCTGGTCGTTGGTGTAGGAGTGGATCGTGGTCATGAAGCCGCGCTCGATGCCGAAGGCATCGTGCAGCACCTTGGCCACCGGCGTCAGGCAGTTGGTGGTGCAGGAAGCGTTGGAGATGACCAGGTGATCCTTGGTCAGGTCCTGGTGATTGACGCCATAGACCACGGTGAGGTCGGCGCCGTCGCAGGGCGCGGAGACGATCACGCGCTTGGCGCCGGCCTTGAGATGGGCGGCCGCCTTGTCGCGGGACGTGAAGATGCCGGTGCATTCCATCGCGATGTCGATGTTCAGCTCCTTGTGGGGAAGCTGGGCCGGATCCTTGATCGCAGTGACCTTGATCTTCTTGCCCTGCACGACGATGGAATCGCCCTCGACCTTCACCTCGGCGGGGAAAGTGCCATGGATCGAATCGTAGCGCAGCAGATGGGCGTTGGTCTCCACCGGCCCGAGGTCGTTGATGGCGACGACTTCGATATCCTTGCGCTTGCCTTCGACGATGGCGCGCAGGATGTTGCGGCCGATGCGGCCGAAGCCGTTGATGGCGACACGAACTGTCATCCGATATTTCCTTTCTCTGCCTTCAGCTAGAGCATTTTCCGGAAAAGCCGATCGACTTCTCGATTAGGAAAACGCGTCAAAACAAAGAGTTAGAGCGGAGCGCACTCATATGCGCCCCGCCCGTTTACAGCTCATGCTCAGCCGTTGTGGCGGCGCAGGGCGGTTTCGGCCACGGCTTCCGCCGTGATGCCAAAATGGTTGTAGAGGTCCTTGATCGGGCCGGAGGCGCCGAAACCGGTCATGCCGACAAAGCCGCCATCGGGACCGATCACGGCATCCCAGCCGAAGCGGACGGCCGCTTCCACGGCGACCTTCACCGGTGCATCGCCGATGATCTTGGCCTTGACCTCTTCCGGCTGTGCCAGGAGCAGTTCCAGCGAAGGCACCGAGACCACACGGGTCGGCACGCCGCGCTGGTTCAAGATGGAGCGGGCATTCATGGCGATCTCGACCTCGGAGCCCGAAGCGAACAGCGTCACCGCGGCCTTGCCGCCGCCGGTGCCCGCCAGCTCATAGGCGCCCTGAGCGCACAGATTGGCCGTGGTGGCTTCGCGCAGCAGAGGCAGATTCTGGCGGGTCAGCGCCAGGATGGTCGGCCCGTTGGTGCGCTCCAGCGCGAGCTGCCAGCACTCGGCGGTCTCGATCGCGTCGCAGGGTCGGAAGACGCGCATGTTCGGGATCGCGCGGCAGGCGGCCAGATGCTCGACCGGCTGGTGGGTCGGGCCGTCCTCGCCGAGGCCGATCGAGTCATGGGTCATGACATAGACCGGGCAGGTGCCCATCAAGGCCGCCAAGCGAATGGCCGGGCGGGCATAGTCGGTGAAGACGAAGAAGGTGCCGCCGGCGGGCACGAAGCCGCCATGCAGATAGATGCCGTTCATCGCGGCGGCCATGCCATGCTCGCGAATGCCCCAATGGATATAGCGTCCCTTGAAATCCTTCGGGGTGATCTCGACCAGGCCCTTGGCCTTGGTGTTGTTGGAGGGCGTCAGGTCGGCCGAACCGAGCACCAGTTCCGGCATGACCTCGACGATCACGTTGAGGGCTGCTTCGGACGACTTGCGGGTGGCCATCGCGGTGGGATTGGCGGCGAGCGCCTTCTTATGGGCGAGAATGGCCTTGCCGAGCTTGGCGGGGCGCACGTGATCCATGCGGCGCGTGAACTCGGCCTGCTTGCGCTCGGAGAGGGTCGCGAAACGCTCTTCCCAGGCCTGACGGGCGCCGGCGCCACGCGAGCCGGCCTCGCGCCAGGCCTTGAGCACGTCGGCGGGCACCTCGAAGGGTGCACCGGTAATGCCGAGATTCTCCTTGGAGAGCTTGGCTTCTTCCGGCCCCAGCGGTTCGCCATGGGCCTTGGAGGTGCCGGCGCGGTGGGGCGAACCGAAGCCGATGGTGGTCTTGCAGGCGATCAGCGTCGGCTTGTTCGACTTCTGGGCGGCCTCGATGGCGGCAGCGATGGCATCCTGGTCATGGCCGTCGACATTCACGGCGCGCCAGCCGGCGGACTGGAAGCGCTTGATCTGGTCGACCGAGTCCGAAAGCGTCAGCGGGCCGTCGATGGAGATGCCGTTGTGATCCCACAGGACGATCATCTTGTTGAGCTTGTAGTGGCCGGCGAGCGCGATCGCCTCCTGGCTGACGCCTTCCATCAGGTCGCCGTCGGAAGCGATCACATAGGTGAAATGGTCGACCACCTTCTTGCCGAACTGGGCAGCCAGCATCTTCTCGGCGAAGGCAAAGCCGACGGCAGTAGAGATGCCCTGGCCGAGCGGGCCGGTGGTGGTCTCGACGCCGACGGTGTGGAAGTTCTCCGGATGGCCGGGGGTCTTGTAACCAAGCTGGCGGAAATGCTTGAGCTCCTCGACCGTCATGCCCGGCACGCCAGTCAGATATAGCAGCGAATAGAGCAGCATCGAGCCGTGGCCGGCCGACAGAATGAAGCGATCGCGATCGGCCCAATGGGGATTGGCTGCATCGAACTTCAGGAAACGCGTGAACAGGACGGTGGCGACATCGGCCATGCCCATGGGCATGCCGGGATGGCCGGACTTGGCGGCCTCAACCCCATCAATCGCCAAGCCACGGATGGCGTTGGCCAGGCGGTTCTGCATTTCGGTGAGTGCCATGGAGTGTTTCCTGATGAAATTCGCCGGAATTTGGCAAAAAGAGCGGTGGGTTCTTAGCACCTCATCCCCGACTGTCAATGATCCCCGGGCTTGTGCCTGAAATTCACGCAACCGATGGTGGGGTGATCGAAAGCAGGAGGTATCATCAGGGGAAGGCCGGCGGCTTTCGCTTGGCCGTGGTGCGAAACCGCGATACTTTGATATTTAAGCAAAAACGCGGAGCGGTCCCGTCATGATTCGATGGAATGCCGCCATAGGGAAAGAGTGAGTAGGCCCTTGTCTGTGGATGCAGCCTTGCAACGATTGAATACGGCCCTGGCCCAGCTCGAGGAGGCCGCCGAACATCGCGCGGAACTCGATCGCACCATCGGCGGACATCGCATCGAAGTGCAGGCACTCTCTGAGGATCGCAACCGTCTGGCTCTGGAACTCGACGCGAGCTATGCACGGTTCGCTGCTATGGAAACCGCCAATCGCGATGTATCGCGACGCCTCGACCAGGCGATGGATTCCATCCGTTACGTGCTTGAGCCGCAGGACAGCTAGCATGGCGCATGTATCCGTTACCATTGCGGGCCGCGCCTATCGCATGGCGTGCGACGAGGGCCAGGAAGAACATCTCCTCGGCCTCGGTCGTCAGCTCGACGCCAAGATCGATGCCCTGCGTTCCTCTTTCGGCGAGATCGGCGACATGCGCCTTGCCGTGATGGCCGGCATCATGGTCGCAGACGAATTGTCGGAAATGCAGCGGCGGGCGGCTTCCCTGCAGCATGATCTCGATGAATTGCGCCAGACCCGCGACAATGCGCTGCAGCGCGAGCAGCAGACCCAGATGCGCGTGACGCAGGCCCTGACGGACGCCGCCAGCCGAGTCGAGAAGCTGATCGATTCCTTGTCCAAGACCGGCGTCTAGCGCTTCCGTATTTTCTGGGATCGCAGGCATCCCTGCCTGCTCTTGGAAACACTGTGCTTGCAGAAACGGCAGACAATCGCGACATGCAAGCACGTCGCTGAGATGCCTGCGATCCCGGGAAGTCCGCGCTCCGGGAAAACGCCTGAATATTTTCATCGACCTCTGGCGCTCGCACCGTCTCGCCCTTATTATCTCGGTGCGGTGCTGCCTGGTTCGTCAGGACAACTGTATCCCCGGGGCCATACGACTCCCAAGGGAGCTGTCACTGTTCTCGCTCGAGGGCTTGGACATTACGGCGCCCACCTACATCAGTAGGCGCCCGGGATCGAACCGTCCAACGGCCGAGGTGGCCCGCTCCCTCCTCATTCCAAATTTGTCTTTGCCAAGCGTGTAATGGCCTCCACCGATCACAAGACCCAGTTGCGCCACAAGGCAATGGCGGCGCGCTCAGAGATCCGCGGTCATCAGCGCCAGGCAGCGACGGCCAGAGCCGCCCATCACGCCTTCAGCCGCCTGAAATACACCAGCGGCATCGTCGGCCTCTACCAGGCTTTTCGCGACGAGATCCATCCGGACGAGATTGCCGAACGCCTGCACCATACGGGCCGCAGGCTCGCTTTGCCGACCACGCCTCGCTATGGCCACCCCCTCACTTTCCGCTCCTGGGCGCCGGGCGACCCCCTGGTGGTCGGTCGCCACAACATCCCCGAGCCTGCGCCCGAGGCGGAGGAAGTCCATCCGCAGGTGCTGCTGGTGCCCCCGGTCGCTTTCGATCGCCGCGGCTACCGCATCGGCTATGGCGCGGGCTTCTACGACCGCACCATTCCCCAATTGCGGGCAATGCACCCCGTCTTCACCCTCGGCTATGCCTTTGCCTGCCAGGAAGTCGCGTTCCTGCCGTCCGAGCACCATGACGTGCCGCTCGACGCCATCGCCACCGAAAACGAAATCATCACAGTGACGGGGCGTTGATATGCGTCTGTTGTTCTTGGGGGACATCGTCGGCCGCACCGGTCGCAATGCCGTGATCGAACGCCTGCCGGGCCTGCGCGAAGCCTGGAAGCTCGATGCGGTCATCATCAATGGCGAGAACGCCGCCGGCGGCTTCGGCCTGACCGAGGCGATCTTCGACGAGGTCGTCGCCGCCGGTGCCGATGTGGTCACGCTCGGCAACCATTCCTTCGACCAGCGCGAGGCCCTCGTTTTCATCGAGCGAGCCCCAAGGCTGATCCGCCCGGCCAATTATCCCAAGGGTACGCCGGGGCGCGGCGCCACCCTGGTGGACCTGAAGAACGGCACCCGCCTGCTCGTCATCCAGGTGATGGGCCGCGTCTATATGGATGCACTCGATGACCCCTTCGCAGCCCTCGAGCGCGAACTCGCCGCCTGCCCGCTCGGCCTTGGCGCCGATGCGGTGGTGGTCGACGTGCATGCCGAAGCGACCAGCGAGAAGCAGGCCCTCGGCCATTTCGCCGATGGGCGCGCCAGCCTGGTGATCGGCACCCATACCCATGTGCCGACGGCCGATCATCAGATCCTCAGCCATGGCACCGCCTATATGTCGGATGCCGGCATGTGCGGCGACTATGACAGCGTGCTCGGCATGGACAAGGAGGAGCCGGTGCGCCGCTTCATCCAGAAGACACCGGGCCTGCGCTTCGAGCCGGCGACCGGCGAGGCGACCCTGTCGGGCCTGGCGGTGGAGACCGACGACCGTACGGGCCTGGCGGTGAAGATCGCCCCGGTGAGAATCGGTGGAAAATTGTCGCAGGCCGAGCCGGCGTTTTGGTGAATCCACGGCAAACGACGCGGCGGGATGGATTTTTCTCGCCACCAATTCTATAAGCCGCGCCACAATTGCCGATCTTCGGACCGGCGTTTCATTCGGCTCGTACTTCACCGAGTCCCCAAGACGACATCAAGGCAAGACATATGGCCGGTCATTCCCAGTTCGCCAACATCATGCATCGCAAGGGCAAGCAGGATGCCAAGCGCTCGAAGCTCTTCTCCAAGCTCGCCCGTGAAATCACGGTGTCGGCCAAGCTCGGCCTGCCCGATCCCAACATGAATGCGCGCCTGCGCGCGGCCGTGCTGGCCGCCCGGGCCGAGAACATGCCCAAGGACAATATCGACCGCGCCATCAAGAAGGCTGCCGGCGCCGACGGCGAGAACTATGATGAGATCCGCTATGAGGGCTATGGGCCCGGCGGCGTGGCGCTGATCGTGGAAGCCCTCACCGACAACCGCAACCGCACGGCCTCCGACGTGCGCTCCTATTTCACCAAGGCCGGCGGCAACCTGGCCGAGACGGGCGCGGTGTCCTTCATGTTCGACCGCGTCGGCGTGGTCGAGTACGACGCCGACAAGGGTTCGCCCGATGCCATGCTGGAAGCGGCGCTGGAAGCCGGCGCCGACGATTGCGCCTCCTCCGAGGAGGGACACGAATTCATCTGCGCCGCCGAGAACCTTGCCGAAGTCACCAAGGCCCTGGAAACCCAGCTCGGCGAAGCCCGCAAATCCGGGCTGGTCTGGCGTCCACAGAACACCATCGCCGTCGACGACGAGACCGGGGAGAAGCTGATGCGCCTGGTCGACAATCTCGACGATCATGACGACGTCCAGCATGTCTACGCCAATTTCGAGCTCTCCGACGCGCTGATGGCGAAACTGGCGGAGTAACCCCTTCCGGGTGCGTGGACGTCACAGCGACATGCGAGCATGTCGCGACGTCCGCATCTGCCCATCCTTCCGCGCGCTAGGGTTCCAAGATGCGGACGAGACGTCCGCGCACCCGGGAAAATCATGTCACAGACCCCCATCCGCATCCTCGGCGTCGACCCAGGCCTGCGCCGCACCGGCTGGGGCGTGATCGAGGTGCTGGCCAACCGGCTGTCCTTCATTGCCTGTGGCACGGTGTTTTCCGACGACAATGAGGAGCTCGCCCACCGCCTGCTCGAGCTGCATACGGGCCTCACCGAGGTAGTGACGCGTTTCGAGCCGGACGAGGCGGCGGTGGAGAAAACCTTCGTCAACAAGGATGCCACGGCGACCCTCAAGCTCGGCCAGGCTCGCGGGATCGCCATGCTGGTACCGGCCCAGGCCGGCCTCGCCGTCAACGAATATGCACCGAACCTGGTCAAGAAGACCGTGGTGGGCTCCGGCCATGCCGACAAGAAGCAGATCCGCCTGATGATCAAGGTGTTGCTGCCCAAGGCCGATCCGAAGTCGGACGACGCGGCCGACGCCCTCGCCGTCGCCATCACCCATGCCCATCATCGCACCAGCCACAATCTGGCAGCGCTCCTGAAATAGGTTCCAGGCCGGCTGACGGCTGGCGGTCCCGGGAAATTGCGCTTGCCTCCCGCGATCTCCATCCTTAGAACAAATCGTGAATTTATCCGAGGATTCGCCATGACCCAGGCCAGCCGCGCCGCCGTCTTCTCCGAACTGCATCAGCGTCCCGAACTCTTCCTCATTCCCAATGCCTGGGATGCCGGATCGGCGAAATTGCTGGATTCCCTCGGCTTTTCGGCGATCGCCACCACCAGTGCCGGCCTAGCCTTCACGGTGGGCCGCAAGGACGGCCAGATGTCGCGCGAGGAAACCCTCGCCAATGCGCGAGCCATCGTGGAGGCGACCAGCCTGCCGGTAAGCGCCGATCTCGAAAACGGTTTCGGCGACGCTCCCGAGGACTGCCGGCTCACCATCCTTGCCGGCATCGAGGTGGGGCTTGCCGGCGGCTCGATCGAGGATGCCACAGGTCGGCCCGACCAGCCGATCTATGAATTCGGCCACGCCGTCGACCGGGTGCGTGCAGCGGCAGAGACGGCACGCGCCGGGGGTTTCGTGCTCACCGCCCGCGCCGAGAACTTCCTGCACGGCATCGCCGACCTCGACGACACCATCCGTCGTCTGCAGGCCTTCCAGGAAGCAGGGGCGGAGGTGCTCTACGCACCGGCCCTGACTCGGCTCGACCAGATTTCCAGCGTGCTTAGCTCGATCGACAGGCCGCTCAACGTCCTGTTCACCGTGGGCGGTCAGGATTTCACCGTTGCCGATCTCGCCAGGCTCGGCGTGCGCCGCGTCAGTGTCGGCGGCTCCTTCACCCGGGCGGCTTTCGGCGCCCTGAAGCGGGCTGCCCTCGAACTGCGCGACCAGGGCACCTTCGGCTTTGCCAAGGACGCCATGACCTATGCCGAACTCAGCGCCCTGTTCGGCAAGTGAGAAACCCTGGGGCCGCTGGCGACCAGGATCGCCCCATGCCGCGAATCACGGCAAAGCGCTAGAACTGCCGTGAGAGGACCTTCATGATCGGCAAATTGCGCGGCATCGTTGACAGCTATGGCGAGGACTGGGTGATCCTCGACGTGCAGGGCGTGGGCTACATCGTCTATTGTTCCAGCCGCACGCTCGGCACCCTGCCTTCCCCGGGCGAGGCGACCATGCTCGCCATCGAAACCCATGTGCGCGAGGACCAGATCCGCCTGTTCGGTTTCTCCAGCGACAACGAGCGGGACTGGTTCCGCCTGCTGCAGACCGTGCAGGGCATCGGCACCAAGGTGGCGCTCGCCATTCTGTCCACGCTCAAGCCCGCTGATCTCGCCTCCGCCATCGCCCTCGGCGACAAGGGAGCCGTGGCGCGCTCTCCGGGCGTCGGTCCGAAGGTCGCCCAGCGCATCGTCACCGAGCTCAAGGACAAGGTGCCAAGCTTCGGGCATGTTCCCGCCGACGTCATCAGCCTGCAGGCCGATCTCGGCGAGCAGCGCGCCGCCGGCCCGGTCAGCGATGCGGTATCGGCCCTGGTCAATCTCGGTTACGCCCAGACCCAGGCCTCGGCCGCCGTCGCCGCCGCCTTGCGGGAAACCGGTGAAGGCGCCGAGACGGCCAAGCTCATCCGCCTCGGCCTGAAGGAATTGTCGCGATGAAGCCCACGCGCAAGAACGCCGGCGGCGAGGCGCCCAAATCCGCCCGCCTCCTGAGCGGCGATTCGCGTGACGAGGATGCGACCGACTCAAAGCTGCGCCCGCAGGACCTCGGCGAGTTCGTCGGCCAAGCCAAGGCGCGCGAAAACCTGTCCATCTTCATCGAGGCCGCTCGCAAGCGCGGCGACGCCCTCGACCATGTGCTGTTCGTCGGGCCGCCGGGCCTCGGCAAGACCACCTTGGCCCAGATCGTCTCGCGCGAACTTGGCGTCAATTTCCGCGCCACCTCCGGGCCGGTGATCGCCAAGGCCGGCGACCTCGCCGCTTTGCTCACCAATCTGGAGGAGCGCGACGTCCTGTTCATCGACGAGATCCACCGCCTCAATCCAGCGGTCGAGGAAATCCTCTACCCCGCGATGGAGGATTTCCAGCTCGACCTCATCATCGGCGAGGGACCGGCGGCGCGATCGGTGCGCATCGACCTCGCCAAGTTCACTTTGGTGGGCGCCACCACCAGGGCTGGCCTGTTGACCACGCCGCTGCGCGACCGCTTCGGTATTCCGATCCGCCTGCAGTTCTACACGGTGGAGGAGCTCGAACTGATCGTGAAGCGCGGCGGCCGGGTGATGGGCACGCCGATCGCCGAGGACGGCGCCAACGAGATCGCCCGCAGGGCTCGCGGCACCCCTCGCATCGCCGGCCGCCTGCTGCGCCGCGTGCGCGACTTCGCTTCGGTGCTCGGCGCCGAAACCATCACCAGAGCCATCGCCGACAAGGCCTTGAGCGCGTTGGAAGTCGACCAGGCCGGGCTCGATGCCATGGACAATCGCTATCTCAACCTGGTGGCGCTGAGCTTCGGCGGTGGCCCGGTGGGCATCGAGACGATCGCCGCCGCGTTATCCGAACCGCGCGACGCCATCGAGGACATCATCGAGCCCTATCTGATCCAGCAGGGCTTCCTGCAGCGTACCCCGCGCGGCCGGGTGATGACGCCGCATGCCTATCGCCATCTGGGCCTGGCGGTACCGAGTTCTACACCACCGCAAATGCCGCTGTTCGGCGACGAGGATTGACGCAACTTTTGAAAAGCAAGAGGCGGACGAGACGTCCACGGTCCCAGCCTTGACGTTGCCGTTGCAAACCTCGCAAGGTTCGTGTGGTCAACGCGTCGGCTGTGACCGCGGACATTCTGTCCGCCTCAAATACACGCAGGATCAGGCGGGTCCGAAGACCCGCCTGCAACTCAGGAATTACCGCCGTTCAACACGGTGACGGCGCGGCGGTTCTGCGACCAGCAGGAGATGTCGTTGCAGGTCGCGACCGGGCGCTCCTTGCCGTAGGAGATGGTGCGCATGCGGCCGCCGGAAATGCCCTGCGCCATCAGATAGTCGCGCACCGACTGGGCACGGCGCTGGCCGAGGGCGAAGTTGTAGTCACGCGTGCCGCGCTCGTCGGCATGGCCTTCGATGGTCACGGAGTAGCGCGGATAGGCCTTCAGCCACTGAGCCTGCTTGTTCAGCGTCTGCTGGCCCTCGGGGGTGATGTCGGACTGGTCGACCAGGAAGAGCACGCGATCGCCGACATTCACGACGAAGTCCTGCTGGCTGCCGGGCGATGCAGCACCGCCCGCTCCATAGCCGCCGCCACCGGCACCGCCGGGGCCACCGAGACCGTCGCCGGCACCCGACTTACTCTTACAGGCCGCCAGTGCGAGCACGCAGGTCAGTGCAGCGGCGAAGCGCAGTGCAGGGACCGCGCGCAGGGACGTCATCATTCCGGTTACTCCTCCGGTCGTCAGAATTGGTAAATCAGCCATAGCGAAAGCTGGTTAATCGAACGTTCTGGAAACACGGCTCGCGACGATTTCTTGGCGGTCGCGCAGCCGTCGCGCCTCACTGCAAGAGCCAAACTGCCACTATGGTTAACCAAGTGCTGATCAATTCCGGCACAATGGTGGCCCCGGCTGGGCTCAAGCGAGGCGCACCGTCATTCTCGACCACTGTCGCATTCATGTCACACATCTCCAGCGTGTGAATTGATTTATAATACCATTACTCTATGCATTTTATAGATTGACAAGGTTGATTGATTTAGTGGAGATTTGGCCAAGCTTCTCTCGACTGGAAACCGAACCCATGACGATCAAAACGCTTCGCCTGGCGCGCCTGAGGGATACGCTCGGCGTCCTCCTGGTTCTCGGCCTCGTGCTCTGGCTGATTTTCGGCGCGCTCGCCGGGGCTCGCGCTGCCGAATTGCTGAATGTCTCCTACGACCCGACGCGCGAGCTCTACAAGGAGGTCAACACGGCCTTCATCGCCGACTGGAAGGCCAAGGCTGGCGAAGATCTCACCATCAAGCAATCACATGGCGGCTCCGGCAAGCAGGCGCGCTCGGTCATCGACGGCCTCGAGGCCGATGTGGTCACCCTCGCACTGTCCGGCGACATCGACGCCATCGCCAAGGCGACCAAGAAGCTGCCCGACAATTGGCAGTCGCGCCTGCCGCATAATTCCTCGCCCTACACCTCGACCATCGTCTTCGTGGTGCGCAAGGGCAATCCCAAGGGCGTCAAGGATTGGGACGATCTGGTCAAGCCCGGCATCGCCGTGATCACGCCCAATCCCAAGACCAGCGGCGGCGCGCGCTGGAACTATCTGGCCGCCTGGAGCTATGCCTTCGACAAGAATGGCGGCGACGAGGCCAAGGCCCGCGATTTCGTGGCCGCCCTCTATCGCAACGTTCCGGTGCTCGACTCGGGCGCCCGCGGTTCCACCGTCACCTTCGCCCAGCGCGACACCGGCGACGTGCTGATCGCCTGGGAAAACGAAGCCTTCCTGACGCTGCAGGAGTTCGGCGCCGACAAATACGAGATCGTCTCGCCCTCCTCCTCCATCCTGGCCGAGCCGCCGGTCGCCATCGTCGATGCCAATGTCGACGCCAAGGGCACCCGCAAGCAGGCCGAGGCCTATCTCAACTTCCTCTACACCCCGGCCGCCCAGAAGATCATCGCCCACAATTTCTATCGGCCGATCGATGAGAAGGCCGCCGATCCGGCCGACCTCGCCCGCTTTCCCAAGCTCAAGCTGGTGACGATCGACGACGCCCGCTTCGGGGGCTGGAAGACCGCCCAGCCCAAGCATTTCGGAGATGGCGGGGTCTTCGACCAGATCTACAAGCCGCAATGAGGCAGCGCAGCAATTTTTCGGGGGCGGGTCTTCGGACCCGCCTTTTTTGTACGTGCGCCGGTTCCAGGCGGGTTTGGAGACCCACCCCCCAGGAAACCATATAACACATTATTCTTGTGGATTTTATCACATTTAACACATTGACAATGTCGATTGATTTAGTGGATATATGAAGAAGTTGTAAATTCTCCTTTCCCACTTCCAGGTTGTGAAATGAACGGCATGACCAGCCTCACCCGCCTTCGCGACACTCTTGCCGTGCTGCTGGCCCTCGGCTTCGTGCTGTGGATGACCTTCGGCGCGCCTTCGCGCGCTCACGCCGCCGAGCTCCTCAACGTCTCCTATGATGCCACGCGCGAGCTGTACAAGGAGATCAACAAGGCGTTCGCGGCGGATTGGAAGGCCAAGACGGGCGAGGACCTCACCATCAAGCAGTCCCATGCCGGTTCCGGCAAGCAGGCCCGCGCCGTCATCGACGGGCTCGACGCCGATGTGGTGACGCTGGCCCTGTCCAACGACATCGACTCCATCGCCAAGGCGACCAAGAAGATCCCGGAGAACTGGCAGTCCCGTCTGCCGCGCAATTCCACGCCCTACGCCTCCACCATCGTCTTCGTGGTGCGCAAGGGCAATCCCAAGGGCATCAAGGATTGGGGTGACCTCGTGCGCCCCGACGTTGCCGTGATCACCGGCAATCCCAAGACCGGCGGCGGCACGCGCTGGAACTATCTGGCCGCCTGGGGCTATGCCTGGGACAAGACGGGCGGCGACGAGGACAAGACGCGCGAATTCGTGGCGGCCCTCTATCGCAATGTGCCGGTACTCGACAGTGCCGCCCGCGGCGCTACCATCACCTTCGCGCAGCGCGAGGTAGGTGACGTGATGATCGCCTGGGAGAACGAGGCCTTCCTGACGCTGAAGGAATTCGGTGAGGACAAGCTCGAAGTCGTGGTTCCCTCGATCTCGATCCTGGCCGAGCCGCCGGTCAGCATCGTCGACGCCAATGTCGACGCCAAGGGCACCAGGAAGCAGGCCGAGGCCTATCTCGACTTCCTCTACACCCCGGCCGCCCAGAAGATCATCGCCCATAACGGCTATCGCGCCAGCGACGAAGCCGCCGCCGATCCGGCCGATCTCGCCCGTTTCGCCAAGCTGAAGCTGTTCACCATCTCCGACCCGCAATTCGGCGGCTGGGCCAAGGTCCAGGCCAAGCATTTCGCCGATGGTGGCATCTTCGACCAGATCTACAAGCCGAAGGGGTGAAAAACCTTCTCCCCTTGCGGGATCTGGCATTTCCTATGGAAGTGCCTTAGGTGGCGCGCAGCGCCGGACGAGGGGTCTTGCGACCTGCCCGGTACGTCTTGCGACCGCACGACGAGATAGCGCATCGTTTCACCCTTCATCCGCCCCTCCGGGGCACCTTCTCCCACAAGGGGAGAAGGAAGTCGCCCCCACCAGGAACCGCCCATGGCTCTTGCCGCCACCTTGCGAGCTCCCTTCGTCAAGCCGACCGCCCTGCCGGGCTTCGGGCTGACGCTCGGCTACACGATCTTCTATCTCAGCCTGATCGTGTTGATCCCCCTAGCCGCGCTGCTGCAGAAGGCGGCCGTACTCGGCCCTTCCGGCATCCTGGCCATTGCGGCCGAGGGACAGGTTGCCGCGGCCCTCAGGGTCACCTTCGGCATTTCCCTCATCGCCGCCCTGGTCAATGTCGTCTTCGGCGTCATCGTCGCCTGGGTGCTCGTGCGCTATGACTTCCCGGGCAAGCGCCTGGTCGACGCTGCGGTGGACCTGCCCTTTGCCCTGCCGACGGCCGTGGCGGGCCTCGCTTTGTCGAGCCTCTACGCATCCAATGGCTGGATCGGCCAGTTCTTCGCTCTTGCCGGCATCAAGGTCGCCTTCACCACCAAGGGCATCTTCGTTGCCTTGGTCTTCATCGGCCTGCCCTTCGTGGTGCGCACATTGCAGCCGGTGCTGGCCGAGATCGACAAGGAGATCGAGGAAGCTTCCGCCACGCTCGGCGCCACCCGTTTCCAGACGGTGACGCGCGTGCTGCTGCCCCCGCTGCTGCCCGCCGTGCTGACCGGCTTTGCCCTCGCTTTCGCCCGCGCCGTCGGCGAATACGGTTCGGTGATCTTCATCGCCGGCAACATTCCCTATGTTTCGGAGATCGTGCCCAGCCTGATCTTCCAGAAGCTCGAGCAGAACAAATATGCCGATGCCGCCGCCATCGCCATCATCATGCTGGCGATCTCCTTCGCCATGCTGCTGGCGATCAACCTGATCCAGGCCTGGAGCCGCAGGAGGATGGGCGATGCCTAATTCGACCTCCGAACTGGCGATCGAGCTTTATCGCGAACCGCCCGTCAGCCGTGAACATGCCGTCACCACCGAGACATCCTGGGTCCGCCGCGTGCTGATCGGCATCGCCCTGGTCTTCCTCGCAGCCTTTCTGGTGATGCCGCTGATCGAGGTGTTCTACCAGGCCTTCCGCAGCGGGGCCGCGGCCTATTTTGAATCCTTCGAGGATCCGGACACCCGCACCGCCGTGTGGATGACCGTTATCGTCGCCCTGATCGCCGTGCCGCTCAACATCGTCTTCGGGGTGATCGCGGCCTGGGCCGTAGCCAAGTTCGACTTCAAGGGCAAAAGCCTGCTCATCACCTTGATCGACCTGCCCTTCTCCGTCTCTCCGGTGGTGGCGGGCCTGGTCTTCGTGCTGCTGTTCGGCGCGCAAGGCCTGCTCGGTCCCTGGCTCTCCGCGCATCGCATCCAGATCATCTTCGCTCTGCCCGGCATCGTGCTCGCCACCATCTTCGTCACCTTTCCCTTCGTGGCGCGCGAACTCATCCCGCTGATGCAGGCCCAGGGCAAGGCCGACGAGGAAGCCGCGCTGACCCTCGGCGCCTCGCCGCTGAAAATGTTCTGGACGGTAACCATCCCCAATATCCGCTGGGGCCTGCTCTATGGCGTGCTTCTGTGCAATGCCAGGGCGATGGGCGAGTTCGGCGCGGTCTCGGTGGTGTCCGGCCACGTCATCGGCGGCACCAACACCATGCCGCTGCATATCCAGATTCTCTATGAAGGCGGAGGCTCGGCCGCGATCGCCGCCTTCGCCGTCGCTTCCCTGCTCGCAATGCTCGCGCTCGTCACTCTCGTCGCCAAGACCATCCTCGAATGGCGTTATGGCGACGAGTTGGCGCATGGCGCCAAACACTGAGGACCGTCCCATGGACATCCGCGTAACCGGCCTGACCAAGAGCTACGGCGTCTCGCCGGCCCTGCACGGCATCGACCTCGAGATCAAATCCGGCGAGCTCCTCGGCCTGCTCGGCCCCTCAGGGTCGGGCAAGACCACACTGCTGCGCATCATCGCCGGGCTGGAGCGCCCGACCACGGGCACCGTCTTCTTCGGCGCCGACGATACCGCCGGTCTCACCGTGCAGGAACGCCGGGTCGGTTTCGTGTTCCAGCATTACGCGCTGTTCCGCCATATGAGCGTGGCCGACAATGTCGCCTATGGCCTGCGCGTGCGCCCCCGGGCCAAGCGGCCGGCCGAGGCGGAGATCGTCAGGCGCGTCAACGAATTGCTCGATCTCGTGCAGCTCGGCGCCTTCGGCCAGCGTTTCCCCTCCCAGCTCTCCGGCGGCCAGCGCCAGCGCGTCGCCCTCGCCCGTGCCTTGGCTGTCGAACCCAAGGTGCTGCTGCTCGACGAGCCTTTCGGCGCCCTTGATGCCAAGGTCCGCAAGGATCTGCGCAGCTGGCTGCGCACCATCCACGACAAGACCGGCCACACCACCATCTTCGTCACCCATGACCAGGATGAGGCGCTGGAACTGTCGGACCGCATTGCCGTGCTCGACAAGGGCCGCATCGACCAGCTCGGCGTGCCCGACGAGATCTACGACCATCCGGCCACGCCCTTCATCTTCGGCTTCATCGGCGAGTCCAGCCGTGTGCCGGTGGCGATCTCGCAGGGCCGGATCCTGCTCGACGGCACGGCCCTGCCCTTCAATGCCGACGGCCTGCCGGACGGGCCGGCCAGCCTGTTCGTGCGCCCGCACGACGTTACGCCGGTCGACCCGGGCGCATCGGCTCTCAATGGGCTGATCGTGGCGCAGCGCCGCGTTGGCGCCACCCGCCGCCTCGAGGTCGCCCTCGGTACCCAGGGCACGGTGGTGGAGGTCGACACGCCGAGCCTGCGCAGCAGCGAGAACAACAAGCCGGTCGGCCTCAAACTGCTCAACGCCGCCGTTTTCGCCGCCAATGGCGAGGCCCGCTATTTCCGCGGCGCGGCCACGGAGCCTGTGGTGGTCCGCCCGAGCGCCTTCCAGCGTGCCTGAGGCCACCGATGCCGTGGGGCGGCTGTATCTCCAGTACCCTCGGCCCTACGGCGCGTGCATAGCAGGTCTGCACCGGCACGCGCAGCCGCGAGAGAGGCTTCCGCCCCTCGCAAGGATGGGTTAACGCTGGGCGGCGTTCCAAGGCAGCGGTTCCGGCGCCGGCCCATGAGGCAACGCCGTCTTTCCCGGTCAGGTGGTCATCAACTTGCTTTCGCGCTTCCGCCCCGACAATTTCATGCTGATGCTTCTGGGCGTCGTGGCGTTGGCGAGCTTCCTGCCCATTGCAGGACGGCCAGCCGAAATATTCGCAGCCCTGGCCAATGGTGCGATCGCGCTGCTCTTTTTCCTGCACGGCGCCAGGCTTTCGCGCGACACGGTGATTGCGGGCCTGTCGCACTGGCGCCTGCACCTGACCATCCTGCTCGCGACCTATGCCCTCTTTCCGGTGCTGGCGCTCGCGCTCGATTATGGCCTGGTCTCGGCGCTGACGCCGACGCTCGCCAGCGGCATCCTCTTTCTCGCCATCCTGCCCTCGACGGTGCAGTCCTCGATCGCCTTCACCTCGATAGCGGGCGGCAATGTTCCCGCTGCGGTCTGTGCGGCATCGGGCTCCAACATTCTCGGCATCTTCATCACGCCGCTGCTGGCCGGCCTGCTCTTCGCCTCGCGCGGCGTGGGCTTTTCGGGCTCGGTGCTGATCACCATCGTCACCCAGCTCCTGCTGCCCTTCGTGCTCGGCCAGGTGCTGCAGCCCTGGATCGGCGGCTTCGTGCGCCGGCACCGCTTCGTGCTTGGATTCGTCGACCGCGGCTCGATCCTGATGGTGGTGTATCTGGCCTTTTCCGAGGCCGTCACGGGCGGGCTGTGGCGGCAATTCTCGGCCACGGCCCTGCTCACCATGGTGTTCGTCGATGCCGCCCTGCTCGCTTTGGTGCTGTTGATCACCACCTATGGCAGCCGCCGTCTCGGTTTCTCCAAGGAGGACGAGATCACCATCGTGTTCTGCGGCTCCAAGAAAAGTCTGGCCACCGGCGTGCCGATGGCCACCGTGATCTTCGCCGGCCAGAACATCGGGGCCATCGTGCTGCCGCTGATGCTGTTCCACCAGATCCAGCTGATGACCTGCGCCATCCTGGCCCAGCGCTATGCCCGCCGCCTCAAGGCCCTCGCCGCGAGCAAAGAGGAAGACCCCACCGAAGATTGGCCCGAAATCGAGCCTGGCGCTCAGGAAGCGTCATCCCGCGCCAAATAAAAACCCCTCCCCGGTGATGAAACCGGGGAGGGGAACTTTCGCATTCACGAGCATCTTGCCCGTTTGTCCCGTTGTCAAACGCTGGAATTTCCAGGCGCGGGTCGGGTGTCCGTGCCTCCAGAGCTCGCTCCTTGCGTCAATTCTGCTTGAACAGATTGGTTGACCAGGCTGGATCGGAAGCAAAGCCCTGCGTCGGCACCCGCTGTTCGGGCGTGCCGAAGATCGAGGCCTGCCAGAGCTGCGGGCCTTGGCCGAGATCGCGGAACCACATCAGATAAAGGCCATTCGGCGCCCAGGTCGGGCCTTCATTGTGGAAGCCTTCGGTGATCATGCGCTCGCCCGAACCATCCGGCTTCATGATGCCGATGCCGAACTGGCCGCCCTTCTGGCGGGTGAAGGCGATCAGGTCGGAGCGGGGCGACCAGACCGGCGTGGAATAGCGGGCGCCGCCCTCGCCACTGGAGATACGCTGCTGGTTCGAGCCGTCCGCATTCATGATGTAGATCTGCTGGGTGCCGCCACGATCGGATTCGAACACGATGCGGCTGCCGTCCGGTGAATAGGAAGGCGAGGTGTCGATCGCACTGCCATTGGTGAGCTGGGTCGGCTGCTTCGACTGCAAGTTCAGCACCTGGATGGTCGAGGAACCGTTTTTCTCCAGGCTCATGATCACCTTGCGGCCGTCCGGCGAGAAGCGTGGCGAGAAGGTCATGCCCGGGAAATTGCCGACTACGCCACGCTGGCCGGTCTGGACATTGGCCAGGAAGACGCGAGGATCGGCATCGCCAAAGGACAGATAGGTGAGTTCCTGGTTGGTCGGCGAGAAGCGCGGCGTCAGCACCAGATCGGTGCCGCGGCTGAGATAGACGGTGTTGGCACCGTCCTGATCCATCACGGCCAAGCGCTTGACGCGCTTGTCCTTGGGGCCGGATTCGGAAATGAAGGCGATGCGGGTGTCAAAGGCACCGGGTTCACCCGTCACCGCCTTGAACACGGTGTTGGCGGCGATGTGGCCGAGTTGGCGCCAATTATTGGCCGAGGTCGAGAATTGCTGGCCGGCGATCTGCTTGCCCTGAGCGACGTCCCAAACACGCACCTGGATGCTCAGGCCGTTGCTCGAGGGCACGACCTGGCCGGCAACCACAACCTGGGCGTTCAGCGTCTGCCAGCTGGAGAAGTTCGGCGGCGCATTGGGACCGACTTGCTCGACAAAAGCCTTGGGATCGATCGGTTGGAACAGGCCGGAACGGCTGAGATCGTTGCTGATAACGCCGGAAAGATCGCGCCCGCCGCCATTGATGGGCATGATAGCGACGGAGACGGGCGTAACCGCTGTGCTGCCGTCGTAAGTCAACGTCATTATGTTGCTCTGCGCAACCGCCGGCACCGTTATGCCCCAAGTGGCCATGGCCAATGCGGCCATAAGAAAACGAGCCTTTTTCTGTAGTAGGGAGGCGATGGACATTCTCATCTCTCGATTTCTCGGAAAGCCTTACGTTGGGTCAAAAGCTGCCAGGCTTAACGACATAGTTGAAGACCTTCCAGGACGCGTAGAGGTCTCGTTTGAATTTCAACGGGTTATCTGCAGTGATGCAGCGCCTGACCGCGCGGGTAACGGCGCCGGCAACCGTCGGATTGCTTGCGCTGACCAATTGAGCGTCCGCGATCGTACCATCCTCATTCATATGCAGGCGGATGGTTGCGGTGTCACCGGCTCCGTCCTTACCGAAGGAAGGATTTAGGCAACTCCTGATCTGACTGTTGATCATGCTCTGCATTGCCATCTGGTCACCCATACTGAGGCGGGGCGCATTGGCATCCTGCCTGCCAGTCGTCCCGGTCTGGTTGACATTGTCGCGGGTATTGCCGGCCTTGCCAGATGGCTTGCTCGGCGTCGTGGCAGGGCCGTTGCTGGCAACCTGCTGACCTTCCTTGGCCTTACGCTTGGCCAGGATGCCGTCGATGCCATCGAGCTGCTTGGCATTCTTCGCGGCTGCAGCCTGCTTGGCTTCCTGCGCCTTCTTGTCGGCAATCGCCTTGTCGATGGCGGCCTGTCGCTCGGCGTCAGCCTTGGTCTTGGCATCGGCCAGTTGCTTCTGCTTCTCGGCTTCGGCTTTCTTGGCGGCCTCGGCTTCAGCGATCTTGCGCTGCTTCTCGGCCTCAGCCTTCTTGGCGGCCTCCGCCTCCGCGATCTTGCGCTGCTTCTCGGCTTCCGCCTTCTTGGCTGCCTCCGCCTCGGCAACCTTGCGCTGCTTGTCGGCTTCCGCCTTCTTGGCGGCTTCCGCAGCCTCGGCGAGCTTTTGCTGGCGCTCGGCTTCCGCCGCTTCCTTGGCCGCAGCCTCGGCCTTGGCGGCAAGCTCGGCGCGGGCCTGCGCCTGCGCCTTGGCGGCGGCATCGGCGGCGGCCTTGGCCTGGGCCGCCTTCGCGGCAGCGTCCGCCTTGGCCTGTGCAGCCTTGGCCGCAGCTTCGGCCTTAGCCTGTTCCTGGGCCTTGGCGGCTGCCTCGGCAGCAGCAGCAGCCTCGGCCAGCTTGGCGAGGGCCTTCGTGTCCGGTTTTGGATCGGGCTTGGGCGTCGGCGCGGGCGGCGGGGCGTCGTCGGAAGTGTCGGCGACTTCGGCATCCGGCACGTCACGTGTCGGCGGCGTCGGCGGAGCCTGCACCTGCTGCGGCGCTTCCTGCCCGCCGCCACCGCTAGCGGACGGTGTCGGATCGCCCTTCATGATCTGGTCGTATTGTTCCGGCGTGACCATGTCCACCGGGACGGCGGGGGCCGAGTCGAGCGGCTTGGCGGCCGGAAACGCGAACAGCAACGCTCCCAGCAAAATTGCATGCACCGCCGCCGAAACGGGAAGTCCATAATCACGCATCGTACTCAAACCGGCCTTTCAAACCCCAACCCCGACGTCTTCGTTCGCCCCTTCGACGTCGCCAAGCCATCCCTGTCCCTGTGTCATCCGCCTACCCATGCGGTCATCGGTCGAGACAGGGGAATGTGAATGCCCCGTTCCTAGCTCTGCGGCTGGGTCACCAGCGCGGCCTTCTTGAATCCGGCGCCGGTGATGTCGCTCATCACCTTGGCGATCTGATCCCAGCTCGCCTTGCCGTCGCCCTTGACGAAGATACGCTCATCCGCCCCAGCCCCGTTCTCCGTCATCGCCTTGAGGCGACCGAGCAGATCAGGCTCCGGCTTGTCGCTGTCGTTCAGATAGGACTGGCCGTCCGCCTTGATGGAGACGGTGATCGGGCGCTTGTCCACCGAGATGGCCTTCGCCTGGGTCTGCGGCAGATCGATATCGACGCCCTGGGTCAGCAGCGGCGCGGCGACCATGAAGATGATGAGCAACACCAGCATGACGTCGATGAACGGCGTCATGTTGATATCGGCGATCGGCGCCTTGTGACGGCGCCGGCGGCGCGTCCCGCCGCCCGAGCCGCCGGATCCTGTCGCAACACTTCCACCCATGATGCTTTCCTTGAGATGAAGGACCGAACGAGGTGACCGCTCAGGCGGCCAGGCGCTCGTCGATCTGGCGCGACAGGATGGCGGAGAATTCGTCGGCGAAGCCTTCCAGGCGAGCCTGCTGCTTGGCGACTTCCGCGTTGAACTTGTTGTAGGCGATCACCGCGGGAATGGCGGCGACCAGGCCCATCGCCGTGGCGAACAGGGCTTCGGAAATGCCGGGCGCCACCGCTGCCAGCGAGGTGTTCTTGGTGGCCGCGATCGACTGGAAGGCGGTCATGATGCCGACGACCGTGCCGAACAGGCCAATGAACGGGCTGGAGGAGCCGACGGTGGCGAGCACCAGGAGCTTGGATTCAAGACGCTCCACCTCGCGCTGAACGGTGACATCCATCACCTTCTCGATGCGCGCCTGCAGGCCGAGGAAGGAACGGCCGGGCGATTCGAGCGAGCGCTTCCATTCGCGCATGGCCGAGACGAACAGGCCGGCCATGCCGTAGTTCTGGCGCTGCGACAGCGAGCGATAGAGCTCTTCCAGGCTCTGGCCCGACCAGAACACCTGCTCGAAGCGGTTCATGGCGGCGCGCGACCGGGAAAACAGGATGGCCTTGTCGATGATGATGGCCCAGCACCAAACCGAGGCAGCCATCAGGCCCAGCATGACGATCTGGACGACCAGACCGGCATTCATGATCAATCCGAGCAGGCTCACATCGGTTACCGGAGCCAGGGCCGTCTGGGCCATATCGGCGGTCGCTTCCATTCCTTCAATTCCTCGTCCTGAGGCCGGCGGGCCAAAGCCGATCCCGAGGATCGGCGTCTTCTCAGTCTATCCGGTCCGCGGAGGATCGGCACATTCGTAGCCAGGCAGATCCGCGCAAGATCGGCCTATTCGCAACAATACTCGGCGAGTTCGATCCCGATCCTGAGCTTCAAGCCAAGATCAAGCCTGCCGAAGGCGTTTTGCTCTAGGGCGCCGCCCCGGCACACACCAAACGTTACTCGGGAAATCCACGCGCCTGATTGTGCAGAGCAACAACTCCAGGCGTCACGGGCTCCTTTTGACGTTTGAATGTGACCGCAGTGCGGCACCCCTTCCCAACCGCGATAAACGGCGGATTCCAGGCCTATTGATCATCGGTACCGTTAATGTCGGGTTACGGCCGGCTTCGATTCGCGAATTCTTATTTACGATGCGCTGCAACATTGATGGCAGCGACTTCAACGCCGGCCGATTACTGATTCCGACTGATGCGTTCCGCGATTTGAGGACAACGACCCAAACCGCAAAGAAGTGTCGAAACAAAAAGTTCGAGCCAAAAAGCGTTCACGCCTCGAGCCATCATGCTTTGGACAACACAGTGCGCAGACTCTCCGGCAGACGCTGGGGCCTGCCGTTACGGATACATACCACCAGCACCTTGGCAGTGGTCAGGACTTCCTCGCCCCGCCGGATCGACTGTTCGAGGTGCAGTGAAGGCCCGCGCACCTCGCCAGCCTTGGTCTCCACCTCGATGATGTCGTCCATCAAGGCAGGACGCAGGAATTCAACCTGGATCGAACGTACGGCGAAGGCGATTCCCTCCTCGCGGTGAAGGGCGAGTTGGTCGACGCCGAGCGCGCGGATGAACTCGGTCCGCCCGCGTTCGAAGAAGCGCAGATAATTGGCGTGGTAGACGATACCGGAGAAATCGGTGTCCTCGTAATAGACCCGAAGAGGCAGCCTGTGGCAGATATCGTTAAGCACGCCACCGAAATTTGGCGGGGTTTGCGCCTTTTCTATCATGGGGAAAGCCGTTTGTTCAAAGTTTCGCCTGACTTGACCTGTGTGGTATCGACGTGACCGGAGCATGATGCGTTGTGGTGAGAACGCGCCTTGCTCGAATGCCGAGTTTCGACCCATCCTTGCGATTTACGGCGATTCCGCCAGATCGCAGAACGCCTTGGATTGATTGCAACCGAATGAGCCGCCCTATGCTCCGCCCCGCTTCCGCCGCGCTTTTGCTGGCCGTGACCCTGGCTCTGCCCTCGGGCCCGGTGCGCGCAGCGTCGTATGACGAAGGACTGATGCCGCCCGGCAGCGTCGGGCAGGACCAGTCCGCGCAGGATAATGGCTACACGCCCGACCAGCCCTATCCGCAGCCGCCTGCCCAGGCCGCGTATCCTGCCCAAACCGAGTATGACGGCAACGTCACCGGCTCGACCGCCGAGCCCCCCCCGGCGGCCACGGCTGCGGCACCCAGCCCATCGCAAGGCGGCTATGTCGTGGCCCAGGAATCCACCATGGGCGATCTCCTCGTACGCGTACAGCGGCTGGAGGGTGAGAACCGCCGGCTGCTCGGCACCGTCGAGGATCTGCAGTCGCAGGTGCGCCGCCTCCAGGATGACATGAAGCGCCAGCAGGAAGATACCGAATATCGCCTGCAGGCCCTTGAAGGCGGTGGTGGCAAGGCGTCCGCTCCGAAGCCGGCCCCCAGCACGCCTTCGCGCCAGAAGAGCGGTCAGAACGCCCCTCCCGCCACGCAGCCCAACTCCCTGGGCAGCCTTCCCGCCGGCGGCGGCAACGACGTCGCCATGCAGGACTCCACCGGCGACGTTCCCGACCAGGCTCCGCCGCCCTCGACGCCGCGCCCGCGCAACTCCACCGTCTCCCCCGGCCTGCCGGGCATTGCCGTCGACACGTCGCGGCCGATGGCGAGCAATGAACCCAATGCCGGCGCCGAGCCGGCACCCGCAGCCCCGGCAACTCCGGAGGCCGAATACGCCGCCGACTATCGCCTGATCGAGACCCAGCGCTACGACCAGGCCGAGGCTGCCTTTCGCAACTTCATCGCCAGCCACCCCAAGGACAAGCGCGTGCCCGACGCCGTGCATTGGATCGGCGAGAGCCTCTATCAGCGCAAGCAATATACCGACGCAGCCGAGCAGTTCCTGAAGGTCACCAAGACCTACGCCAATTCCAGGCGCGCGCCGGCAAGCATGCTCAAGCTCGGCATCACATTGGCGGCCATGGGCGAGAAGGATGCGGCCTGCGCCGCGCTTCAGGCCGTCGGCAGCAAATATCCCAAGGCCGGCCCGACCATTCTCAGTGGTGCCGATCGCGAGATCAAGAAGAACGCCTGCAAGGTCGGGTGATCCCGGCCTTCGACGTCCGGGACACCGCCATGGCGGATGCCGGTCGTGCATCCGGGAGCTGAGCCTTGTCCGCACCCATTGCCTTGGGAGAGCTTCGCACCCTCTTTGCCGATTTCGGCAATCGTACTCATGTCCTCCTCGCGGTCTCGGGGGGCGCTGATTCCACTGCCCTCATGCTGCTGGCCGCACGCTGGCACGAGCAAAACCCGCAAACCCACCTGACCGTCGCAAGCATCGACCATGCCCTGCGTCCCGAAAGCGCAGAGGAATGCCGTATCGTTGCCATGAGGGCCGCGGAACTCGGCCTGCTCTGCATCATCAAGCGCTGGGAGGGCGACAAGCCGGCCGCACGCCTGCAGGAAGCAGCCCGCAACGCCCGCTATGCCCTGCTGGCAGAAGCCGCGACCGAAATCGGAGCGGATACGATCGCCACGGCCCATACGCTCGACGACCAGGCCGAAACCGTGCTGATGCGCCTGATGCACGGCTCTGCCGTCGACGGCCTGGCCGCGATGCGCCCCGTCATGCCTCTGGCTGGTCTCAGCCTCATCCGCCCCCTGCTCGGCACGACCCGAGCCCGGCTGGTGGCGACCCTGCAGGCCGCCGACATGGCCTGGCTCGAGGACCCGTCCAATCGCAATGCCCGATTCGAGCGCGTACGCCTGCGCGCCCTTCTCGCCCAGCTTGCCCCGCTCGGCCTCGATCCGGAGCGCCTGGGCCTGCTCGCCCGCCGGGCCGCACGCAGCAGCGACGCGCTGGAAGCCATCGCGGCCGAGCGTTTCGAGGTTCTGGTCCGTCGGGAGCAAGACTGCCTGCAGCTCGACGGCCGCGGCCTTGCGGCCTGCCCCGCCGATATCAGGCTGCGCATCCTGGAGCGGGCAGTGCTCGAGATGCGGGACAGAAACGCGGGATCGGCCTATGGCCTGCGCCTCGAACGCCTGGAGGCACTGGCGGCGGCGCTCGACCAGGTTCTCGGCCAAGCTCTCGACCAACCTCTCGACCCGGGCGACGGCCAGGGCGGCCCCTGGCAGCGCAGCCTCGGCGGCACCCTGCTGCGGCTGGACAAGTCCGGCAATCTCCAAGTCGCCCGCGAGCCTGAACGCCGACGCGGCATCACGAAAACCAAGATGTAGAAATTGTCATTTTCCGCCAGCCTTGCCCTAGAAGCGGCAAAATAATGGCCTATTTCAAGAAATTAGCGGCGCATGCGCCACTCGAATCTTCACCGTGACAAGCCCTCGGCACTTCTGTAAGGGAGCGCAGGGCTATCTATCCCACGGGCTTGCCTTGGCATTTGGCTCGCCTGTGCCTATTTTAGCCGCGATATGCTGTGGCGTCTCCTGCAGAAGGCAGGCCGTCCGCCGCGAAAGGCGAGAGATGAACGCGAACTTCCGAAATTTTGCGCTTTGGGTGATTGTCGTGCTGCTGCTGCTGGCACTTTTCACCCTGTTCCGGCAGACGGGCAGCCAGAGCGCCGCCGCCGACGGCTCGATCTCCTATTCGGAATTGGTGAAGTCCGCCAAGGAAGGCAAAATCAAGGATGTCACCATCCAGGGCAGCGAGCTCAAGGGCACCTACGTCAATGGTGGCACGGGCTTCACCACCCAATTGCCCAATGATCCGAATCTGGCCAAGACGCTGAACGACCTCAACGTGCAGGTCAGCGCTGCCCCGCCCGCCGAGACGCCATGGCTCCTGCAGCTGTTGCTGCAGGCCCTGCCGATCCTGGCGCTGATCGGCGTGTGGATCTTCCTGTCCCGCCAGATGCAGGGCGCCGGCGGCAAGGCCATGGGCTTCGGCAAGTCCAAGGCCAAGCTGCTGACCGAGGCCCATGGCCGCGTCACCTTCGATGACGTCGCCGGCATCGACGAGGCCAAGGAGGACCTGCAGGAAATCGTCGAGTTCCTGCGCGATCCCCAGAAGTTCCAGCGCTTGGGCGGTCGCATTCCGCGCGGCGTGCTGCTGGTCGGGCCTCCCGGCACCGGCAAGACGCTGACGGCGCGTGCCGTCGCCGGCGAAGCCAATGTGCCTTTCTTCACCATTTCAGGCTCCGATTTCGTCGAGATGTTCGTGGGCGTCGGCGCCAGCCGCGTGCGCGACATGTTCGAGCAGGCCAAGAAGAATGCGCCCTGCATCATCTTCATCGACGAAATCGACGCCGTCGGCCGCCATCGTGGCGCGGGCCTCGGCGGCGGCAATGACGAGCGCGAGCAGACCCTCAACCAGTTGCTGGTCGAGATGGACGGCTTCGAGACCAACGAAGGCATCATCATCATCGCGGCGACCAACCGCCCCGACGTGCTCGATCCTGCCTTGCTGCGTCCCGGCCGCTTCGACCGCCAGATCGTGGTCTCCAATCCCGATCTGTCGGGCCGCGAAAAGATCCTGCGCGTGCATGTGCGCAAGGTGCCGCTCGCTCCCGACGTCGACCTGAAGATCATCGCCCGCGGCACGCCCGGCTTCTCCGGCGCGGACCTGATGAACCTGGTCAACGAGGCGGCCCTGCTCGCCGCGCGCCGCAACAAGCGCATGGTCACCCATCTCGAGTTCGAGGACGCCAAGGACAAGATCCTGATGGGTGCCGAGCGCAAGACCATGGCGATGTCGGAAGAGGAAAAGCGCCTCACCGCCTATCATGAGGCGGGCCATGCCATCGTTGGCCTCAACGTGCCCAAGGGCATCCCGGTGCACAAGGCTACGATCATCCCGCGTGGCCGCGCACTCGGCATGGTGAAGTTCCTGCCCGAGGGCGATCGCTACTCGATGAAATATATCGAGTTCACCTCCCAGCTCGCCGTCGCCATGGGTGGCCGCGTGGCCGAGGAGATGATCTTCGGCAAGGAGAACATCACCTCCGGCGCCGCGGGCGACATCGAGCAGGCCACCCGCATGGCAAAGGCCATGGTCACCCGCTACGGCTATTCGGACGAGCTCGGCACCGTGATGTATGGCGAGAACCAGGACGAGGTTTTCCTCGGCATGTCCATGGGCCGCACGCAGAGCGTGTCCGAAGCGACGTCCCAGAAGATCGACGCCGAAGTGCGCCGCCTGATCAACCAGGGCTGGGACGACGCCAAGCACATCCTCACCGAAAAGCGGGACGACCTCGAAGCCCTGGCCCAGGCGCTGCTCGAATATGAGACGCTGACCGGCGACGAGATCCGCGACCTGCTCGACGGCAAGCCGCCATCCCGCGATCCGCTGGAGGAGCCCCAGACGACGCGCGGCTCGGCCATCTCTGCCGGCAAGCCGCGCCGCCCGCCGCCGCAGCCGGAAGGCGGCATGGAGCCTGCTCCTTCGGCCTGAGAGCCAAGGATATCCAATATTGATGGAGGCCGGTCGCGAGACCGGCCTTTTCATGTTGTGGGTGCCTCCAGCAGGGATCGGCCCGCAGCATCCTGATGGATGCCAAGCTGGCGCAAATCGCAGAGGCAGCCGGCAAATCCTTTCCAATGGTGTCACCAGCGAAACAACGCCTCTCCTCGCCTCGAATTGCCACTGTTCAGCTTCAGGGCGGTAAACTATGCAGCAATGTCGCAGTGCCTCTGCAGGCCTAGCGGCGACCTCCTCCAGCCCAGCCGCCCAGGCGGCAGACAGAGACCGTCCCATGCTGAAATATCTCGCCGGCGCCGCCGCGCTTGCCCTCTTCGCCGCATCGCCCGCCGCGGCGCAGAGCTGCGCGCAGAACCTCAAGACTTCCGGCGTTCCCCTGCTCACCGGCCTGACCTACTCGACCTGGGCCGTCTTTCCCAAGGTCGCTCCCGCCAAGGCCCTCGACAATGTCGGCCGCGCCTTGTCCGCCGAAGGCATCGATGTCGTCAGTGTCGACAAGCGGGCCGGCGTACTGATCGCCGACCAGGACAGCGCCAACAACGGCCGTCTCCAGACCATCCGCGTCACCGCCCGCAAGGCCGGCGGCGGCACCCGCATCGATCTGCAATTCCATGTGCAGGCCGGCCAGATCGCCACCCAGGACGCCCTGCGCTCCCATATCTGCCGCGTCGTGAACGCTGCGGGCCGTTAGCATGTGTGGCACCGGGCCCGTTTGCCGGACCGCGGGGCTGGACACGGGGTTTTGATGATCCGCGCATGATTTCCGCCTCATTCGCCGGCCACTCTCCGTCAACCGAAGCCGGCACGAGGGGGCATCGATGACGATTGCGGTCGAACGGCGCGCTTTTCTCCGTCTCGTCGGAGCGGGAGCCGTCATCACCTTTGCGCCCAAGGCCTTTGCCCATCACGGCTGGTCATGGGCCGAAGGCGAACAGATGGAATTGAAGGGCACCATCAAGGCGGTTTCGATGGCTCCGCCCCATCCTTCGCTGGACGTCACCGCCGAGGACGGCGTGCTTTGGCGGGTCGACCTCGCCAATCCCGGCCAGACGCAACGCTCCGGCTTTAGCGACGACACCGCCAGGCCGGGCGACACGGTCACGGTGCTGGGCAACCGCGCCAAGGATCGCAGCAAGGCCTGGATGAAGGCCGTGCGCGTCACCATCGCCGGCAAGAATTACGACATGTATCCCGATCGGATCCAGACACGCTGAACCCGGCGGCCCGCCATGTTGGAAGTTCTCGCTGCCTGGCCAGGCGCGGTGCTGCTGCGCGAGACACCCACGGCCTATATCTTCGTCAATGCCGGGCATATTCTCGGTATCGGCCTGTTGCTCGGCGCCATCCTGCCACTCGATCTGCGGCTTGCCGGATTATGGCCCGCGGTGCCGATCGCGGTCATCGGGCCGTTCCTGACACGCGTGGCCGCCATTGGCCTCGGGCTCACCCTTGCCTGCGGCCTGTGGCTGTTCAGCGTGCGCCCAGGGCATTATGCCGATAATGCCGCCTTTCAGGGCAAGCTCGTTCTGCTCATGCTGGCCCTGATCAATGTCGGCCTCCAGCACAGTCGCCCGGCCTTCCGCGCTGCGCTCGCCGGCGGGCCGTTGGCTGCCAGCGTGCGGGTATCGGCCCTAGGTTCAGCCTTGCTCTGGCTCTCGGTGCTGGTGACCGGGCGCTGGATCGGTTTCCTGTAGCCGACCTCGCTCAGGCTGCATCCCTGAATTGCAGCTGCGCCAGCCGCGCATACAGGCCACCGCGCGCCACCAGGGCTTCGTGCGTGCCCTCTTCGACGATGCGACCGTCATCGAGCACGATGATGCGATCGGCGGCCTGTACCGTGGCCAGACGATGGGCGATCACCAGTGTGGTACGCTCGGTCATCAGGCCATCGAGGGCCGCCTGGACCGCCTTCTCGCTCTCGGAATCGAGTGCGGAGGTCGCCTCGTCGAGCAGAAGCACGGGGGCATCCTTGAGGATGGCGCGAGCGATGGCGATGCGTTGGCGCTGGCCGCCCGACAGTGTCACGCCGCGTTCGCCGATCGGGGTGTCATAGCCCTGCGGCATGGCGCGGATGAAGCCGTCGGCGGCGGCCAGGCGGGCCGCCTCCTCCACCTCGGCATCGCTGGCATCGGGGCGGCCGAAGCGGATATTGTCGCGGGCGGTCGCCGCGAAGACCACCGGGTCCTGCGCCACCACGGCGATGCGCTGGCGCACGCGCTTGGGGTCGGCCTGCGGCAATGCCACCCCGTCCAGCCTCACGTGCCCGAACTGGGGATCGTAATAGCGCAGCAGGAGCTGGAACAGCGTGCTCTTGCCCGCGCCGGACGGTCCGACGATGGCAACCGTCTCGCCCGCCTTCACGGCAAGATCGACATCGTGCAGCACCGGCTTGTCGGGCTGGGCGGGATAGGCGAAGGTCACGCCCTCGAAGGCGACGGCGCCGCGCGCCGGCTCGGGGAGGGCAAGCGGCCGGGCGGGCGCCGAGATCGCCGGCTTTTCGCTGAGAAGCTCGCCCAGGCGCTCTGCGGCGCCGGCCGCCTGCACGATTTCCGCCCAGACCTGGCCGAGCTCCGAAAGGGCGCCGGCGCCGAACACCGCATAAAGCACGAATTGCGACAAGGTGCCGGCTGTCATCGTGCCGGCGACCACGTCATGGGCACCGAGCCAGAGCACGCCGACCACCGAGGCGAACACCAGGAACAGTGCGATCGCCGTCAGCATCGCGCGCGAGCGGGTCGAGGTCGCGGCAGCCTGGTAGGCATTTTCCACTTCACCCGAGAAACGCCCGATGGCCAGCCGTTCGGCCGTGAAGGCCTGCACCACGCGCATCGCGCCGATGATCTCGCTGGCATAGGCGGAGGCGTTGGCCAGCGTGTCCTGCGCCTTGCGCGAGCGCGTGCGCACGGACCGGCCGAAGGCGACCAGCGGCAGCACGATCAGCGGAATGGCGATCAGCACCAGCGCCGAAAGCTTGGGGCTGGTCCACACCATCATCACCACGGCGCCGGCAAACAGGAAGAGGTTACGCAGGGCAACGGAAGCGGAGGAGCCGAAAGCCGCCTTGATCTGCGTGGTGTCCGCCGTGAGGCGCGAGAGCACTTCGCCAGTCTTGACCGTGTCGAAGAACAGGGGCGAAAGCTGGGTGAGATGGGCAAAGACGGCGGTACGGACATCTGCGACCACGCGCTCGCCGAGGGTCATCACCAGATAATAACGGGCCGCACTGGCCAAGGCGAGAATCAGCACCACGCCTGTCATGGCCAGGAAGTAGGAATTGATGGCGGCGGCATGTCCCACCGAGAAGCCGAAATCGATCATGCGGCGCATGGCGACCGGCACCACCAGCGTTGCCGCCGCCGCCACCGTCAAAGCCAGGAAAGCCAGCACGATGCGGCCGCGATAGGCCAGGGCATAAGGTGCCAGCGCCGTCAAAGGGCGCAGAGACCGGCTGTTCCTGGCGGTTTCCGCGGTATTATCTCGGATTTTCGGGTCAGTTTCCGTGGCCACGTACTATTCTTCCTTTCGAGCGCGCGGGACAATGCCCCGCTGTGGGCGCGGCTGCAATCGCACCGGCCCAAACCGCTTCAGTTTGCCGCGCTCACCATATTATCGCGCAGTGCAAAAAAGCGCTTGACTGCGACGGCTGAGAGGCGCAAGTCGCGATTGTTCCGGCCTTTGGATTTATTCCAAAGGAATCGTCCTGGCCGGGCCCCACGAGATCAACGAGATCATGCCAAGCGACAGTAGCAGTCGAATGTTCGCGCCGTTGACGGCCTGTAAGGACTGACCGCTCGCGGGCTCGTCCTTCCGGCCGGCAACGGCCGAGAGGAAGGAAGAGCCATGGAAGACCTGGCTGAAAAGACCGTTGACGTCGCCGACCGCGACATCCTCGAGGTGTGCCTTGGCCTCGAGCACGTAGCCGACATCGTCGAACTGCTCAATGAGCAGGAGATCGAGGAACAGGCTTATGTCCTCGTACACCTGCCCGACGAGCGGGCGATCGAAGTGCTCGACCAGCCGGGCCTGGACGATCCGGCGGCGTTGATCGAGGCCCTTCCTGCCGAACGGGCCCTCAAGCTGATGGCCGGCATGTCCTCGGACCGTGTGGCGGATGTCTTCCGCTACATGAACGATCCGCCGCGCACCGATCTGCTCAACCGGCTCGATCCCGAGACCCGCGCCTCGCTCGACAGGCTGCTGTCCTACCCCGAGGACACCGCCGGCGCACTGATGACCACCGAATTCGTGTCCGTGCCCTCGTCCTGGACGGTGGAGCAGACGCTGGATCACATCCGCCGGGTCGAGCGCACGCGCGAGACGATCTATTCGGTCTATGTCCTCGACCCCAAGACCCGCCAGCTCCTGAAAGCCGTGGCGCTGCGCCGGCTGATCACGGCCGATCCCAAATCCTCGGTGCTGACGGCCGCCCGTTTCGACAAGCCGATCACCGTCGCCCCCACGGCCGACCGCGAGGAAGTGGCAAGGCTGATCGCCAAATACGACCTCCTGGCCGTGCCGGTTGTCGACGACAGCATGCATGTCATCGGCATCTGCACCTTCGACGACATCATCGACGCCATCGTGGCCGAAGGCACCGAGGACGCCCAGAAGTTCGGCGGCATGGAGGCACTTGACGACCCCTATGACCAGATCGGCTTCTGGTCGATGATCAAGAAGCGTGCCGGCTGGCTGTCCGTGCTGCTGCTCGGCGAGATGCTCACGGCGAGCGCCATGCAATTTTTCGAGGGCGAACTCGAGAAGGCGGTGGTGCTCACCCTGTTCATCCCGCTCATCATGTCTTCGGGCGGCAATTCCGGCTCGCAGGCAACCTCCCTGCTCATCCGCGCCCTGGCGCTGAGCGAGGTGAAGCTGAAGGACTGGTGGCGGGTGGCCCTGCGCGAGCTGCCCACCGGCGTCGTGCTCGGCGCCATCCTTGGCCTGATCGGCATCGTGCGCATCGTGGTCTGGCAGAAGGCCGGCTTCTACGATTACGGGCCGCATTGGGCCCTGCTGGCCCTGACCATCGGCTGCGCCCTCACGGCGATCGTCACCTTCGGCTCGCTCACCGGCTCCATGCTGCCCTTCATCCTCAAGAAGGTCGGCTTCGACCCCGCCAGCGCCTCCGCTCCGCTGGTCGCGACCCTGGTCGATGTGACCGGGCTCGTCATCTACTTCACCGTTGCCCTGGTCATTCTGAGAGGAACGTTGCTGTAGACGGTGCAGAAAGGTGATTTCCGCATGTGAGAAATGCGGGGCCAGTGCTTGTATCCGGACCGAAATTGCGCTATCGAGCCGCCCACTCATTCGAATTTGACTTGTCCGACCGGGGTAGCGCTCCGGCACAGAGCAGGATTTGACCCCATGAAGGCCGACATTCATCCCGACTACCACAAGATCAAGGTTGTCTTCGTCGACGGCACCGAGTTCTACACCCATTCGACCTGGGGCAAGGAAGGCGACACCCTTCAGCTCGACATCGACCCCAAGACCCATCCGGCCTGGACCGGCGGTTCGCAGCAGCTTCTCGACCGCGCCGGCCGCGTGTCGAAGTTCAACCAGCGCTTCGCTGGCATCAGCTTCAAGCGCTGAGCACGAACATTCGGATATCGACGCAGGCGGGCCTTCGGGCCCGCTTTTGTTTTGGGCTGTCTTGGTTATGGGAGGCGGGTTTTCAGACCCGCCCTGCTCTCTCATCGAGCCTCGTGTCTCCAGGCGGATCCGAAGATCCGCCCCACACACAAAAAGAAGCCGCGATAAGATATCGCGGCTTGTCCAAGTCGAAACAGGGAGGCGTCAAACAGAGTGAACAGGAGCCACTCGAACATCCAGCAAGCTGGAATGGCAGCGAGGCTATCGCAGAAGTCTTGATATTCGGTTAACGCCCGGTCCCGATCAGGCGGCGGCCGCGCAGAGCCTGTCCTCCTTCGATACCGGCGTCAGCCGGCACGAGCCCAGCAGCGCAGCCGTCAACGCAACGATGCCGGCCGCAAGCGAGATCCAGAAGCCGTCGGCGGCGCCGAAGCGGTCGATGACCCAGCCCGAGGCGAAGGAGCCGACGGCCATGCCGATGCCGATGCCGGTCATCGCCCAGGTGATGCCTTCCGTGAGCTTGGCCGCCGGGACATGCCGCTCGATCAGGCCCATGGCGGTGATCAGCGTCGGTGAGATCGACACGCCGGACAAGAACAGCAACAGCGCCAGCATCGCGACATTGGAAACGAACAGCAGCGGCACGGTGGTGGCCGCGGCCACCGCGATGGCGATCACGAACTGACGCTCGAGCGGCATGCCGAGCTTCAGTGCCCCGAATACCAGCCCGACGATGAGCGAGCCTGCGGCATAGCCGGCGAGCACGAAGCTGGCCGCCGTCGCCTGCCCCAATTCCCTGGTAAAGGCGATCACCGTGACCTCGGCCGTTCCAAAGATGGTGCCGATGGCAATCAGGACGAAGGTCAGGATCTGCACCGACGGCAGGCGGATGGCCGAGGAGCCGCCGCTTTCGGAGAAGCGGACCGGCGGCTCGGTGGATTTCTGCACCACGAAAAGCGCCGTGCCGACGGCAAGAAACACGGTCGAGACCAAGGGACCGGCCTCAGGGAACCAGGCCACGCTCAGGCCGACCGAAAGGATCGATCCAGCCATGTAGACAACCTCGTCGGCCACCGATTCGAAGGCGAAGGCCGTGTGCAGTTGCGGCGTGTCGCGATAGAGCTCCGACCAGCGGGCCCTGACCATGGCCGGCATGCTGGGCATGGTGGTGGCGAACAGCGCCGCGACGAACAGGATCCAGGCCGGCCAGTGGAAATGGGCGGCCAGCAGCAAAACCGAAAAAGCGGCAACCGATAGGCTGGTGGCGGGAACGAGGACTCGGCTCTGGCCGTAGCGGTCCACCATGCGGGAGATCTGCGGGGACATGAAGGCATTGCCGAGGGCGAAGGTGGCCGATACAGCGCCGGCCAGCCAATATTCACCGTGTGTCTGAGAGATCATGGCGACGATACCCATGGTCACCATCGCGAGCGGCAGTCGCGCCAGGAATCCGGCAGCCGCGAAGGCCTTTGCCCCCCGCGCTCGAAAAATCTGGCTGTAAGGATTGGACATCGGTCACTCCAAAGCGGAAGAGGATGCATTGACATACGCAACGTATGTATTCGACATAGTTGCATACACCTCGTATGTCAAATAATATACACAACGTATGTGAAGGGGATGATTGGCTGCGAAGGAGATGCCATGGCCCGTAGGCCGCGAACCCAGATGATCGCCGAGACGCGCGCCAAACTGGTCGCCGTAGCGCGCGCGGCCTTCGGCACTGTCGGTTATGCGCAAGCGTCGATGGACGATTTCACCGCGGCGGCCGGCCTGACGCGCGGCGCGCTCTATCATCATTTCGGCGACAAGAAGGGCCTGTTCGCAGCGGTTATCACGGAACTCGACGCCGAAATGTCCAAGCGCCTCTCCGCAATTTCAGCCCAGACCGAAGATCCCTGGCAGGGCTTCGTCGCCGAATGCTCGGCCTATATCGAGATGGCTTTGGAGCCGGAGATCCAGCGCATCCTGTTTCGCGACGGTCCGGCCGTCCTCGGCGATCCCTCGCAATGGCCGAGCCAGGATGGCTGCATCGCCGCGATGCGTGCGACATTGATCGCGCTGAAGCGGAACGGGGTTCTGGCCGATGTCGACCCGGAGGCTGCGGCCCGGCTGGTCAATGGCGCCACCTGGCATGCCTCGCAATGGATCGCCAATGCCGCCGATCCCAAGGCAGCGTCAAAGCAGGCGGTGAAGGCCTTTCATGCGTTACTGAACGGCCTACTGCGTCATCCCGCTGACCGGCGGAGCTCTCCTGCAAGGCTCAACTCTTGAAAAAGGCGCTCGCCGCCGAAAGCGAGGCTGCCTTGCTGGCCTTGGCTTCCTCCAGGCGCGCGATCTCCTGCTTCAGGGCCGCGATGCGTTCGTCGAGTTCATGCAGCGACAGGGTCGAGAGGTCCTGCCCGATCTGATGTCCCACCGTCACCTTTCGCGGCTCTTCATCGAAAATCGCCATCTCGTCTCCTCACCTCCCATCATATGCGGCGCTGCTCGACGAGCTCGGCCGCGGTGGCCACTCTAAACCCATTCGCCTCGATTACGAAAAGCTCATCGGTGAGCGGATGTGAGCGCGACTTGGAATCTTCGCTCACTTTTGCGGCAAAACCGGCCCGCGCTGAAAAATCGGGCGTCCAGGCCACCAGAAAGTCCCGATTGGGAATGCCGGCGATGGCTAGGTCACTGCCCAACGCCTGCAGCAGTCTCTGCCGGACCGAGGGCAACAGCAAGCGGGCGGCATCATAACCATCATTGGTCAGGATGGTGGCGTAGGCGCCCCGACCTTTCGCCGATCTCTCTGCCTCGATCGCCAGCTTGCCGGAGGCGGCCTCCAGCCCGGCCAGAGCTGCTTCATGGATCGCATCGGCATCCACGCCCAATGTCTTCAGGTCATCCGTGGTGACGAGCGCATAGCGCTCACCCTGATCGAGCGCATAGGCGATCACCACCCTGGCCGCCAGGTCGCGTGAGACCAGTTCCTTGGCCTGCCGGCGATATTCGATCGGCACGACCTGCAGGCGCAGTTTGGTTCGCGCCTCCTGCCAGCGCGCGCGCTCTTCGTCATCGGCGGGCCTGACTGCCACGATACGGTCGAAAAAGTCGAGGATCTGCCCTTCCCGGTCCATCCCCCTCGCTTTGCCGAGCTGACGCTCCAGATTGCCGAGATAGACCTGGAGCGTATTCCCGCCGACCTTGACATGAATACCCTCGGGATCATCGCCGGGCAGCGTGAATGCCAAAGCAGGCCGCCGTCGGCGCAGCAGGGCGACCACCTCTTCGCGAAAGCTTTCGTCGGCGCGCGCCGCCACGGCTGTGACGCCGGCAGCGGCCAGCCCGAATATTGCTTGCAGCACCCGACGACGCCCGATTCCGCCCTGGCTCCGCCTCGTCATCACGCCCTCGCGCATTCGCCCCTCGAGGCGATCACCTTAGCCAGGACGGTTCCTTCTCGACAATCCTGGCGAGAAAGCGGCGTAACAGGCTTTCCTTTCGAGCCGACGACGACTATATGAAGTGTTGAATCCCGACAATCAGCTCGCGTCGGGCTTCGTTCCAGGAGGCTGGAGCGAGGCGGCAGCGAGCCCATGCTTTCCGAGGAGATGCAAATGTCGACCGCCCCGCTGATGCCGAAGGCCACTGCTGTCTGGCTGGTTGAGAACACCGCCCTCACCTTCGACCAGATCGCCGAGTTCTGCAAACTGCATCCGTTGGAGGTCAAGGGCATTGCCGACGGTGAAGTCGCGGCCGGCATCAAGGGCCAGGATCCCGTGATCTCCAACCAGCTAACCCGTGAGGAGATCGCCCGCGGCGAGCGCGATTCCCATCATCGCCTCCGACTGGCCGAACCGAAGGTCAAGATCGCCGTCGCCAAGGTCAAGAAGGGCCCTCGCTATACACCGGTCTCGCGGCGCCAGGACCGTCCCAACGCCATTCTCTGGCTGGTCAAGAACCATCCCGAGCTCAAGGACGCCCAGATCATGCGTCTGGTCGGCACCACCAAGACGACGATCGCAGCCATCCGCGACCGCACCCATTGGAACACCGCGCAGTTGACCCCGGCCGATCCGGTCATGCTGGGCCTGTGCACGCAGATCGACCTCGACTTCGAAGTCGCCCGGGCCTCCAAGGACCGGCCGCCCGAGGCCGAGAGCGCCACGCTGCTGCCTGCCGAGATCACCACGGGGCCGGCAGCCGACCGGAGCCAGAGGCAGGACGACCCCTTCGCTTCACTCGGCAACAAGCCGCGCCAGACGGAAGACGAGGACGAACTCGACGTCGCCAACGTGTTCGCCAAGCTCAAGGGCATCAAGCAGAAGGAAGACTGACGCCCTCGCCGGCCAGTCCAACTCCGTCATCGAAAAGGGCTTTTCCGCCGGGGCGGAAAGGCCCTTTTGCTTGCGTAAGCCATCGACGGTGCCCACGATCCCCGGCGCAGCGCCTCTTCGCCGGCCCCTGCTGCGTCGAATCCCGGCAGTACCGGCAACAGGAAAAGGGCGCGATCGACGATCACGCCCTCATATCCCACCGAATTACCGGTCTCTACGCTTATGGAAGCGGACGCCCGAATTCGTCTCGCACGCCCTCGTAACGGACATAGCCGACAGGCGGTACGTCGTCGTCGCCATAGAGGTCGCGCTGGCGCCCCGCCTTCGCGGCTGCCTGATCCTGCCTCCTGAACTGCGCCAGGCCGGTGGACGCCGCCTCGACGACGGCGTTGGTGGCGCCCACCACAGCGGCGACGATCGAATAATGCAGGCGCACCTGCGTCCCGTGCAGGGCCGGGGCATAGCTCCAGTGCCGGCCCCATTCATCTTCGTGGAATTCGACGCTCGACATACTCGTACCCTCAACAAAAAGTAAATGCGCTCTTGCGATATGTTTCCTATTTTCAATGGTTTATGCTAGGTTATCAACGGGGATGACCTTTCTTCACCATCAACAAAAGCTTGATGATCATAGGGTGAGCATGAGCAAATCGGGAGCCGGTCTGGGAGCGCTGTGGACCTTTGCCGTCGCCGCTCGCCATCTGAGCTTCGCCAAGGCCGCGATCGAGCTCGATGTGACCCCCGCTGCGGTCAGCAGCCAGATCCGCGCTTTCGAAGACCGCCTCGGCACCCGGCTGTTCTTCCGCACCAGTCGCAGCATGAAGCTCACCCATGCCGGCGAAGAGCTGCTCGAATCGACCAGCGGCGCCCTGCGTACCATCGACGAAGCGCTGCGCCGGGCCGCCAACACCACCCAGCGCATGAGTTTCACCGTTTCTTCCGGTTCATCCTTCGCCGCCAAATGGCTGGTGCCGCGCCTGCCACGCTTCCGCCAGCAATTTCCCGATATCGACATGCGCATCGACATTTCCGATACGCTCGCCGATTTCAGCCGCCAGGAAATCGACGTCGCCATCCGCTTCGGCCGCGGCGCCTATGCTGGCCTGCGCTCGGATCGCCTGTTCGTCGAGGACGTCTTTCCGATCTGCAGCCCGCAGCTTCTGCACGGGCCCGTGCCCCTGCGGGAACCCGACGACCTGCAATATTTCACCCTGATCCATCTCGACTGGCACAGTCAGGATTCGATGTGGCCGGACTGGCGCATGTGGCTGATGGCCGCCAAGGCGGACAAGCCCGATCCCACGCGCGGCCTGCATTTCAGCCAGTCGATCATGACCCTGCAGGCGGCCGTGGACGGCCAGGGCGTAGCGCTCGGCAATACCAGCCTTGTGGGCGACGACCTGGCTGCGGGCCGGCTGGTACGCCCCTTCGACCTGTCTTTGAAGATCGCGCCGGAATTCGCCTATCACCTGGTGGCGCCGAGGGCCAAGGCGGACAAGCCGATGATCAAGGCGTTCCGGGACTGGGTGCTCGCCGAAATCGCCAGCGGCAAGGCGGTTTGATCGCCCGGATCGCCTCCATCCCCGTCGAAGCCACGCCGGCGCAATACCCGACGGCCACAAGCGTCAGGCGATGATGTCCGGCGTCAGCAGGTCCTCGAGCAGGGACATGCGGTCCTTGAGATGGAGCTTGCGCTTCTTCAGGCGCTGAAGCTGCAGACGGTCGGGCGTTCCCACCTGTTCCAGAGCGGCAATCGCGGCATCGAGATCGCGGTGTTCCTGGCGAAGCTGCCCCAGCTCCGCAACCATCGCGGCTTCCTCCTCCTCGGTGAGCGGATTTGACAAGCCCATACCCTTCCATTCCGAATGGCAGCTTCGGTATTTCGACCATTCTGCCGCTCCATGCCCATCCGGGCACGGTGCCGAACTATGCCGAGCCGATTCCTCGCCCGCAAGCGCTGCGGCAAGATATCGCCATCTATTTACACCCGTTTGGCGAAGCTTGCCGGACAACTTTCACAAGCCCTTCCTAGGCCTTTGATCCAGCATTCTTTTTGGCCCGGCCACACTGCATTACCGTGCGGTAAGCTATTGTTCTGACTAAATTTATTGTTGCTTTGCACAATCGATTCAACGTCGGAATCCGCGATTTTCCTTCGACATGCGCGCCTTTTCGTGAGAACGTTGAATGTCGGAACTGTGACACAAGGAGCCGTTAATGCCTGTGCAGTCGCATTTGGTCGAACTGGAGCGCAAACATCACGCTCTTGAAACAGAACTCACCATCGCACTGGCTCATCCCTCCTCGGATGACCTCAAAATCGCAGAGCTGAAGCGTAAGAAACTCCTTCTCAAAGACGAAATTGCAAGATTGAAGAGCGCCGAGAGGCTGCACTGAACCAGTCACCGCTGGTGTATGTTGACCGCCGGACCGGAGCATAATCCGGTACCGGCGGTTTCATTTTGTGGCCGGATCTCAGTTGATCCACGTGCCAATTGATACGGACGTCTCCCCCAGACAGGTTCAGGATCGGCTGCGATCGAAGCAATAACCCATGGAGGGGTTTGCTATGGCCAGCACGAGTCGGCATTGGGGGCTTGGCCTCGTTTCTTCTTTCCTGCTGGCGTGCGCCGTCCTGCCCGCTCCCGGCGCTCTGACCGACCCGGCCCGGGCTGCGCCCGTCGCCGCCATCCAGGCGCAGGCGCCCAGCCTCGACGAATTCAAGGCCGTGTTGTCGGGCTACGGCCAATACATCTATTCCGAACGCTACGGCGAAGTCTGGAAACCCTCGGTGGTCCCCGCCGGCTGGCATCCCTATCCAGCCTGCCGCTGGGTCTATGACCACACTTACGGCTGGACGTATGACGATCCCTCCGTCTGGGGCAAGATCGTCCATCACTATGGACGCTGGGCCTCGGACGGCAGCAATGGCTGGGTCTGGGTGCCCGGCACGCAGTGGAGCCCCGCCTGGGTGATCTGGCGCAGCGGTGGTGACTGGACCGGCTGGGCGCCGACACCACCTGCAAGCGACCAGCAGGAGATCAGCCTCGCCAATTTCAACGTCGACAGGCAATGGACCTTCATCGAGACGGTCAAGCTCGGCAATCGCTGCGACAATGGGCCTTCCGCCGCGCCAGCCGGCACTTTCGCCGGCTCGACCCCGGTGACGCGTTTCAAGATCGTACGGGGCATCGCCGTGTTCGTGCTGCCGCCGCCGACCCTCATCGTCGATTACGACACCGGCCCGGTGGCGCCCTGGTCGAGTGAATTCCTGGGCGAATGGCTGCTCTGGCTGAACACCGCCGCCTCCGCCGCCTCGCTCAGCGTCGGCGACAGTCTCGCCGCCTGCGCACCTCCCCCACCCCCGGCGGCGCCGATGGCCACGCCCATCGCCGTGCCCGCCCCCGCCGCGCCCCGCATGAAATCCTGGAGCCCGCCGCCACCCCGCTCCAGCAGGCGGCAGGAAGTACGCCAGACCGTGATCCCGGACGCCCCCCGTAGCCGACGGCGGGTCTATGACGAGCCCGGGCCGTATTATGGCGACGAACCGCCGATCTACATCCCGCCGCGCCGGCGCCGCCCACCCGTCTGGAACGAGGGGCCGGTGGTCCAGAGGCCGCCCCGCTATCCGAGGCCCGGTCCGGTGATCACCCCCTCCAACAACCCGACCAAGCCCAATTCCGGTCAGCGCTATCGCTGGCGCCCGCGGTCCACCCCCGACAGCGCTCCGTCATCCGGGTGGTGATTCGACGATCGCAGCAGGCGGGGCGTTGAAATAGCGCCTCGCAGCGCTATGGTTCAGGCAGTTCCCGCCCTGGATTCGATCATGACCACCACCGCTTCCCTGCCCCGCCGCCATTGGTTCGAGATGACGACGGAGGATTTCCGCACCGGCGATACCGCCAACTGGATCGCAGTATTGCCGATCGCCGCCGTGGAACAGCATGGCCCGCATCTGCCGGTCGGGGTCGACTCGATGATCATGCAGGGTTATCTCGACCGTGCCATCCCGCTGATCCCGGCCGACATTCCGGCGACCTTCCTGCCGATCCAGACCATCGGCAAGTCCAACGAGCACCTGGAATTCCCGGGCACCCTCAGCCTCTCGGCCGAAACCGTGATCCGGGCCTGGACCGAGATCGGCGAGAGCGTGCATCGGGCCGGCATCCGCAAGCTTTTGATCGTCAATTCCCATGGCGGCAACATGTCGGCGATGGACATCGTCGCCCGCGAATTGCGCGTACGCCACGGCATGCTGGTCGCCTTCACGTCCTGGCACATGTTCGGCTACCCCAAGGGCGCCTTCTCGGACGACGAAACCCGCCTGGGCATCCATGCCGGCGAGATCGAGACGGCGCTGATGCTCGCCTTCCGCCCCGACCTCGTGCGCATGGACAAGGCCAAGGACTTCCGCCCTGTTACCTATGAGATGGAAGAGATCTTCAAATATCTGCGCACCGGCCGCCCCGGCGGCTTTGGCTGGATGGCGCAGGACATCCGCCCGGAAGGCGCGGCGGGCGATGCCAGCAAGGCCACGCCGGAGCATGGCGAACTCTCTGCCGGGTTCGGCGCGCAGGCGCTGGTCGACCTGCTCAGGGATATCCGCGACTTCGACCTTTCGCGGCTGAGGAAAGGACCGCTGAAAGACTGAGCGCGGTGGCGCCAAGCGCCGGATGAGGGGTTGATGAAACCTGTCCTTATAGGCAGCTCCCTGGAAGGTGATCAGGAAGGGTCGCAAGACCCCTCATCCCCTGCCGGGACCTTCTCCCACAAGGGGAGAAGGGAGCTCTATTCTCAAGCCGCGACCTTCTCGGCCTCTTCCAGCAATTGCAGGTCGCCGCGGCCGAAGGATACCGTGACGTCCTCGCCCATCTGCGGCGGCGGGGCGCCCGGATTGTTGAAGGTATCGAGCGAAACCACATTCTCGTTGAAGCGCACGCGGATGCGTACGATCGAACCGAGGAAGCTGACGAGCTCAATGCGGCCGGTGAGGCTGTTGCGTCCCTCGCCACCGCTGCCCAGCACCACCGCTTCCGGGCGCAGGGCCAGCGTGCGCGTCTCACCATTGCTGGCGCCCTGCAGGCCGCGGCTGGTGATCACTTCCTGCCCGTCGACGGAGAAACGCCCGGCAGCGGCATCGACGACCTTGCCGGTGAGGAAGTTGAGCGTACCGACGAAGGAGGAGACGAAGCGGGTCTTGGGGAAGTTGTAGATCTCGAAGGGGGTGCCGACCTGTTCCATCTGCCCGGCGCTCATCACCACGATGCGGTCGGACATCGACAGCGCCTCTTCCTGGTCGTGGGTGACGAAGAGCGTGGTGATGCCGAGTTCCTGCTGCAGCACGCGAATCTCGTCGCGCAAGGACACGCGGATCTTGGCGTCGAGGGCCGAGAGCGGCTCGTCCAGCAGCAGGATCTTCGGACGCACCGCAATCGCCCGCGCCAGCGCCACGCGCTGCTGCTGGCCGCCGGAGAGCTGGAAGGGATAGCGATCGGCGATCTGCGGCAGCTTGATCATCTCCAGCATCTGCTTGACGCGGGCATCGATCTCCGGTTGCGGCTTCTTGGCGATCTTCAGCCCGAAGCCGATATTCTCGGCCACCGTCATGTTGGGGAACAGAGCGTAGGCCTGGAACACCATACCGACATTGCGCTGGTTGGGCGCCAGCCCCGAAATCTCCTTGCCGTCCATGCGGATGGAGCCGGCGGACGGTGTTTCGAAGCCCGCGACCATGCGCAGCACCGTGGTCTTGCCGCAGCCGGACGGGCCGAGCAGGGTGATGAATTCACCCTTCTGGACCGACAGATCGAAGCGTTTCACCACCTGGTTGGCGCCGAAGCTCTTCTGCAGCCCGGTGATCTCGAGAAAGGACATGCTGGCCTCCCAGTGCTGGTTCAACGCGCCGCCCGCGCGCCGCGCGAGCGGCCGACGAGCTGCAGCAGGCCCATGCAGGCCCAGGTGATGATGAAGGCAACGATGGCGAGCGCCGACGGCTCATAGGCCCGGTTCGCGCCGATCAATTGCAGATAGGTACCGAAGACCGGCCGGTTGAGCAGGCTGGCAAAGGTGAATTCGCCTATGACGATGGCGAAGGCGATGAAGGATCCGCTGAGCACGCCCGAGCGGATGTTCGGCAGGATGACCTGCCAGAGGATGGTGAAGCTGCTCGCCCCCAGGCTCTGGGCCGCCTCAGTCAGTGTCTTGACGTCGATGGCGCGCAGACCCGCATCGACAGAACGATACATGTAGGGCAGCGCCAGCACGACATAGCCGAAGGTCAGCAGGAGGTCCGTGGTCCACTCGCTGTCGGTCAGCGGCAGCCAGGACGAGGAGTTGAACATGCGGATATAGCCGAAGACGATGATGATCGCCGGAATCACCAGTGGCAGCAGCGTGACGAACTCGACCGGCGAGCGCCAGCTCGGCAGGCGCAGGCGCACCAGATAGGCTGCCGGCACCACCAGCACGATACTCAGCACGATGGTAGCGAGCGCCAGCAGGATCGAGCGGATGAAGGCATGCTGGAACTCCGCCTGGGCGAACACCACGCGATAGGCTTCGAAGCTGTACTGCCCGCGCAGCATGCGCAGCGAGAACTCGAAGGTGGAGAGCAGCGGGATGATGAAATAGCTGATCGCCAGGAGGATGATCAGCCAGGATAATACGGAGGACTTTTTCATCGCACCCACCGCTCGCTATAGCTGCGCAGCCAGATATAGGCGCCGCTGGAAATGCTGGTGATCACCACCATGCCGAAGGCGATGGCGTAGCCCAGATTGGGATTGCTGAGCACGTCGCCACGGATCTGGGCGAAGAGCTGGATGGGAATGATCGGCAGGCTGGAGCCGGTCAGCGCATAGGCGGTCGCCACCGCGCCGAAAGCATTGGCGAACAGGAGCAGCGTCGCGCCCAAGATGCTCGGCAGCAGGATCGGCAAGGCAATATGCCGCCAATAGTGGAAATTGCTGCCGCCCAGCACGGCATTGGCCTCGCGCCATTCGCGCTTCAGCCCGTCCAGGGCCGGCGCGATCACCAGCACCATCAGGGGAATCTGGAAATAGAGATAGACCAGGGTCAGACCGGTGAAGCTGAGGATGTTGAATCCGGTCGAGTAGAGGTTGAACCCGAGCCAGTCCCGCAGCAGCACGGTGACGAGCCCCACCCGCCCCAGCGTCGCCAGGAAGGCGAAGGCCAGCGGCACGCCGGCAAAGTTCGAGGCGACGCCCGAAAATGTCATCACGGCGCCGCGCATCCATTCCGGCAGGCCGCCTAGAATGACCGCATAGGCCACGAAGAAACCGATGAAGGCACCGCCGAGGGCTGAGGCGAAGCTGATCTTGATACTGAGCCAGAAGGAGGAAACGATCGCCGGATTGGTGAAGAGTTCGGTGATGTTGCCGAAGGTGAAATGCCCTTCCCGGTCGAAGAAAGCCCCAACCAGCAGCAAGGCCGTCGGAACCACCAGGAAGAGCAGGGCGAAGAGGACGAAGGGCGCCATGCCCAGCACGGCCAGCCCTCCACTGGCTCTGACCGAGCCTGGAGCTGCAGCTGGGGCAGTGTTTGCGGTGGTATTCATCGCGGCGACCACAATAGCACGCGTCCCGCCTGGAGAAACCGGGCAGGACGCGCAGGAGATGACAAATGATCTTACTTGACGGCGGCGCCGACCACGCTGTCCCAATCCTTGGTGATCTCGGCCTTGGCGGCACTCTGCTCATCAAGCGTCGGGAACACGGCCTTGGCATAGGCTTCGGCCGGCGGGAGCTTGGCCAGCAAGTCGGCCGGAATCTTCTTCTTGGCGACGAGGTCGTTGAAGCGGATCGGGTGGCAATAGCCCTTCAGATAGCCGATCTGGCCTTCGTCGGAGTAAAGGTACTCCATCCACAGCTTGGCGGCATTGGGATGGGGTGCATAGGCACTGATGGCCTGGACATAGACGCCGGCAACCACGCCGCTGGCCGGAATCACCACGTCGACGTCCGGATTGCCCTTGAGCGTGTCGCGATCGGTGAGCGCATTGTAGTCCCAGCGCAGGACGATGGGGGTCGCACCCTGGGCCAGCGAGGCGGCCTTGCCGATGGTGGGCACGAAATTGCCCTTCTTGTTCAGCTCGGCGAAAAATTTCAGGCCTTCGGCCGCAGCCTTGCTGGCATCGCCCTTGGCGGCCGACAAACCGGCGGCATAGACGCCCTGGATCGCCTGGTTGGCGGTGCGGGGGTCGCCGGCCAGCGCCACGGCATTGGCGTAGTCGGAGCTCAACAGGTCGGACCAATCCTTCGGCGAATTCTTGACGATGTCCTTGTTCACCTCGAAGGCGAGCACGCCGTAATAGTCACCATACCAATGGCCGTCGGCATCCTTGGCATTGTCCGGAATCGTATCCCAGGTCGCCACCTTGTAAGGTTGGATCAGGCCGTCCTTCTTGGAGGTCGGGCCGAAGGAAAGACCGACGTCGATCACGTCGGGAGCCTGCGGGCCGGTATTGCCCTTGTTGGCCTTGATGGCCTCGACCTCGTCGCCCGAACCGGCGTCCGGATTGAGCTCGTTGACCTTGAGGCCATACTTGGCCTTGAAGCCTTCGATGATGGCGCCATAGCCACACCAGTCATGCGGCAACGCGATCGTGGTGAGCTGGCCTTCCTTCTTGGCGGCGTCGATCAGCTCCTGGCTCTGGGCAAACGCGCTGCCCATCGAAGCCGCCACAGCCAGCACGGATACCGATGCGATACCCAGCCACGTTTTCCTGCTCATTGTCCAACTCCTTGATGGTGCCGCAAGGCCCATTTTCTCCGTAAGGGTTTTTACAGCGGCGCTGGTATCAATGACGGTTGACACTTTTGTGTCAATAGCGGCTGTCATATATGACAGCCCGCAAATTCACTGTTTGCAGCTATTTTTACGGGTTTACGACGCCCGTCCGATCCGTTAGGAAGTGAAAAAGCCCGGCCATCGGATGAGCCGGGCTTTTGCGTGTCCGGGTTTTGGAATTCCGCACGAAAGCGTTTCGCGATTTTGGTGGATCCGCCGAGAATCGCAAAGCGCGTCGAAGCGAACGAACGGAGGCAAAACGGCGTTTCCATCTGAACGCGTTTTGCTCTCGGGAATTTCGGGGCCGAGGGCCAGAGAGAGAAGGGAGATCACCATGGCCAATGTCGTCGTGGTCGGGTCGCAATGGGGCGACGAAGGCAAGGGTAAGATCGTCGACTGGCTGTCGGAACAGGCCGACGTCGTCGTGCGCTTCCAGGGCGGGCACAATGCCGGCCACACTCTCGTCATCGGCGACAATGTCTATAAGCTGTCGCTGCTGCCCTCGGGCATCGTGCGCGGCAAGCTCTCGGTGATCGGCAATGGCGTCGTGCTCGACCCGCGCGCCTTCATCGCCGAGGTGAAGAAGCTGAAGGAGCAGGGCGTGTCCGTGACGCCCGAAGCCTTGCGCATCGCCGAGAACACCCCGCTCATCCTCTCCCTGCACCAGGACCTCGACCGCCTGCGCGAGTCGGCGACCGACGGCACCAAGATCGGCACGACCGGGCGTGGCATCGGCCCCGCCTATGAAGACAAGGTGGGCCGGCGCGCCATCCGCCTGATGGACCTGGCTGATCTCGGCGCCCTGCGCCCGAAGATCGCCCGCCTGCTCAACCACCACAACGCCCTGCGCCGCGGCACCGGCCAGAGCGAAATCGATCCGGAAGCGCTCTATCAGGAACTGGCGGACGTCGCGCCGCAGGTTCTGCCCTTCATGGACGATGTCGGCGCCCTGCTCGACAAGGAGCGCAAGGCCGGCAGCCGTATCCTGTTCGAGGGCGCCCAGGGCGCCTTGCTCGACATCGACCACGGCACCTATCCCTATGTGACCTCCTCCAACACGGTCGCGGGGCAGGCTGCCGTCGGCTCAGGCCTCGGGCCGGGTGCGCTCGACTATGTGCTCGGCATCACCAAGGCCTATACCACGCGCGTGGGCGAAGGCCCCTTCCCGACCGAGCTCACCGACGAGACCGGCCGCCTGATCGGCGAGCGCGGCCGCGAATTCGGCACGGTCACCGGCCGGGCCCGCCGTTGCGGCTGGTTCGACGCCGCCCTGGTGCGCCAGACCATCCGCACCTCCGGCATCACCGGCATCGCCCTCACCAAGCTCGACATCCTCGATGGCTTCGAAACCATCAAAGTGTGCGTGCGCTACGAGCTCGATGGTCGTGAAATCGACTATCTGCCGGCCAGCCAGGCTGCCCAGGCCCGCGTGAAACCCATCTATGAAGAGATCGAGGGCTGGCAGGAAACCACGGCCAAGGCCCGCTCCTGGGCGGACCTGCCGGCGCAGGCGATCAAATATGTCCGCCGCATCGAGGAACTGATCGGAGCGCCGGTGGCCGTGCTCTCCACCAGCCCCGACCGTGACGACACGATCCTTGTGCAAAATCCCTTTCAAGTCTAAGAGCAGACCTAATCCCGTCAGATTCGGGCATTAGTGCGTGATCTGCTGCGATGGCACTGCGCGGGTTGCGATCCGCGTGGCGCCGTGCTTGCCCTTCGGGGCAGGATCGGGCGTGGCTTCCGCCACATCTTGGCGGGCAGGCCTGTCTGCAGCGGACCATGGGCCCGGAGCAAGTGCGATTCCTCCGAATCGTATTTTGCTCTAACGTCTTGTTTTGACGCATTTTCTTGATTGAAAAGTCCATCGACTTTTCCAGAAAATGCTTCTGTGAAGAGATCGAGCCAGAACGCGTGTCGACGGACTATTTTCCTCCCATTCAGCGAGCCGTGCAGGGTCTTTCCCCCAATACGCAGGAAACCCGCCAGGCGCTCTATGAGAAAGCCCGCTCCGCCCTTCTCCGCCAGCTTAATGCCGCTGATCCCGCGCTGACCGAAGGACAGATTGCCAGGGAACGCAACCTGCTCGAAGAGGCGATCCGACGCGTCGAGCACCATTATGACGAAGCCGAATTCACACCTGAACCGGTGGTCTCCGAGCGCCCGGCCGCCCCGCAGTCTCAGTCCGACGACAAGCCAGCCAATGGTGACGCGACCGATGACGAGGCATCGACCTCTGCCTCGCCACGATCCAACGGCCTTCCGGCTTTTGCCGAGCGCAGGGCGGAGAAGCGACGGCCCCAGGCACCCCGCCGCACCAGATCCAACGGCAATCTCAGGCGGTATGCCATCATGGCCGCGACGGCGGCCGTCATCATTGGCGGAGGCGCCGCCACCGCACTCTATTTGCGCGGTAGCGACGACAGCCCCGTCCTGGTGCCTCAACAGGCAACTGCACCGCAGACGGCGCCCAAGCCGGCGCCCGAACCCGGCAAGCTGAATGACCGCCTCGGCGGCACGCCGGGCACGCCCCAGACCGAGGTGGCTACCGGCAATCCCCCGCCCCCGGCCCCCTCGCCAGCGCCCCCGGAACCTGCTGCGCCGGCTCCGCAGGCTCCGTCTGCTCCGGCACCTTTGCTGCCCTCGACCCAATCCGAGGCGCCGGAGGGACAGCGCGCGCGCCTGATGGAGGAAGATCCGAGCGCCCCGATGAAGGGCCGCCTCTTCGAAGGTACCGTGAACTGGCGCACGGAATCGCAGGCCAGCGGCACCAATGGCCCGCTCGATACCGTCGTCGTCGGCGAGATCAATGTTCCCGACCGGAAGATGAAGGTGCTGCTCACCCTCAGGCATAATTCCGATCGCTCGCTGCCGGCGAACTACCTCCTGAACATCCAGATGAGCGTGCCGGCCGACTACCCGAGCGGCGCCGTCGGCGACGTCAAGAGCGTCAACGTCAAGTCCGACCCTCAGGTCCCGGGCTTGCAGCTCGACGGCGCCTTGATGAAGGTCACGACCGGCGTCTTCCTGATGGGCCTGCTCGACCCGCCCGACGAGAAGGGCCGCAACGCCAAGATGTTGCAGGCCAATCAGTGGTTCGATCTGGTGTTCACCTTCGCCAATGGCCGCAACGCCGTGTTCACCTTCGAGAAGGGACCGACGGGCGAGAAGGCCTTCAACGACGCCATGGCCGCCTGGAACGCCGACGCCGCGGCGGCGCAATAGGTCTCAGGCGCCCCTTTCAGGACGCCTTCACGACCGTGACGCGCAATTCGTGCTCGCGACCGTCACGGGCCTTCCAGGTGATCGACTGCCCCGGCGACAGGCCGAGCAAGGCCGTGCCGATCGGCGTGAGGATCGAGACCTTGCCCTCGGCAATATCGGCCTCACCCGGATAGACCAGCTTCACCTCGCGCAGGGCACCGCCTTCCGTCTCGAAGGTGACGACGGAGCCGATCTGCACCACGTTGTTGCCGACCTGCAGCGCGGGAACGATCTCCGCCCGGTCGAGTTCGCCGAGCAACGCCTCGGCCACCTCCGGGAACCGATCGAGGGCAGAGGTCGCGAGCTGGGTCAGGCGCTCGAAATCGACCTCATTCACGATGATATTGGGCTTCGCCTGGTTCTTCAGGGGTTGATTCATGACTGGATACCTCAAAATTGGGCGCGACGTAGCGCCCCCGCCTGCCCGCGGCTAGCCACCGGGCATGACGACAAGAAGGGATGCACAGGCCCTCGCGCGTGGCGAGAGCCTGGCGGCTATGATGTGTGATTTGACGGATTGAGCATGCGCCGGATGATAGGCCGCATCCTATGAGGAGCGGCGTGCCCCGTAGCTCGGGGCGCAAATGGCCGAGCCCGGGGCTACGCTTCCGCGATCGGGAAGAGACGAAGGGTGATTTTGACCACGGTGCTCATGGTTCCACCATGTTGGTCGATGCCGATCCTGTCAAGCCGGCTCGAACGATGTCTCTTCACCGGCCGGAAATGCCGAGGCCGGAGGCATTTTCTGATGCGGCGACCGGGCTTCCTGATCCCGAAAATAGGCCAGGACAAGGAAGTCGGGCCTAAACGCGAATTACTCGCACCGCACTCTGCTCAAGGAAAAGCCGCCCGAAGGCGGCTCCCCATTCGGCTATCACAAGCGGATCAGGCCGGTGCGTGCGCCGCTTCGAGGCGGGCGACGCCGGAGCGCACAGCCGCCTGCACCTTTTCGAAGGCTCTCACCTCGATCTGGCGCACACGCTCGCGCGAGACCCCGAACTCGTCGGAGAGTTCCTCCAGCGTGATGGGATCGTCGACCAGACGGCGCGCCTCGAAGATGCGGCGCTCACGATCGTTCAGCACGTTCAAGGCCTGGCGCAGAGCAGTGGAGCGGTTCTCGCTCTGCTCCGTCTCGGCCAGACGGGTCTCCTGGTTGGCCGTATCATCCACCAGCCAATCCTGCCATTCGCCGTCGCCTTCCTCGCGCACGGGAGCATTGAGCGAAGCGTCGCCGCCGAGACGGCGGTTCATCTCCACCACTTCCTGCTCCTGCACGCCGAGCGATTTGGCAATCGACTTGACCTGGTCGGGACGCAGATCCCCTTCATCCAGCGCCGAAATCTGGCTCTTGGCCTTGCGCAGGTTGAAGAAGAGCTTCTTCTGGTTGGCGGTAGTGCCCATCTTCACCAGCGACCACGAGCGCAGGATATATTCCTGGATCGAGGCCCGGATCCACCACATCGCATAGGTGGCGAGCCGAAAGCCTTTCTCCGGCTCGAAGCGCTTAACGGCCTGCATCAGGCCAATATTGCCTTCCGAGACCACTTCGCCCAGCGGCAAGCCATAGCCACGATAGCCCATGGCGATCTTGGCCACGAGCCGCAGATGCGAGGTCACCAATTGATGTGCGGCTTCACGATCGCCATGCTCGCGCCAACGCTTGGCAAGCATGTATTCCTGCTCCGGCTGGAGCATCGGGAAGCGGCGAATTTCATCGAGATAACGCGACAGGCCACTCTCGGTGGCCAAGACGGGAAGCGCGGCAGAAGCCATATGTTCCTCTCCTCTGAACCCCCATCGAGGGCGGTTCAAATCGCCATCCCTCCTTCAGAGCAGACGGCGCCTACGTGATATGGGGACGACACCGGCCTTTGTGAAGACCCTGGCGGACCTTCCAAAGCGCGATATCTAGCGGCCCCGCATGTGCCACCCCGGCAAATCTATTGACCTGCTTCCACCGAGGACATCTCGCCTGCCATGGGACATTCGTCACCCAGGCCGCTGAGGCACGGACCAATCCCGATCACCCGAACTATCATGCGCCCGATTGCGGCGATTTCGCGTTGCAATCTTTTGCGGGCGGCCATGCATTAATGTGACAGCTCGGTAACATTGTCAAATTAAGGGATGTTAATCGATTTCCGGGCGGAGGGAACCGCCGCCCGCCCCACCGCGTTTACCGTAACGTTTTGTTTACCTTGCACCTGCGGCCAGCCGGCTTAACTCTTCCAGGAATGCCTTCCGCCATCGCAACCCGCGATCGGAAACCGGCGCGGCCCTTCACTGTTGACCAGACAGGAGACACCAGTATGGACGGCGACAAGCGCACCGCTCAGGCCAAGGCCGATCTTTCCGAAAGCCTCGGCAAGGACCTCGATGCTTTGAGGGCCGAAGTTGCCCGCCTGACCGAACAGCTCAGCGCCTATGTCGATGCGGAGAAGAGCTCCTGGTCGAAATTCCTGTCCAAAGAAGCCAGGCATGCCAGGCAGGTCTTCGACGACAAGGTGAACGAGGCAGGGGCCAAGGCCAGCGAACTTCGCGGTGCCGCCCAGGAACAGGCATCCGACCTGCAGAAGGCGACACTCGACTACATCACCCGCAAGCCGCTGCAATCGGTAGCGCTCGCCGCCGGCATTGGCCTGATCCTCGGCTTGTGGAGCAAGGGGCGTTCGTGACCCGTCTTCTTGCCCTGGGCGCCCTCGCCAAGGAGGAGTTGAGCGCCGTCCTGCGTCAGTACGGGACCGTCATCCTCTGGCGCCTCGTCGCCGGCTGCTGCCTTGTCGCGATGGCGATCATCGGGCTGATCAGCCTGCACCGCTTCCTGGCTGAAACCTATGGCCCCTATTGGGCCGACGCAGCGCTCGGCGGCGGATTTGCGGTGCTCGCCGTCCTTGCCTTGGTGGTGGCCCAGGCCGCCGAGAAGAAAGCCAAGCGCCGCCGGCTCCTGGCTGCGACCCTAGTGACGGCGGCTGGCGTCGTGCAGGAGAGCCTGCCAGACAAGAAGACGGTCAGCGGCGCCCTGGCGCTCGCAGCCCTGGCCGGTGGCTTCTGGCTCGGCCGCAAACGCTGAATAGCTCTTAGCCGCTGCGCAGGGCCTCGGCCAAGGCCGCAAGATCGGCCGGTAGTGGGCTTTCGAACACCAGATGCCTGCCGTTGACCGGATGCTCGAAACCGAGCAGCCGGGCGTGCAGCGCTTGGCGGCCGAGGCCGGCGAGCACTGCGCGGGGGGCCTCCGGCAGCAGGGCGGCCTTGGTCTTGAAGCCGCCGCCATAAACCGCATCGCCGAGCAGCGGATGGCCGAGATGGGCCATATGCACGCGGATCTGGTGGGTCCTGCCGGTCTCCAGCCGGCACTCCACCAGGCTAACCAGCGGCTGGCCGCCGTGGCTGCCCGAAAGCTGGCTGCCCAAAGCCTCGACCAGCGAATAATGGGTGATGGCTTCCCGCCCGCGGCCGAGCGCCACCACGGCCATCTTCTCGCGATTGCGGGTCGAGCGGTCGATGCCGGTCTCGATCGTGCCGTGCGGGCGCGTCGCACCCCACACGAAGGCGAGATAGGCCCGCTCCAGCGGTCCCGTGCGGCCGTGATCGGCGAACTGGGCCGCCAAGCCCTGATGCGCCCTGTCGTTCTTGGCGACCACCAGCAGGCCCGACGTGTCCTTGTCGAGGCGATGCACGATGCCGGGCCGCTTCACGCCGCCCACGCCCGAGAGCGAATCACCGCAATGGGCGATGAGCGCATTCACCAGCGTGCCGCTCTCATGGCCGGCGGCCGGATGCACCACCAGACCGACCGGCTTGTCGATGACCAGGAGATCGTCATCCTCATAGACGATGGCAAGGGGAATGTCTTCGCCCTGCGGTTCGGCAGGCTCAGGTTCCGGCACCCGAAGCGCCACCCGTTGCCCTGGCTTGAGGATCTGGCCGGCATCGAGCACCGCCCGGCCGTCGATACTGGCATGGCCGGCCTCGATCAGGGCCTTGATGCGCGTACGCGACAAGGGCTGCAGGTCGGGCCTGCTATCGGCCGCCTGGCATTGGCGAGCCAGGAAGCGGTCGATGCGCTCGCCGGCTTCGGTGACCTCGAAAAACGTCTCTTCGGCACTGCTGTCGATGCTGTTCATGGGCGGGTACTAGAGCAAAATGGGGCTGAGTGGAAACGCGATTTTTCTCTAACTCTTTGTTTCGACGCGCCTTTGCAATTCTCGCAATTCCGTTGGATCGCATGCCGCGCCCGGCGCGGAAAACCAGCAATGCCAGGAATTCAAACCACAAATGCGCCGATCGCACAGATTGCCGCTTGCCGCCGGCCTTTTTTGCCGCTATAGGCGCACTCCTTGCCGCTGCTCCCATCGTCTAGTGGCCTAGGACGTCGCCCTCTCACGGCGAAAACAGGGGTTCGAGTCCCCTTGGGAGCGCCATTCGCTTTTTCAGGCGCCTGAGCAAGTATTTCCATTGCATCCACCGGTTTGCAGCGCCTTCTGGCGCCTTGGGGTTGCTCATTGCATGCGCAAATGAAAAGCGCCGCGGTTTCCCACGGCGCCCGGTAGATTTTCGTCAGGGATGGGAAGCAGCCGGCGCCTCAGCGCATGCCGACCAGGCGCTTGGGCGTACGATATTCGACCACCACGGCGCGCGGCGCGACAGCCGCACGGGGGGACTTGGCGATCGGCAGGCTGAGACGGCGCTCGACCGGCTTCACCGACCGCTTGGCGACTGCACGCACTTCCTCGACACCGACACCGAGCAGCGATGCGGCAATCTCGACCTGCTGGTCGAAGTCGTCATTGAGGCACTCGGCGGCGAACAAGGCTTCCTCGATGGTCGGAAGGGCCTGCTTGACGCGCCTGCTGCCGAATTTCGTGTTCCAGGTCTCGCTCACGGATCTATGCCTTCTCTTTCACTTGACGGCACCATAGCAGGATTCGCGCAATGTTGCAGTGCAACAAAGGCTGAGCAGCTATGCGTTGCAATTTCGGCAAATGTTGGGACGACCGCGCCCCGGACGCCGCCAGCCCTGTACGAACAATGCCGCTGCCTTAGGGATGTCCGGCACGTCTCTCCAGCCGGGTCAGCAATAATTTCCGGCCAAACAAAGTACCATCGACGACGGCGAGACCTCATTCAGCAACCCATGCGTGATTAGGGCGGGATCAGACGACGCAAGGAGGCACGGCGCCTCAAATACCTCTGCGTAAGAAATACCCAAAAAGGATGAATGACCCAATGGAATTCTAGAAAACCCCCTCCCTAAATCGCCTAATCATGACAATTCTAATCCGAGCGTTTCCGTAGCTACTGCTATCAGAACACCTGTCACCATCTGATCGCAACGCGATAGATTGCGCTAGATCGCGATGCAAAAACGCAACAGGCCGCCCGATTTCCAAGGGATGAGCTCGGAACATGCTTAATAAGCCTTCACTTTTCAGCTGCCGCAGCGCTATGATCGTTTCAATTGGATACCGCGTTGATCCCACCTTCGAGTAACGGTTCGATATTTGTCATGACATTACGTTTCCTCCGCCTGGCACCGGTGCTGCTCACCCTGCTTGCTGCCTTCTCCGCGCAGACGGCCGCCGCTCAGACCGCCCCGGCGAAACAGGGACCCGAAGTCATCGGCGACGTCGTCGGCCTGACGCCGGCCGTGCACGGTTCGATGTCCGGGCGCCTGGAAATCGGCTCCAGCGTGCATCAGGGCGAGAAGATCGTCACCGGACCGAGCGGCGTGATCGAATTGCGTTTTCTCGACAACACCCATCTGATGCTCGGCTCAAAGTCGTCGGTCACGCTCGATAGCTTCGTCTATGCCGGCAATGGCAAGGCCAAGTCGGTCGTGCTGCAATTCGCCAAGGGCGCCTTCCGCTTCGCCACCGGCGATTCGGCCAAGAGCGCCTACAAGATCCACGCTCCCCAAGCCTCGATCGGCGTACGCGGCACCAAATTCCAGGTCGATTCGCGCACCCCTACCAGCGCCATCACGCTCTATGAGGGCAAGACCTTCATCTGCCCACCGCGCCGCCCCATCCGCTACTGCAAGCTGGTCAAGCCGGGTGAGACCGCGCTGGTCGGCGAAGACCGCATCATCCGCATCGTGCCTGCCGCGGGTTCGCCCACCGAGCATTGCACGGGTACGCCCAATTCCAAGATCTGCGACACCTTCGGCGGCAAGTAAGGGCGTCGAGCCAAGCAGCCAGGCCATTGCAATGCGCGTTTGACGGGCCCCTACGGGGCCCGTTTCCGTTTGGGCGCCGGAATATCAGAACTTCTTGCTGAGGAATTTCGAGCCGCTCCAGCCGAAACGCCAGGGCCGCTCGACCGCCTTGCTGATGCCGATGCGTGGCCCGGAAACGATGGGCGGCTCATGGGATCGGCGCAGCAGTTCGAAGGGAGGCTGCGTCAGCGCCAGCCCGTTCTGGCTGCCGGTCAACCCCAAGGCCTGGCAAAGCCGCCCGGGTCCGGAACACAACAGGGCCGGATTGTCGAGCCCCCGCCTCCGCGCCATGCGATCCAGCCCCACCGTCGGCTCCAGCGCCCGCAGCAGCACAGCACTGGCGCGGCCGGGCTCCCCCGAGACGATATTGGCGCACCAATGCATGCCGTAGGACAGGTAGATATAGATGTGGCCCGGCGGGCCGAACATCACGGCGTTGCGCGGCGTCGGCCCGCGAAAAGTATGGGAGGCCGGATCGTCGCGATCATAGGCTTCGGTCTCGACAATGACGCCTCCGACCCCATCGACCAGAAGAGTCATGCCGATCAGATCTTCGGCAACGGCGAGAACGTCGCGGCTGTAGAAGGCGGCGGGAGCATAGGCCAGTGCAGAATCGGGCATTTCTCAGATTTTGAAAGATTATTGGGCGCTTTTGCGCTTTTTTGCGCAAAATCCCCGGTGAAATTAATCTATTGTCACGAAATCGATGCGGTTTGAAGCGCCACGGCATTGACAGGCGATAATCCCTGTTTAGCTTGCGGACGCAGTAGAAGTTAGGAACTTTTTGATGAACGACGCTTTCGACCGACGGCTTTTCCTCCAGGGAGCCGTAAGTCTCTCGACCCTGATGGCACTGGGCCTTCCCACCGCAGCATTCGCCGACGAGGGCGTGCTGACCTTCGGTCCGCCTGCGCCTTTTTCCTTCGAGGGCCTAGTCGAACGCGCCAAGAAGCTTGCGATGGAGGCCTATGTTCCGACCGAGAAGCCGGCACCGGACATCACCTCCAAGCTGACCTATGAGGAACTCGGCAAGATCAAGTTCAAGACCGAAGACGCCTTGTGGGCCAACGGTCCGGCACCCTTCCCGGTCACCTTCTTCCACCTCGGCACCTTCTTCCAGAAGAAGGTGACCATCAATGTGGTCGAAGGCAAGAACGCCAGCGAGATCATCTACCGCAAGGCCTCCTTCGACATGCCGCCGGACAGCCCTGCCCAGGCCATGCCCGACGGCGTCGGCTTTGCCGGCTTCCGCTTCCAGGAGCCTCGCACCGGCTCCGTCGACTGGAAGAAGAACGACTGGGTCGCCTTCCTCGGCGCTTCCTATTTCCGCGCCATCGGCGAACTCTACCAATATGGCCTGTCGGCCCGCGGCCTTGCTGTCAATGCTGCCGACCCCAACCCGCCTCATCAGGAAGAATTCCCCGATTTCAAGGAGTTCTGGCTGGAAGCGGTCCCGGGTTCCACTGACCAGGTCAAGGTCTATGCCCTCTTGGACGGCCCCTCCGTCGCCGGTGCCTTCTCCTTCCTGATGACGCGCTCCAAGGCCGTGCTGATGGACATCGAGGCGCAGGTCTTCACCCGCAACGACATCAGCCGCTTCGGCCTGACGCCGCTGACCTCGATGTACTGGTTCTCCGAGACGGCCAAGCAGACCGCGATCGACTGGCGTCCCGAAGTGCACGATTCCGACGGCCTGGCCATGTGGACGGGCGGCGGCGAGCATATCTGGCGTCCGCTCAACAACGTGCCGGCCACCACCACCTCGACCTTCACCGACAGCAATCCGCGCGGCTTCGGGCTCCTGCAGCGCGACCGCCTGTTCGATCACTATCTCGACGGCGTCAAATATGATCTGCGCCCTTCGCTGTGGGTGGAGCCGCTGGCTCCGTTCGGCGAAGGCACCGTCCAACTCATCGAGATCCCCACCAATGACGAGATCCACGACAATGTCGTGGCGATGTGGGTGCCGAAGGATCCGGTCAAGGCAGGCCAGCAATTCACGCTGAAATACCGCCTGCATTGGGCCGCGGACGAGCCCTTCCCCACCAATCTCGCCCGCGTGGTGGCGACGAGGCTGGGCAATGGCGGCCATCCCGGCACGCAGCGCCCGGTGGGGCTGCGCAAATTCGTCATCGAATTCCTCGGCGACCCGCTCAAGGACCTGCCCTATGGCGTCAAGCCCGAGCCGATCATCACGGCCTCGCGCGGCGAACTGTCCTATATCTTCACCGAGGCGGTGCCCGACGGCATCAACGGCCATTGGCGCGCCCAGTTCGACCTACACGCCACCGGACCGGAACCGGTGGAACTGCGCTGCTATCTCAAGCTCGGTGACAAGGTGCTGAGCGAGACCTGGCTCTATCAGTATCATCCGTTCGCATAGCGCCGGACGGTGCGAGACATCAGATGGCTTCCGGGGAAAATCCCCGGAAGCCATTGCTGAAAAAGAAGAAATCGCGCAATGTCGATCGCGAGAGAGACCGCCGCAAAGGTCTCTCTCTGGCTTGAATGAAACGACAGACGCCGGGCATATTGGCCATGAGTGGAGTTCCAGCATTCACGCAGTGATATGTGAGCCCATCAATTACTGCCGTGTCTGCGGTCTCAAGCAGCCTTATGCTCAATATGACCACGACGGCCGCAGTCCGACCTATGAAATCTGCTCATGCTGCGGTGTCGAATTCGGATATGAAGATCAGCTGGTTGGATCAGCGATCGATTTTCGAAAAGCTTGGTTGGCGAAAGGAGCAGGCTGGTTTCATCCGAAGCACAGACCCCCCGGCTGGGAATTGGCGCGTCAACTCCGGCAGATCCCAGCAGCTTTTGCAGACGACGAGAGTGTCTCGCGATCGTGCTGATGCGCGACTCAACTATGTAAAGCGTTGCCACCTTCCCAAAAACGGCGTCTTGCTCTAGACACCCCTTTTACCGAAGGGAGTCCCGATGCCATCCAGCACCGCGGCGGGGCAGGCCGTACCTGTCGCCATCATCATGGGAAGTCAGTCCGATTGGGCCACGATGCGTCACGCGGCGCAGACTCTGGACACGCTCGGCATCGGTTATGAAGCTCGCATCGTCTCGGCGCACCGCACGCCGGACCGCCTCTACGACTTCGCCAAATCGGCCAAGGGGAAAGGCTTCAAGCTGGTCATCGCCGGCGCCGGCGGAGCGGCCCATCTGCCCGGCATGGCCGCGGCCCTGACCCCCCTGCCCGTCTTCGGCGTCCCTGTCGAATCCAAGGCATTGTCCGGCGTCGACAGCCTGCATTCCATCGTGCAGATGCCCGCCGGCATACCGGTGGGCACCCTGGCGATCGGACGGGCTGGTGCCGTCAACGCCGCCTTGCTTGCAGCCGCCGTGCTCGCCCTCGGCGACGAAGCCCTGGCGACAAGGCTCGAGCGCTGGCGCGCCGCCCAGACGGCCGCGGTCGCCGATCACCCCGTTTCCGACGACACGGTGAAGGCATGAATGCGGTACGTGTCGGCCCGGGCGGCATGCTCGGCATTCTCGGTGGCGGTCAGCTCGGCCGCATGCTGACCCTGGCGGCCAGCCAGCTCGGCATACGCTGCCACATCTATTGCCCCGACGATACCAGCCCTGCCTTCCAGGTCGCCGAGCGCTTCACCTGCGCGGCCTATGAGGACGAGGCGGCGTTGGCGGCATTCGCTGAAAGCGTCGACGCCATCACCTACGAGTTCGAGAACATCCCTGCCGCCACGGCCGCCATCCTCTCCGCAGCCCGGCCGGTCCTGCCCGCCGTGCGGGCGCTGGAAACCACGGCGGACCGCCTGACGGAAAAGAGCTTCGTGCGTTCGCTCGGTATCGGCACCGCCGAATTCCGGGCCGTCGACAGCCATGCCGACCTTGCTTCCGCCGTTGCGGCCCTGGGCCGGCCCAGCGTGCTCAAGACCCGGCGCTTCGGCTATGACGGCAAGGGTCAGACCATCATCCGCCCCGGCAACGACCTCTCCGAAGCACTGGCGCGCATGGGCGGCCAGCCCGCCATCCTGGAGGCCTTCGTCCCCTTCGAGACGGAAGTCTCGGTGATCGCCGTCCGGGCCGACGACGGGGCCGTGCGCACTTACGACCTCACCGAAAATCTGCATCACGACCACATTCTCGACCAGTCGATCGTGCCTTCGCACTTTTCAGCCCTGGTCGAGGTCGAGGCCCGCGACATCGCAGCCCGGATCATCGCAGCCCTCGATTATGTCGGCGTGCTCGCCGTCGAAATGTTCGTCACCTCGGACCGCCAGGTCCTGGTCAACGAAATCGCCCCGCGCGTGCACAATTCCGGGCACTGGACGCAGGACGCCTGCCTAGTCAGCCAGTTCGAGAATCATGTGCGCGCCGTCTGTGGCTGGCCGCTCGGTTCAACCGAACGCCATTCCGATGCCGTGATGACCAATCTGATCGGCGACAGCGTGCATTCCTGGCAGGGTCTGGCCGCCGAACCGAACGCCTCGGTGCATCTCTACGGCAAGCGTGAAGCGCGTCCCGGCCGGAAAATGGGCCATGTCACCCGGATCAGCCCAAGGTCCCGCTAATTGGATCTCACCAATCCATGCTAATCAATATGGACAGCGGCGATCCCTTCTGTTATGACGCCGCTTCCAAATTCGGCGGTGCCTTGGCACCGGGTCTCTCTGTTGCCAAGCCGCCGCAGCGATTCACACCAGGATAATAGGACAGCACGCGTGCAGGTTCTCGTTCGCGATAACAATGTTGATCAGGCGCTGAAGGCGCTCAAGAAGAAGATGCAGCGTGAAGGCATCTTCCGTGAAATGAAGCTGCGCGGCCATTACGAGAAGCCGTCCGAGAAGCGCGCCCGCGAGGCTGCCGAGGCCGTTCGCCGCGCCCGCAAGCTGGCCCGCAAGAAGCTGCAGCGCGAAGGCCTGATTCCCGCAACGCCTCGCGTTGTGAAGAAGTAAGTCTGATTCTCCGAGCCATTGACTGGTTGGGACGAACGCCCGGGCAATTTGGCCGGGCGTTTGCGTTTGTGTTGACCATGGCGTTTCGCCACCCGGTGGAACCAGCAGGAATCGCACAGGCGCATTCGAACGACGAACTCGCGCAAAGGAGCGTTTTCGCTCGGACGCACTTTGCTTTCGCGGGCGCGGCCCATCGTCAACGGGCAGATGGGCGGAGAGGCTTTACTTTCCGGCAAGGTTAATCCGGCAGATTGCCCCCCGTATCGCTTTTTCCAATCTGTCCGGACCACCATGGCTCAGTTTCCGTCCTGTCCGCTGATGCGCATCGCCGCAATGCCGAACACCGGCATTGCGGGCGCCGGGATAGGACCGGTAGGATTGGGCAGCAGTTGGACCTTGGCCAGATTTACGGCCCCCTTGTAAATTCGTCTCGATGGACCCGGACCGACAAGATGACACTTTCCACGACAACCACGGCAGAGCCCCCAGCCAGAACCTCCATCTCCCGCATTGCCGCGCTCCTGATGCTGGGCGTTGCGGGCCTCGGCCTGGTCGGCTGCGCCTCCACCGGCGGCGGTGGCGATGATGGCGATGCCAGCAGCCGTCAGGTGGCATCCGCCGACATCGGTTCGCTTTCCTCGGTGATCGAAAAGAATCCCAACGATCCGGAAGCCTGGAACATGCGCGGCTCGGCCTATGCCCGTTCCAACCAGTACGGACCGGCCATTTCCGACTTCAACCGCGCGCTGCAGATCGACCCGAATTTCGTGCAGGCCCTGGCCAACCGCGCTCTGGTCTACCGCAAGACCGGCCAGACCGCCCAGGCGATGGCCGATTACAGCCAGGTGATCACCAACGATCCCAACTATGCGCCCGCCTATGTCGGCCGCGGCAATATCTACCGCCTGCAGGGCCAGACCCAGCAAGCCATGGCCGACTATGACAAGGCCATCAAAATCAAGCCCGAAACGGCCGAGGCCTATTACAATCGCGGCCTGATCCGCCAGGCCGGCGGCAATCATGAAGTGGCGATCGACGACTTCACCTCGGCGATCTCCAACGATCCGCGCGCCGAAGCCCCCTATTATTCGCGCGGCAGCTCCTATCTGCAGCTGCAGAAATACAAGGAGGCGCTGTCCGACTTCGACCAGGCCCTGCAGATCAACAACCGCAATGCCGCCTCCTGGGCCGGCCGCGGCTATGCCCAGGCCGGCTTGAACGACACCCAGAAGGCACGCGAGAGCTTCCAGCGCGCGCTAGCGATCGATTCGAGCAATGCCGCGGCCAAGAGCGGCCTCAGCCGCCTCGGCGGCGGCGCCTGACGACGGCCGCAGGCTTAGACCACGCCGAAAGAGGCACTACGAGCCTTCCCCGGCCTCGGGGAAGGTGTCACTTTGCCGTCGATCCGATCGCAAAGACCGATCGGCTGTGCAGCTTCGCCACGCAGTTTTCGAAGCCCCCATTGCTGGCCGATGGCCATGTGACGGCAGGTCTCAGGCAATCGCCATTCGACGCAGCTTGATGCCGAGGCGGCGTTCGTCCGGACCGATGCCGAGTTCCTTCGGGCTGATCGCGGTGTCCATGCCGATCGAAATTTCCAGCATCGAACCGGCCGGTGCCGGCGGAAGCGGAATCCGCAATTCGCGTATTTCTGCGGTTGCCAATATGATTTTCTCGATGAAGCCAACGGACGGTGATGAAATCGTCAGTTCCTGTCGGTGGGACGCATCCGGCGCGAACGCATTGAGCGTCAGAACCAGTGTCGATGCCAGCCCGTCAATACAGGCGGGCAGCTGAAGAACCGCCAAGGCTCCGTCGCTCCAGACGCCATCCGGTTCCGTTCCGCTCCAGCCGAATACGCAATAGGGCTGGATATTCGTCGTCGTTTCGCCTCGCGAAAGCGGCAAGGGGGCAATGGCCGTCATGGGCCGCGGCAGCCCCCAGTTTGCCCCGAACAGATGACGCAGCGGGGGAAGCGGGGATGCTCGGCTCGGCATCTGAACGGCTTGATCGAGCAGGTCCCCCCAGAAAGGCGCGCTCGCAGCCCTGCCGTCGATGCGCTGGAACGGGCCGATCACGTCGGGCTCGACAAACTCCACATCGGGCTTGATCAGCCGGATGGCAGGCTTGTCGAAATACGCGGCTTCCGTCGCCACGCTCGATGAAAGGGTGACGATGGCCCCAAGCCAGGGAGCCGCCATCAAGGCGTAGATGTTGTCGCGCGTGAAGCGGCTAATGGGCAAAGCGCGATGCAGCATGGCAAGGTCGGGATTGCCGGGCGCGTAGGGATGCGGCTTCAGCAGAATGTGGCGTCCGGCGGCAATCTCGTTCAATCGATCGGCAAAAGGCGCTGCGCTTTGAATGCGGCTCCCGGCAATCAGGCTGCTGTCATCGGGAACCTGTCCTGCGAACACGATGGCCTCTGGCTGGGCAGGCAACGGCTGCATTCGGGCTTTGAGCTCTGCCGCGCCGGCAGCGATCTGTGCGGATGGCGCGGACTGTTCGGCCAGCCGCGCCTGAAGCAGGGGGTCGTTGCTGCGCATGCGCAGAAACAAATCCTCGCAGAAGCGGATGGGATCGACCGAGATATCAACCAGTCTTTGTCCGTTGGCATGGAGAGCGCGGATCAAATTGGGAGGCATCTCGAATCCCAGCACCAGGTCGAATGTCCGGAGCCGCTCGAGTGTCGGCATGATCAGGCCGGCGACATCCGGGTGGGAAAAGACATGCGCCCAACCCTTCTTGTCCCGTGGCCACCCATGCCGGGCCACGAGGTCCTCGAGCAGGGAAGGCTCGCCATTCGCCAGGATTGAGACACGCTCGACCTCGATTCGAAGCGGCCTCAAAATCTGGAGGAACCGATTGTAGAACCAGTGGCCGATGACGGGATCGGCCTCCGGCATGCCGAGCACGCTGGAACGAAAGATATCGTGGATGGTCGCTATTCTCATCGGTTCATTTTGGCTGAATCGAAGGATGCATCATGGCCCAGATCCTGCACGACACCCGCAGTCCGTCGAGCAACGCAGTATAGCCATGTGTGCTGCGCCGTTCCCAGAGCCAATAGGGTGTAGGCGCTTCCCAAAACAAGGGAACGGCAAGCCACGCTCCATCTTCGAAGCGGCGGGAAGAATCGCACTTTGGGGCTTACATCCGACGGCATCGATCCAATATAAGGCTGAGCGAATGCGGCCGGGGTAGCAGCGCCCCTTGCCGCGCGCCTGTTCTTTGCTGAAGAGCGCGCCTGCGCTCCGGAGATTGCCATGGCCGATACGATTGCCTCGCAGGATAAGACGTCCGACAAGATTCCCGTTACCGTTCTCACCGGCTATCTCGGCGCCGGCAAGACCACCCTGCTCAACCGCATCCTGACCGAGCCGCACGGCCAGCGTTTCGCCGTCATCGTCAACGAATTCGGCGAAATCGGCATCGACAACGACCTCATCGTCGACGCCGACGAAGAAGTCTTCGAGATGAACAATGGCTGCGTGTGCTGCACGGTGCGCGGCGACCTCATCCGCATCATCGACGGCCTGCTGAAGCGCAAGGGCAAGTTCGACGCCATCCTGGTGGAGACCACGGGCCTGGCCGATCCTGCCCCGGTGGCTCAGACCTTCTTCGTCGACCAGGACGTCGCCGAGAAGACCCGCCTCGATGCCGTGGTCACGGTGGCCGACGCCAAATGGCTGAAGGATCGCCTCAAGGATGCACCCGAGGCCAAGAACCAGATCGCCTTCGCCGACGTCATCGTCCTGAACAAGACCGATCTCGTCACGGCGCCGGAGCTGCATGAGGTTGAGATGCGCATCCGCGCCCTCAATCCCTATGCCAAGCTGCACAAGGCGACGCGCTCCAACGTGGCGATCGCGGACGTGCTCGGCCGCAACGCCTTCGACCTCGACCGCATCCTCGACCTGGAGCCCGCCTTCCTCGAGGTCGACGAGCACGACCACGACCATGATCATCATCACGGCCATGACCACCATCATCACCATGATCACGGCCTGAAGCACTATCACGACGAGACCATGCAATCCCTGTCGCTGAAGATCGACGGCGATGTCGACCCGGCCAAGTTCATGCCCTGGATCGACCGCATCGCCCAGAGCGAAGGCCCGAGCCTGCTGCGCTGGAAGGGCATCCTCGCCTTCAAGGACGAGCCGCGCCGCTTCGTGCTGCAGGGCGTCCACATGATCGTGGACGGCGACCTCCAGCGCGACTGGAAGCCGGACGAAAAGCGCGAGTCGCGCCTAGTCTTCATCGGGCACAATCTCAATCGCGATGAGCTCGAAAAGGGTTTCAAAGCCTGCGCGGCGTGACGTCATCCTCCGTTACGACTTGCGATGCAAGTCGTAACGAGTGCGCGGAGCGGCATGCAATGCCGTGCCGCAGTCAGACCAAACCGTCGGTTTAGTCCGTGGACCGCGCGCCTGAGAAGGCGTCTTTCTCCTCCTGCGATCCCGGATCCGCACAGCATCGCTTCGCAATGCAGCGCGTCCGGGATGACATTTTCCGCGAGTTTCCCTTGAACACCGCAAGCTTCCCCTCCCTGTCCGAGAGCGTCACCCCGATCGAGGCCGGCAGCCATGTGCTGGCCTGCCATTGGTTGAGCCGCACGCCCGTCTTCGCCTTGGCCGACGGCACCGTGCTCAGGGCGGAGATCGGTGAAGAGAAGCGCGATGCCCTGTTCGGCGATGCCGGCCTGCTCGCCGTCACCGCCAATGCCAATATGCTGGTGGCTGGCGGCGACGACGGGCGCATCATGACGCTCTCTGCCAATGGCGAGATCAGCCAGGTCGGGCAAGCCGGCAACAAATGGATCGATGCGGTGGCGGTGTCCACAGGCGGCGCCACGGCCTGGTCGGCGGGCAAAGCCGTCTATGCCCGCGACGAAAAGGGCAATGTGAAGCAGTGGACGGCACCGTCTAGCGTGCGGGGCCTTGCCTTCATGCCCAAGGGCTACCGCCTCGCCATCGCCCATTACAACGGCGTCTCGGCCTGGTTCCCCAATTCGAACGCAGCGCCTGAATTCTACGAATGGAAGGGCAGCCACCTCGACATCACGATTTCGCCCGACAACCGCTTCATCGTCACCTCCATGCAGGAAAACACCCTGCATGGCTGGACGGTCGCCGAGAAGAAGCACATGCGCATGTCGGGCTATCCCTCCAAGACGCGCTCCTTCTCCTGGTCGCATGACGGCAACTGGCTGGCGACCTCGGGCGCCGATGCCGGCATCGTCTGGCCCTTCCAGAGCAAGGACGGCCCGATGGGCAAGGCGCCGCGCGAATGCGGCATCCGCCATGCCAAGGTGACTCGGGTCGCCTTCCACCCCAAGGCGCTGGTGCTGGCGCTCGGCTATGAGGACGGCTGCGTGCTGCTCTGCCGCCTGACGGACGCCTCCGAAATCCTGGTGCGCCGCGCCATGCCCGGATCAGGCATCACGGCACTTGCCTGGGACAAGACCGGCGCCCAGCTCGCCCTCGGCGCCGAGGATGGCGCCGCCGGCATCCTTACTCTGCCCGGAGCCGCCTGAGGTGGTGTTCGGCCTGTTCCGCAAACCCAGCCAGGCCGACCGCGACAAGGCCGCCGCCATCAAGCAGATGGTGCGGGAGATCCTGGATCTCGGCGAGGACACCACCATCTCCGTCAGCGAAATCCAGTGCGGGGACGCCGCCTGCCCGGGAACCGAGACGGTGATCCTGGTGATGCAGCCGGGCGTCAAGACCAAGGCCTACAAGGTGCTGGCGCCGCTTGTCGAGGTCGAACGAGTCCAGGTCGAACAGGCGCTGGCCGGATAGGGTGGGCATCGCTCGGCATGGCGTTCCCTGGAACCGCAAGCCAAGCCGCATGCCTCTGGATCAGCGGACGCAGGCCCTGACGCGCGACCTCAACCAGCGATGGGCCGGGTCGGCATCGAAGCGTGGGTGCCAGGCCATGGAGATGGCGACGGCGTCGGTCTTCACCGGCAGGTCGAAAGTGACCATGCCGTCGCGCAGCGGCTCGGTCAGGCGCGCGGCGACGCAGGCGATGTGATCGCTCGAGCGCACCAGCGTCAGCGCATCGGCAAAATTGGCGACGGCGACCGAAACGGTACGCGTGAAACCCAGAACGGCAAGCCCCGTATCCACCGGCCCCTCGAAGCGCCCGCGCCGCGACACGGAGACGTGGGGAAAGCGCGCGAAAGCCTCAGATGTCACCGGCCCGCCAGCCAGCGGATGGCCCTGCCTGATCACCCCGACGAAGCGATCATGCAGCAGGGCCTGGAGCCGAACCTCCGGTCCCATGGCGCCGATGACGCCGATGTCCAGATCGACGCTGCCTTCGCGCAGCGGTGCAACATCCTCCTTGCCCTGCGGTGCAAAGCGCACCCTGACCTTCGGCGCCTCGCGCGCCAGGGTCGTGGCGATCGCCGCGCCGAAGGCAGCGACGAAGCCGTCATTGGTGCGCAGGCAGAAACTGCGCTCCAACATCGCTGGATCGATCTCCCCCTCGCCGCGGATCACCGCCTCCGCATCGAGCACCAGGCGCCGCAGGCGCTCGCGCAATGCCTCGGCACGCGGGGTCGGCACGAGGCTGCGCCCGGCCCGCACCAGCACGGGGTCACGCAGCAAATGGCGGATGCGGGTGAGCTGGCGGCTCATGGCAGGGGCACTGAGATTCATGCGCTGCGCCGCACCGGCCACGCTGCCCTCCGAGAGCAGGGCATCGAGGGCGACCAGAAGGTTCATGTCCACCAGGGACGACGGCGTGACAGGGGCAGGACGGTTCATCGGAATCGATATCTATAGATGCATATGATGCAATCATACATTTCCATCATTGCACTGTATGCATCATTTGAAGGCACCTACAAACGGATCGACATCAGCCCGGCCTCGCCCGGGCTCACCGCTCCCCTCGGAGCCTCGAATGCGCGGTCCATCATGAATCAAGCCCTTCATTCCCATCCCGCCGCCCGGGCAGTGCCCCACCGGCCTCTTCGCAGCGGCCTTGTGCTCACCGGCCTGTCCCTCGCCATCCTGCTCTCCCAGCTCGGCACCGGCATCGTCAATGTCGGCCTGCCGCATATGGTGACGGCGTTCGGCACCTCCTTCGGGGCGGTGCAATGGGTGGTGGTGAGCTATCTGCTCGTCGTCACCGCCCTGATCGTCGGCGTCGGCCGCTTCGGCGACCAGCTCGGCAAGAAGCGGCTCTATCTGGCCGGTCTCGTCATCTTCATGGCGGCCTCGGTCACTTGCGCCCTGGCGCCCAGCCTGCCCGTGCTCATCGCAGGGCGAGCCGTGCAAGGGCTCGGCGGCGCCATCATCATGGCCCTGTCCTTCGCCTTTGTCGGCGAGGTCTTCCCGCGGGGACGCACCGGCTTTGCCATGGGCGTGCTCTCCACCATGGTCTCGTTCGGCATCGCACTCGGCCCCTCGCTCGGCTCGCTGGCGCTGGCCGCCTTCGGCTGGCCGGCGATGTTCTGGCTCAACCTGCCCTTCGGCCTGCTGGCTTTCGTGCTGATCAGCCGCTATCTGCCCACGGCCGTCGATGCGCCGAAGCACCCGATGCCCGCCACCCGCTTCGACTGGCTCGGCACGGCGCTGTTCGCCGCCACGCTCGCCGCCTATTGCCTGGCCATGACCCTGTCCGGTTCGCGCGGCTTTGCCGACCCGCTGGTCCTGCAGTTGATCGTCGCCGCGCTTGCCGGCCTGGTGCTCTTCCTTGCCGCCCAGGTCAAAACGGCCACGCCGCTGCTGCGTCTTGCGATGTTCCGCAATCTGCTGCTGTCGGCCAGCATGGCGATGAGCGTGCTGATCTATGCCGTGATGATGGCGACACTGGTGCTCGGCCCCTTCTTCCTCGCCAAGGTCGCCGGCCTGGATACGCGCAGCGTCGGCATGGCGATGACCGTCGGCCCGATCGCCGCGGCGCTGATGGGCGTTCCCGCCGGTTACGTCGCCGACCGTTTCGGCGCTCGAAAGACCATGGTGGCCGGCATCGGCCTGTTCACCGTCGGCACCTTCGGCATGGCCCAGCTCACGGTGAGCAACGGCTTGCCGGTCTATATCGCCGCCATCCTGCTGATCAGCATCGGCCTCGCCTTCTTCCAGACGCCGAACAACACGGCGGTGATGGCCGATGCCCGCCCCGAACAGCGCGGCCTCGTCTCCGGGCTGCTGGCGCTCTCGCGCAATCTCGGCCTGGTCACCGGCGCCTCGCTGATGGGGGCCGTCTTCGCCCTGGCGGTCGGCGGCGACAGCGCCACCGCTGCGCCCGAGGCCATCGCCCACGGCATGCGCATCGTTTTCGAATGGGGCGGCGCCATGGGCGTCCTGGCCCTCCTCCTGGCGCTCGCCACGCTCCGCCGTCGCCGCGCCTGACCTTCCTCCCACAGGACAACAGCCATGACACCCCATGACATCGATGAACGGACCGAAGCGCGTCCGGTTTCGCCCGAGCGCCGCCTGCACGTCGCCGAAGTCTGCACCACCAGGCAGCTGACCCCGCATATGCAGCGCATCACCCTCGCGAGCACGGCCCTGGTGCATTTTCTGGCAAACAGGCCCGCCCAATGGGTGAAGGTCTTCGTACCGACGCCCTGTTTGGAACGGCCGAGCGGCCGCGCCTATACCATCCGCGCCTTCCGCCAGGCCGAGGGTGAGATGGATATCGACTTCGTCCTGCATGGCGATGGCCCCTGCTCGCTCTGGGCCGCACAGGCAAAACCCGGCGACGTCATCCAGATCGCCGGGCCTCGCAGCGGCTTCCGGCTCGAGCCCGAGTTGCGCCATCTCCTGATCGGCGGCGACGAGACCGCCCTGCCGGCCATCGGTGCCATCATCGAGGCGTTGCCGGCGGGTCTCACGGTGGAGGCTTTCGTCGAAATCCCCGATCCCGCCGATATCCAGATCCTGCATACGCAGGCGCAGCTTCATCTCACCTGGTTGCCTCGCCACGGCTTGCCGGCCGGCGTCGGTACGGCTCTGCAGGATGCCATGATGGCGGCGGTGCTGCCCCCGCAGGCGAGCCAGGTATGGCTCGCTGCCGAAGCCGGCACCGTGCGCACGCTGCGCCGTCACTTCCAGCTCGATCTCGGCCTCGATCGCCGCCGCATCACCGCATCCGGTTACTGGAAGAAGGGCGAGACCGATTTCCGGGATCGCGACGGCGACCAGTGAGCCGGCACGGCGGCTTGTGTCGCCACTCTACGCCCTGCGCTTTTCCAGTGCATCGACATAGCGCGTCAGCGGGAAGCAGATCACGAAGAAGATCAGCGCCACGAAGCCATAGACGGTGAAGGGCTGGAAGGTGGCGTTGTTGATGGCGTTGGCCGTGCGCAGCAATTCCTCGAAGCCGATGATCGAGGTCAGCGCCGTGCTCTTCACCAGCTGCACCAGGAAGCCGACGGTCGGAGCGCGCGTCATCGAGAGCACTTGCGGCAAGACAATCAGACGCAACTGCCGCCAATAGTGCAGGCCGAGGCTCGCGCTCGCCTCCCACTGGCCGCGCGGCAGGGCTTCGACGCCGCCACGCCAGATCTCGGCCAGGAAGGCGCTGGCGCACAGGGTGAGGCCGAGCACCGCCGTCAGCCAGGGATCGATGCGCAGGCCGATGCGCGGCAGGCCGAAGAAGACCAGGAAGAGTTGCAGCAGCAGCGGCGTGCCCTGAAACAGCCCGATATACCATTCGGCCGGCCGGCTCAGCCATTTGCGACGGTCGATGCGCGCGATCAGAATGGCGAGGCCGACCAGGCCGCCGCCGATGAAGGCGACGATGGACAGAAGCACGGTCCAGCGGGCGGCCAGCATCAGGTTGCGGGCAATGTCCCAGAAGGTGAACTCGATCATGCCAAGCCTCCGAACAGGTAGCGACGGCCGCCGAACTGCAGCAGGCGCCGCAGGGCGATGCTCAGCACCAGATAGATCAGGGCCACCACCAGATAGGTCTCGAACGGCAGGAAGGTGCGGGCCTGGATGAGATCGGCCTCATAGGTCAGCTCCTTCACGGCGATCTGCGAGACGGCGGCCGATTCCAGCATCATGATGACGATCTGGCTGCTGAGCGCGGGAAAGATCACCTTCAGGGCCTGAGGCAGCACGATCTTGACGAAGACCTGGCGGGGGCGCAGGCCGAGCGCAAGCCCTGCCTCCTTCTGCCCTCGCGAAACGGCATCGAGCCCCGCCCCGACGATCTCGATGCCATAGGCCGTGAGGTTGATGGTAACGGCCAGGATGGCGACCACCAGGGGATTGAGCAGGATGCCCACTGTCGGCAGTCCGAAGAAGATGAAGAACATCTGCACGATGAAAGGCGTGTTGCGGATCAGCTCCACATAGGCGGTCACCGCATAGCGCAACGGCGCCTGGCGGCTGCGCCGGGCGGCCGCCCCGAGAACGCTGAGGATGATGCCGAGCAGGGCCGAGACCAGGATCATCAGGATCGTGATCCCCGCCCCCCTTGCGATTGCGGCGAAGGCCTCGCCGAGCCAGCCGAAGTCGAGACTACTGCCCATTATAAGGCCCTTCCCCTCAAAGCCGCGCCGCACCGACGGCTGTGCATTTGACCGATCGACCGATGTCTTTGTCATTCCCGGCACCGCCGAAGGCGGGGGAAGGGGAATCCAGGGGCAATCGCGGCGGCGTTGGCCCTTGGACCCCCTTTCCGGGCCTTTGGCCCGCCGGGGATGACAGATCGAACATCTGCCTTGGCATCAGTCCTTGAGATCCTTGGGGTCCAACGGCTTCTGCAGCCACTTCACCGAGATCTCGTTGAGCTTGCCATCCGCCAGCAGCTTGGCGACGGCGTCATTGAGGGCCTGCTTGAGGCGGGGCTCGTTCTTGTTGATGGCGATATGGTCGGGCGAGGACAAAAGCTGGAACTTCTGCTCGGGCTTGAGGTCCACCCGCTTGGCCAGCACCTGCGAGCCGACATCGTTGCCCACCACCATCACCTGGGCCTGGCCGGAGAGGAAGGCCTGGATCACCGAGTTATAGTTGTCGAAGCGGCGGACATCGGCCGATGCAGGCACCACTGCCGTCAGGGAGGTGTCCTCCAGCGTGCCGCGATTGACGGCGATGGACTTGTCGGCCAGGTCTTCCTTGCCGCTGACCTTGAGGGCCTGCGGGCCGATCACGGCGATATAATAGGGCGCGTAGGCCGAGACATAGTCGACCACCTTCTCGCGCTCGGCGCTGTAGCCGACGCTCATCAGGAGGTCGACGCGCTTTTCGGTCAGGAAGGGAATGCGGTTCTGGCCGGTCACGCTGACCAGGTTGAGCTTGACCTTCAGTCCGTCGGCGAGGATCTGCGCGACGTCGATATCATAGCCCTTCAGGCTCATGTCCGGATTGACCGAGGAGAAGGGCGGGAAGTCGGCGAAGACGCCGACATTGATCACGCCGGCCTTGGTGATGTCGTCGAGCGCGTCGGCCTTGGCGGCGAGGCTGCCCGCGAACAGGGCGGCCGTCAGGGCGGCCGCGCGCAGGATGTTGCGAAGGATCATGATGTCGTTCCTTTCTCTGGATGGTTGATGGTAACGGCAGGCAAAGGCTCAGGCGGCGACCGGCACGACCACGCAGCCCTCCGCCGGCAGGCCGACGATCACAGGCTGCCCGGGGCCGTGCGCCTCGCCGCTACGGTTGGGCTGGACGGCAAGCACCTGCCCGCCGCCCTGCAGTTCGACGAGGATCTGCCGCATGGCGCCGAGCGGCGTCACCTCCAGCACCTGGCCGGGAATGCGGTTGCGCTCACCGGAAGTGGCTGCGGCCTGCAACGGCATCAGATCAATGCTTTCTGGCCGCACGCACAGATCCACCTCCCCGCGCCCGGCGGCATCGTCGAAGGTGGAGACCACCAGCTTCATGCCATTGGCGCCGACAAAGGCGGCAAGCCCGTTGCCATGGGCTTCCAGGCGGCCGCGGAACCAGTTGGCCCGGCCCATGAACTCGGCCACGAAGCGCGAGCGCGGCTGGCCATAGACCTCGTTGGGCGGCCCGGCCTGCACGATCGTGCCGCTTTTCATCACGAAGACCCGTTCGCCCAGGCTCATCGCCTCCTCCTGGTCATGGGTGACCACGATAGTAGTGGCGTCGACGGCGGCCAGCACCTGCTTGAGCTCGGCCCGCAATTCCTGGCGCAATTTGGCGTCGAGGGCGGAGAGCGGCTCGTCGAGCAGGACCAGGCCGGGGCGCGTGGCCAGGGCGCGGGCCAGGGCGACGCGCTGCTGCTGGCCGCCTGAAAGCTGATGGGGCTTGCGATGGCCGAAATCCGGCAGGCGCACCAGCTCCAGCATCTGGGCGACGCGGTCGTCGATCTCGTTGCGCGGGCAGCCCCGGTAGCGCAGCCCATAGGCGACGTTTTCCGCGATGGTCATGTGCGGGAACAGCGCATAGTGCTGGAACAGGAGGCCGACATTGCGCTGATAGGGCCGGAGCCGGGTGACGTCCTCGCCGGCGATGCGCACCACGCCGGAATCGGGTCGTTCGAAACCGGCGATGATGCGCAGGATGGTGGTCTTGCCGCAGCCGCTCGGGCCGAGCAGGGCGACGGTCTCGCCACCGGCGATCGAGAAGGAAACGCCGTCGACCGCTGTCACGTCGCCAAAATGCTTGACGGCATTGATGAATTCCACGGAGTTCGCCATGTCTGGCTCCTGTTACCTGAACATTCCCTGCCCGATCAGCCGGTCGAAACCGACGAGGCGTTCGAGGATGATGATGAGGATGGCGGTGATGCCGACCAGCAGCACGGCGGCGGCCGCGATGGTGAGGTCGAAGGAAGCCCGCATATTGCTCACCAGCGCCACCGGCAGCGTGTAGGTGGTGGGGTCGGTAAGGAAGAGGCTGACGGCGACGTCGTCCATCGAGATCGCGAAGGTGAAGACGGCGCCGGTGACGATGCCGGTGCGGATCAAGGGCAGGGTGACGCTCCAGAAGGCCTGCTTCTCCGTGGCTCCCAGGATCAGGGCAGCCTCGGTCAGGCGCTTGTCGCGGCCGACCAGGCTCGCCAAAGTGGCGCGCAGGGCGTAGGGCAGCGTGATGATGACGTGCCCGGCCAGCAGTCGCGGAAAACCGCTGATCACGCCGATCTTGGAGAGGAACAGCAGGAGGGCGAAACCCGTCACCACGGCCGGCACGATCAGCGGCGACAGGAAGGCCCCCATGATCACGCCCTTGCCGCGGAACTCGCCACGGTCGAGCCCGACCGCCGCCGCGGTGCCGATCACCACGTTGATGACGGTCGCCAGCACAGCGATCTCGAGGCTGGTGGTCAGGCCCGCCACGACATAATCCTGCGAGAACAGCTTTTCGAACCAGTGCAGCGACAGGCCTGGCGGCGGCAGCGGCCCGAGATAGTCGCGGGCGTCGAAGGCGAGCAGCCCCGCCACCAGCAGCGGCACGACCAGGAAGACCAGGCCGAGCCCGATCACGATGTTGGTGCCGGTGATGGCGAGGCGATCGCCCCACACTTTGGCATTGCCGTCGGCGGTCATACGCTTTTCCTCCGGCCATGCTGCACGAGCGAGACCAGATAGACGACGATCAGGGTCAGGATCAGCATGGTGATCGAGACGGCGGCGCCGCTGGGATAGTTGGAGACGTCGCTGAAGCGGTTGTAGATCACGTTGGAGATGAAGAGCACCCGCCCCTTGCCGAGCACCATCGGAATGACGAAAGCGCTGATCGAGAAGGTCAGCGAGACCAGGAAGGACGACACCAGCGCCGGCAGGCTGCGCCGCAGGGTGATGTCGAGATGGGCGCGCCAGGCCGGCGCCCCCAGGGACTGGGCGGCATCGATCAGGCGCGGGTCGAGATTCTGCACCGTGCCCATCAACGTCAGCACGCTGATCGGGATCACCGCATGCAACAGCCCTGCCCCGACCAGGGTCTCGATATACCAGCGGCTGGTGGGCGCGATGCCGAGCAGGGTCAGCAGAGGCCTGATAATGCCGACCGAGCCGAAGGTCAGCTCCAGCGCATAGGTGCGCACCAGCATGGAGAGCAGCACCAGCGTGATCATCAGGCCGATGCAGGCAACCCGCCCGCGCGGCGAGAAGCGGCGCACGATGCCATAGGCGATCGGGAAGGCGATGATGAGGCCGACGAGCGAGGCAGCGACGCTGATGCGGAAGGTCTCCACCAGCACACCCGCGAAGGACGGGCTGGCCAGCTCGCGATAATTGTCGAGTACGAAGGGCGAATCCGCCGCCGAACCGATGCGTCCCGGCACGAATTGACGGAAGCTTTCCAAAGCGAGGTCGATCAGCGGTGCGACGAAGATCAGGGCAAAGACTGCGAGCGCCGGCACGAGCAGCAGTATCGCGCCACGATTGGGCGATGACGTCGTGGGGCTGGCCGTCGAAAGGGCTGGGGCCGACAAGGCGAAATCCTCCTGCAGACGGAGCGGGCAATCCGGAGGTAAGGGCTGGCTTCATGGTCGCGACGCCAGCCACCCCTTCGCCCCGTCCTTACGGGGAGAAGGTAGGGATGAGGGGCAGCGTGACCTTAGTGATTAAGCGCTTTGCGAAGCCCCTCACCTCTATCCTCTCCCCGTAAGGACGGGGCGAGGGGGGGCACACGCGTCGCACTCTTTCGTTAAGTCCGTCATCTCGCGCGACCCGCAAGGCTGTTGCCTACTAGGCCGGAGATCGATTCCGATGCGCCCACTCGAAGTTACTTCACAGCAGCGGGGCGATGTCGGCTTCCCAGCGCTTGGCCCAGGCGTCCTGGTTGGAGAGCACGACATTGTAGTCGGGCACATGGACGAACTCGTCCATTTCGGCCGGGGTGAAGATCAGGTGCTTGAGATTGTCGGGCTTTTCGGCCTTGGCGTTGAGCGGCGCTTCGCCGGCGACCTTGGCGTAGAGCGTGTTCATCGCCGGGCTGATGGCGAAATTGATGAAGTCCAGCGTCGCCTTGAGGTTGGGCCGGTTCTTCAGCACGGCAAAGCCGCTCTGATAGAGGAAGGTCGCCATGCCCTTCTGCTTGGTCAGGCGGGTCACCGGGAAGTTCTTGGCGACGGCCGCCCAGCTCGGCTCGGCGAAGAAGCCGACCGAGGTCTCGCCTGCGGTGAAGGAATTGGTGAAATCGACGTCGGTCACGGCGATGCGGCCGATATTGCCGGATTTGGCCAGGTCGGCCATCAGCTTCCAGCCCGGTTCCATGTTCTTCTCGTCGCCGCCGCCATGCAGGGCCAGCGCCACGATCTGCAGCATCATGCTCTGGGTCGGGCCCGGCCAGCAGATGGCGCCCTTCAGCTTGGGATCGAACAGGTCGTCGATCTTGGTGACCGGCATCGGCACGGTGTCGGTGCGATAGCCGAAATACATGCCGCCGACGGCGCGCGGCACCGCCATGATGCCACCCTTGTCATTCTTGATGATCATCTTGGCGGGGATGTCGGCGAGATTGGGAATGTCGGCCGGGTTGACGGTCTCCAGCCAGTCTTCCTTGATCATCGAGTTGAAGGAGCCTTCCCAGCCGGCGACATAGTCGAAATCGGTGCGCGGCCAGATCGCCTTGATCTTGGGCAGGATGGCGGCGGCGCCGCCCTGGTGCAGCACCCAGTCGATCTCGGCAGCGCTTTGCTGGGCGGCGATTTCCTTCATCGCCTTGACGACGTCGCCGCCCCATTCGACGGCGGTCAGCTTGGTGCCGGCGGCCCGGGCCGGTGCGGCCTGCCCCAGCAAGACGGGCAGGCTCAGCGAGCCCATGAGAGCGAGCAGGTTCCTGCGCGACAGTTCAATCATGATGTTCCCCTCGGTAGCGATCACCATGCCCTCGTCGTGGATCGACTGTTATGGACAGGTTCAGGCGAGGCCAAGGGGGCCCGAAAAAGGCAGCCTGCGGTAGCCGGATAATTCGCGTGAGGGTATAAGCGTTGCTGAATGCCCCCGGACATGCGGATTGTCTCATATAGACGATACGGAGTGTCTGTTTGTCATCCCCGGCGAGGCCACAGGCCACGGGAAGGGGATCCAGCGGCCAACGGTTTCAATACCTTAGAGCGTTTTCCAGAAAAGTTGACAGACTTTTCGATTAAGAAAACGCGTAAAAACAAAAAGATAGAGCTTTTTTGCGATTCAACGAAAAGCAAAAACGCTCTAGCCCCTGGATCCCCTTCTCCTCGCTTCGCTCGGCCGGGGATGACAAAACATTCGCCCAGATCGATATCAGGCTTGTGCGAACTCGACTTCTCGTGGCGATCTTATCGAGCTCGGGTCGCCTATTGAAAACAGCTCAGGCGTGGCCGAGCTCGACCTGGCGCAGCACGAAATCGGCCAGGAAACGCGATTCCTCGCGCGCACCGCTGCGGACATAGAGACCGATGTCGACCCGGGCCGAGCCCGGCATGTCGATGGTCTTGTCGAGGGCACGGCAGCCCTCGGGAATGGTGGCCGCAATCATCGGGCCGATGCCGATGCCCACGCGCACCGCCGTCGCCATCGCCACCAAAGTCGAGGCCTCGCAGACGATGCGCCAGTTGCGGTTGCGCATGGCCAGCGTCGCCATGGCCGGCCCCCGCCAGGGACAGCTTTCCACGAACATGATCACGGGCAGCGGCGTGTCCGGCGTGAACTCGATGTCGGACCGTCCGACCCAGTGCAGATATTCGTTCCAGACATGCATCGGCTTACGGCTGCAGCGGCTGGTATCGCAGACAGCGATGTCGAGTTCGTCATTCTCCAGCATGGCGGCCAGCCGCGCATTGGATTCGACCAGGATGTCGATGTCGACCCGGGCATTCTTGTCACGGAAATCGCGGAGAATCTCGATCAGCCGGGTGGCGGCGAAATCCTCGACCACGCCGAGGCGGATGCGTCCCTCGATCTGCCGTCCGTTCAGGCGCTTGCCGACCTCGTCGGTCAAGGTGAGGATCTCGCGGGCATAGGGCACCAGGAGCAGCCCGTCCGCGGTCAGCGTCAGCCCCTTGGGGCTGCGCTCGAACAGATCCGATCCGACCAAGGCCTCGAGCTTGCGGATCTGCATGCTGACCGCGGCCTGCGTGCGATGCAGCGACAGTGCCGCGCCGTTCACCGTCCCCACTTCGGCGACGGAGAGAAAGGCGCGAAGCAGGTAGGGATCGAGGTTCAGCATGCGGAGTGCGGCGAAGAGCCGGCAAGCCGGATGGGCGGGACGCATGACGGCGGCACGTACGCCGCGGGGCGCCGGATAAGGTGGTCCATGCTTTCGATCCCCTGGTCTGGCGTCCCCGCCTGTGCCGGCCGGCCCTTTCAAGGCCCAGGACGCTTGTGGGCATTGTTCCATACCGATCGAAAATCACAAGGGCCTATGGCGACCGGTTGCCTCCCTCGGCTCTCACGCCTTTGCCGCCACCACCTCCACCTCGACCTTGAACTCTTCCCGCGTGAAGCCCGAGACGATCATCAGGGTGGAGGCGGGCGGCGGATCGGCCACCACCGCATCACGGGCCTTCATATAACCTGCCATGTGCTCGCGACCGGTGACATAGGCATTGATCCTGACGATATCGGCGAGCGCCATGCCGGTCTCGACCAGGATCGTCTCGATCGCCTTGAAGATCAGCCTGGCCTGTGCTTCGGCCCCCTCCGGAATCGACTCGTCCGGGCCGATGCCGAGCTGACCGGAACAAAATAGCATGCGGGCGCCGGCCGGCACCTCCATGGCGTGGCTGTAGCGGGCGAAGGGAGCCCGCAGCGAGGACGGTGTGACGGCGCGAAGCATGGCGGGTCCTTCGAAAATCTGGCCGGCGCAAAATTAATCGTGATCACGACTTGTGCAAGCGTGAATTGGCGCTAACAATCGTGCACCGGCGTTGCGGCAATCCGATACCAGTAACTCCCAGGACGAAACCGAACAGAGGCGACAGGAATGAAGAGCATGCTCAGGACCGCCGTGCTTGCAGCGACAGCCGTGGTTTTTGCCGGCCTGAACGGCGCCTGTGCCGAGGAACTGGTGAAGGTACGCTTCGGCACCAACTGGCTGGCCCAGGGCGAGCATGGCGGCTACTATCAGGCAGTAGCCGACGGCACCTACAAGAAGTTCGGCCTTGACGTCGAGATCGTGCAGGGCGGCCCGACCGCCAACAACGCCACCGCCCTGGTCGCAGGCAAGAACGATTTCTACATGGGCGGCAACCTGGTCGAGGTCTTTTCAGCCGCCAAGGAGGGTGTTCCCCTCGTCGCGGTGGCCGCGACCTTCCAGAAGGACCCGCAGATCCTGATGACGCATCCCGGCGTCGGCCTCGACAGCTGGGAAGACCTGAAGAAGGCCAAGACCATCTTCATAGGCCCCGATTTCCAGGCCACCGGCTATGCTTGGATGAAGGCGGCCTTCGGCTTCACCGACGAGGCCGTCAAGCCCTACGACTTCAATCCCGGCCCCTTCATCGCCGACAAGGGTTCGGTCCAGCAGGGCTATGTGGCGTCCGAGCCCCTCCAGGTGGAAAAGGGCGGCGGCTTCAAGCCCAATGTCTTCCTGATCGCGGACCAGGGCTGGAACACCTATTCGACCCTGATCGTCACCCGCCAGGACATCATCGATGCCAAGCCTGACGTGGTGCAGAAATTCGTCGATGCCTCGGCGATCGGCTGGGCCACCTATCTCTACGGCGACAACAAGCTCGGCAATGCGGCGATCCAGAAGGACAATCCCGACATGACCGACGAGAACCTCGCCTTCGCCGTCAAGCAGATCAAGGCCTATGGCATCGTCATGTCGGGTGACGCCGAGAAAAGCGGCATCGGCGCCATGACCGACGAGCATATGAAGTCCTTCTTCGACAAGATGGTCGCCGTCGGCCTCTACAAGCCCGATTTCGACTACAAGAAGGCCTACACGCTGAAATTCGTGAACAAGAATGTCGGCTCCGACCTGATCAAGAAGTGACGATGTTGGGTCGAGTGTTAGCGGCAGAGTTCCGCCACGCCTCCCGGTCGGGGTGGCGCTGCCCCGGCAATAAAGGGCCATCTCGCCGAGGCGACAGGCCAAGCCAATGTACCGGAGGTCCATCTTGAACCCTCCGGCCCGCCCGACCGTCGTCTCGCTGCGCGACGTGGGCAAGACCTTCTCCTCGGGCACGACCGCGCTCCAGCATCTCGACCTCGACATTCGCCAGGGTGAGATCCTCTCTCTGCTGGGACCTTCGGGCTGCGGCAAGTCGACGGCGCTGCGCATCATCGCCGGGCTGGGCGAGGCCTCGAGCGGCAGCGTGGTCTGGGCGGATGGCGGAGCGGACCATTCCCGCGACGTCGGTTTCGTCTTCCAGGAACCGACGCTGATGCCCTGGGCCAGCGTCTTCGACAATGTCTGGCTGCCCGCGCGCCTCAAGGGCGTATCGCGAAAGGCCGTCCGGGATCCGGTCATGCAGGCCCTCGAAAGCGTCGGCTTGGCCGCCTTCGCCGATGCCTATCCGCGCGAACTCTCCGGCGGCATGCGCATGCGCGTCTCGATCGCCCGCGCCATGGTGACCCGCCCCAGGCTCCTCCTCATGGACGAACCCTTCGCTGCGCTGGACGAGATCACACGCCAGAAACTCAACGACGACCTGATGCGCCTGCAAGGCGAACTCGGCTGGACGGTGGTGTTCGTCACCCATTCGGTGTTCGAAAGCGTCTATATTTCCGATCGCATCGTGGTGATGGCGGCCCGGCCGGGACGGGCCTTCGCCGAACTCACCATCGATGCGGAACGCCCGCGCGGCGCGGCCTTCCGCACCACGCCCATCTATGTCGACTATTGCCGCCAGGCCTCCGCCGCGCTGACCTCGGCCATCGGCAAGGCCGCCGAGACCGTCGACGGGCATTGATCGCGAGAGATTTGGATCAGGAGGGCAGGAACAGGATGAGCGCGATCAGTTCAGCGGGCGATGCCGCCGCCCCTTCCGCAGCATCCCGCCGGGGCCCGCCAGCCCTGCTGAAATGGCTGCTGCCGCTCGCCTTTCTGGTGGTGGTGCTGGGGGCCTGGGAATATTGCGTGGCGGCCGGCCTCACGCCGATGAAGGTGGTGCCCGCTCCCAGCGAGATCTGGGCGGCCTTTTTCCGCGAATGGGAAACACTGGGGCCGGCCTGGCTCTTCACCCTGGAAGTAACGCTGAAAGGCTTCGTACTCGCGGTGGTGGGCGGGGTGTGCCTGGCCATCCTGTTCTCGCTGTCGCGGCTGGTCGAATATACGCTCTATCCCTATGCGATCATTCTGCAGGTCACGCCGGTCCTGGCCCTGGCGCCACTCTTGCTGGTGATCTTCTCGCAGGCCACCGTGCTCTTGATCTGCGTGTGGCTCGTCGCCTTCTTCCCGGTGCTCGCCAACACGCTGATCGGCCTGCGCTCGACCGACCATAATCTGCTCAATCTGTTCGAGCTCTACCGCGCTTCGTCCTGGCAGAAGCTATGGCTGCTGCGGCTGCGCGGCGCCCTGCCCTATTTCCTCGGCGGCGTACGCATTGCCGGCGGCCTGTCGCTGATCGGCGCCGTGGTGTCGGAGCTTGCCACCGGCGCGGGCGGCGCCCGCGGCGGGCTTGGCTATATCATCTATCTCGCGCCGCGCTATTTTGCCTATCCGCGTGCCTATGCCGCGCTGGTGCTGCTGTCGCTGAGCGGCATCGTCATCTTCCTCGCCCTGTCCTATCTGTCGCATCTCCTGCTGCACAAATGGCATGAGAGCGCGCTGAAGCGGGAAAACTGATCGTGCCCAAATCCGTTCAATCAGCCGCCAAGATCCCACCCGCCGTCCGCTGGGCGGTCGAGGCCAGCGTGCCGGCCTGCCTGGTACCACAGCGGCTTGCCGGCATCGACCAAGACGGTCTGGCGCGCGTCTGCCTGACCGTCGCCGACGGCCGCATCGAGGCGATCGAGGCCGTGACGGGCCCCACCGACGCGCTCTCGACCGGCATGGTGTTCCCGAGCTTCGTGGAACTGCACACCCATCTCGACAAGGGCCATATCTGGCCGCGTCGCCGCAATCCCGACGGCACCTTCTTCGGGGCGCTCGACAACGTCACCCTGGATCGCGAAGCCAATTGGTCGGCCGCCGACGTCGCCGCCCGCATGGATTTCTCGCTGCGCTGCGCCTATGCGCATGGCACGTCGGCCATCCGCACCCATCTCGATTCGATCGGCAAGCAGATCGGCATTTCCTGGCCGGTCCTTACCGACATGCGAGAAAAATGGGCCGGCCGTATCGAGCTGCAGGCGGTGGCGCTGTTCTCCATCGAGCACGTGGCCGATCGTGCGCATATGTCGGACATCATCGCAGCCCTGCGCGCACATGACGGCATCCTGGGCGGCGTCACCTATATGCTGCCGGAGCTTGACCAGGGCCTGGACACGCTGTTCCGTCTCGCCGCCGATAATGGCTTCGACCTCGATTTCCACGTCGACGAGACCCAGGACCCCACCGCCCGTTCCCTGCGCCACGTCGCCGAGGCAGCCCTGCGCCATCGCTTCGCCGGCCAGGTCACGGTCGGCCATTGCTGTTCCCTCGCCCGGCAGGAGGAGGACGAGATCAAGGCCACCATCGACAAGGTGGCCGAAGCCGGCATCGCCGTGGTGTCGCTGCCGATGTGCAATCTCTATCTTCAGGATCGTGTTCCCGGCCGCACCCCGCGCTCGCGCGGCGTGACGCTGCTGCACGAATTGAAGGCTGCGGGCGTTGATGTCGCAGTCTCCTCCGACAACACCCGCGACCCCTTCTATGCCTATGGCGATCTCGATGCCCTCGAGGTGTTCCGCGAGGCGACCCGTGTGGCCCATCTCGACCATCCCTTCGGCGACTGGCCCAAGGCCATCACGGCGACGCCGGCCTCGGTGATGGGCATCGATGCCGGCCGGCTGCGCGTCGGGGGCCCGGCCGATTTCGTGCTGTTCAAGGCAAGGACCTGGACGGAACTGCTGTCCCGCCCGCAGGCCGATCGCATCGTGGTGCGCGATGGCCGCGCCATCGACACCACTTTGCCGGACTATGAAGAGCTGGACGCGGTGCTGGGGGGCGGGTCTTCAGACCCGCCTGCTTCCCACCACCCCTGATCGCTCGAATCGGCGGGTCTGAAGACCCGCCCCCGAAAATCTCCGCCAGGTTCGATCGCATGACCGACATCGCCGCCCTCAAGGCCCGCCTGCCCGACATCCGCATCGAGGATCACCCGACTTTGGTGCGGCAGAAGAGCCGCGACTTCTTCTGGTATTCGCCGGTGCTCAAGCGCGAGCTCGACCACATCACCGGCGATTGCATCATCTTCGCCAAATCGGCGGCCGACGTCGCTGCCGCACTCGCCGCCTGCTACGAACTCGACATTCCCGTCACGCCCCGCGGCACCGGCACCGGCAATTATGGCCAGGCCATGCCGCTTTCACGCGGGGCCGTGCTCGATCTGTCCTTCATGGACAAGATCATCTCGATCGAGCCCGGCGTGCTGGTCGCCGAGGCCGGCGCCGTGATGGCCGAGATCGACAAGAAGACGCAGGCCCATTCCGGCCAGGAACTGCGCCTGCACCCCTCTACCGCCAAGACGGCCACCATCGGCGGCTTCGTCGCCGGCGGCTCGGGCGGCGTCGGCTCGATCACCTGGGGCGGGCTGCGTGACTGGGGCAACGTCACCCGCCTCAAGGTGGTGACGATGGAAGCCAGCCCGCGCATCCTCGACCTCACCGGCGAGGACCTGCACAAGGTCAGCCATGCCTACGGCACCAACGGCATCATCACCGAAGTCGAGATGCCGCTGACCACCGCCTTCAAATGGATCGACGTCATCGTCGGCTTCGATACGCTTGCCGAGGCAGCCGCCTTCGCCAATGAGACGGGCGAGGCCGACGGCATCCTCAAGAAACAGCTCGCCGTGGTCGCTGCGCCGGCAGCCCACGACTATTTCAACCGGCACCGGCGCTGGATCCCGCGCGACAAGCACATCGTCTGCGCCATGATCGCCCCGCAGAACTACGATGCCTTCCTCACCATCACCCGTCGGCGCAAGGGCGCCGAACTCTTGTTCTCGACATCTGACATGAGCGAGGCCGACCGCAAGGGCCTGCCCGACATCTACGAGCTCGGCTGGAACCACACCACGCTGCGCGCCCTCAAGATCGACCCTACCATCACCTATCTGCAGACGCTCTATCCCTTCCCCAATCAGCTCGATCTCGTCTCCAGGATCCATGCCCTCTTCGGCGACGAAGTGGTGGCCCATCTCGAATTCGTGCGCTTCGACGGCAAGATCACCTGTTTCGGGCTGCCGCTCGTCAAGTTCACCACCGAGGAGCGCCTCGACGAGATCATCCGCATCCATGAGGACATGGGCGCTCCGGTGTTCAATCCGCACCGCTATACGCTGGAGGAAGGCGGCATGAAGCAAACTGACGAGGTGCAGCTCGCCTTCAAGCGCGAAGCCGATCCCAAGGGCTTGCTCAATCCCGGCAAGATGATCGCCTGGGACGATCCCGAGTATGATTACACCAAGAACCGGACCTATCTGTTCCGGGGCATGCAAATGGAGGCCTGACGATGTGTGGAGCACACAACAGCGACAACACCAATCTGGCGACAGGAACGCTGCAGGTCGACGACGATCGGGTGCGCATCACTCGCTACGATTTCCAACCCGGCCAGGAAACCGGCTGGCATCGGCATGAATATCCCTATGCCGTGGTGCCGCTGGTCGACGGCACGCTACGCATCGTCGACGCGCAGGGCGAGAAGCTGGTGCCGCTCGCAGCCGGCATCTCCTATTCGCGCCCGGCCGGCGTCGAGCACAATGTCTTCAATGGCGGCCAGTCCCACATGGCCTTCGTCGAGGTCGAGATGAAGGGCTGATGCGGGTCCTCGTCCTCTTCTCCCACCCTTGCGAGGAATCCTTCGGCGCGGCACTGCATGCCTGCGTCGTGGAGACCTTGCGCAAGGCCGGCCACGAGGTCGACGATTGCGACCTCTATGCCGAGGGCTTCCAGCCCGTGCTGACGGCCGCCGAACGGCGCGCCTATCACGACCTGGGGCGAAACCGTGACGGCGTGGCGGCTTACGTCGAACGCCTGCAGCGGGCGCAGGCGCTGGTGATCGTCACGCCGATCTGGAACTATGGCTTTCCGGCGATCCTCAAAGGTTTCTTCGACCGGGTCTTCCTGCCGGGCGTGTCCTTCACCCTGGTCGACGGCAAGGTCCAGGGCAATTTGCACAACATCACCAAGGTGGTTGCCATCACCACCTATGGCGGATCGCACCTAAAAGCCTTGCTGATGAGCGACCCGCCGCGCCGCGTGGTCACGCGCTTGCTGCGGGCAGTGGTGAAACCCTTCGCGCGCTTTCACTACCTCGCTCATTACTCGATGAATCTGTCGACCGACAGCTCGCGCGCCACCTTCCTGGCCAAGGTGGAGAAGACGCTAAGCAGGTTTTGAATTCTTCGCTAATTTTCTCTGCTTAATGAATACCGCAAATTTACTGAATAAATAATACATTCTTCCACTACGCTCGACCAATGCAATATCGTGTGGGTTGTTGGGATTGTAAAGAATATTTACCCAATCGCCAACTTTATAAGAATTACTACAAGTACCAAATTTAGTGTTTTCTTTAAAAATAACATTGTTTACTTCATATTCAAAAAGATATTTATAAATTGGACCATCAGCATCTCCAATTATATTGGCCTCACGCACGGTTGATGAAGTGACCTTCCAATCAATTGTGCGGAATACAATGTAAAAATTCGCAACCCACATGGCCAGTAAGGCCAGACCAAGCGCCGCAAACAGAATGAGTCCGTCCATGGTTACATCCCGATGCTCCCCCCCTCGATTAGGGGAACGAAGGTCTGAGCATGTTCTGAACTATAGTTGCAGATGTCGGATCGCTCAAGCCGGCCAGATATTGAAAGGTCGCCCCACCACCTGAATCCGCGGCGCCCCGTTGCCCAGCAAATCCGGCCGCACAGCGTCATTTGAACTAAGGCCTACGAAATCCTCGACATTTTCTGTAAGAAACTGTATCTGAAGCCGGCTACAGCAAATCATCAGCCGGCGGATCATTGCCATGCGACATCCGGCCTCCAAGACACTTGGTTATCAGTTGATCCACGTGGCCCGGCTGCATCGGGCCCGCACCGCCAAGCTCCTCGAAGGGCTCGGCCTGTTTCCCGGCCAGGAACAGGTGCTCGAAGCCCTTGCCGGGCGGGAAGCCCTCTCGATGAGCGAATTGGCGGACATCCTGCGCGTCAGGCCGCCTACGGCCTCCAAGACGATCGCACGCCTGTCGGCCGCCGGCCTGATCGAGCGCAAGGCGACGGACGGCGACGGGCGCGTCGTGCGCGTGGGCCTGAGCGCGGACGGCAAGGAAAAGGCCGCCGCCATCGCAGCCCTGGCGCTCGACATCGAGGCGGAAGCCACCAGCCATCTCGACAACAAGGACCGCAAGCGCCTGCGCAAGCTGCTCAAGCGGGTCGAGAAGGGCTTCAAGCACGCTCTCGGTGGCGAGATCGACGCCGATGACGACGACGAGGGCGATGCCGACGAGGCGTGAAGGGAAGTTTGTGGCGCGACAAGCCTTCTCCCCTTGCGGGAGAAGGTGGCGCGAAGCGCCGGATGAGGGGTCTCGTGACCCATCCGGCTCGTCTCCGCAGTGGTGGCCATGACACCGAAATCAGTTAGGTCGAGAAACCCCTCATCCGCCCCTTCGGGGCACCTTCTCCCGCAAGGGGAGAAGGTTTGGAACCTCCCTCACCGCGCCATGATGGCCTCGACTAACTCCTTGCCTCGGAATTGGTAACCGTCATTGTCGACGGCCGTCCAGCCGCCCTTGCCGTCGTCGACGATACGGCTGCGCATGCCGCCGGCCTTGGCGATGATGTCGTAGTCCTGCCCTGAATCGGCGGGATAGGCGAAGGTCATGACGAGATCGGTGGTTCCGACATTGACCGAGCGATGGATCCAGTAGGGCGGCACATAGCATAGGCTGCGCGGCCCGATCTCGATGGTGCGGATCTCTCCGGCCGGCGATTCCAGCAGCATGATGCCATGCCCGCTCTCGCCGTAATACATTTCCGGACGATTGGGATTGGCGTGGATGTGGCCGCGCGTGAGGAAATATTCCCGCCCCACCTTGCCGGGAATCATGCGGGTGACCCCGATGATCATGTCCCCGGCATCCGCCGAGGGTTTGTAATCCGTCACCTCATAGACGACCTTGTCGCCGAGTTCGGCCAGGACCGCCTGGTAGGCCGCTTCGTCTTCATAGAGACCGGCAAGGTCGGCCATCGTCTTGGTGTAGCGGTTGGTCGCCCCCCGCAATTCCCCCTTCTCGACATCGACGACGCACAGGCCCGGCTCGCGCATGGACATATCAACCTACCTTTCTTTCGACTGCGGCAATCTAGGAAGCTCGCCTTTTGTAGCATCACTACATTTTTATCAGTGCCCCGACAACCCCAGATGCATTATTTTAACCTATTTCAAGCTAATTTCCGCAATATTGCGTTGCAATATTTCACGAATGTGATTTTGTTTCAATTTTTTAAAATTTCACTCGCTTGACCCCTATCAAAAAATGTACTTATGCTACAGAACTGGGCCCGAAAAAATGCCCTGACAGACGACGTGGAGGAGAGAGCCAATGAAGAAGACGCTTTTGGGCGGCAGCCTGGCCGCAGCATTGCTGGCCGGCACGATGGGCATGGCGAGCGCCGCCGACTGCAAGATCGGCGTGGCGATGTACACGCTGAGCGCCCCTTATTTCGCCGCCCAGCAGGCCGCCGCCATCGACCAGGGCAAGAAGGCGGGTTGCGAGGTTACCACCTCCGACGGCCAGAACGACATGGGCAAGCAGATTTCCGACGTCGAGGACATGGTCGCCAAGGGCGTCAACCTCCTGATTCTCAACCCGCGCGATCCCGAAGGCCTCGTCGGCGCCGCCAATGCCGCCAGCGCGGCCGGCGTGAAGGTGGTGGTGATGGATTCCTCCATCAACACCAAGGCCAACATCGTCACCCAGGTGCGCTCCTCCAACGACCAGAACGGCTTCCTGGTCGGCCAGTGGCTGGCCAAGAAGATGCAGGGCAAGCCTGTGAAGATCATCCTGCTCTCAGGCTCGCAGGGCAATGAAGTCGGCCGTGACCGCCGCCTTGGCGTCTTCCGCGGCCTCGTCGAAGGCCAGCTCGTCAATGACGGCAAGGCCAGCTTCGAAGTGCTCGGCCAGGGCTGGGGCAACTGGGCGACCGAAGACGGCCTCAAGGCCGCCGAGGACCTGCTGCAGGCCCATCCCGACGTCACCGTGCTGCTGGCCGAGAACGACTCGATGGCGCTGGGCGGCATGAAGGCCCTACAGGCCGCCGGCAAGAACGACGTGCTGGTGCTCGCTGCCGCCGATGGCCAGAAGGAAGCGCTCGCCCTCATCAAGGAAGGCAAATATGGCGCGACCGGCCTCAACGATCCCGATCTGGTGGCCCGTACCGCTGTCGATATCGGCCTGAAGGCCCTCAAGGGCGAGCTCGGCGCCGACACGCCCAAGCTCCAGCTCACCACGCCCGCGGTGATCACCCAAGAGAACGTCGACAAGTTCTACAAGAAGGACGCGGTGTTCTAAGCGGCCGCTTCGAGTCATGCCCCTTCTCCCCTTGCGGGAGAAGGTCCCGGCAGAGGGGTGAAACGCAGACACGGCAAGGTCGTGCGTCTCCCCTCATCCGGCGCTTCGCGCCACCTTCTCCCGCAAGGGGAGAAGGCAATAGTCGCCCTGCGATATCCAAACCAGCGAGGTCTTGATGTCCGAACTCGCCAGGCTCACCGCCATCACCAAATCCTTCGGCGGCGTGCACGCCCTCAAGGGCGTCGACTTCGACGTTCAGAGCGGCGAAGTCCATGCCTTGCTCGGCGAAAACGGGGCCGGCAAGTCGACGCTGATGCGCGTGCTGGGCGGCGAGCTCCAGCCCAGCAGCGGCGAGGTGAAGATCGCCGGCCGCCATGTCGATTTCCGCGATCCGCGCATGGCCAAGGCCCTCGGCATCGCCGTGATCCACCAGGAACTGGCGCTGGCGCCCGATCTGTCGGTGGCGGAGAACATCTTCCTGGGCGAACTGCCCGGCGTCTTCGCCGGGCCTGGGCTGAGGAAACGCGCCGGCGAACTGATCAAGCGGCTGGGTTTCGACATCGATCCGGGCGAGCGCGTCGGCAATCTCGCCGTCGCCCATCAACAGGTGGTCGAGATCGCCAAGGCGCTGTCGCGCGAGGTCAAGATCATCATTTTCGACGAGCCGACCGCCGTGCTGTCGGACCGGGACGCCGCACGCCTGCACAAGGTCATCGCCGACCTGCGCGCCCATGGTGTCGGCGTCGTCTACATCTCCCATCGCCTCGAAGAGGTGATGCGGATTTCCGACCGCATGACGGTGATGAAGGACGGCCAGCTCGTCGGCACCGTCGCTGCCAAGGACGTGAGCATCGACGACATCATCCGCATGATGGTCGGCCGGCCGCTCTCCGCCCTCTTCCCCGAGCGGGGGGAGCGCAAGATCGGCGAGGAAGTGATCAGCGTCTCCGCCCTGCATGCCGGCCGCAAGGTCCGTAATGTCAGCCTGGCGGTGCGTGCCGGTGAAATCGTCGGCCTCGGTGGTCTGGTCGGCTCCGGACGCACCGAGGTCGCCCGCCTGATCTTCGGGGCCGACAAACCCGATAGCGGCGCCATCAAGCTCAAGGGCAAGCCGGTGCATTTCCGCTCGCCCCGCGATGCCGTCGCGGCCGGCGTCGGGCTGGTCCCCGAGGACCGCAAGCATCAGGGCGTCATCCTCGACAAACCCATAAGGGTGAACGCCACCATGGCGCGGATGTCGTCGATCACCACGGCCCTCGGCTTCCTGCGCCGGGGCCTGGAACGGCGCACCGTCGGCGAACTCGGCCAGAGCCTGCGCCTCAAGGCCGCCAGCGTCGACGCGCCCGTATCGAGCCTGTCGGGCGGCAACCAGCAGAAGGTAGTGCTGGCCAAGTGGTTTCATGCCGACGGCGATCTCATCATCCTCGACGAGCCGACCCGCGGCGTCGATGTCGGCGCGAAGACCGAGATCTACACGCTGGTCAATCGCCTGGCGGAGGCCGGCAAGGCCGTGCTGGTGATCTCCTCCGAGCACCAGGAACTCTTCGGCCTGTGCGATCGCGTGCTGGTGATGCGCGAGGGCGAGATCCGCGGCGAACTCAGGCCGGACGGCTACAGCGAGGAAAACCTGCTTTCCCTGGCCATGAGCGAGGGTGGGCAGCCCGGCAAACCAATTCAAGCTGGAACGGTATAGGACAATGACAGCTCTCAGCGAGAACCGCGGCGACGGCAAGCGCGGCTATGATCTCGGCGCCCTGGTGCAGCGTTTCGCGACCCTCGGCATCTTCCTGGTCCTGGTCATCGTCGCCTCCGTGTGGACCGACAGCTTCCTGACCAAGAACAACATCCTGAACGTGCTCCGGCAGGTCGCTTCCGGCGCAGGCATCATGTCGGTGGGTATGCTTTTCGTCATCCTCACCCGCGGCATCGACCTCTCGGTCGGCTCGGTGCTGGCGCTGGGCTGTGTGCTCACAGCCTATTTCATCGCCAAGCTCGGCTATGGCGTCGGTGTCAGCATCGCCTTGGTGATCCTGTGCGGGGCCGCCTGCGGCCTCGCCGTCGGCTTCTTCGTCGCCTATATGCGCCTGCCCTCCTTCGTGATGTCTCTGGCCATGATGGCGATCGCCCGCTCGCTCTCCTTCATGATCTCGGAAGGGCGGCCGATCTCGATCGGTGACGGCGGCCAGGCCCTGGCCGATTTCGGTGCCGGCTACTGGCTCGGCATTCCCCAGCCCGTCATCCTGATGTTCGCGGTCTTCATCGTCGGCGGCATCGTGCTGTCCTTCACGCGCTTCGGCCGCATCATCACCGCCATCGGCTCCAACGAGGAGGCCGTGCGGCTCTCCGGCATCGCGGTGCCGCGCTACGTTCTCTCCGTCTACGTGATCTCCGGGGCGCTGGCCGGGCTCGCCGGCGTGATTTCCGCCAGCCGCACCACCATCGGCTCGGCGCAGGTCGGCGTCGGCATGGAACTCAACGTCATCGCGGCGGTGGTGATCGGCGGCGCCAGCCTGATGGGCGGGCGCGGCGACGTGGTCAACACGCTGCTGGGCACGCTCGTCATGGGCATCATCGCCAACATCATGAACCTCGCGGGCGTGCCCGGCTACAGCCAGCAGCTCTATACCGGCCTGATCATCGTGGTGGCGATGCTGCTGCAATACGCCACCGGCACCTTGAAGCGATAGAACACGACCCGACGCGCTGCCGACTCCGTTGACAGCGCGTCTCTTTTTGTCTAGTTTTTCACATATATGATCATATTTCACAAATGTGAATATCGGTCATTCACCGCCGCCAGGCGGTGCGACACAGGGAATTCCTTCAAATGGCCGCAACTCAGGGATGGCACAGCGCACAGGGCCGGGCCTTCGGTGGTCCGCTTAAATACATTCAGCGCGCCGGCGAGATCGACCGCCTCGCCGATCATCTTCGTCCGCTCGGCAGCAAGGCCTTCCTGCTCGTCGATGGCTTCGTGTTCGAGAAACTCGGCCCCTCGATCCTCGCTTCGCTGGAGGGCAGCGGCCTCGGCCTGACCATGGAGAAGTTCAACGGCGAATGCTGCCGCGAGGAGATCGACCGGGTGACGGCCCAGGTCGCCGAGGCCAAGGCGGATGTCGTCGTCGGCATCGGCGGCGGCAAGACGGCCGACACCGCCAAGCTGGCCGCGATCGCCAACCAGGCCCGCATCGCCATCGTGCCGACCATCGCCTCCACGGATGCGCCGACCAGCGCCATCGCGGTGACCTACACGCCGCAGGGCGTGTTCAAGGAATCCTTCATGCTGCCGCGCAATCCGGACGTGGTGGTGGTCGACAGCGCCCTGATCGCCAAGGCGCCGGTACGCTTCCTGGTCGCCGGCATCGGCGATGCGCTCTCCACCTGGTTCGAGGCTCGCTCCAACCTGGAATCGCGCTCCGACAACTTCATCGCTGGCGGCTATCCCGCCCCGCTTGCCGGCATCGCGATCGCCAAAGCCTGCCATGAGGTGCTGATGCGCGATGCGCTGGCGGCCAAGCTCGCGGTCGAGAAGGGCGCGCTGACGCCGGCCGTCGAGAACATCATCGAGGCCAATACGCTGCTCAGCGGCCTGGGTTTCGAGAATTGCGCGGTTTCCGCCGCCCACGGCATCCATGACGGCCTGACGGTGCTGGAGGAAAGCCACGGCTTTTTCCACGGCGAGAAGGTCGCCTTCGGCGTGCTCTGCCTGCTGATGCTGGAAGGGCGCCCGCTCGCCGAGATCGAGGAAACCGCTCGCTTCTGCCAGTCGCTGGGCCTGCCCACCACCCTTGCCGACCTCAGGCTCGGCAAAGCCACCGCTGAAGACATCGAGCGCGTCGCCAAGGCGGCCCTGAAGGAAGGCTCGATCACCTGGCGGGTTGCCGTGCCCCTGTCGGTGGAGATCGTCCGCGACGCCATCATCGCCCTGGACGCTTTCACCTCCTCGCTCTTCGGCGCGGAGCGGCGCACCGTCTGACGGCCCCTCCTCTCCTTACCCGATACACCTTTTCCTCTATTCAAGGACTTTGACCATGCGCGCAGCCGTCATGTATTCGCCGGGTGACATTCGCCTCGAGGACGTTCCGAAGCCGGTTGCCGCGACGGGGGAGGTATTGCTACGGGTTGCCGCCGTCGGCGTCTGCGGCTCGGACCTGCCCCGCATGCTGACCAAGGGCGCCCATCGCATGCCGATCATCTGCGGGCATGAATTCTCCGGCCACATCGCGGAGATCGGTGCTGGCGTGACCGGTTTCGAGAAGGGCGAGCTCGTCGGCGTCGCCCCGCTGATCCCCTGCCGGGTCTGCGATCAATGCGCGACCGGCAATTTCTCGCGCTGCCGCAACTATGACTATTTCGGCAGCCGGCGCGACGGCGCCTATACCGAATTCGTCTCGGTGCCGGTGGGCAATCTGCTCAAGGCTCCGGCCGATGCCGATCCCCGCGCCATCGCCATGACCGACCCGGCCTCGATCGCCCTCCATGCCGTCTGGAAGGCGCCGCCCACCGTCGGCCAGCGCGGCGGCGTCATCGGCTGCGGCCCGATCGGCTTGTTCGCCATCCAGTGGATGAAGCTGATGGGCTGCACGGAAGTCGTCGCCGTCGACGTCTCCGAGCAGAAGCTCGAACAGGCGCGCGAGGCCGGCGCGACCCACACCCAACTGATCACCGATCCGCTGCCATCGGGGCTGAATTGCGATCTCATCGTCGAGGCCGCCGGCCACCCGTCCTCGATCAACTTCGCCGCCAAGCTGGCCGGCCCCGGCGGCCATGTCGTGTTCATCGGCATTCCCGTCGGCGAGGTCGCGCTGGAGAACCAGACCTTCCAGCACTTCCTGCGCCAGGAAGTGTCGCTGCACGGGGCCTGGAACTCCTTCGGCGCCCCCTTCCCCGGCAAGCAATGGACCGTCTCCCTCGACGCCCTCGCCACCGGCAAGCTCAAATGGGAGTTCATGATCACCCATGAGCTCACGCTCGAGGAACTGCCCGGCATGTTCGAGAGCTTCAAGCGCAAGAACGAGTTCTTCTCCAAGGTGATGTTCAGGCCGTAGACTGGGATCGCGGACAACCTGTCCGCTCTTCCTTGTTTGAAGAGCCTGTCGTTTGCGGCGACTGCCCGCGGCAAAGAACCAAGAGCGGACAAGATGTCCGCGCTCCCAGGAGAGCCTTATGCCACGTCTTCTCGGCCTGGATTTCGGCACCGGCGGCATCAGGGTCGGCGTGTTCGACCTCGACAGCCGCACGATGCTCGGTGAGCGGGAGGTCCAGTACCCCACCCGCCACCCCAATCCAGGTTGGGCGGAACAATCGCCGACCGACTGGTGGGACGCACTCGGCCAGGCCAGCCGCGGGTTGATGCGCGACCTCGGATCCCCCTTCATCGATGGTGTCTGCGCCGCTACCACGGCCTCGACCGTGGTCGCATGCAAGCAGGACGGGACACCGCTCCGGCCCTCCCTCTTGTGGATGGACTGCCGGGCCGCCGAAGAAGCGGCCCGAACCGCCCGCTCGCAGCACCCCGTGCTGGCCTATGCCGGCGGCAGCGATGCGGCGGAATGGCTGGTGCCCAAGGCGATGTGGCTCTCGCGCCACGAGCCAGAGGTCTATGCCGGGGCCGAGATCATTTGCGAGTGCCTCGACTACATCAATTTCAAGCTGACGGGCCTGTGGGTCGGCTCGCGCATGAACGCGACCTGCAAGTGGAATTACGATTCCGTCAAACGCCGCTTCCCTGATGAGCTCTATGCCGAGTTCGGCATTCCCGACCTCGCTGCCAAATTGCCTGGTGACATCAAGGCAGTGGGCGCGCCCATCGCCCCCGTCAGCGCCGCTGCGGCCGAGCATCTCGGCCTCGTCAACCGGCCCGTCCTCGCCCAGGGCGGCATCGATGCCCATACCGGCATCGCGGGCGCCGGCACGCTGCGGCCGGGCGAACATCTTTTGATCGGGGGAACCTCGATCGTCCATCTCTTCCAGCTCGCAACCGAAGCCCCGGTCACCGGCTTCTGGGGCCCCTATCCCCACGCCCTGGTCGACGATTACTGGCTGGTGGAGGCCGGCCAGGTTTCGGCCGGCTCGGTGATGTCCTGGTATGCGCGCGACATGTTCGGGCTCGACCCGCAGCAACGCGCTGCCCTGGTGCAGGAAGCGAGCGCCCTGCCGGTCGGCGGCACCGGCCTGCTGACGCTCGATTATTTCATGGGCAATCGCACGCCCTATCGCGATCCCCTGCTGCGCGGCGCGGTGCTCGGCCTCGCCCTCAGCCATACCCGCGCGGATCTCTATCGCTCCGCCGTCGAAGCGGTGGCGCTGGGTTCGGCCAACGTGTTCCGCCGCATCCAGGACCTCGGCATTCCCTGCAACCGCATCGTCTCTTCGGGTGGCTATGCCAAGAATCCGCTGTGGTTGCGGGCCACGGTCGATGCCATGGGCATGCCCGTCGAACTCCTCGGCCAGACCAATCTCACCCTCGTCGGCACCGCCGCCTCAGCCGCCACCGGCGCCGGCCTGTTCGACGACCTCTTCGCCGCGGCGGACGCAGTGGCCCAGCCGGTCACGCTGGTCGAGCCCGACCTCGCCGCCCATGCCCGCTATGGTGAATTGCTGCAGGATTATCTTGAAGCGACCGAGCTTCTTGCGCCACTCTCGCGCAGGCTGGCATCAAGACAGCTTGAGGGACCGCGTTGATGAGTGTCGGCAATCTCGACCAAGACGTCCAGTTCAGGACGATGTCCGGCGAGCAGCGCGAACTCCTGATGATCCAGGTCGCCAAGCGCTATTACGAGCTCGACATGACCATGGGCGACCTTGCCAAGGAGCTCAACCTCACGCGCTGGCAGGCCAGCCGCCTGCTGACCGAGGCACGCGAGGCCGGCATCGTGCGCATCGAGATCGTGCCGCGGGCGCCGCGCTCGCCCGATATCGAGTCGAGGCTCCAGCGGCGCTGGAACCTGAAGGAGGCCGTCGTCGTCCCCAACAATGGCGAGGAGGACGAGGGGCTCCTGCTCGATGCCGTGGCGCAGGCCGCCGCACGCATGCTCGCCGGCCTCGGCAAGGTGCCGCTGATCGGCGTGTCCTGGGGCCGCACCATGAGCGCGGTGGCCCATCGCCTGCCGCCCTTCTGGAACGAAGGCGTGGAAGTCGTGCTGCTCAACGGCGCCATGAATATCCGCTCGCCCTCGGTGCGTACCAACAACACGGCCGAGCTCTTCGCCCGTTCGGCCAATGGCACGGCGACCTTGCTGCCGGTGCCGGCCATTCTCGGCCATGCCGCCACCCGCATCGCCCTGGAGCAGGACCCCACCATCGCCAGCGTCTTGGAGCTTGCCCGCCAGGCCCCGGTGATCTGCTTCGGCATGGGCACGATCAGCTCCGATTCCGTCCTGGTGCAATCGGGCTTCGTCACCGAGGCGGAGACCGCCGCTCTGAAGGCCAAGGGTGCCGTCGGCGACATTCTCAGCCGCTATATCGACGCTCATGGCAATATCGTCGATGCGGACATCGACGCCCGAACCATCGGTCTGGACCTGCGTTATTGCCGGGAACGCAAATTCTCGATCGGCGTCGCTGCCGGCAAGTCCAAACAGCCTGTAACCCTTGCCTGCCTCCGGGCCGGCTATGTCAATGTGCTCGTCACCGACGAAGAGACGGCACGCTTCCTCCTCGATGAAAGCCACCATGGATAAGACCGAAAAAGGCACGCCGGCTGCCTCCAAAAAGCCCGCCCAGGTCTCCTCGGGTCAAACAGTCCCTGCCCTCAGCGTGGTGCCTGTCAGCTCCGCCCTCACCGTGTCAGGCCAGGGCGCCCATGCCCGCAATCCCGGCACCGCCCTCAAGCCGGAATGGTTCGACGCGATCGAGGTCAACCTCAGCGCCACCGAACGCCGGGCCGCGACCCTCGGCGGGCGCCGCACGGTGAAGAAGGAATATCAGGCTGCCTGGCTGGTGAAGGCGGTACAGTGCATCGACCTCACCACACTGGCTGGCGACGATACGCCCGGACGCGTGCATCGCCTCGCGCTGAAGGCGCGCCGCCCCATCCGCGAGGACATCGTGGCCGCTCTCGGCCTCGCCGACACCCCGCCCACGGTGGGCGCGGTCTGCGTCTATCCCACCATGGTCGGCCCCGCCGTCAAGGCGCTCGCAGGCTCCGGCATCCCCGTCGCCTCGGTGGCGACCGGCTTTCCCGCCGGCCTCACCCCGCTGCCTCAGCGCCTCGCCGAGATCCGCTATGCCGTCGATCAGGGCGCCCAGGAGATCGACATCGTCATCAACCGCGCCCAGGTGCTGACGCAGGACTGGAACGGCCTCTATGACGAGATCCGCGCCATGCGCGAGGCCTGCGGCGAAGCCCATTTGAAAGCCATTCTCGCCACCGGCGACCTCAAGACCCTGCGCAACGTCTACAAGGCCTCGATGGTCGCGATGATGGCTGGTTCCGACTTCATCAAGACCTCCACCGGCAAGGAAGATGTCAACGCCACCCTGCCCGTCAGCCTCACCATGCTCCGCGCCCTGCGCGATTATGGCGAGTTCACCGGCGAGGCGGTCGGCTTCAAGCCGGCGGGCGGCCTGAGGACCGCCAAGGACGCCCTCGCCTGGCTGGCCCTGATGAAGGAAGAGCTCGGCCGCCCCTGGCTGGAACCCAATCTCTTCCGCATCGGAGCCTCTTCGATGCTCGCCGACATCGAGCGCCAGCTCGAACACTTCGTGACCGGGCGCTATTCGGCGCTGACCCACCACGCTTTGGCTTGAGGACAAGACCGTGCCTACCGTAAAGGAAATTCTGCAAACCATGGACTATGGTCCTGCGCCCGAAGCCGACAATCACGTCACGGCCTGGCTTGCGAGCCACGAGAAGGGCTTTAAGCACTTCATCGGCGGCGCCTTCGTCGCCTCCAAGGGCAAGGACACCTTCGAGGTCGTCAATCCCGCCCGCGACACCCTGCTCGCCAAGGTCGCCGCCGGCACGGCCGAGGATGTCGATGCCGCCGTCAAGGCCGCCCGGAAGGCGTTTCCCGCCTGGTCGGCGCTGCCGGGCCACGAGCGCGCCCGCTATCTCTATGCCATCGCCCGCCACATCCAGAAGCGCGAGCGCTTCCTCTCGGTGCTGGAGACGCTGGACAACGGCAAGCCGATCCGCGAGAGCCGCGACATCGACATTCCCCTGGTCGCGCGGCATTTCTACCACCATGCCGGCTGGGCCGAGCTGGTCGAGACCGAATTCGCCGGCTACGGCCCGGTCGGCGTCTGCGGGCAGATCATTCCGTGGAACTTCCCGCTGCTGATGCTGGCCTGGAAGATCGCGCCGGCCCTGGCCGCCGGCAACACGGTGGTGCTCAAGCCCGCCGAGTTCACCCCACTGACGGCGCTGGCCTTCGCCGAGATCTGCCGCGAAGCCGGTCTGCCGGATGGCGTGGTCAACATCGTCACCGGCGACGGCGCCACGGGGGCGGCCCTCGTCGCCCATCCCGACGTCGACAAGATCGCCTTCACCGGCTCCACCGAAGTCGGCCGCCTGATCCGCCAGGGCACGGCGGGCTCAGGCAAGAAGCTCTCGCTCGAGCTCGGCGGCAAGTCGCCCTTCATCGTCTATGAGGATGCCGATCTCGACGGCGCCGTGGAAGGCGTGGTCGATGCCATCTGGTTCAACCAGGGCCAGGTCTGCTGCGCCGGCTCGCGCCTGCTGATCCAGGAAGGCATCGCCGAGCGCTTCCTCGGCAAGCTGCGCCGCCGCATGGAGACGCTGCGCGTCGGCGATCCCCTCGACAAGTCCGTCGACATGGGCGCCATCGTCGCGCCGGTGCAGCTCCAGCGCATCCAGGATCTCGTCAAGAAAGGCGAGCAGGAGGGCGGCACCCTCTGGCAGGCCGATTGCGCGCTGCCGGCCAAGGGCAGCTTCTTCCCGCCTTCGATCTTCGTCGATGTGGAGCCCTCCTCGACGGTTTCGGAGGTCGAGATCTTCGGTCCGGTCGCGGTTGCCATGACCTTCCGCACGCCCGACGAGGCGATCCAGCTCGCCAACCACACCCGCTATGGCCTCGCCGCCTCGATCTGGTCGGAGAACATCAACCGCGCCCTCGACACCGCCGCCCGCATGAAGGCCGGCGTGGTCTGGGTCAACTCCACCAATCTGTTCGACGCCGCAGCCGGCTTCGGCGGCTATCGCGAGAGTGGCTTCGGCCGTGAGGGCGGCCGCGAAGGCCTCTACGAATATCTCAAGCCCGACTGGGAGAAGTCCCTGCCGGCTGCGGAGGACAGCAAAGCGGCCGCGCTCGGCATGGCTCCGGCCGAAGCACCTGCCGGCACCGGCCTGCCCAGCATCGACCGCACTGCCAAATTGTTCGTCGGCGGCAAGCAGGCCCGCCCGGATTCCGGCTATAGCTACACGGTCAAGAGCACGGCCGGCGCCACGCTCGGCCAGGCAGGCCTCGGCAATCGCAAGGACATCCGCAACGCGGTTGAAGCGGCGACCAAGGCAGGCGGCTGGGGCGCCGCCACGGCGCATAACCGCGCCCAGGTGCTCTATTATATTGCCGAGAACCTGTCGGCCCGCGCCGCCGAGTTCGAGCAGCGCCTGGTGAGCTACGGCCACAGCGCCAAGGCAGCCAAGGCGGAAGTGGAGAAGGCTGTCAGGCGCATCTTCTACTATGCCGCCCAGGCCGACAAATATGACGGCCGCGTGCATTCCACCCGCTCGCGCAACGTGACACTGGCGATGAACGAGCCCTTCGGCGTGGTCGGCATCCTCTGCCCGGACGAGGCGCCGCTGCTCGGCTTCGTCTCGCTGGTGCTGCCGGCAATCGCCATGGGCAACCGCGTCGTCGCGGTACCCTCGCCGGCCTTCCCGCTGGCGGCGACCGACTTCTACCAGATCCTGGAAACCTCGGACGTGCCGGCCGGCGTCGTCAACATCGTCACCGGCGCGCGCGACGAACTCGCCAAGACCCTGGCCGAGCACGACGACGTCGACGCCCTCTGGTATCACGGCTCCAGAAGCGGCGCCGCGGCCGCCGAGAAGGCCTCCGCCGGCAACCTCAAGGCGACCTGGACCAACCAGGGCCGGGCCATCGACTGGTTGAAGGATGCGCAGGCCCAGGGCGCCGACTATCTGCGCCATGCCACCCAGGTGAAGAACATCTGGGTGCCCTACGGCGAATAGGGTCGGCACCATTACAAGCAATCCCGCTTGTAATGGCACGTCCCATCGAAGTCGCGCAGCCCCTCACCTCTATCCTCTCCCCGTAAGAACGGGGGCGAGGGGGCGCAGGCGTCGCGATTCATCCTCGGGCCGTTCATCTCGCCCGGGGGTTGAGCGAGATGAGACGTTTTCAGTATAAAATGTACCGTCAAGGTCCCCTCGCCCCGTTCTTACGGGGAGAGGATAGAGGTGAGGGGCTGCGCGACCTCGGCGACAAGGAGTGATCCATTCCCTATTGGCTTTTCCGGAGAACGCCCGAGCACTCTTATGGCCGACCGGCGGCGGCCTCGCCCGGCTGCTTGGGCTTGTAGGCGCCCTTGGTGATCACCTCCTCGCCAACCTCGACCAGGTGATGCCCGACGGTGCGCAGCAAATGCAGGGCGACGGTGATGTCGCTTTCGACGATGTCGAGGAATTCGCGCGTGCCGATGCGCAGGCCGGTCAGATCGGCCGTCGCGATCATCGACACCATGCGCGTCTGGCCGAGGATGACGGCAAGATCACCGATCAGCCGCCCGGGCAGGATGGTATCGATCAACTCCTCCTCGCCCAGCGAGTTGAGCCAGCGCAGTTCGGCAGCGCCGGAGGCGACGACATAGGCGCCATCGGGCACCTCGCCGGTGCGGAAGACATAGTCGCCGGCTTTCGTCGACATCCAGCGCGAGGCATAGGCGAGCAGCTCGATCTGGCTGCGCTTGAGGCCGCGGAAGCTCTCCACCGCCGAGAGCACCTCGACCTTGGCCTGCAGGTCGCCCGAGATCGAGGCGTGATAGGCCGGCGCCGGCGGGCGGCTGGCCCCGTTGATCAGGCGGCCGTCACGGATGGTGACAACCAGGTCGAAGTCATCGCTCTGGGTGATCTGGGGCTCCAGTACGATGATGGTGCTGTCAGGCAGCAGGGCCCGCAGCCTGAGCCAGATGGCACGACGGTCAGCCTCCGAAGCGCTCGCCATGGCATGATCGAGCAGGACGAGATCGGGCCGGCGGATCAGGGCCCGGCCGAGGCCGATGCGCTCGCGCACCGCCGGCGAGAGGTTGGTGCCGGCGATCGCGGTACGCACCTCTCCCACCAGCAGGCGCAGGGCGCCGGCGAGGCCTTGCGCCTCCACCACGTCCATCAGCACGTGATGGATCTGCCGGCGGGTCGCCTCCGACGGCGCCACGGACAGGCCGAACACCAGGTTCTCCAGCACGGTCAGGTCGTAATTATAGGCGCCCGCCTCGATCGGCGAAAAAGTGCCGCCTGCCAGCTCCCTCAGGCGCGCACCATGACGGGCACGCGCCGATACGATGGCGGACGCAAACCCGGCGGGAAAATCGGTGCCGAGATCACTCGGCGCGATGTTGAAGAGCAATGACAGCAGCGTGGCACGCTCGGCGGCGCTCATGCCGGCGACGTCGTGGGCTTGCTCCTTGGAGGCGACCGACCGCAAGCGCTCGAACAGCTCGGGGCCGATTGTGGTGAAGCGGCGCAGCAGCGGATGGCGAGGCCCGACTTCGCCAAAGGCCCTGACCAGCGTCGAGGCAAGGTCGATCGAGAAGGCCAGCAATTGCTCGGCAATGTCGAGCCCGGCGATCTCGGCAAGAAGGCGTTCCCCCGGATGGCTCGATTCGGTCTCGCCGTGATGGTGGACGGCATAGAGCAGATTCTCGCCGATGGTCAGGCCGGGATTGATGGTGCCAGGGTCGAACCGATCGATCTGCCCGGCCAATCCATCCGCCTCCAGCCGTCGCGCCACCTGATCCCTGAGGGCGAGGACGCGACCGGCGAGATCGCCATGCTGGCCAGGAACCAGATAGCCGTCGAGAGCGCGGTCGAGCAGCATTTCCGAGCGGCCGATCACCTCGATGACGGCGAGCCACCAGGCGTCGACCTCGCTTTCGTCCTTGAAACCGACGAGCCCGCCGTCATTCCAGGCAATGTCGAGCCGGTCGGGGCTGTTGGCGGTCTCCAAGGCTTCGGCTAGAGCCTTGGCCTCCTCGCCCGACGGTTCGCCCGACGGCGCGGGTTCCAGATAGAGGGGCATCCTGGTGTTCTGGGCGATGGTGCCACGGAAGAGGTAGGGCGTGCTGGTGGCGACGCCGATACGGGCTGCCAGGACGGTCGGACTGACGCCGGCAAGGTCCACGCCGGATATGGTCACCTGCCCGGCACTCGGCGCCGAGGTGCCCGAGAAGAGGTCGCACAGGGCCCGGCGCACCAGCATGTCCGCACTCTGAATGGCGACGAGCGCCCCGCCGGGAATGGTGAGATCGACCTGATCGAGCAGAGGCACGCCGCCAAGGCCCGGCACGGTGACGTCACGCAGATGAATGGCGCCGTTCAGGCGCGGCACATCGGCATCGGCCACCGCCGGGGCCGGAACCTCCGGCACTTCGAATTGCTCCAGAAGGGCGTCATAACGCGAGGATGCTTCCTGGGCCTGGTTCCAATAGGTCAGCAATTCGCGCCAGGGATCGGCGATGTCGCGGGAAGCGGCAAGCGCCGCGATCAGGGCGCCGACGCTGAGCTGTCCATGGATGACCAGATAGCCGCCGATCAGGAAGAACAGGAAGGGGGTGAGCTGCGTGATCGAGTTGTTGACGAATTTGATCAGGAATTTGCGCTCGAAAATGCGCAGCCGGATCGCATAGAGCTCGCCCAGCTGCCGGCTGAACTCGGCGAGGCGATAGCGCAAACCGCCACTCTGCCGGAGATCGGCGACACCGGCGACGCTTTCCCCGATGCGTTCCGACAGGGCTCGTACCCGGCTGACGCGCTGATGATGCAGCCTGTTCACATAGCGCTGCATGCGCGGGATCAGATAGGCCTGCACCGGGATGAGGCCGATGCCGGCAACGCCGAGCCAGATATTCTGGAGAAAGAGGAAGGCGACGATGGTCAGGATCTGGCCTGCCTGGAACACCGGCTGGGCGAAGGCATCGCCCATCACGCCGCTCAAGGGCTCGGCCTCGGCGGTAACCATCGAGACGACCTCGCCCTGCGAGACGGTATCGAAGCGTTGCAGGGGAAAGCGCAGCACCTGGGCGATCAGCTTGTAGCGCAGCCGCCGGATCAGCCTCTCACCGATGACACCCCGGTAGATGCCGAGCTGCATCTTGATGACGCCATTGGCCAAAGTGCAGACCAGAAAGGCCAGGCACAGCACCATGAGAAGCGTGGTCTGGTCGAGATGCAGGCCCAGGTGGTTGAGCGGCGTGACATGCCCCTGAAGCGCGCCGTTCAGGATATATTTCGGCAATTCCAGCGACAGATAGAGCACCGGAAAGGAAGCCACGGTCGCAGCCAGCAATAAAAGCTGATGTCGCCTGCTGTACCGCCAGACGAACGAAAACAGCCCGGATCTGTCCGGATCGCCATTGCTGGACAAAAGTCGCCTCCCGCCCGTTGCGAGATCCCCACATCTTCATGTGTGACTACAACCCACAATAGCAAGCCACCGGCAGGCGAAAACCGCTCCCTTGCCTATATCGGCGCACGAGAAAGGCCTTTTTCTTGGCCTTCACCACATGTGCAGCGATGTCGTGCCCTGCGTCGTACCGTGCCAGGAGGCCGTCTCGATATTGAAGACGAGCGCACTGACGACCTGCCTGGCGACGTTCTGGTGGAAGGCCACGACGCTTTCGGCCTTGAGGAAGAAGGACTGCGTCAGCAGGCGGCGGCCCGATCGGGCATCGGACAAGGTCACGACGACATTGAGATGCGGCTCGCCAGCCACGACCTGGCCCTCGACCAGGTAGTCGACACCGGCGACCGTCTTGGGCGACGGTTTGCGCCGTGCCGGCGGCTGCACCACGATCACGCGCGAATTGGCGATCGCGCCCCGGATTTCCTGCACAATGGTCTCGAAGGCAGGCTTCATCCCGCCATCCACGCCACGCAGGCTGAACGGCATCACCGCGACCTTGGGCTCCGCCGCGCCGGCATCGAGATCGATGTCATCGGTGCCCCGCTCCGGTGCCTCCGGCGCATCAGCAAAGCCTTCGGGCGGCATGTAGATGTAGCCCCGCCCCGGCACGGTGTGGATGATACGGTGCTGCTCGTCTCCGACGCTCTGGCGCGCATCGCGAATGCAGCGCAGCAGGGCCCCTTCGGTAACCACGGCATGCGGCCAGACCGCGGCGAACAATTCGTCCTTGCGGACGACCCTTCCGGCATTGCGAGCAAGATAACTCAGCAATTTGAAGGTTTTGGAGCGCACCGGCACGCGCGCGCCGGCCTTGCGCAATGTACCTCGGCTGAGATCCAGAACGGATTCGCCGAGCCTGTAAGTCAGCTCCTGATCCATGTCTCTACTCTCTCGGCAGTGGGGGTTGGGCGAGGTTTGTCCCCGCTCCGTCTGTGGTGCCGCCGAAAAAGTGCAGGAGGATTTGCAGGAAACCTCCGGCTGTCTCAGCCGCAGCTCCAGTTTCGCTATTCCTGCCAGGGAAACATCATCAAAACAGATGAGGCGCAGCCGGATTTCTTGCGTCACGGTGCCCATCGAAAGCAAAGTGTCTATCAACATGACTGCACACGGGAGCGCTGCCCCTCACCCTAACTCTCTCCCCGCAAGAAGCGGGGCGAGGGAGGCGCAAACGTCACGAATGATCGTCGGAGATTTCATCTCGCCCAACCGCTGGGCGAGATGAGACACTTTCGGCTTGAAATACAAGGCTGAAGTCCCCTCGCCCCGTCCTTACGGGGAGAGGGTTAGGGTGAGGGGCAACGCAACCGGAAAGATGAGGTGAGGAAGCACCTATCAACCCCGCCGGGATCACGCCATGCGAGGCAGTGGCGCCAGTCCGGCCAGCAGGGCGACCACCTCGGCCTGGCGGCTGCAACCGGTCTTCTCCAGGACGCCGCGCACCTGCGTGCGCACGGTGTTCGGCGTCACGCCGCTATGCTGGGCGATGTGCTCCACGCTGTCGCCTGTCGCGAGGCTGCGCGCGACCCGGGCCTCCGCCGGCGTGAGGTCGAAAAGGGACTGCACCAGCTCGACCGGCGGTGCCTGCGGCGCGGTCACTGGCGTCAGGATCAGGGCCGCCGCGCTGCTCACGAAAATGTCGCGCGCGCTCAGGCGGATCGGCACGATATGGGCGACCATCGCCTCGGGCTCCCCCCGCACCGGGAAGGACCGCACGCTCGCACCATGCGGCTGGTCGATGGTGACGATGGCATCGCGCAGGAGCTTGTCGGCCGCCCGATCGACGAAGGAGACGCCGTCGAAGGCGCGCCAATGCACGAAGGCGCCGAGATCCTCGATCAGGCTGTTGGCGGCCAGCACCTTGCCCATCCGGTCGAGTACCAGCGCCGGCAGGCCGAGAGCAGCCAGCGTCTGGCTGGCGGCACGGGCCCGCTCGAGTTGCAGGCGTGCGGTCATCAGGGCACTGCGGGCCAGATGGGGGCGCAATATATCGAAACGATCGACCAAGGCCCGCTCGGCCGGCCCCTGGGCGAGCCAGCGCGTGAACAGGAGCAGCAGCATTTCCCGGGTCGGCAGCTCCACCGTGGTCACGATCATCGAGCCGATGCCCGAGGGGCGCCAGAAATCACGATAGAGCGGCTCCTGCTCGAGCTCGATCTCGGTCATGATGTCCCGCTCGGTGATGAAACCGGCCCGCGAGGATGCCAACACCCGGCTCAGCCCATGGCCGCGCTGGGCGAAGCCGCCGGCCAGAGCGGCCTTGGCCCTCTCCCGGGCGTCGGGCGAGGCCGTGAGCATGGTGGCGTCCTTGCCGAAGACATAGAGGCTGCCGCCTGCGCCCGCCGTCATGCGCGAAAGCGTGTCCAGCGTGTCCGGCCATTGTTCCGGCACGAAGGCACATTCGTAGATCCGATCGACCAGTTGCTGATCCATGACGGCTTCCTCTCGAAAGCAACGCCTGCATTATTCCAGATCACGCCGTCAATTCACCAAGAAAATATCGATTTCTCTCCCTCAATCCGCAAGTTTCAACTCGAAAAACACCTGATCACGTAGGACTATACCATCGATCATGATGCCGTCGGGGTAACCCGTCTCCGGCCGGAAGGCATCCGGCACGATCCGGGTCATGCGAAAGCCCCGGCGCTGGTAGAAGCGCAGATTGGCGATATCGGCCGTTGCCGTCGAAACGACCAGCGAGCGAGCGCGTCGTTCGCGGCTGAAGGCGATCGCCGCCTCGACCAGTTCGCGTCCGATCCCCGCACCGCGGTGCCCAGCCAGCACCGCCAGGCTCTTGAGCTCGAGCACGTCTGGCTCATCGGTGGCGACGATCTGGGCGTGGCCGATGATGATGCCTTCCCGGCGGGCCACCAGCACATCGCCCAGCCCGATATAGGAGGCGATCTGAACCGGTGAATCATCGGCGAGGGCGAACATCGCCAGCAGGGCGTCGCGCGGGCCGTCATATCGTTCTATCGGCATCGGCACATCCGCGGGCAGAGAACCGGTATCATCGCGCGGGCCCGCGCAGCCAGTCGGGCACCTCACCGAAGCCCTCGACCAGGTGGTCGACGATGGCCCGCAGCTTGCGCGGCATCGGCTTGACCGGCGGCCAGACCGCGGCGATCGGCAAAGGCTGCGGCGGGTTGCCGGGCAGCAGGGCGACGAGGCGACCATCGGCCAGGGCCTCATGGGCAATGAACATCGGCAGCAGGGCCAGCCCAAGGCCGGCAATGGCCATGTCGCGCATCACCTCGCCATTGTTGGCGGCAATGCGGCCGCGCATCGGCACGCCGACGACACCGCCCGAGCCATCGGCCAATTGCCAGACCTGCGTCGCCTGCAGGTTGCGATAGCCGATAGCGGCATGATTGGGCAGGTCGGCGAGATCCTTCGGCGCGCCCCGGCGCTCCAGATAGTCGGGGCTGGCGCAGACGACGCGCGGATCGTCGCAGAGTTTGCGGGCGATCAGGCCGGAATCCGACATCTGGCCGATGCGCACGGCAAGGTCGAAGCCGCCGCGCACCAGATCGACGAAGCGATCCTCATAGTCGACCACCAGTTCCAGATCGGGGTGCCGCAGGGCGAAGGCAGCCAGCAAGGGGCTGAGATGGCGGATGCCGAAGCTCATCGGCGCCGAGATGGCGAGCGAACCGCGCAGGCCCGCCATGCCCCAGGCCACGCTCTCGACGGCGTTGGTCATCTCAGCGAGGGCCGGCCTTAGCCGTACCGCCAGTTCGCCCGCCGTCTCGTTGGGCAGGATGCGCCCGGCATGGCGCTGGAACAACGGCGCGCCCAGGGCCAGCTCGAGATCGGCGATGCGCTTGCTGACCACCGATTTCGACAGGTTCGCCCGCGCCGCCGCGCCGGACACGGTGCCGGTCTCCATCACATCCAGGAAGGTCTTGATCTCGTCGATGGTCCATTTCATGGCGAGCGTCTCGGTCGGTGCACCCCAGGTACTCTGCCTACCCCGTGAGCGCTCTCATTCCAAGCCTTGCCGTTCGAAATCTTCGAACGCGGCGTGTGCAAGGATCGCGCTACCCGGCCCGACCGTTCGCGCCGATATTCCGGGCAACGCAACACGAAGGAGACTGCCATGCAGCTCACCGGCATTCATCATCTCACCGCGATCACCGCGAACGCACCCGGCAACAAGCGCTTCTACACCGACACGCTTGGCCTGAGGCTGGTCAAGAAAACCGTCAACCAGGACGACACCAGCGCCTATCATCTCTTCTATGCCGACGGCGAGGCCACGCCCGGCAGCGACCTCACCTTCTTCGACTGGCCGGTGGCACCCGAACGCCGCGGCACCCATTCGATCAGCCGCACGGGCCTGCGCGTCTCCGGCGAGGACAGCCTGAATTATTGGGCGGCCCGCCTGAAGGATCTGGGCGTAACCGCCGGCGACGTCGGCCTGATCGACGGTCGCGCCAGCCTTGAATTCGAGGATCCGGAGGGCCAGCGTTTCCGGCTGGTGGACGATGGCGGCAACGGCGCCCTGCACCCCTGGAGCCGCAGCCCCGTACCGACTGAACACCAGATCAGGGGCCTTGGCCCGATCACCATCTCGGTGCCGAAGAAGGAGCCCACGGATGCCGTCCTCACCCGCGTGCTCAACATGAAGGAGGAGCGCGACTATGCTTCGCCCGACGGCGAGGGCCGAGTGCATGTCTACCGCATGGGCGAAGGCGGTGCCGCTGCCGAGTTGCATGTCGCCGTGCAGCCGGGGCTCGGCACTGCCCGCCAGGGCGCCGGCGCCGTGCATCACGTCGCCTTCCGCACCCCGGACGTCGCGGGAATCCATGCCTGGACCGAACGGCTCGGCCAGTTCGGCATTCCGAGCTCGGGCGAAGTGGAACGCTACTACTTCCGCTCGCTCTACTTCCGCGAGCCCGGCGGCAATCTCTTCGAGATCGCCACCGATGGCCCCGGTTTCGCCGTCGACGAGCCGCTGGAGAGCCTGGGCGAGCGCCTGTCGCTGCCGCCTTTCCTCGAAGGCCGCCGCGCCGCCATCGAAGCCGGTCTGCAGCCCCTGTAGTATCGGCCACAAACATAGTCCAACCAACGCAAGGCCAGCGCCGGGTATCCCCCGGCGCTGTTTTTGTTGGAGACAAGCCTTGAAACCGCACCGCGGCAGAAGCGCACAATCGTTCAAGATCGCAACCGCGGCAGGCCCCATAAGTCGCATCATTGGAGAACGGAGCAAGGCACCATGGAAATCACGCCCAAAGCGATCAACTTCGCCGAGAAGATCTCAAAGATCGGCGATCTCTGGCAGCCCCGCGTCGTCGCCGAGATGAACGACTATCAGTTCAAGCTGGTGCGCATCGAGGGGGACTTCATCTGGCACGACCATCCTGAAACGGATGAGACCTTCATCGTCCTCAGCGGCCGCCTGCGCATCGATTTCCGCCATGGTTCGGTCGTCATCGGCCCAGGCGAGATGGCCGTGGTGCCCAAGGGCCTGGAGCATAAGCCCTATGCGGAAAGCGAGGTCCATCTCCTGCTGATCGAACCGCGCGGCACCCTCAACACCGGCCATGAAGGTGGCGAGCGTACGGCCCGGAACGACGTCTGGGCCTGAGGCGGCACCGGGCGCTCTTCCTCAACTCTCGATCACGAGGTCAAGCAACTCGCCATCGAGCGAAAACTTGGCTGCGAACAATTCATTGTCGTTGCGGGCCGGCAGGATCGCATAGTCGAGGGTCAGTGCCGCGCCGCCGCTTTTCTCGGGCGAAAGTGAAAAACATCCACGCTTGAGAACGAGAGCCGCGGCAAAGGCCTGCGGCGAGACGGCACTCGGATCCGTTGCATCGGGAAAGATCTGATCGAGAGCCCGGCGCAGGGTCGGGGTACCATAGGTGAAACGCTCCTCCAGCCATTCCATGCGCATTGCGTCGGGAAAGCCCGACCGCACGCCGGCATCCAGCCCGTCCAATTTCTCGACCAAGGATACGAACGGATCCAGATGCTCCGGCTCGAAGGCAGCCATGGTTTTCTTGGTCATGAAGAGATCGAACGGAATCTTGCGCCCCGCAACGGTCGACGTTGTCAGTCGCGAAAAATCCGACAGCTTGCGTCGCCCGAAATAGGGATGGCGATATCCCGCCTCCCATCGAGACGGTGCGATTGAATCCGGCAGGTCGCGCATCGCCTGTTCGACCTGGTACTCGATCCCCGAGAAATTTCCGGTGGCATCGAAAAGAGCGGCGAAAACCGGCGGCCACCAGGGAATGCCGGCAAACTCCCAGGCTGCTTGGTCAAGCGCGCGATATTGCAGGGCGAAGGGCCGCTGATCATAGGGATAAGGCGTGAGTGAGGATGGAAGCAACTCGTCGTCACCGCCCATCATGGCACAGACGAGTTCGAACGCTCCTGCCGTGAGTGGCCAGGAGCGAAAATGTTGGCGAACGCGCCGGTCATTCTCTTCCAGATTGCGGCAGAAGGCTTCGAAGGCCGGCAGGCGTGGCAGGAGCGCCTCGTAGTGCTCACGCGTCGGATGGCACACATACCCCGCCCGATAGACGACGTCGGAGCGATTGTCAGGCGGATGGAAGATGAGATCCCACCCATCCGCCGTGACCTGTCCGAAATAGGCGTGCGTGGCGATTGTCTCGGGAGACTGCATGACGACCTCGAGGTTCGACCCTCGCAGGGTGCCGCAACTGCACTCGGGAGGCAATGAGGCCAGATCCGATCATCCCGGCTTGAGCCGTTCCGTTTAGATCTTTCGCCAAGGAGAAAAGCCGTAGAGCTACGCCGTCGCCGGCGGATCCTCGCCCGGCGCCAGCGTCATCACGTCGGCCCAGTCAGGGTGCTTGCGATATTGCGCCCGCACATAGGGGCAAAGCGGCAGGATGCGGAAGCCGTTACGGCGCGCGTCCTCCACCATATAGGCCACCAGAGCAGCGGCAGCGCCGGTGCCGCGCATCGTCTCGGGGGCACCGGTATGATCGGCACTGATCAAGCCGGCTCCGTGCCTGGTGAAGACGATCTCGGCCTCCCCTTCCACACCGTCGATGCGCGCGACATAACGCCCACGCGGTTCGGCCAGTTCGTCGCGACGAATGTCGATGTCAGCCATTGCGGCCTCCCTCAGTGATTTCGAACCATTGACGTGCCGCCGACCGGTCGGCGGATGACAATTCATGGCCGGCGTCGATGCTGCGGGTGGTGACGTCGGCGCCCTGGTCCCGCAGCCAGGCCTCAAGCCGGGGCGCTTCCTGCGCGAAGGGGTCCCGTGCCCCGGTCAACATCAGGGCCGATGTCCCGGCAAGATCGGCCTGCGGCAAGGCCTCGAGCACCGGCATCGCCCGCAGCAGAATGGCGCGCGTGATGATGCCGGGATGCAGCCCCATTACGGCGGCGATGAAATTGGCGCCGTTGGAATAGCCCAGAAAGGTCAGGCGGCCGGCGTCGAGGCCATAGCCTGCCACGGCCCCCTCGATGAAAGCCGCGAAGGCCTTCGCCTCGAAGGCGATGTCGGCCTGATCGAACTTCGTCATTCCCATGCGCCGGAACCAGCGCAGCACGCCTTCCTCATGGCTACGCCCACGCATGCCCAGCAAGGTCGCATGGGGCGCGATCTGTCGGGCGAGCGGCATCAGATCGGCCTCGTTCCCGCCGGTTCCGTGCAACAGGACCAATGTGCTGCCGTCGGGCTGGTCCGGCGTATGGAACCGATGCACGAACGGCAGATCCCGATGCGGCAGGCGCGGCTCTCCGGGCAGGGAGAACTGCGGCAGCATGGCCTTCAGCTCCTCCGCCCGCCCGGCATCGCCAGGCGGTACGAACAGGCGCTCGCCGAGACGGTCGGCTTCCTCGTCGATGGCAAAACCCGGACCATCCGTCGCCACTTCGATCAAGGCGCCGCCTGGCTCCCGTACATAGAGCGAGGTGAAGTAGTTGCGATCATGGAAATTGGTTGGCGACGAATTGAGACGCGACAGCGCAGCCTCGTGCTTGCGCACCTCAGCCACATCCACCGCGCGAAAGGCGACATGATCGGCCGTGCCGGTACCGGGAACACCCGGCACATAGCCCGAGGCATCGCGGACATCGACGGCATCCGTATCCGACAGCAGGCGCTGGACACTGCCCTCGCGCGGCCCGGGCCGGTAGCCGAAACGCGCGATGAAGGCCGCCGTTTCCTCTGGCTGGTCCGTCAGCAGGGTCACCGCACGCAAGCGCCGCGGCGCGGTCGCTTCGTTGCCCCAGGACGCGGCTGATGGCAGGTCGGCACCGACCAGCTTGACGATGACGCCGTCGGGATCCTTGAGCCGCAGTACGGATTCGCCGAATTCCTGCGACGGCCCCGTCATCGGCACGCCATGGCTGAGGGCCCGCGTCATCCAGTCGCCGATGCTGGCCGACGGCACCGCAAAGGCGATCTCGGAAACCTGGCCATTGCCGACACGGCCGGGGGCACCGTCCTCCCAGACGAGGAAGGTGACGATGGAGCCGGGCGAGCCGAGACGATCGCCATAGAAGAGATGGAGTTGCTGGGCATCTTCGTAGCCGCCCGTACGCTTGACCAGGCGCAGGCCGAGGAAGCCGACATAGAAATCGACATTCGCCTGCACGTTGCGCGTCATCAAGGTGACGTGGTGGATCCCGCTCGCGGCCATTGCCGTCATATTGCTACCCGTCTCTCTCCTGTCGATGTTTTCCAAACTCGCATGATCGTCTGCGTTCGTCCAAGTCACTGACGTCGAAATCGGCGTTCTCGATTGTCGAACGGCAAAAGGGTTTTGAGCGACCAGTTCCCGACCTATGCTGAGCCATGGGCCGCCTGAGCAAAGTTTGAGATCTTGCGGCCGACAACGTCCGAAGCACCAAGTGGACTGGAGGATCGAATGAGCTGGAACCCCGCCCTGACACCCGGCTGCCCCGACGCGATCGGCATCGACGCGATCGAAACCTTGATCGTTCCGCGTTCGCGCGATCTCGGCGGCTTCGAAGTTCGCCGCGCCCTGCCCGCCCCCAAGCGCCAGATGGTCGGCCCCTTCATCTTCTTCGACCAGGCGGGGCCTGCCGAATTCCTGACCGGCCAGGGCGTCGACGTCCGTCCGCATCCCCATATCGGCCTGGGTACCGTCACCTATCTCTATCGCGGCGATTTCCACCATCGCGACAGCCTGGGCACCGACCAGGTCATCCACCCCGGCGCCCTGAACTGGATGGTGGCCGGGCGCGGGGTCACCCATTCGGAACGGACCTCGGCGCAAGCCCGCCGCGGTCCCAACAGTCTGTTCGGCATCCAGACCTGGATCGCCCTGCCGGAAACCCACGAGGACATGGCGCCGATGTTCGAGCATCACGGCAAGGAGGCCCTGCCGGTGATCGAAAGCGACGGCGTCAGCGTGAAGCTTATCCTCGGCAATGCCTATGGCGAGAAGGCGCCGGCGACGATGTTCTCGGAAACCTTCTACGGCGACGTCGTCCTCTCTCCCGGCGCAAGACTGCCCATGCCGGATAATCATGAGGATCGCGGCCTCTACATCACGCAAGGCTCCGTCTCCATTGCCGGCCAGGATTTCGAGGCCGGGCAGATGATGGTCTTCCGCCCCGGCGACGCCATCACGGTTGCGGCCGGCGACCGGGGCGCCCGCCTGATGATCCTGGGCGGCGCCACCCTTGGCGGACCACGTTATATCTGGTGGAACTTCGTCGCCTCCTCGAAGGAACGCATCGAGGAAGCCAAGGCGCAATGGCAGGCCCAGAACTGGGGCCAGGGCCTGTTCGATCTGCCACCGGACGATCGCGCCGAGCATATTCCTCTGCCCGACTGAGGCCAGTGGCACCGCTCATTCGCCTCAGTGATGAATCGCGACGAACCTTCTTCATAATATGGAGAAGGTTCGTCATATTTTGGGGATGACTTTGCGCAAGATTCCTCATACAACTTGGCCTTGCGCGTGACCTTGCCCATTGACTCAGTTTGTGGAAATGCGCAACAAAATGAAGGGCGCCCCCAAGACGTGGCTCGGGCGCCTCCCCCGTCGCCACGCGGGCAATAAGAAACAAGCCATTTCCAGGGAGAAACCAGATGTACAGGAAGATAGGAGCCGGCCTCGCCGCACTGACGGTCAGCGTCCTGCTCGCCACCACCTCCGCCTACGCCGATTTCTGGTCCGACGCCTCCAAGGACCTCCAGGGCGTCACCATCCACGGTATTTCGGAAAGCACGCCGCCCTCCAACTATGTAAAGAACGTGCTGGGCCCAGCCTTCACCAAGGCCACCGGCATCAAGGTGGAGTTCGAAGCCACCTCCTGGGACCAGATGTACGACAAGGCGATCAAGGACATGGAGGCCAAGACCGGCGTCTATGACTTCGTCTATATCGAGCAGGACATCATCTACAGCTATCTGGCCCGCAACTTCCTGGTCGACATCACCAAGACCCTCGCCGACAAGCCGGCGCTGAAGGCGCCCGACTACGATCCCGCGAAATTCACCAGCTTCGCCAACTACTTCAAGGACGACAAGGGCGACCTCTACGGCGTGCCGATGGAGGCCTTCATCAAGATCTACCTCTATCGCAAGGACCTGTTCGATGATCCGGCGGTGAAGGAAGCCTACAAGAAGAAGACCGGCAAGGACCTGGCTCCCGCCAAGACCCATGAGGACTACAAGGCCATCGCCGACTTCTTCACCGAATGGGGCAAGGACAAGGGCGAGGAATTGTGGGGCTCGACGGTGCAGGCCAATACCGGTCACCCCGCCTCCTGGTACGAATTCTTCGAAAGCGTCGCGCCGACCTTCGGCGTCTATAATTGGGGCATCGACGCTTCCAAGAACTATGCCGCCACCGTCGCCAATGGCGGCTCGATGAACAGCCCCGAGGCCAAGAAGGCCCTGGAATACTGGCTGAGTCTGCTGCCGGACGCGCCGCCCGAATCCACCGCCAGCACCTGGGACGAAGTCGCCGCCACCTTCGCAGCCGGACGCGCGGCCCAAGGCCTCGTCTATGGCGAGAACGCCGCCTGGATCGCCACCGATGCCTCCAAGTCCAAGGTGGTGGGCAAGGTCGGCGTGGCCTTGCCGCCGACCTCCCCCGGCGTGATCGAGGCCGCGGAAGCCGGCAAGGGCTATATCGGCTATTATGACGGCGGTGCCTTCGGCATCTCCTATGCCTCCAAGAACAAGGAGGCAGCCCTGCTCTTCCTGCAATATATCGCCCAGGAGAGCGTCCAGGCCGATTGGGCCGTCGCCGGTTCGCGCATCACCCACACCGCGACCTATGACGATCCCAAGGTGAAGGCGCAGGACGAGAAGACCAACGGCTACTATTCGCTGATGAAGAAGGACGGCAAGCTCTTTGCCGGTGCCCCGCCCTACCCCTTCCACGCCCAGGTGCGTGAAGCGACCGCCTCGATATTCTACAAGGCGATCACGGGCGACCTTTCCGCCTCCGACGCCCTCGACCAGATGGCGGCCACGACGGAAGCCGAACTCAAGAAGCTGGGCTATCGCAAGTAAGAACGTCGGCCTTTGTCATGCCCGGGCTTGACCCGGGCATCCAGGCGCCCTCGCCAGGTGCGTACTGGCCAGGTGGAGACTGGATTGCCGGGCCAAGCCCGGCAATGACAAAGGCCGCGTCGATCCAAAGCGGGTCGCCATTTGAACGAGACACTTCAAATCGCAAAGACACGTTGGATCAAAGAGTTGGAGCAAGTGAGCGTTCACGCCTGAACGCTCACTTGCTCGAGGTGCCGTAGCTTTCGAGATCGGCATCCCTCTTGCCTCGCGGGTGAAGGAACCCTCATGCGATCGTCGACAACCGGCTGGCTGCTGCTGGCACCCACCCTGTTCATCCTCGCTCTGTTCGGTGTCGTGCCGTTCATCTACGTGATGGTGGTCTCCTTCACGCAGTGGAACAGCTTCGCTGCCGATCCGACCATGCATTTCAACGGGCTCGACAATTTCCGGGCCTTGGTCTTCGATACCGACTTCCTCAAGTCGATCTGGGGCACGTTGAAATTCGGCTTCTTCGCCGTGGTCAGCGAGATCGTGCTCGGCTATTTCCTCGCCCAGCTCTTCATGCGCGACTTCCCGGGCAAGGGCTTCTTCCGTACCATCCATACTTTGCCGCTGGTGATCGCGCCGATCGCCGTGGGCGCGATCTGGCGTCTGCTGCTGACGCCCGGCCTCGGCCCGTTGCCGAGCTATCTTCGAAGCTGGTTCGGCTACGACCTCAACATCAGCCGCTTCTCCGACCAGGCCTTCACCGCCGTGGTGATCATGGATATCTGGCACTGGACGCCGCTGGTGACGCTGACCCTGCTCGCCGCCCTGTCGTCCCTGCCCAAGGATCCCTTCGAGCAGGCGCAGATCGACGGCGCCAGCCGCTTCCAGATCTTCTGGCACATCACTTTGCCGATGCTGAAGCCGGCCATTCTCGCCACCGTGTTCATCCGCCTGATGGATGCGTTGCGCACCTTCGACGAGATCTTCATGCTGACCTCCGGGGGCCCTGGCGATGCCACCCGCTTCGTCGGCCTCTATATCTTCCGCGTGGTGTTTCCCAAGAAGGACTACGGCTATGGCGGCGCCATGTCCGTGCTGGTGCTCTACCTCACCATCGTAATGTGCTGGCTGCTCTATTCGGCCCTGGTGGCCCGCCGCGACCTCAGGAGGCCCGAGTGATGCGCAAGCCCAATGTCTTCGTCAGCCTGTTGCTCTGGATCGTGCTCAGCCTGATCACGCTGGCGCCGATCTACTGGCTGTTCGTGGTCTCGGCCAAGAGCCGCGTCGAGCTCTTCGGCCGGCCGAGCTTCCTGTTGACTTCCTTCTTCCCGGACAACTACGCCAACGCCCTGACCGACCCGAACCTGCAGAAATACATGTTGAATTCGGTCATCGTCGCCACCTCCAATGCCTTTCTTGTGACCCTGCTCGGCTTCCTCGCCACCTATGCGCTGACGCGCTACAAGCTGGTCGGCAAGGAGAACGTCTTCTTCTGGACCATCACCAACCGCATGGCCCCGCCGGCGGTGTTCCTGCTGCCTTTGTTCCTGCTCTACACGCAGGTCTTCGTCGTCGGCGACTGGAAACTGTTCGATACGCGCATCGGCCTCGTCCTGCTCTATTGCGTGTTCAACCTGCCCTTCGCCGTGTGGACGCTGCGGCCGGTGCTCGATTCCATCCCGCAGGAACTCGACGAGGCCGCCACCATCGACGGTGCCTCGACCTTCCAGCTTCTCGCCAAGGTGATCTATCCGCTCGCCCGGCCGGGCCTCGCCGTCACCATGATCCTCACCTGGATCTTCGCCTGGAACGAATATCTCCTGGCCGCCACCCTCACCAGCGTGGAGGCCCGCACCATCACCACGCTGCTTGCAGAATATGTCTCTGTCACCGGCACCAATTGGGGCCAGCTTGCCGCCACCGCCATGCTGACGCTGATCCCCGCCCTGGTGATCCTCGGCGTGGTTCAGCGCCATATCGTCGCCGGCCTGACCTTCGGCGCCGTGAAGGGATGAGGCCATGAACCAGTTCGCCAATCTCGACAAGCAGGACGAAGAGCTCGAAAAGCCTCCCGTCGAAAAGACCGGCTTCCTGCCGATCCACACCAACGGCTTCGACCGCGGCTTCATCGCCGTGGTCCTCTTGATCGCCATCCATCTGTTCTGGATGCGCTTCGTCGAGCAGTCGCTCTCGATCTATGTTGCCACCGCGATCTCGCTGGTGCTCGGCTATGTGATCATCAAGAAGGGGTGATGCCGATGGCGGCCATGCTTGGCCCGACCGTCAGGATAATTCCCCCCTGCCGAGGCGCAAATTCAATGTTGAATCTTGCTCTTGCGCTTCGGCTTCCTCCCACTATTGTCATACAAAATACGATGACAAGATGAGGGAGCGGACAATGGCCAAGCGCATCATGTTCACCGGCGGCAGCGGCAAGGCCGGCCGCCATGTCGTGAAGGATCTCCTCGATCACGGCTATGAGGTGCTCAACATCGACACCAAGCCGCTGGACGATCCGCGCGTTCGCACGCTGATTGCCGACATCACCGATGCCGGCCAGGTCTTCAATGCGCTGTCGAGCTATATGGGCACGCACGAGTTCGACGCCTCGCTGCGTCCGCAGAAGGTCGACGCCGTCGTCCATTTCGCCGCCATTCCACGCATCATGATCGTGCCTGACAACGAGGTGTTCCGCGTCAATGCGCTCGGCACCTACAACGTCATCGAAGCGGCGACCAAACTCGGCATCCGTAAGGTCGTGATTGCCTCGAGCGAGACGACCTATGGCGTCGTCTTCGCCCATGAGCACCGCAATCCCGCCTATTTCCCGCTCGACGAGGACTATGACGTCGACCCGATGGACAGCTATGCCCTCTCCAAGGTCGTCAACGAGAAGACGGCCCGGGCCTTTGCCCTGCGCGAGGGCATCGACATCTACGCGCTGCGCATCGGCAACGTCATCATTCCCGAGGACTACACCGAGAACTTTCCCAAATGGTTCGCCGATCCCGGTTTTCGCAAGCGCATCGCCTGGAGCTACATCGATGCGCGCGACCTCGGCCAGATCACCCGGCTCGCCATCGAGAAGGAGGGCCTCGGCTTCCAGGTTTTCAATGCCGTCAACGACGAGACCTCGTCCAATCTGCCGACAGCCGAACTGCTCCGCCGCTTCTACCCCGAGGTGCCGGTCAAGGGCGCGCTCGGCGAATACGAGACGCTGCTGTCCAACAAGAAGGCCCGCGAGCTGCTGGGTTTCCGCGAAGAGCATCCCTGGCGGCGTTACGTGAAAGGCTAGAGGCTGTTATGGACCATGGATAGGGTTACAGTCGAAGTTCTGTTTTCCAGGCGATTTTCCAGCGTCTTTGCGGCAGTTGAATTACGACTGTCGTCCCTCGGGTAAGGATGGCCCAGCAGAAGCGGTCATCTGCCGCTGTGACCGCTGCAGGCCATACGGCCCGCATGAGCGGTCGTGTTTGACAGCATCGATTGTCCAGCCTACTTGTACGGACAGGATTACAAGAGGCGAAACCAGCTCGCCCTGAATGGACCAGCCGACCGCACAGGAAACGCCATGAGCTTCGACGAACGACCTGCCCCCTCCCAGCGCGACCTCGCCAACGCCATCCGCTTCCTGACCGTCGATACCATCGAGGCGGCCGGGACCGGTCACCCCGGCACCGCCATGGGCATGGCCGATATCGCCGAGGTGCTATGGAATCGCTTCCTCAAGCACAATCCGGCCGACCCGAGCTGGATCGACCGCGACCGTTTCGTGCAGTCGAACGGCCATGGCGCGATGCTGATCTATTCCCTGCTGCATCTGTCGGGCTACGATCTCTCGCTCGAGGAGCTCAAGGCCCATCGCAAGCCTGGATCCAGGACGCCGGGCCATCCCGAATACGGCATCACGCCCGGCGTGGAGACGACCACCGGGCCGCTCGGCCAGGGCTTCGCCAATGCCGTCGGCATGGCGCTCGCCGAGCGCAAGCTCGCGGCCGAATTCAACCGCGACGATTTTCCCGTCATCGACCATCACACCTACGTCTTTGTCGGCGATGGCTGCCTGATGGAAGGCGTGGCGCAGGAGGCCGCTTCGCTCGCCGGCGCACTCGGTCTCGGCCGGCTGATCGCCTTCTATGACGACAACGGCATCTCCATCGACGGCGACGTCAGGGCCTGGTTCGCCGACGACACACCCGCCCGCTTCCGGGCTCTGGGCTGGCACGTGGTCGCTGATGTCGACGGCCATGACGCCGGCGCGGTCGAGGCCGCGATCGAGGAAGCACGCGGGGTCCACGACAAGCCGAGCCTGATCTGCTGCCGCACCATCATCGGCTTCGGTGCGCCCACCAAGCAGGGCAAGGAAGAAGTTCATGGCGCCCCATTGGGCGCTGCCGAGGCTGCGGCAACCCGCGAAGCGCTGGGCTGGCCCTACCCGCCGCATGAAGTGCCCTCTCCCATCCGTACCGGTTGGGATGCGCGCAAGCGCGGAGCGGACAGGCAGGCAGCCTGGGGGGCCCTGTTCGCCCGCTACCGGGCGACCCATCCGGATCTTGCCGCGGAGTTGCAGCGCCGCATGGCCGGCGAAGCACCAGTCGCTTTTGCTTCCGCCGTGGCAGCCTATGCCGATGCCCTGCTGGCGGAACCGCCGGTCCGCCAGCCTCTGCGCAAGGCTTCCAGCAAGGTTCTCGCCCGCTTCACCGCGCTGCTGCCGGAACTGATCGGTGGCTCGGCTGACCTCAGCCAGTCCACTCTGGCCTGGACCGCGGCATCCAAATCGATCCTGCCGCGGGATTTCGCCGGCAATTTCATCCATTATGGCGTGCGAGAATTCGGCATGTCCGCCGTGATGAACGGCATGGCAGCCCATGGCGGCCTGATCCCCTTCGGCTCGACCTATCTCGTCTTCAGCGACTATGCCCGCAACGCCGTGCGCCTTGCGGCCTTGATGAAGCTGAAGGCGATCTTTCTCTATACGCATGATTCCATCGGGGTCGGCGAGGACGGCCCGACTCACCAGCCGGCCGAACAGCTCCTTGCCCTGCGCGCCATTCCCGGCCTGTCGCTCTGGCGCCCCGGCAGCGAGCTCGAAGCGCTGCTTGCCTGGGAAGACGCCGTGGGCCGCGAGGGTCCCAGCGTCATCGTCGCGGCCCGCCAGGACGGCTCAGCCATCACGCACAGCAGGGAACACCGGCAGGCGATCCGGCGCGGCGGCTATGTGCTCTCGGAACCGGCGCGGCGCCCCGATCTCGTCCTTGCCGGAACCGGCTCCGAGCTCGGACTCGTGGCCGAGGCGGCGGCGCTTCTCGCGGCCGAGGGCATCCCTGTACGGGTGGTATCGATCCCCAATGCCACTATTTTTGCCGGCCAGCCCACGGCCTATCGCGACGCCGTGCTGACGCCCGGCATTCCGACCCTGTTCGTCGAAGCTGCCTCGTCGATCTATTGGTATCAGTTCCTGCGCGGCCCCGGCGCGGTTGTCGGCATCGACGCCTTCGGGGAAAGCGCACCCGGCCCGCTGCTCTACCAGCATTTCGGCCTCACGGCCGAGGCCGTGGCGGCAAAAGCCAGGACGCTGCTGGCGGCGAGCGCCTGAGAAGGACGTCAGCGCGCCCGATGCAGTTCGATGGTCAGGCGCGTGCGATCGGGATGGTGCCAGGATTCGTAATATTCCACCGGCCTGCCTTCCTGGTCATAGGTCAGTTCGCGGTTGAAGAGCACATGCGACCCCGGATCGAGACCGAGATAACCGGCTATCTCGGCATCGGCCGTGCCGATCTCCACGGTGCGCTGCCCGCTGGAGACGATGACGCCGAAATCCCGCTCGAGGCATTCGTAGAGCGAGACCTGGTCGAGGCCGGGATAGGTCAGCAATCCCGGCACACGGCCATAGGGCAGATAGTTGCGCACCAGAAGCAGCACCTCGCCATCGGCATAGCGCAGGCGCTCGATCAGTACGGCCCTGGCATCACCGATGCGCTCGGCGATGGCCGCAGGGGCCTCGATCAGGCGCTGCGCCAGGATCTTCGTGCTCAGCTTGAAGCCGGCCCGCGCCAGATCCTCCCGCAGCGGGTCGAGGCGCTGGCTTAGATTGATCGGCACCCTGCGTTCGCGCACGAAAGCACCACGGCCGCGCTCGGTCTCGATCAATCCCTGCAGCGCCAGCGACTGCAGGGCCTGGCGCACGACGCTACGCGAGATGTCGTAACGGGCACACAGCTCATGTTCGGAAGGAAGTCTCTCACCCGCGGCGTAGAGGCCTTGCGAAATTCCGGCCCTCAAGGTTTCGGCGAGTTGAAAATAAAGGGGAACCGGCGTGGAACGATCGAGCATGAAGCGGCAAATCGGCGAGAAGGATGCGCGACCCTACCAGCTTTACCGCTCCAGCAACAGCGCATGCTTGGTCCTGCTTTCGCAGCACCTCAATCACGCGGCATCCGTCTCCTGGGCGAGCACGCCGCTCGCGCTGGCATTGCCGCGGATCGCATAGGCCAGGGGATCACGCCCCATTTCCACCGCCAGCGTCATGAAGGTTTCGGCATTGCAGGGCAGGTAGGAGGATTCGAGCCGCGCCAGCGTACTGAAGGTCACGCCCGTAAGTGCGCCGAACTGTCGATAGGTCAGCCCGCGCGCGGCGCGCGCATTCCGCAAATCGTCGCCAAATCGCTTCCAATCGATCTGGAGCGATGTGGAGTTCTTCTGGAAGGGACGGTTCGCTCTTTCCTGCATTTCTTCACTCACTTCACGCCTGGTGAGATCGCGCTACATTGCCTGGAACTCTTTCAGCAAACATTCTCAAATATTTCATCGCGACTTCTCCAGAACCGGGAAGACTCCGCAAAATGCACTGGACTTCAACTGCTATACGTAAGGCACTCCAATATACGTTACCATACCGGAATGCATTCAGCGTTACAGATCAAATTCGTAACATCACAATTTCTTGAGGACGTTGCCAAAACGCACAGCACAACTTCAAGACCGCAAGCACAATAGGCCAAGCGGGGCCCGGCTCACGCCGGGCCCCGCTCTCAGATCGTTTCGTTCGGATCAGAAGGTGCGCTTCAGGCGAACGCCGCCGCTCCAGACATTCTCCTTGCCGTCAGCACCACCAAAGGCTGTGTTGAAATCCTGGGTCTGGTGGGTGTAGGCCACCTCGCCAGCAACACTCAGGCCCTTCACGATCGTATAGGTCAGGTTGCCTGCAATCGTGTATTCCTTGACCTTGATGTCCACGCCCCCGGCAAGGACATTGGACAGAATGCCGTCGGCCTTGGTCTCGATGTAGCTGCCCACAAGATTGGCGTTCAGCACCGGCGTGATATTGCCGCCGAGTTCAGCCACGATCGACCAGCCCTTCACCCGGCCAAACGAAGCAACGTCAATGATGTTGCCCGGCGACGGGGGGCCCAAACGGCTCGGGTAGAGATCGGACTGTCCGATGATGCTTCCGAGCGAATTACTAACGCCGAGATAGTGCGTAGCGCCATCGGCGTACTGGCCTTCCACGATAAAGTGGCCGCCATCGATCGCCGGGATCTTGAACAGGGCGGTACCGCCAATGGCGTAGCCCCACTTGTTGTCGTGCGAGTAGCCGATGCCAACCGATTGTGCCGGGTTAAAGGGGTTGGTGATGGTTGCCCCCTCAGCCGTACGAAGCTGATGCACAGCACCTTGCACCGCGATTGATCCCCACGACTGATCCAGGCGAAGCTGGGCCACAACGTCGGGAATCTGCTGCCCCCCTTGGAACGGCAATGCAATGTTCGTCGTGGGCGTGACGGGAATGCTCACGCCATCCACGCGGTGATCTCGGCCGTCTTCAATCGACAGGGTCGCACTAAAGCCACCGCCAAACTTGGCCGTGTACGCCAATAAGTTTACGGTGCTCGACTGCGCATAATAAGGCGCCCAGATGGTGTCGCCATATTCGCTATCGTAAAAACCGAAGAACGAATGGGCATAGCCGGCTGTCAAACCACCGAACTGGATGAAAGCCTTGTCGATGCTGAAGGTGTTGGAATTGTACTTTCCGCCTCGACCCAGATTGCTAATCGGATGCGAGTCGGCATTGATCTGGAAATAGGAGCGTAGCAAGCCCCAATCCGTTTGGGTTTGCGCGTCGAACCAGATACGGGCCTGGGTGTTGAAAGCCGAGCGATCGTCGTCGCGATTGAAGTCACCAAAGTCGCCGCTACGCCCGAACGCACGATAGTCGGCGCGGATCTCGCCGCCGATCTTCAGGCAGGTATCGCTGCCGGGGATGTAGAAGAAGCCGGGACCGAAAGCCGAGCAGACCTTCACATATTCAACGGCTTCGCCCTTGGTCATGGGCAGGTCGGCAGCCTGGGCGGCGCCGATGGCGGCGATGCCTGCAGCAGCGCCGAGAAGTGCGGATTTAATCGTCATCAAAACCCCCTCCGGGACATTATTTTACTTGCACGAGGGGACTTCTTGTCATGACACCCCACTCGCAACAGCCGACCGAACTTGGCGCATGCTTGGAAAGCACTTGGCCGCCACGTGAATCGTCACAGTGAAGGTGCGATATTCTAGAAAGCGCCACAATAGAGTTTTTCTACCTTGGCACCGACAGAAAACATTTTGGCGAATATGTGTCACTCAAAAGACACATCCAGAGCATCGTAGCTTACGCCAAAGAATCGACTACCCTTAAGGGTATATCGAATTAATATACCAACAAAATATAAGTTTATTTCGGTGTTTTATAATTGGAACACATAAAATTAATACACGAAACCTCTATCTCTTAGCAAAAGACACCACAAGCCCGTCATTGCAGGCCAATCAGTTTCCATGTGGTAATATAAGACTTACCGATCCACCGCCCCCGCACATCGATGCCGGAATGAGTTCGGAAAAGTTCCTATCCGATATCCCGTTTTGCTTGCAGGTGGCATGCCATGCAACGAGACGAGAAATCTCTCCGCATCAGACACAAGCAAGCACCGCCGGACCGATGGTCCGGCGGTGCTTGCTTGTCTTGTCTATGGCTGAAGCTGACGGCCGTCAGGCCTTCTCTCGGGGCCAGGGCGTCTCGGACACCGGCGTCAGCGGCCCCTTGCCATCGCGCCAGGAGACGAGATTGTCGACCACCAGCTGGCCCATGGCCCGGCGGGTGTGAATGGTGGCCGAGCCGACATGCGGCAGCAGCACCGCATTGTCGAGCGCCACCAGCGCTTCGGGCACCTGCGGTTCGTCGGCGAAGACGTCGAGCCCCGCCGCGAGAATGGTGCGATTGCGCAGCGCCTCGATCAGGGCGCCCTCGTCGACGACAGAACCGCGGGCGACATTGATCAGCACGCCGTCGGGGCCGAGCGCCTTGAGCACCTCGGCATCGACCAGATGGCGCGTCTCCGCCCCGCCGGGGACGATGATCATCAGCGTATCCACCGCCTCCGCCAGCGCCTTCACGCTGGAGTGGTAGGCATAGGCGACATCCGCCTGGCGCCGGCGCCCGTAATAGGCGATCTTCAGGCCGAAGGCCTCGGCGCGGCGGGCGATGGCTTTGCCGATCCGCCCCAGGCCGACGATACCGAGCGTGCGCCCGCGCAGCGTCGCCGGCGTCAATGGATAGTTTTCGCTCAGCCATTTGCCCTGCCGCAGGAAGCGGTCGGCCTGCGGTACTTCGCGGATGGTCGCCAGCAACAAGGCCATGGCGAGATCGGCGACGTCCTCGTTGAGGACTTCGGGCGTGTTGGTGACGACGACGCCATGCCGTGCCGCCGCGGCGGCATCGACGGAATCATAGCCGACGCCGAAATTGGCGATGATTTCGAGCTTGGGTAAAGCGGCGATCAGCGCTTCGTCGACATGGGCATGGCCGCCAGCTGCGAGGAAGCGCACCCGGTCGGCGATCCTCGCCAGCACCGCGTCGGGATCATCCGCCAGCCAGAGCTTGTGCACGGTAAAGGCCTGATCCAAGGCCTCGACCGTTTGGGCAAGCATGGGCTTGGGCATCAGAAGATCGGGTGCGGACATGCCGAGGGAACTCTCAGGGAATGGAATGGATCGAAGGATAGCGCCAAGACCTAAAGCGTTTTGCGGTCTGGCGAAATCACCAAATCGCAAAATGCATTGGAACGAGAAGCTCCGGCAGGCAGGCAGATCCATGGCGTGGGATCTGATTTTCGAAGTCAGATCCCACGCCATGGACTATTGTTGCTGCATCGTTTTTACCGAAAATCGGCATTCACTTTTCGGTACGATGCTCCAGGAAAGCGCCTGCTCAGAGGGCCGGCAGCTTGCCGCCAAGCTCGTCCTCGATATGGGCCTGCACGATGGCGTCCATGTCGCGATCGGCGACGAAGCCGAGTTCGAGGGCACGCGCCGTGTCGAAGTCGCGCGGCCAACCCGCCACGATCTTCTCGATCACGGGATCGGGCTGATGCTTGATCAGCGCCACGGCCTTGTCACCGGCGGCCCGGCGCAGGGCCTCGATCTCCTCGGCCACCGTTGCGGAGAGGCCGGGCATGGAAAGATTGCGGCGCGCGCCCAGGCGGGCCGTGTCGATCGCCGCTGAATGGTGGAGGAAGCCGACCGCCGAGCGCGGGCTGGCAAACCAATGGCGCACATCGTCCGAGACCGGCAGGATGGCTTCCTGCCCATTCAGCGGCTCGCGCAGAATGCCCGAGAAGAAGCCCGAGGCTGCCTTGTTGGGCTTGCCGGGGCGCACCGCGATGGTCGGCAGGCGGATGCCGATGCCGTCGAAGAAGCCACGGCGGCTGTAATCGGCCAGCAGCAGCTCGCCGATCGCCTTCTGCGTGCCATAGGAGGTCAGGGGCGTGTTGAAAAACTCGTCGCCGATACGCTCCGGGAAGGGCGCGCCGAACACGGCAATGGAGGAGGAGAAGATCACGCGCGGATAATAGCCCTCGCCCGGCCGGGCATCGCCATGTGCCTGGCGGATCGCTTCGAACAGGCGCTGGGTGCCTTCCAGGTTGATGCGATAACCCTTGTCGAAATCGGCCTCCGCCTCACCCGAGACGATGGCGGCAAGATGGACGATCACATCGGGACGAGTGCCGATCAGACGCTCGACCGTGCCGGGCACCGGCAGATCGTCCTGGCTGGCGCTGCAGGCGAACGGCAGACCGGCGGGAACCTGGGGCAGCACGACGTCGCTGAGCAATGCTTCGCTGACGGACTTGCCGCCAAGCTTGCCATCGCGGCTCATGCTCTCCAGCAATTTGCGGCCCACCATGCCGGCCGCACCCAGGATCAGGACTTTCATCGCCTCGCCTCGTCATTTCCCCGCGACCGAAAACACCCAGCCGAAGCCTCGCGCATCGCACCGCATCTTTTGTCTCATGATGCCCGTTCCGGGCCCGAAGGACGGCTCGAATCCGCCGTTTCTCAGCCTAGCGATAAGGCCTTTGCCGAGGTGAGGCAAGTTCTTGTCTTACAAATTGAGCCAATTCTTGTCTTACAAATTAAACAAGGACAGGTGGCGCATGACAAAGGCCCTGTCATCGCTTCCGGGGCCTCGCCATCATTCGCGTTAGCGGGCACGATCAGGAACGCGGCCCGACCATCGCCGTCAGGGCCCCTTGCGGGTCGCGGCATTGGATCACCCACATCTCACCGGGCACTTCCATCGGCTCCATCAGGATCTTGCCGCCATTGTCTGTGACGCGCTTGGCCGTCTCGTCGATATTGTCGACCTGGATGTAGTAGACCCACATCGGCCCGCACATGTCCTTGGTGCGGGTCATCATGCCCCCATAATCGGTGCCGTTCTGGCCATAGAGCTGATAGACCCCCATCGGCCCCATATCGAGGCCCTGGTGCTTCTCCCAGCCGAACAGCCTGGAATAGAACTCGAAGGCGCCGGGCCCGTCGCCGGCATGCAGTTCCCGCCAGGCGATATGGCCCGGCGTGCCCAGGCCCGGCATTGCCGGCGGTTCCCCCTGCCCCTTGAACAGGCCGAATACGGCTCCATAGGGATCGGCGGCAATGGCAAAGCGGCCGACGCCGGGAATGTCATCCGGCGCACGATGAACCTGGCCTCCGAGCTTCACCACCTCGGCCGCGGAGACATCGACGTCGTCAGCGGCCACGAAGCCGGTCCAGTTCGGCGGCACATTGCGGGCGGCAGCATCGGGCGGAATGTCCATGAGGCCGGCCACGAGCGCGCCCTTGTTGGAAAACAGCGTGTAGCTGAGGCCCGGCATACCGGAATCGGCCGCATCCCAGCCCAGCACGGCGCTATAGAAGGCCGCCGCCGCCTTCACATCCGTAGTCATCAGTTCGTACCAGACAAAGCTTCCATGCGTGACGGACATGACGGACTCCCTTTGATGTCGGTTTTCGGATCAGATTGCGGATCAGATTTCTTGGCAGGGGACGATAGGCCGAGACCATGGCGGCCCGATCACAGCCCCTTGGCGATAGCCATCGAAACGGGTGTCAGCTGCAGCAGCCATGTGCAGCGGGCTTGTCCTCGTATTCGTCATGCCGCCGCACGAAATCCATGGTCGAAGCCTCGTTCCGTCCCTTGGGTGCGCGGTCGAGGATCATCAAGGTGCCGATCAGTTCCTCCGGACCGCGGGCATAGCTCGAATAGCTGTGAAACACCTCGCCCTGCTCGTCCTTGTAGAAGGCACTCAGCCCGGGCAATTCGTCATGGCCTTGGGCGCTCGGCTGGCTGGTGAAATTATAGACGATCTCCTCGCCCGCCAGGTCCTCCCGGCTGAAGGAGACGTGATAGTCGAAATTGAAATCACTGCCGAAGGCCGACGCCCAGGGAAAGCGCCAGCCCATGCGCGCCTTGTAGGCCTCGATCTTGGCAAGCGGCGCCCGCGAGACGGCGGTGAGCGTGACGTCGTGGTGGTTGAGATGGGCCACGGCGCCGTCGAGATGATCCGCCAGGAAGGAGCAGCCGGTGCAGCCGGCATCCCAGTCGGGGCCCAGCATGAAATGGTAGACGATCAGCTGGCTGCGGCCCTCGAACAACTCGGCGAGCGTACGCCGCCCCTGGGGCGTGTCGAAAAGATAGGCCTTGTCGACCTTGACCCAAGGCAGCGCCATGCGCTCGGCATTCAGCCGGTCGCGTGCCCGCGTCGCCTCCTTCTCCTTGATCAGCAGCGCCTTGCGCGCCGTCAGCCATTCTTCCCGAGACACGACCTGATGGGCCGGCATGTCGACCTCCCTGCAGAAGTTCTTGGATAGCGGATTCTGGATCGCTTGACTAAATAGGTTGATATCAACATTATTAGTGCATGTCAAAACACACCGATCATCGGCGCTTTTCATCCCAGCCGGGCCTCGATGAGGCAGATCCCCCGGACGCGGAGGGCACGCAGGAAACCCTCGTTCCCTTCGCGACGACCCTGCTCGTGCGCGATACTTGCCTGTGCCTGCACGTCCAGCGCGCGGCGCGGGCACTGGCTCGCCGCTTCGACGACGCCCTGCGTCCGGTCGGGCTGACAAACAGCCAGTTCTCGTTGCTAATGGCGCTCAACCGCCCTGCCCCGCCGCCGATGGGGCCGGTGGCGGCACTGCTGGCCATGGATCGCACCACCCTCACCGCCGCCCTCAAGCGGCTCGAGGCCCGCGGCCTCGTTCAGATATTGCGCGATCCGGCGGACCGGCGGTCCCGCCTGCTCGCGCTTACCGCGGCGGGGCGGTCGCTGCTGGCGCGGGCCGTGCCGATCTGGCAGGAGAGCCATGCCCTGCTGGATACGGCGCTGGCGGGCGGCCAGGCCATCCGCCTCAGGCAGGATCTCGCCGCTCTCTGCTAAGCCGCTGCCCCCGCACAGGCAAAGGCCCCGGTTTCCCGGGGCCTCGTGTCGACAGGGCGCGACGCCGTCCCCGTCAATTGAAGGTGTAGGACAGGCCGCCCATCACGCCGAAGTCCGGCTTGCGGCCGCCCGCCGAATAGGTGCCGGCGATATTGGCGCGCCACTTGGCGTCCTCCGAGGTCCAGCCCAGGCCGGCGGCGAGGCCGACCTGGCGGTGATAGACCGCCATACCCGCCGCGGCCGAGACCTTGCCGGGCCTGTCGTCGTAGCGCAGGGCCGAGGCCGCCATGGCCTGGGAGATACCCTGCCGGGCTTCCTTCAGGTTATTCGACACCTGGCTCTGCAGATTGGCGATGCTGCCGCCAATGCCGTCGAAGCGCTTGTCGAGGGCGGTAATGGCACTGCCGACATTGTTGTAACTGTTGCCGCCGACCGTGTAGCTCGGGTTACTGATGCTGCCATCGGCGTTAACGACCGAGTTTCCACCCAATGCAGCTGCCACGGAGCTGGCCGAATTGTAGAGCTGCGAGCCGTTGATCGCCTGTTTCGAAGCTTTGGACACCTCCCCGTTCGCAAGATTGTCGATGGTCACCGCAGTGGTCGCGCCGGTACCGCCCAACGTTATCTTAGTCTTGTTCGAGGGGTCGTCATACTTTACCGCAGCATTGGCAAGGTTGGTCGTATTCGTATCGAGCTGCGTCAACGCAGCCCCAACGTTACTATATGCTGTAGCGTTAGCTGCTGCGTTGCCTTGAGCATCAACGGCCTTAACGTTCTGCTGAAAGCCGGTAATACCTGTAGTGGGATCGTATTTCGCTCCACCACCCATAGTCGTTGCCGTCGTGGTACCCAGGGTATTCGCATTATTGCCGAGCTGGGTAACGTCGCCCGACACCGTTGCGATTTGCGTCTGTAATCCATTGGCAACGGAATAGAGTTGCGAACCGTTGATCGCATCCGTCGAGGTCGCCGTGATCTGGCCGGCCGCGACATTGGTTACCGTCCGTTCATTGCCGGCGGAACCGACGCTCACGGTGCTGCCGGGTGCCGTCCCCGCAAAGCCGCCATACGACTTGGTGCCGATCGTGGCGCTTGTCGTCTGCACCACCGTCGAGGTCACCGAACCGGCGCCGAGTGCAACATCGCCCTCATTGGCCGAGGCCTGGGCCCCGTTGCCGATTGCGGTGGAATTGGCCGTCGTCGCGCTCGCATTGGCGCCGACCGCCGTGGCGCCGTCAGCCGTGGCCTTGCTGCCGGAGCCCATGGCGGTGGAACCGTTGCCACTGGCCTCGGCATTCTTGCCGGTGGCGATCGACGCCTCGCCGCTGGCCTTGGCCTGCGTGCCGGTGGCAATCGAGTCGTTGCCGCTGGCCGCAGCACCATTGCCGGTCGCGACGGAGGACGTTCCCGTCGCTTGGGCACCGTTGCCGGCCGCGAAGGAATAGTCGCCGCTCGCCACCGAATTCGGGCCGATGCCGACGGCATTCTTCCCGCTGGCGACGCTGTCCGCATCCGTCGAATTGGCGTGGAAATATTTGATGCCACCGCCATTGATGGAGCCGCCGATCTTGTCAAGCACGCTCTGCACCGAGGTGAAGGTGCTGCCACCATAGTTGAGGCTGGTGATCACCGTGCCGCTGCTGGGATCGAAGCTCGAGCCGCCGCCAAGGCCGCTTGCCACCGAATTGCCCAGGCTGAACAGCTGCGAGCCGTTGACCGCATCGGTGGAGGTCGAGGACACGTCGCCCTTGGCAACATTGGTGATCTTCTTGCCGCCGGCATCGATGCCGGTGGTGGTCACGCTCGGCCCGCCGGTGATGGTGAGGCCGTTGGTGTCGAGCGTCGCATTGCCGGTCGTCACGCTGTTGGCGGTGAGGGTGGCAACCGTGATGGCGCTGGCGAGGTTGAAGGTGGCGTTCGAGCCGGACTGGCTGATGACGATGTTGCCGTCGGTGTTGTTGAGATCCACCGTGCCGCCGGGCGCCACATTGGCGGTCGTCGAACCGTTGTTGGTCGAGAGATTCCAGCCCTTGTTGGCCGTCTGCTGCACAGCGTAGAGCTGCGAGCCATTTACCGCATCGCTCGAGACTGCCGTCACCGCACCGTTGGCAAGGTTGGTCATCGTCACCGGGGTGCCGGCATTGCCGAGCGTGATCTTGTCCTTCACCGCGGGATCATCGTACTTCACCGCAGCATTGGCGAGGTTGGTGGTGTTGGTGTCGAGCTGCGTCAGCGCGCCGGCCACCGTGGTGTAGCCCGTGGTCGTGCCGACATTGCCCTTGCCGTCGATCGCCGTGACGGTCTGGCTGAAGCCCGACAGCGTGCCGGTCGCCGGGTCATAGGTCGTGCCGCCCCCCAGGGTCGACGCCGTCGAATTGCCGAGATTGCCGGCGGCATTGCTGACCGTCTGCAACTGGCCGACATTCACCGCGTCGGTGGCGTTGGTACCGGCTGCGACATTGGTAATCGCCTTGCTGCCGGCATCGATGCCCGTGGTGGTGACGCTCGGCCCGCCCGTGATGGTCAGGCCGTTCGTCGTCACCGCGGCGTTGCCCACGGTCAAGCCGGTGGCATCGAGCGTGTTGCCGCCCGCCGTGACGCTGTCCAGCGTGATGCTCTTGGCGAGGTCGAAGGTGGCGTTCGGGCCGTTATGGGCGACGACGATATTGCCGTCGGTGTTGCTCAGATCCACCGTGCCGCC
>NZ_JBQEPH010000016.1:0-155260 GCF_052045555.1 Labrys sp. 22185 | reverse complement strand
GTCTGGGTCCCCCATTTGCCAAAGGGGGCACGGGCCTTGAGCCGGCGACCGCGAGGGGCGCGGCCACGCAGGCGGGTCATTTTGGTGTTGAGGCTCGTCTCGTCGATAAAGACCAGGCGGCCTGGCTGGCGGCGCATCCGGGGCTGACGCTTCTGGATCCAGACACGACGCTTCTCGGCCACGTCAGCGCGTGCGCACTCCGACGCCATCAGCTGTTTTTTTATACGTGAACCCGGCCCGGCACAAAAGGCGCGACAGGGAAGCGGTATGAGCAACAATCCCGCTCGCCTGCTGGAGACGCTCGGCAAGCTCCGGCATGGTTATGTCCGGCGTCTCCTCCACTGCAGCGATGAGGAAGTCCAGATGATCCGACAGCGGCCCTTTGCCCGCCGGCCGCCCCATCTTCGAAGCCTTGACTTGCCCGCTCCGTTCCACTCGTGAAGCCCAGCGGATCGCCGAACTGGCACTCACGGCAAAACGCCGCCCCGCCGCTCGGCGCGACTGCCCTTGGCTAATCGCATCGGTCACTCGAACGCGTAAGTCGTCAGAATGGGCCATGATCCACCTCCTAACACGGTGAATCACGAATCCACCCAAAAGGGAATCCCTCGACTCAAACTTCCCGCACGACGCTCTAGCGCCAGTTCACGCGTGGCGACTTCGGGAATGCCGCGCAGGATGATCTGGTCGGCCTTGGGCTTGCGCGTCGGATCCCAGTAATTGTCGTTGCGGGCGATCACCAGCTTCTCGCCCACCACCCTTTCCACGAATTTGAAGGGGCCGGTGCCGATCGGGTGCTGCTCGATCTTGTCGTTGCCATAGGTCTCGACCGCGGTGGGGCTGATCATGCGCGGCGCGCCGGAACCGCCGGCGGCCATGCGGCGCAGGAATTCGGCATTGGGCTGCTTGAGATTGATCTTGAAGGTATAGTCGTCGACCACCTCATAGCCGGCGAGGTCCTGCCACATCCAGCCCATCAGGCCAGGGGAGACGGGCTGGAAATATTTGAAATTCTTGTCCGTCATGCGGTCGAGATTGAACTTCGCCGCCTGGGCGTTCCAGGGCGTGCCGTCGTGGAACTGGACGCCCTTGCGCAGGTGGAAAGTATAGCTCTTGCCGTCGGGCGAGACGTCCCAGCTCTCGGCCAGGGCCGGCACGATCTTGGGCGCGACGTCGGGACCCTTGGTAAGGTCCTCCTCGACGAAGGTCTCGAACAGATGGCGCACGACCTTGAAGGTGTTCCAGGTGCGCGAGGCATGCGGGTCGAGGCGGCTGAAATCCGATTCCACCGCGAAGGTGATGGTATTGCCGGCCGCGAACGCCTGCGACGTGCCGAAGACCGCAAGACCGCCGGCGACCAGTGCCGCCGCCGTCACGCCGGCGCGCAGCAGGCCCTTCCAGGATCTGTGCGGCCTCGTTCGTTCGTTGCGATGCTTTGTCGTCATGATGGTTCCCCTCGTGATTTTTGATTGTCGTTGGGATGGTGTCTGGACGTTCAGGGCCCGCTATGGCGGAAACAGGCGACCCTCCTTTCGCCGGTGAGAGCCGTCAGTGCCGGTGCCGATCGGGTGCAGGGCTCGAAGCGTTCGGCGCAGTTGCCTGCATAGATGCAGCCCGATCCCGTGAGCCCGGCCGTGCCTTCCAGATCCTCGGCCCGCTCGGCCGCCTGTTCCCAGCGCGAGTCCTTGCGCAGATGCAGCACGGTGCCGAGGAAGTCGCGGGTGAAGGGATGCAGCGGCTCGGCATAGACCTGCTGGCTGCCGCCCTCTTCGAGCACGCAGCCGCGATACATCACCATGGTGCGGTCGCAGAACTGTTTGACGATCTTCAAATCGTGGGAAACGAACAGGAAGGTGAGATCGAGCTTCTTTCTCAGCTCCGCCAGGAGGTTGAGGATCTGGGCCTGGATCGAGACGTCGAGGGCCGAGACCGGCTCGTCCAGGAACAGGAATTCCGGCTCGAGCGCCAAGGCGCGGGCGATGGCGATGCGCTGGCACTGGCCCCCGCTATATTCGTGCGGATAGCGATAGGACTGGCGTGGATCGAGGCCGACGAGTTCGAGCAGTTCGTCGACGCGCCGGTTGGCGGCCGCGGTCGCGACGCCGAAATTGAGCAGGGGCCGGGCGATGTTCTCAGCCACCGTGCGCCGCGGATTGAGCGATTGCAGCGGATCCTGGAAGACGATCTGCAGGCGGCGGCGATATTGCCGCATCTGCTCGCGCGAGAGGGTGCGCAGGTCGGTGCCGCCATAGCGCACTTCGCCGCTGTCGGGCTCGATGAGACGCAGGATGATGCGCCCGAGCGTCGACTTGCCCGATCCCGAGCCGCCGACGCAGCCCAGGATCTCGCCCCTGGCGATGGTCAGGCTGACATCGTTGACCGCCTTGGTGCTGGCGGCGGGCCGACGGAACAGGCCGCCCTTGCTGACGCTGAAGGTCTTGTTGACGGAGCGCACCTCGATCAGGGCAGGGCGGGTCATTGCGGCCCTCCCGCAGCGGCGAGATGGCAGCGCACCATCCGGCCTGGGCCGGCCGCACGCCACTCAGGCAGCTTCTGGTGGCACAGTCCGATCGCCTGGTCGCAGCGCGGCGCGAAGCGGCATCCGGGCGGCGGCGCCAGCAAATTGGGCGGCTCGCCCTTGATGAAGGTCATGGTGTCGGCCGGGGCATCCGGATCGGGAATGGATCGGATCAGGGCCTTGGTATAGGGATGCAGCGGCTCGGCCAGGAGCTCGTCGATCTCGCCGGCCTCCTGGACATGGCCGCCATACATCACCAGTACTCGGGTGGCGATGGCGCGGACCACGCCGATATCATGGGTGATGATGACGATCGGCAGGCCGGTTTCGCGGCTGCGCTTCTTCAGGAGCAGCAGGATCTTGGCCTGGACCCCGACATCGAGGGCGGTGGTCGGCTCGTCGGCGATGAGGAGTTCGGGCTTGCAGGCCAGCACCATGGCCAGGCCGATGCGCTGGCACATGCCGCCGCTGAGCTGGTGGGGATAGCTTGCCAGCACGCGCGGAATGTCGGGAAAGCCGACTTCCTGCAATGCCTTGGTCGCGGCGGCGCGGGCGCCCTTGCGGCCGAGGGCCGGATCGTGGCGCAGCAATGTCTCGGTGAGCTGGGATTCGATGGTGAAGGAGGGATCGAGCGAGGCGCGCGGGTTCTGGAAGATCATGCCGATGGTCTTGCCGCGAACCGTCTCCATCGCCGTCTCGTCGAGGCTGAGAAGGTCGCGTCCGCCGATCTCGATCGAGCCGCCGAGATAGCGCCCGGGCGGCGAGGTGATCAGCCGGATCAGCGAGAGGGCCGTCACGGTCTTGCCCGAGCCGGATTCGCCGATGATCGCCAGGATCTCGTTGCGATGGAGATCGAAATCGACGCCATCGACCGCCACCACCATGCCTGCCGGCGTAGCAAACCCGGTCTTGAGATTGCGCACCCTGAGGACGGGGTGGTTATCGCCATCCATCGACATCTCCCTTGCAGGCGGTTCTGTCGGATACGATTCAAAGCCTCACATGTATACAATTATGTGTCAACAATGAAATTCAATCTATGGATGTATTGCATCCGAAGGGCCGAGCGCGCCGAATTCACGGACTTTCGCGCCGCTGGCTAGGAGGCGGGAATCCTCCCCGGACTTTGGGGAAGGAACGATTGTGCTCCTTAGGACATTCGCAACAATAGGTGCCTTGTTTGATAGGTGATACCGCCCCTCACCCTTACCCTCTCCCCGTAAGAACGGGGCGAGGGGGCGCAAGCGCTGCGATTGATTCTCAGTTCGGTCATCTCGCTCCACGATTGGGCGAGATGCGATGCTCCCAGACCAAAGTACCCGCTCGAAGTCCCCCTCGCCCCGTTCTTACGGGGAGAGGGTAAGGGTGAGGGGCAGCACAATGCGGAAAGAAGCGTTTTATTCTTGAACGTTCCCTTCCCACCAAGTGGGGATCCCTGATCCGATCCGGCGCCAGAGGCCCGACCGTTCGGACTCATGCGCCGGACGGCGTGGGACTGTCGATGCGCATCAACGCCATTGACGCTCGTTGGAAATCACATAAAGATACAATATCGTATACAATACTAAGAACAAGATATTCCGCCGCCTGAGGAAGCCCATGCGCATCAAGCTGATCAATCCCAACACCACGGCATCGATGACCGAGGCGATGCGTGTCAGTGCCTGCGCCGTGGCTGCGCCCGGCACCGAGATCGTCGCCGCGACCTCGCGCTCGGGGGCGGCTTCGATCGAGGGCCATTTCGATGAAGCCATGAGCGTCATCGGCCTGGTCGACGAAATCCGCGACGGGCCGCCGGCCGATGCCTATGTCATCGCCTGCTTCGGCGATCCCGGCCTGCTGGCGGCGCGCGAGATCACCGACGCTCCGGTGATCGGCATCGCCGAGGCGGCCATGCATGCGGCCGCCTTCGTGGCCACCGGCTTTTCGGTAGTCACCACGCTGGAGCGCACCCGCATCATCGCCGAGCACCTGGTGCGCAATTACGGCATGCAGCATCATTGCCGGCGCGTGCGGGCCACCGAACTGCCTGTGCTCGAACTCGAACAGCCGGGCACGCGGGCGCGCGACGTCATCCTGGCTGAATGCCTCAGGGCGCTGGAGGAGGACAAGGCCGGGGCGATCGTGCTCGGCTGCGCCGGCATGGCGGGCCTGGCCGACTATCTCGAGGACAGGTTGCAGATCCCGGTGATCGACGGCGTCTGCGCGGCGGTCAAATTCGCCGAAGCCCTGGTCGGCATGGGCCTCAAGACCTCCAAGCATGGTGATCTCGCCTACCCGCTTGCCAAGCCCTATGCCGGCAAGCTGGCCGCCTATGCGCCCGCCGGCTGGCGGGGGTCAGCCCAGCGGCCGGAAGAGCGATTTGAAGTCGATGCGGGCCGGAACGTCTGACAGGTCGACCTGGGCTTCGACATGGCGCAGATGGTGCTCCATGTTGCGGGCGGCATCCTCGCCATCGCGCTTGGCCAGTGCATCGACGATGCGCTTGTGCTCGTCATAGGCGCAGGGAACCGCGCCAGGGGATTCATAGAGCGCGATCACCAGCGAGGAGCGCGAGACGAGCTCATGCACGAAATCCTTGAGAACGTCATTGCCGGCCAGGGAGGCGAGTTCGCGATGAAAGTCTCCCGAAAGCTGCAGCCGCCGGCGCTTGTCGCCCTGTTCCTGGGCCCGGGCCTCGGCTTCCACCGCGGCCCGCAGCCCGGTGATCTCCGCATCGGTAATGGTCGCGGCCAGACGGCGGATCAGGATGCACTCGATTTCGCGCCGGGCTTCGAAAACCTGCCGGGCTTCCTCGACCGAGGGCCGGGCGACGATCGCCCCCTTGTTGGGGATGAGCTCGACCAGCTTTTCGTGGGAGAGCTGCTGCAGGACCTTGCGGATCAGCGTGCGGCTGACGCCGAAGGCAGTGGCCAGGGCATCCTCCTGAAGCGGCGTGGCCGGGCGAAGCTGGTGGTTGATGATGGCCGAATAGATCTCCGAATGGATCCGTTCGTCCGCCCGTCCGCGACGCTTGGGGGCGACAGGCGCTTGCTTCGTTTGAGGCCCGGACGATGGGGGCATGATGCGACCTTGCAATTTGACTCAGCGGAGGAAACCAAGTGTATTCTACATTGTATATTGCCAAGTTGAAAACAACCCCTGTCACGGTGGCCGCAACCAGGCGGTGGCACCCCGATTGTGAGGCGGCATGACCAGCGCACACGGTGAAACAGGCGGGATGACGACCTCGCCATCGGCCGTACTGGAGGTCCGGGATCTGCGTATCGAGTTCCCGACACGCACCGGCACGCTGGTCGCCATCGACAATGTCTCCTTCGACATCGGCCAGGGCGAGATCCTCGGTGTGGTCGGCGAGTCGGGTGCAGGAAAGTCGATGACCGGCAGCGCGCTGATCGGGCTCCTACAGGCGCCGGGCCGCATTGCTGCCGGCAGCATCCGCCTGAGCGGAGAGCGCATCGACAACCTGCCTCCACATCGCCAGCGCCTGATCCGTGGCCGACGGATCGGAGCAATCTTCCAGGATCCCCTGACCAGCCTCGATCCGCTGTTCACCGTCGGCCGGCAATTGACCGAGACCATCCGCGCGCATTTTCCCGAGCTGGATCGCGAGGAAGCGCGCCAGCGGGCAATTCGTCTTCTCACCGAAGTCGGCATCGCCGACCCGGTCAATCGCTTCGCGCAATATCCGCATCAATTCTCCGGCGGCATGCGCCAGCGCATCGTCATCGCCCTGGCGCTGGCCGGTGAGCCCGAGTTGATCATCGCCGACGAGCCGACGACGGCCCTCGACGTCTCCATCCAGGCCCAGATCCTGGCCCTTCTCAAGCGCCTGGCGCGGGAGAAGAACACCGCCATCATGCTGGTCACCCACGACATGGGGGTCATCGCCGAGATCGCCGACCGGGTGGCGGTGATGTATGCAGGCCGCGTGGTCGAGATCGGCCCGGTGGAGGCGGTGGTGCACCGGCCCAACCATCCGTATGCGGCCGGCCTGATGGCCTCGATCCCCTCCCTGGGCCGCCAGGTCGAACGTCTGGCCCAGATCGACGGGGCGATGCCGCGCCTGGGCAATTGGCCCAAGGGCTGTGCCTTCCACCCGCGCTGCCGGCAAAGCGGTCCGCGCTGCGAGGCCGAGAGTCCCCGGCTCGCCGTTGCAGGCGCCACCGCGGCGGCCTGTTTCTTGCATCAAGGCGGTACAACGCTCTGACGATCGCGCGGGAGCGGCAACTCCCGCGCCGGATAAACTCGTCTCCAGCTTCGCCATACAATATTGTATACTCGTTGTGGTACAAATTTGTAGACGGCGTGTGCCGCTTATGGAATGATCAAAATGCCCGAACTGGATACGGGCAGGGGAATGGATCGTCTGCAGAGAACGGAGTCACCAGCCGTTCGGGATGCAGCCGATCGCTTGGTGACGAAGCGCGAGACAAAAACAAAGCCGCGCCGTCGTGACCGCCGACGAAGGACCGTTTAACCGGGAGATGGCCGTGAAGACCTATTTGAAGATCCTGCTGATCGCCTCGTGCGCCGTGCTGGCCACGGGAGCGGCAAGCGCCAAGACGCTGCGTTTCGCCGAAGCCCAGGAAATCAGTTCCATGGACCCGCATGCGGCGCGGGACGACTTCACGCTCAGCCTGCTCAGCAATGTCTATGAAGGTTTGGTGCGCTGGAATAAAGACCTCAAGCTGGAGCCGGCCCTGGCCGAGAGCTGGGAGGCGGTTTCGGACACCGAGTGGCGGTTCCATTTGCGCAAGGGCGTCAAGTTCCACAATGGCGACCCCTTCACCGCCGATGACGTGATCTTCTCCTTCGAACGGGCAGGGGCTCCCGGCTCCCCCTTTGCTGGCCTGCTCGAACCCATCGCCAAGATCACCAAGATCGATGATCACACCGTCGAGGTGACGCTCAAGCGCAAATATGCGCTGCTGCTCAACGATTTCGCCGGCTGGTACATCCTGGACAAGAAGTTCCAGGAATCGGTGGGCGCAACCAAGCCGATCGACCTTTCCTCCAACACCGGTGGCGCCATGACCACCCAAGGCATCGGAACCGGGCCGTTCAAGCTGGCCTCGCGCCAGCCAGACGTCCGCACCGTGCTGGTCAAGAACGAGGATTGGTGGGACAAGCCCCAGCATAATCTCGACGAGATCGTCTATACGCCGATCACCAATGCCGCCACCCGCGTCGCCGCCCTCTTGTCGGGCGAGGTCGACTTCATCCGCAACGCACCGTCACAGGACGTCGACCGCATCGCGTCCACACCCGGCATGAAGATCATGCGGGCGCCACATCTGCGCTCGATCTTCTTCGGCATGGATCAGCAGAGCAAGACGCTGCCGGGCAGCGGCGTCGAGGGTAATCCGCTCGCCGATGTCAGGGTGCGCAAGGCCATCTACCAGGCCATCGATATCGAAGGCATCAAGCGCAGCATCATGCGTGGCAATTCGCGTCCGACCGCAGTGCCGCTCGCCCCTCAGCTTCCTTTCTACGACGCCAGCCTCGACGTGCGCTTTCCCTATGATGTCGCGGCCGCCAAGGCGCTGCTGGCGGAAGCGGGCTATGCCAAGGGCTTCACCTTGCCGATGGATTGCCCGGCCGGTTCCTTCATCAATGACGAAAGGATCTGCCAGGCCACCGTCGGTATGCTCGCCAAGATCGGCATCAAGGTCCAGCTGACCATGCACACGCCGGTCCAGACCGACACCGAACTGCCGGCCGGCAAATATTCCTTCTATATGCTGGGGTGGGCGGGCCTGCCCTCGATCGACGCCTACAACATCATGTCGGCGACGATCCACACGCCCACGGGCGATCTGGGCACCTGGAACCCCAAGGGCTATTCCAATCCCAAGGTGGACAAGCTGATCGAGCAGATCGGCACCGAATATGACCCGGCCAAGCGGCAGGCCATGATCTCGGAAGTGGTGAAGATCCACCGCGACGAGGTCGGCAAGATCATGCTGCACCAGCAGTTCCTGACCTGGGGCATGAGCGACAAGGTCAATGCCGTGGTGCCGGCCGACGAGTATACGCGCTTCTGGTACTACACCATGAACTGAGGCGCGCGAGGGCAGGCGTCTGCCGCATCTGCTCCGGACTTCGCTTTGCCGCATGATGTTTTTTCCGGGTCCCCCGAAACTGTCCGGCATCATGCGCAAACGGAGGGGCGGTATCTCCCACCGCCCCTCCGCAAGTTCCGAGCCGTGCTGACGAGGTAGCGCCGCCCCTCACCTTACCTCGCCCGGCTCTTGCGGGGAGAGGGTAGGAGCGAGGGGCAGCACAATCCGCGAGTCATTACCGTTGGACCACAGACTTTCTCGAATTTTTCGCATTGATGCATCTTCCTCATCGAAGAGCCGATGGGTTCTTCCGGAAAATGCGCCAGGGATCGAGAGACCCTCATGATCTCCATGCTCGCAACCCGCCTCACCAGCGTCATCCTGGTCATGCTGGTCGTCACCGGGTTGTCCTTCTGCATCTTCAATTTCCTCGGCGACCCCGTGAACAATGTGCTCGGCGTCAATGCGACGCTGGCCCAACGCGAGGAATTGCGGGCGGCCCTCGGCCTCGACCAGCCGACCATCGTGCAATTCTGGCGTTTCGTCGAACGAGCGGTGGTCGGGGATTTCGGCGTCTCGTACCGCAACCGGCAGCCGGTGCTCGATCTCATCCTCACCCGTTTGCCGGCGACGCTGGAGCTGGTCTTCGCGGCGACCCTGACCGCCTTGCTGGTCGGCATTCCCATGGGGGTCTATACCGCGCTCAGGCCTCGCGGCTGGTTGAGCCGCCTGTTCCAGATGGGCTCGCTCCTCGGCATTTCCATGCCGCAATTCCTGATCGGCATGCTGCTCATCCTGGTCTTTTCGGTGGAGCTGCGCTGGCTATCGGCCTTCGGGCGCGGCGACACGGTGCGGATCGGCTGGTGGACCACCGGCTTCCTCACGGTGAGCGGCCTCAAGGCCCTGATCATGCCAACCATCACGCTCGCCGTCTTCCAGGTCTCGATGATCATGCGCCTGATCCGCGGCGAGATGCTGGAGGTGCTGCGCTCCGATTTCATCAAGTTCGCCCGGGCACGCGGCCTGTCGGACCGGGCGGTGCATCTCACCCATGCGCTACGAAACAGTCTGTTGCCGGTGATCACCATCGTCGGCCTGCAGATCGGCTCGCTGATCGCCTTCGCCATCGTGGTCGAGGCGGTGTTCCAATGGCCGGGCATGGGCCTGCTGATCCTGCAGGCGATCGAATTCGCCGACTTTCCGGTGATGGCGGCCTATCTCGCCTTCGTCGGCTTCAGCTTCGTGCTGATCAATTTGATCGTCGACCTGACCTATCTGCTGGTCGATCCGAGATTGAGGGTGAAATGAGTCAGTTTGCCGCCATCGTCAGAAGCATGGCCGCCAGCGAACTCGCCTGGCGCTTTCGCACCTCGCCCGCGGTCGTCATCGCCACCTGCATTCTCGGGTTGCTGGTCATTTGCGCCGTCGCCGCCAACCTGATCGCGCCGCATGATCCCTTCGATCCGGCCACGCTCGACATCATGGATGCACGCCTGCCTCCCGTCTGGTCGGAAGGCGGCAGCGCCCGCTATCTGCTCGGCACCGACGAGCAGGGCCGGGACATCCTGTCGTCGATCTTCTACGGCATGCGCATATCGATCCTGGTGGGCGCTGCGGCCGTGCTGTTCTCGGTCACCATCGGGGTGACACTCGGCTTGCTGGCCGGTTATTTCGGCGGCTGGATCGATGCCCTCATCATGCGCCTCGCCGATGTGCAGCTCTCCTTTCCCACCATCATGATCGCCTTCTTCATCGATGGCGTCGCCAAGATCGTCATGCCGGCGGCGCTGCGCGAGGACATGCGCTTTTATGTCGTCATCCTCGCCATCGGTGTCGCCGACTGGGTGCAGTTCGCGCGGACGGTGCGGGCCGCCACCATGATCGAGCGCCAGAAGGACTATGTGGCTGCGGCGCGCATCAGCAAGGTTTCCAGCCTGCGCATCGTGCTCTCCCATATCCTGCCCAACACCATCGGGCCGGTGCTGGTGCTGGCCACGCTCGGGCTTGGCGTCGCCATCCTCACCGAGGCGATCCTGTCCTTCCTCGGCCTGGGCATGCCACCGTCCCAGCCCTCGCTCGGCACGTTGATCCGCGCCGGAAACGACCTCCTGCTGTCGGGCGAATGGTGGATCTCCCTGTTCCCGGGAACGGCTCTCGTCCTGCTCGTTCTCTCCGTCAACATCGTCGGCGACTGGCTGCGCGATGTCCTCAATCCCCGTCTCCGTTGATCCCTGTTTTATCCTGGGCCCTGAAATGACCGATCTTCTTCTCGCCAATGTCCGCCCGGACGCCAAGGAAAGCGCCGACATCCTGATCCGTGGCGGCAAGATCGCCGCCATTGGCCGCGACCTCAACCGGCCCGAGGGCGTCCCGGTTGTCGACGGCCAGGGGACCATCGCCATCGCCCCCTTCGTCGAGGCCCATGTCCATCTCGACAAGATCCTGTGGGGCCTGCCCTGGCACTCCATCAACGTGCCGCCGTCGCTCCGGGCAATGATCGACAACGAGGTCGCCATCCGCAAGGACCTGCCCTGGGGCGTTCCCGAGCGCGCCGGCAATCTGATGCGGCGCTGCGTCGAGATGGGCTCGACCCATATCCGCAGCCATGTCGATATTTCCACCGGCTACAAGCTCGACAATCTCCACGGCGTCCTGGAAGCCTGGGAGAAGGTGAAGCATGCCGTCGGCCTCGAACTCGTCGCCTTTCCCCAGACCGGCCTGATGATCGACCCCGGCACGGCGGAACTGATGGAAGCGGCGCTGGACGAAGGCGCTTCCGTCATCGGCGGCATCGACCCCGCCACCATCGACGCCGATCCCAAGGGCCATCTCGACACCATCTTCGGCATCGCCAGCCGGAAGGGTGCCAAGATCGACATCCATTTGCACGAGCCGGGGGAGCTCGGCCTGTTCGAGCTCGGCATGATCGCCGAGCGCACGCGGGCGCTGGGCATGCAGGGGCGGGTGGTCGTCAGCCATGCCTTCTGTCTTGGCGACAGCCCTGCGCACAAGGTGCAGCGCATGATCGACGTGCTGGCCGAAGCGGGGATAGGCATCATTTCCGCCGTACCGGGCGAGATCGGCTTTCCGCCGATGTTCGAGCTCGCGGCGCGCGGCGTGCGCTGTGCCGTCGCCTCGGATTCCCTGCGTGACACCTGGAACCCGCACGGCGACGGCGACATGCTCGACCGCTGCTGGCTCCTGGCCTACCGCACCCATTGCCGCACCGATGCGGAGCTGCTCAGGGCCCTCGACATGGGCACGCGTCGCGGCGCCGACCTGCTCGGCCTGGAAGGCTATGGGCTCGAGGTGGGTTGCGAGGGCAGCCTGGTCCTGATCGCGGGCGAGAACCGGGCGCAGATCCTGGTGGATCGTCCGCCCCGCGCGCTCGTGGTCAAGCGGGGCCGGGTGGTGGCCGCCGACAATCAATGGATCGACGGCGGCGCACCATGAAGCAGGACAACGCCGCCGCGCTGGTCGAGGTCACAGGTCTCTCCAAGATCTTCGACGTCTCCGCGCCCTTCCTGCAGCGCGTCGTCACCCGCGCCGGCCGCAAGCTGGTCCGGGCGGTCGACGGCGTGAGCTTTTCGATCCCGCGAGGCACCACCTTCTCGATCGTGGGCGAGTCCGGTTGCGGCAAGTCCACCATCACCCGCCTGATCGCCGGGCTGGAGGCGCCGAGCGAGGGCCGCATCGACTTCGTCGGCCAGGGCGGCAAGCCCGTGCACCTGCAGATGGTGTTCCAGGATCCGGTCGGCAGCCTCAATCCGCGCTGGCGCATCGGGCGCAGTATCGCCGAGCCGATGCGGCATCTGCCGCGGGCCGAGCGCCGTGCCCGGGTCGGTGCCCTGCTGTCGACCGTCGGGCTGGCGCCCGGTGACGGCACCAAATATCCGCATGAATTCTCCGGCGGCCAGCGCCAGCGCATCTCCATTGCCCGCGCCTTGGCTGCCGAGGCCGAATTGCTGCTTCTGGACGAGCCGACCTCCGCTCTCGACGTCTCGGTCCAGGCGCAGGTGCTCAACCTGCTCAAGGACCTACAGCAGCGCCTCGGCCTGACCTACCTGTTCATCAGCCATAATCTGTCGGTGGTGCGCTTCCTGACCGACCGCATCGGCGTGATGTATCTCGGCCGCCTGGTGGAGGAGGGGCCGGGCCGCACCGTGTTCGACAGGCCGCGCCATCCCTATACGCGGCTGCTGCTCGAGACGATCCCCGATATCGAAAACCCCAACCGCGACCGGGCACCCCTGGCCGGCGACCTGCCGAGCCCGCTCAATCCTCCGCCGGGCTGCGCCTTCCATCCGCGCTGCCCGCTGGCCATGGAGATCTGCAAGCGCGAGCGGCCTGAGATGCGCATGGTCGAAAGCGACGTGCGCGTCGCCTGCCATGCGATCGATGTCGGTAGCGGGCAGCCGGCACAGGCTTGAAGCGCAGATGGAAGCCTGATCCCTGTCAGTTTAGGCAATATCGCGGTCCATGCCGGGCCAATGCCCCGGCTGAGCCTGTGCCTTCATCGACTTTTCGAGCGCTGCCGTTGGAACGTTGAGCGGCGGAATGCATTCTACGATCGAGGAGCGGTGTCCAAGCCGACCGTGAACCACTCTGAATCCGTGGAAGTCGGGCAGCATTGGCCTTGAGCGCGAAAGGACAAGCGATGGCGATTGCCAGGAACATGATCTGTCTGTGGTATGACAAGGAAGCCGAGGCTGCGGCCCGCTTCTATGCCGAGATCTTTCCCGACAGCACGGTGCATGCCGTCCACCGCGCACCCGGCGACTACCCGTCAGGCAAGGAGGGCGACGTGCTGACGGTCGAATTCACCGTTGCCGGCATTCCCTGCCTCGGCCTCAACGGCGGATCCGCGTTCAAGCACAGCGAAGCCTTTTCCTTCCAGATCGCCACGGACGACCAGGAGGAGACGGATCGCTACTGGAATGCCATCGTCGGCAATGGCGGTCAGGAAAGCGCGTGCGGCTGGTGCAAGGACAGATGGGGCATCTCCTGGCAGATCACGCCGCGGGTGTTGACAGAGGCCTTGGCTGCCGGTGGCGCGGAAGCCAAACGTGCCTTCGAAGCGATGATGGCGATGCGCAAGATCGACGTCGCGGCGATCGAGGCGGCTCGTCGGGGCTGACGATGCCGCCACCCGTTGGCGGAGATCGCCCTGCGATCTGTATATGCGATTTATCGTGATATGTCAGTATGTTGAGTCAAGATATTCGACGATCGCCTTCACGTCGGCTTCGGCGATCGGCGCCTTGTAGGTCTTGATCATCTTGTTGACTTCGGCAGCCCAGAAGGCCTGTCCCTTCTTCGGCGGCTGCGTGCGGATATAGTCCGCCGAATGACAAGCGGTACAATTGTTCTGCGCGGTTTCGAGGTTCGGCCCGTCCTTGAATTTGGAAGCCTCGTCGGGAAGCTGGTAGGTCAGCGGCCGGGCGAAGACCAGGGAGACAGGCAGCAAAGCGAGGGCGGCTGCCAGTGATGTGGTGACGATACGTTTCATCATGGCTCTCCTCAGGCTACCGTGACCTTGGTGGCTTCGACGCAGTTGCGCATGTAGCCGGCCGGGTTCCACAGCGGCTTGTCGGGCTGGGTCTTGCCGTCATTGCCGGTGGCGCGCACCTTGAGCACATGGGCTCCCGGCTCGAGCCGAATATCGGTGGTCCACTCCCGGAAGGAATAATTGCCGAGATCCTCGCCGAGGCGTGCCGGCAGCCAGGTGGCGCCGTCGTCGGTCGAGATGGAAACCTGCCTGATGCCCGAGCCGCCATCGAAGGCGAAGCCGCGCAGCTTCATGGGTGCGCCGGCCGGCACTTTCTGGCCGTCGAGCACGCTGGTGATGAAGGAGCGCACATTGAACCGGTTGATGGGCACGGTCTTGTCCGGCGCCTTGCCGGGTTCGGTACAGGCGCAGTCATTGTCGGGAATGCGGTAGGCGGATTTCATCCAGAAGCCCTCGAACGGCTTGTCGAGCACTGTGATCTCGTTGAGGTGCTTGAGCCAGTAGGTGCCGTACCAGCCCGGTACGACCAGGCGAACCGGGAAGCCGTTCAGCCAGGGCAGGTCCTCGCCGTTCATGGCATAGGCCAGCATCACCTCGCCGTCGCGGGCATGGTCGATGTCGAGGGCCTTGACGAAATCGGGCGTATCGGGCGCAGCCGGACCGTCCAGGCCGCCGAACGATACCTGCACCGCGCCGGGCTGCACGCCGGCCTTGTCGAGGACGGCCTTGAGGGGAACGCCCTTCCACCTGGCATTGCCCATGGCGCCATTGGCGAGCTGTCCGCCGGCGACGCGCGGTTCGACGAAGCCGCGGCTGTTGCCCGAGCATTGGTGGGCGGCCACCATTTCGATCGGCTCGAAAGCCTTGAGGTCATCCAGCGACAGGGAAAGCGGCGTCCTGACCAGCCCCTTGACCTCGACCCGGTAGGTCTGGGGATCGATCCCGAGCGGGATGTCGGAGAGGTGGTAGCGCACGAAGAAGGCGTCGTTCGGGGTGATGATGCCTTCATTGAAGATCTGGAAGGGCGTTTCGAGCTGCGGCGGGCGCTCGGTCAGCCCGATCAGGGGGCGCTTGCCGGGATATGTCACCAATGGGCGCTCGCCATTGGCAAAGGGCAGGGTGACCGTCTCTTCCGCGTGGGCGAGAGGCGGCAACATCATTCCGCTTGCCAAGGCGGCGGCAGTCGAGCCGCCCAGCTTCAGGACATTGCGTCGGCTGATCATGGTCACCTTCCTGGGGTTATCGTTGGTGGTGTCGTGCGGTCGTTTGCGCAGATATGGGGGCGTTGACTTGACCGGAAAAACGCGAGGCCGGCCGCCTTGTTCCTGTCCCATGCCTCAAGGCTTGGGGTCACCGTCACCGCCATGGAGGAAGGACGCAGTCGGCTGACGCATATCGGCCGCCTGGAGCGTGGTGACCGCGATCATGTGGTAGGCATCCTCGGCGCTGCAGCCGCGCGAGAGGTCGTTGGCAGGCCTGGCCAGCCCCTGCAGGATCGGCCCGATGGCCGTTGCCCCGCCGATGCGCTGGGCGATCTTGTAGCCGATGTTGGAGGCGTCGAGATTGGGGAAGATGAAGACATTGGCGCCGCCATGCAGGGGCGAGTTCGGTGCCTTGGCGGCGCTCACCGCCTCGACGAAGGCACTGTCGAACTGCAGCTCTCCGTCGATGGCAAGATCGGGGTCGGCGGCCTGTGCAAGCCGTGTCGCCTCCACCACCTTGGAGACCCGCTCATGCGCCGCGCTGCCGACCGTGGAGAAGGATAGCATCGCCACCTTGGCCGAGACGCCGGCCAGCGCCTGGTAGGAGCGGGCGGACACCCGCGCGATATCGGCCAGTTCCGTGGCATCTGGATCGATGACGAGGCCGCAATCGGCAAACAGGAAGGCGCCCTTCTTCACGTGGTAGGGCTGGCACAGCATCATCAGGAAGAAGCTGGAGACCAGGGCGGCCCCGGGCGCCCGGCCGATGCATTGCAGCGCCGCGCGCACCGTGTCGGCGGTGGTCGCCACGGCGCCGCCCACCGTGCCGTCCGCTTCGTTCTCGCGCACCATCATGGCGGCGAAGGTCAGCGGTGAACGCAGCGCCTGGGCAGCCGCATGCGCGTCGACGCCCTTGGACTGGCGCAGCCGGTGATAGGAGGCGGCCAGGCGAGGGGCGAGCGGCGAGGTGGCCGGGTCCTCGATGCGGATCTCTTCGCTTGCGGCGCCGGCTTCGAGCAGACGCTGCCTGATGATGTCGCCGCTGCCGAGGAGGATGATCCGGGCGATGCCGTCCCGGCTCGCCCGCAAGGCGGCCTCGACGATACGGGGATCCTCGCCCTCGGCCAGGACGATGCGCCTCGGGGCGGCCTTGGCCGCGGCGATGATGCGGTCAAGCGGTTTCATGACACATGCCCCAGAAGATACATGCCGGCGAGGATGAAGAGGGCGAGGAAGACGGTCTCGGCGACGATGAGGGCGACCGCGTCGCCGCCGACGTCGAGCACGCGGCGTAGCGCCGTCTTCATGCCGACCGAGACGATGCCGGCCAGCAAGGCCCAGCGCGAGACTTCCGAGCCGGCGTCAGCGACCACCCGCGGGATCAGGCCGAACGAATTGATCGCGGCCAGGATGAGGAAGGCGACGACGAAGCCGGGCAGCAGGGGCGGGCGGCCGGAAGCATCGTCCGGGCCGGAGATGTTGCGGGTCGCCAGCGAATAGACCAGCACCACCGGCGCCAGCATGGCGACGCGGATGAGCTTGACCAGCGTGGCGGCCTCGCCGGCCTCGGGCGAGACGGAGAATCCGGCTCCGACCACCTGGGCGACGTCGTGGATGGTGCCGCCGAAGAAGATGCCGGTGGCGCGCGCATCCAGCCCGATCGCATGGGCGAGGATCGGATAGACGATCATGGCGATGGTGCTGAGCACGGTGACCGACAGCACCGTGAAGATCAGATTGCGTTCGGAGAATTCGTTCTTGGGCAGCACGGCGGCAATCGCCATGGCGGCGGAGGCGCCGCAGATCGCGACCGAGCCGCTGGTGATCAGCGCCAGCCGCCAGCCCCGGCCGAGCACCTTGGCGGTCAGCAGGCCGAAACCGATGGTGGCCGCGATGGCCGCGACCAGGAGGAGAATGGTGCCGGCGCCGAGCCCGATCAGCAGGTCGACGCTGATGCGCATGCCGAGCAGGGCCACGCCGAGGCGAAGCACCTTCCTGGCGCACAGGTCGATGCCGGGAACGCAGCGCCCTTCCTCCGACAGGAAATGCAGGGCGATGCCAAGCAGCAGCGCCATCAGCATGGCGGGTGCACCGTAATGGTCGGACAGGAATTGGGCGGCGATGGCGGTGGCACCGGTCACCGCCACGCCCGGCCAATAGCGGGCTGCCGCCGAGGGAAACCCTCCGAACCGGCTCGGCGTTACGGCTGAGGTCGTCATGGGCGCGTTTCCTGTGAGATCGGGAACTGGCGTGCGGCGCGAAAGACCTGCCCGGCTTCGGGCAGGCCGCGGCCGGTCAGGCGCGCTGCTGAGGTCGCATGTCGGCGCGGTCGATGCCGGCGACCGGCACGGGCTTCTTCATGGCGTCGCGCCGGAAGGGTTCGCCCAGCTCCTGGTTGAGCACGACCTCGACGAAGGTGGTCACGCCCCTGGCCTGATCGTCGAGCGCCCTGGCGAGAGCCTCGGTCAGGCCGGCCGGCGTGTCGACGCTGACGCCCTTGAGCCCGCAACCCTCGGCCACCTTGGCGTAGCTGAGATTGGGGTTGAGCTCGGTGCCGACGAAGTTGTTGGCGTACCACAGCGTGGTGTTGCGCTTTTCCGCGCCCCATTGGTAGTTGCGGAAGATCACCATGGTGATGGCCGGCCAGCCCTCGCGGCCGATTGCGCCCATCTCGTTCATCGAGATGCCGAAGGCGCCGTCGCCGGCAAAGCCCACCACCGGCGTGTCGGGGCAGCCGATCTTGGCGCCGACGATGGAGGGGAAACCGTAGCCGCAGGGGCCGAACATGCCGGGCGCCAGATATTTGCGGCCCTGCTCGAAGCTCGGATAGGCATTGCCGATCGCGCAATTGTTGCCGATGTCGGTGGAGATGATCGCCTCTTTCGGCAGCGCGGCCTGGATGGCGCGCCAGGCTTGGCGGGGCGACATGCGGTTGGGTTCCCGCCGGCGGGCACCGTCGTTCCACTCCGTGCCGGGATCGTCGTCCTCGTGGTCCATCGAGGAGAGCTGCTGCAGCCAGGCCGAACGGGTCTGGTGAATGGTCGCCACGCGCTCCTGGCGGCCGGTGTCGCCGGCCGCCGGCGACAATTGTGCCAGAATCTGGCCCGCCACCTGCCTGGCGTCGCCGCAAATGCCGACCGAGACCTTCTTGGTGAGGCCGATGCGATCGGCGTTGATGTCGACCTGGATGATCGAAGCCTGCTTGGGCCAATAGTCGATGCCGTAGCCCGGCAGGGTCGAGAACGGATTGAGGCGTGTGCCGAGTGCCAGCACCACGTCGGCCTTGGCGATCAGTTCCATCGCGGCCTTGGAGCCGTTATAGCCGAGCGGCCCGACGGCGAGGCGATGGCTGCCGGGGAAGGCGTCATTGTGCTGATAGCCGCAGCACACCGGCGCATCGAGCCGTTCGGCCAGCGCCATGGATTCGCCGATGGCGTTGCCGATGACGACGCCGGCGCCGTTGAGGATCACAGGGAATTTCGCCTCGGACAAGAGCTTGGCGGCCTGGGCGATCGCCTGCGGCCCGCCGGCCGGGCGCTCGAAGCGGACGATCGCCGGCAAATCGACATCGATCACCTGGGTCCAGAAGTCGCGGGGAATATTGATCTGTGCCGGGGCGCAGCCGCGCCAAGCCTTCTCGATCACCCGGTTCAGCACTTCGGGAATGCGCGAGGGATCGCGCACCTCTTCCTGATAGCACACCATCTCCTCGAACATCGCCATCTGGTCAACTTCCTGGAAGCCGCCCTGGCCGATGGTCTTGTTGGCCGCCTGCGGGGTGACCATCAGGAGTGGGGTGTGGTTCCAATAGGCCGTCTTCATGGCGGTGATGAAGCCGGTGACGCCCGGTCCGTTCTGGCCGATCGCCATGGCCATGGTGCCGGTGGCGCGGCTGAAGCCGTCGGCCATCATGCCGGCATTGGTCTCGTGGGCGCAGTCCCAGAACTTCACGCCCGCCTTGGGGAACAGGTCCGAAACCGGCATCATCGCGGAGCCGATGATGCCGAAGGCATGCTCGATGCCATGCATCTGGAGGACTTTGACGAAGGCTTCTTCCGTGGTCATTTTCATGGTGTGGTTCCTTTCGAAGGGGCCATTCGGCGCTGAGAGAATGGAGTGATATTCAATCGTGATTTCAAATAGATGTATTGGTTTTCAAAACCAATTTGATCAGTAGACGCTCTAGAAGATCTCATCCTTGAGGTAGTACCAGCGGTACATGCCCCACTGTCCCAGGCGCCTGAACGGCGTCAGCAGCCCGTGGCTCGGCAGCGGCGAGGTGAAGATCGGCAAATCGAGGCCGCCGCCCTTGCCGGCGACCATCTGGGCCATGCGGCGGCCGGCCTGCGCCGAGTACATGACGCCGTTGCCGCCATAGCCCATGGCGTAGAACAGCGGCTGGGCCGGGTCGGGGCGGAAGATGCGCGGCATCATGTCGTGGCTGACATCGACCCAGCCCCACCAGGAATAGTCGATCTCGATGCCGCGCAGGATCGGGAACTTCCGGTAGAGCCCTTCGAGCAGCAGGTTGAGATGCTTGGGATTGGCCGCATCGCCGCCGGTGATGGCGCTGCGGCTGCCGATCTGCACGCGGCCATCCGGCAGCAGGCGATAATAATGGCGCAAGGTGCGCGTGTCGGTCAGCGGGATGCGGGTCCTGAAATTCAGCGCCTCTCGCTCTTCCTGCGTGAGCGGGCGGGTGACGACCGAGTTGGACAGGATCGGCATCAGCCGGTGCCGTGTCAGCGCGTGCAGGCCGGGCGAAGTGTAGCCGGCCGTGGCGATGCAGACGGCGCGGGCGCGCACGGTGCCGCCCGGCGTCCGCAGATGATGGACGCCGTTCTTGAACTCGCAACCGAAGACGGGGCTCGACACATGCACCCTGGCACCGAGCTTGCGCGCCAGCTTCAGATAGCCGAAGGCTAGCTTGGCGGCATGGATGCCGATGCCGTCCGGCTCGTACATCGCGCCCTTGGCTTCGGCGTCGCGCACGAAATCGCCATGGATCTCGTCGCGGCTGACCATGCGGGCCTGATAGCCGAACACCTCGTTCAGGAGCCGAGTCTCCTTCTCCAGGGCCGGCAGCATCTTGTCGCGATGGGCGATGTAGAGATGGCCGCCATCCTGGGGCTCGCAGTCGATCTCCGGCGAGCGGATCAGTTCTCGGAACAGCTCGAAGGCATCGGCGATCTCGCCATGGAGCTTTTTGGCGACATCCACCCCCCAGCGCTCGATCCATTGCGAGCGCTTCAGCCGGCCCGAGGAGATCTGCGCCTGGCCGCCATTGCGGGTCGAGCAGCCCCAGGCGACGCCATTGGCCTCCAGCACCGTTGCCTTGATGCCGTGCTCACTGGCAAGATGAATGGCGCAGGACAGGCCCGTATAGCCCGAGCCGATGATGGCGACATCGACGTCGAGGTCTCTGGTCACGGGGCCGTCGTCGGCGGGCGGTGTGCCCGCCGTGCCGATCCAGTAGGTCGGCGCATAGTCCTTGCCGGTGCCCGGATTGGGGGCGTGAATCGGATCATAGGCCGGATCGAAGGGCTGTCTTGGCGCCGTCGTCCTGGTGAGCAGCTGGTCCATCGGATTGTCCTCCTGCGCTGGGCTCAGTCCTGCGCAGCCTGCGGCGGCCGGTTCTTGCGGAAGGCCTGTTTGCGGATGATCTTGTCGTCGGCGAGGGTGAAGAGGTCGCAGCCCTCCGCCTCGATGCGGCTGCCGTCGGCCTGGGTGCCGGAGAAGACCCATTCCGAAACTGCCCGGTCGTCATGGACGAAATGGCTGTGATGAGCCCAGCGCGCATCGGGCATTGCCTGCCACACAGCACTGAAGGCATCGGCGATGGCCTGGCCGCCGGAAAAGCGGGTGCCGTAGACTTCCGGCCCGCCGACGGCGTCGAACACGCAGTCCGGGGCGAAGAAGGCCATGACGCCGTCGATGTCGTGCCGGTTGAAGGCATCGAAGAGGCGGGCAAGATCGGCTGCGGTCATCGACATTTCAGTTTCCTCGTATTTTCGCGGCGGCCCTTCGGGCAAAGCTTCGCCGTGAGCCGGCTGGGCGGCCCGTTGGTCTTGTTTTCAAGTTGGTCCGGTACGGCGCCGGCGTCGGGCGGTCAGCCCGAGGCGGGCGCTAAAGCGTTTTGCGATTAGACGGCATCACCTCGAAGCGCAAAGACGTGTCGAAACAAAGAGCTAGAGCAAACAAGCGTTCACGCTTGAATGCGCTTTGCTCCGGGCAATGCAGCTGCGCGGCCGTCAGATCTTGCCCTTCCAGGGGATGAGCGCCTTTTCGAGGTAGCGGATCAAAAGATCGAAGGCGAAGGCGAAGATGCCGATGATGAAGATGCCCATGATCACCGTGTCGCTCTCCAGATTCTCGGCCGCATTGAGCACCATGAAGCCGAGGCCCCGGTTCGCTGCGACCATTTCGGCCGCGACCAGCGTGGTCCAGCCGACGCCGATGCCGATGCGCATGCCGGTGAAGATCTCCGGAAGGGCGGCCTTCAGAATGACCTGGCTGATCACCTGGCTGCGGCTGCCGCCCATGGCATAGGCGGCATGGATCTGCTCGGTCGAGACCGAGCGTACGCCGGCCCGGGCAGCGATGGCCATCGGCGCGAAGATCGCCAGGTAGATCAGGAACACCTTGGGGAACTCGCCGATGCCGAGCCAGATGATGATCAGCGGCAGATAGGCGAGCGGCGGCAGTGGCCGGTAGAACTCGATGATCGGATCGAACAGGCCGCGTACGAAGCGGTTGACACCCATCAGGATGCCGATCGGCACGGCGGTAACCAGGGCGAGCAGGAAGGCACCGACGACACGGCAGAGACTGGCCATGGTGTGTTCGGCGAGGGTCGAGTTGGAGACGCCATCGGTGAGCGCCAGCACGAACTTGTCCCAGACGGCCAGGGGGGATGGCAGGAACAGGGGCTTGACCCAGCCGGTTTCCGTGACGAGGAACCACAGGGCGATCAGGACGATGGCAGTGGCCAGGCTGATCAGGCCGCTGCTGCCGTCGCCGGGGGCACCGAAGATCTTGCCGGGCTGGACGGGCCGCGCCTTCAGGACACCCTCAAGCATGGGCCGCCTCCGGATTGGCGCGCTCGTCGCCATAGATGATGCCGAGTACTTCTTCACGCATTCTGATGAACTGGGGGCTGGACTTGATGGCACGGGCGTTACCCTCCGCGAGGAACTGGCGATTGAAATCGAGTTCGTAGGTGTGGGTGATGCGGCCGGGGCGCGGTGACATCACGATCAGCCGTGACCCCAGGAACAGCGCTTCCTCGACGCTGTGGGTGATGAAGAAGAACATCTTGTTGGTGAGCTGCCAGACTTTGAGCAGCAGTTCCTGGATGGTCTCGCGGGTCAGCGCGTCCAACGCCGCCATCGGTTCGTCCATCAGGAGCATGGCCGGGTCGCAGGTCAGGGCTCTGGCGATGCCCACACGCTGCTGCATGCCGCCCGACAGGTGGTAGATCATGTGGCGATGGAAGTCCTGCAGGCCGACCAGCGCCAGGTTCTTGGTGGCGAGCTCCCGCCGCCTGGTCTTGTCGACGCCGCGCAGCTTGAGGCCGAACTCGGTATTGTCGATCACGTTGAGCCAGGGCAGCAGCGCATGTTTTTGAAACACCACGCCCCGGTCGGCGCCCGGACCGCTGATCCGGTTGTTCCCGAGCGAGATCTCTCCATCGGACGGCGCCATGAAACCGGCCATGATGTTGAGCAATGTGGTCTTGCCGCACCCCGATGCGCCGAGGGCGACGACGAAATCCCCGCTGTTGATGCTGAGATTGACGCCCTTGAGGGCTATGACGGCCTGGTCCGAATAGAGGCCTGGATATGTCAGGCTGACGTTCTTGACACTAAGCGTTTCCATAACGAATGCCTCCCGGCAGCTTGGTCACGGGGCGCGTTGGATGTGCTGTCGGCCGCCCAGAGCCAGGGTTGCACGGGCGATCGACGATGTGCGCGATCGGGGCGCTCTATTTGGCCGCGCTCTGGGCAAAGCTCGCATTTACATAGGGCGCGTAGTCGTCGAGCGACTTGCTGATCTGTTTCTGCTCGACCAGGAACTTTGCGCTCGCATTGAGGGCGCGCACCGCGCCGCCGCCGAGCCAGGTATCCGAAGCCTGTTCGGCTGCATTGGGGAAGGAGAGCAGCTTCAGGGCCTCGACAGTGCTGGGGCCATCGCCTCCGATCAGCTTGACGATGCCGCGGACCTGCGGGGAGTCAGCGGTCCACGCCGCCTTGTTGGCGTTGTAGTCGGCATAGGCCTGCGCCAGGACCTTGGTGAAGGCGGCCATGAGTTTGGGATTTTCCTCCGCCCAGCCCTTTGAGACCACGAGGCCGTCGAAGGTCGGTACGCTGGCGGCGCCTATGCCCTCGGAATCGGCGATCACCTTGCCCGATTTCAGGATTTCCGACAAAGCGGGCGGCCAGACATAGGCGGCATCGATGTCGCCGCGCTGCCAGGCGGCCACGATCTGCGGCGGCTTGAGATTGAGGATGTTGACCTCGCGCGGGTCGAGCTTCCAGACCTGCTTCATGCCGACCAGAAGATGGAAGTGGGAGGTCGAGACGAAGGGAACGGCGACCTTCTTGCCCTTCAGGTCCTCCGGCTTGGTGATGCCGGAACCCTCTCGTGCCACCAGCGCTTCGGACTTGCCGATATTGTCGAGGATCCAGAAGAGCTGCAGGTCGACCCCGCGGGTGGCGGCAGCGGCGGTGCCGGTGGAGCCGATGACGCCGATCGGCACGTCGCCCGAGGCCAGCGCGGTGGTGATGTCGCCGGCCGAGCTGAACTGGCGCCAGTCGATCTTGTAGCCGGCCTCCTTGGCGGCGGCGTCGAAGCGGCCGTCGGCGATCGCCGTCACGAACGGGCCGACGATCTGCTGGTAGCCCACCACGAGATTGGTTTCGGCATGGGCGAAGGCGGCACTGAAGAGACTGGCGGCCACCGTCATGGCGCCAGCCATACGCTTGATCAGTTGCATGATCATTCCCCTTTGGCTTGCGGCAACCGGGGGTCCCGGCGCCACCGGCTGTTTTGGCCGGATTTTCACCGGTGCCATCAGACCCGGTCTTATTGGCTTAAGGGATAAATCACGCTGGCCTGTTGCCTTAGAGCCAGTTGGCAAGTTGAATGAGTCCAGTTTGCCGGAGCAAGGCGCGTCCGCACGCCCACCGCCGTTCCAGGAAAACGCAATACGCGCCAGGGATGGGCAGGATGAGCCAGACGACGGTTTCGGAGACGATTTTCTTCGTCGACAAGGCGAGCCGGATCGGGCTCCAGGCCCAGATCCGCGAGACCGTGGTCTCCTCCATCCTGGCGGGGCGCCTGCGCCCTGGCCTGCATCTGCCGTCGACGCGCAAGCTCGCCGCCTATCTCACCATTTCCCGGATCACGGTGACGCTGGCCTATCAGGAACTGGCATCGCAGGGCTATATCCAGGCCTCGAGCCGCAGCGCCTATCGCATTGCCGACAACCCGCCCTTCAACACGCTGGAGATCGTCACGCCTTCGATCGAGGCGGAGCGGATCGACTGGAGCGCCAAATTACGCTCGAGCTTCATCGTCGCCAAGCAGATCCGCAAGCCGCTCGATTGGCGGCGCTATCCCTATCCCTTTCTATACGGCCAGATGGACAGCTCCCTGTTCGATCTCAATGCCTGGCGCGACTGCGCGCGGCGTGCCCTGGCCCGTGAGGATTTCGAGCTGATGGCCGGCGATTTCGCCGCCGCCGACGATGCCCGGCTCGTCGACTATATCTGCTCGCGAACGCTGCCCAGCCGCGGCATCCGCGCTGCGCCGGACGAGATCCTGGTGACCGTCGGTGCCCAGAACGCCTTGTGGATCGTCATTCAGCTCCTGCTGGGCCGAGGTTCACGGGCGGTATGCGAAAACCCATGCCATCCCGACATGAGCGCCTCCCTGCAGTTGAGCGGGGCCGACGTCACCGCCATCGACGTCGACGAGGAGGGGCTGCCACCCGAGTCACTGCCCGAGCAGGTCGACGCCGTCTTCGTGACGCCGAGCCATCATTGTCCGACAGGGGCGACCATGCCTGTCGAACGGCGTGTCGCCCTGCTGGAGGCGGCAGCCCGGAAGGATTTCATGATCGTCGAGGACGACTACGAGTTCGAGATGAGCTTCCTGGCTCCGCCTTCGCCGGCGCTCAAGGCCTTCGATCGCAGCGGACGGGTCCTCTATGTCGGCAGTTTCTCCAAATCCCTGTTTCCGGGCCTGCGGCTCGGCTATCTGGTTGCGCCGGCGGCATTCATCCGGGAGGCACGGGCCTTGCGCTCCCTCATGCTTCGCCATCCGGCCGGCCATCTGCAGCGCACCGTCGCCTATTTTCTCGGCCTCGGACATTACGATGCCCTCGTGCACCGTATGCGCGGCGCCTATCACGGGCGCCACATCGTGATGGCGGAGGCACTCAGGGAGCAGGGCCTGATGATTGCCGGTTCCGCTGCCTTCGGCGGCAGCTCCTTCTGGATCGCGGGCCCCGACGGCCTGGATGCCGACCTGCTGATGGCGGACCTCAAAGAGGATGGCGTGCTGATCGAAGCGGGCTCGCCCTTCTTTGCCGGGAACGAGGGTCCTTGCCGCTTCTTTCGCATGGGCTATTCCTCGATCCACCGCAGCAGTATCGCGCCGGGTGTAGCGCTCACCCGCAACTGCATGGACCGCCTGCGGCCGAGTTCATGAGCCTTTCCGCAGTCCCCGTCACGGCCAAGTTTGTCGCGTGACCGAGCGCCCGTGAGACGAGCAGCTTCGGAACCAAGTTCCTCAGCATCGGTTCCAACAGGGACGATCTACCTGTCACGGCAGGCAAGGGCGGTGGGGATGGCGACAAGCGGCAAGAAACAGGCAGCCAAGGTAAAGCGGTCGCATTTGATGCAGGCCATGGCCGAGCCCTTGCTGCACGACGATGAAGCGGAGGGCTTCGTACAACAGGCCATCCAGGACCTGTGCGCCTGCGATGTGCCGTTTCTGGTGGCCGGCACCTTTGCCGTCAGCGCCTATACCGGAATCACCCGCCTGACCAAGGATCTGGATATCTTCTGCAAGGCGGGCGATGCCCAGCGCCTGCTCGCCTATTTCCAGGCCGAGAACTACGCCGTCGAGATCGAGGATGATCGCTGGCTCGGCAAGGTTTTCAAGGGCAAGAAGTTCTTCGACGTCATTTTCGCCTCGCCCAACGGCACGATGCCGGTGGGAGACGACTGGTTCGAACAGGGGCGCAAGATCCACCTTTACGACTGCAAGGTCGGCATCGTCGGACCGACCGACCTCATCTGGTCCAAATGTTTCGTGCAGATGCGTCATCGCTATGATGGGGCCGACGTGGTCCATCTCATCCTCAAGACGCATGCGCAGATCGACTGGCAGCGCCTGCTCGCGCATATGGAAGTGCATTGGGAGGTGCTCCTGATGCATCTGCTCAATTTCCGCTGGATCTATCCATCAGAGCGGGACGTCGTCCCGGCCTGGCTGCTGACGGAACTGCTCGACCGGCTTGGCGCACAGCGGCAATTGCCGCCGCCGCAGATGAAGATCTGCCGGGGCCGCATGTATTCACGCATAGACTTCGAGATCGACGTCAAGGAATGGGGGTTTGCCGATGTGGGCGGGGAGGGGGACCGCCGTTCTTCCAAGGGACGCAGAAGCGATGAATGACCAGCCAAGGACCATCACGGTGGCGGCCCTGGCCGACCTGCATGTCAAGGACACGCCGGCAGACTCCTATCGCGATCTCTTCAAGGAGATTTCCGAGGCGGCGGACGTGCTGGTGCTGGCCGGGGATCTCACCGATCTCGGCAAGCCGAAACAGGCCGAACATCTTGCCGCCGACCTCGCCGCCTGCAGCATTCCGGTGGTCGCCGTGCTGGGCAATCACGACTATGAGGCAGGCGAAGCGGACAAGCTGGCTGCGATCCTGGAGGCAGCGAAGGTACACCTGCTCGATGGCCAGCATGTCGAGATCGAGGGAGTCGGCTTCGTCGGCGTGAAGGGATTTGCAGGTGGCTTCGGCCGCTTCATGTTGAGTTCGTTCGGCGAACCCGCCATCAAGGCCATGGTGGCCGAGGGCATCGATCAGGCGATGCGCCTGGAAAATGCCATGCGGCAGGTCCGCGCCGATCGGGCGGTGGTGGTGCTGCACTACGCGCCGATCGTGGAGACGGTGCAGGGCGAGCCGCTCGAAATCTATCCCTTCCTGGGGTCTTCGCGGCTTGCCGAAACCATCGATCGCTTCGAGGTCAGCGCGGTCGTTCACGGCCATGCCCATCGCGGGGCCTATCAGGGCAAGACGTCGCGCGGTGCACCCGTCTACAATGTGGCGGCCCATATCGAAAAGCCGACGGGCCGGCCCTATGCCTTGCTCGAGATCTGAGCGCGCCGGCGGCTTCTATCGCAGGATCGGCTTCAGTTGCGCCTGCACGCCCAGCAGGGCCGGCAGATAGCGTCCGGTCAGATCCGCCACCGGGCCGGACGCCGGCAGGCCGGTGTTCAGCGCCGCGATCACGCGGCCGCGGGCATTGAGGAGTGGCACCGCGACCGAGCGCAAGCCTTCCTCGACCTCCTGGTCGATGGCGGCATAGCCCTGGGCCCTGACGCGTACCAGTTCGGCGATGACCGCCTCGGGATCGGTCAGGGTGCGCGACGTGCGGGCCGGCAGCCTGTCGGTGCCCAGAATGGCGCGGGCTTCCCGTTCGGGCAGTCCGGCCAGCAGTACCCGGCCCATAGAAGTGCAATAGGCCGGCAGACGCGAGCCCGGCATCAATACCACCGACATCACCTTCTTCTGCGCGGCACGGGCGACATAAACGATCTCGCTGCCGTCGAGAATGGAAACCGACGAGCTTTCGCCGATCTCCTCCGACAGCCTGTCCAGCATCGGCTGCACGATCTGCGGCAAGGGCATGGTCGCCAGGCAGGCCGTGCCGAGCCGCAGGATGCGCGGCGTCAGGGTGAAGAACTTGCCGTCATAGTCGGCATAGCCCTGATGGGCCAGCGTCAGCAGGCAGCGCCGCGCCGTCGCCCGGTCCAGCCCCGAGGCGGCCGAGACTTCGGAGATGGACTGGCGCGGGCGTTCGGCGGTGAAGGTCTCGATCACCGCCAATCCTTTGGCGAGCCCGCCCATGATGTCTCGCTCACTGATGGCCATCGGGGCTCCTTGTGCGATATGTAAACAAATATCATCATATCGCACAAACTGGATTTACGGAATGCGCCATCGCGCTTAATTCTGCGCCTCGAGACCGCGTTCGGACCATGGATGGATGGAGATGGACAAGACAGTCGCGAACCTTGCCAGCGCCGTAGCTGAGATCGAGGACGGAATGACGGTGATGATCGGAGGCTTTGGCGGCGCTGGTTCGCCGATCGAGCTGATCCACGCCCTGATCGACCGCTATCGGGCCACGGGGCACCCCAGGGACCTGACGGTGGTGAACAACAATGCCGGCAACGGGCATGTCGGCCTTGCCGCCCTGATCGAAGCGGGCATGGTGCGCAAGCTGATCTGCTCCTTCCCACGCTCGGCCGACCCGGTGGTGTTCACCGACCTCTACCTTGCCGGCAAGATCGAGCTGGAACTGGTGCCGCAGGGCACTTTGGCCGAACGCATCCGCGCCGGCGGTGCGGGCATCCCCGCTTTCTATACGCCGACCAGCTTCGGCACCGATCTGGCGGCGGGCAAGCCGGTTGAGGAGTTCGAGGGGCGCTCCTATGTGCGCGAGCGCTGGCTCAAGGCCGATGTCGCGCTGGTGAAGGCCGAACTCGCCGATCCCTATGGCAATTTGACCTATCGGATGGCGGCGCGGAACTTCAACCCGCTGATGTGCATGGCTTCCGTCGTGACCATCGTGCAGGCCAGCCGCATCGTAGCTGCGGGCGAAATCGATCCCGAGGCTGTCGTGACCCCCGGCATCTTCGTCCAGAAAATCGTCGAAGTGCCGCATCCGCATCAGGAAGAAGACCTGAACCGCGCCAATGCCGCCTATCCGCTGGAGGCCTGAGATGAGCAGATTGTCGAGCAACCAGATTGCATGGCGCGCCGCGCAGGACATCGCTGACGGCGCCTATGTCAATCTCGGCATCGGCCTTCCCGAGAAGGTGGCCCAGTATCAGCCCGCAGGGCGCGAGGCGATCTTCCACACCGAGAACGGCATCCTGAATTTTGGCGAGAGCCCGGCGCAGGGCGAGGAAGACTGGGACATGATCAATGCGGGCAAGAAGGCGGTGACGCTGAAGCCCGGTGCCGCCTTCTTCCATCATGCCGACAGCTTCGCCATGGTGCGCGGCGGCCATCTCGATGTGGCGATCCTCGGCGCCTATCAGGTCGCCCAGACGGGTGATCTCGCCAACTGGTCCACCGGCCCGAAGGGCGTGCCCGCCGTCGGCGGTGCCATGGACCTTGTGCATGGCGCCAAGCGCGTGGCCGTCATCACCGATCACGTGACCAAGGACGGCCAGCCCAAGCTGCTCGAGCGCTGCACCCTGCCGCTGACCGGGGTGGGCTGCGTCACCCGGGTCTATACCAGCCTCGCCGTCGTCGACATCGAAGGCGGCCGGTTCGTGCTGCGCGAGAAATTGCCCTCCCTTTCCATCGACGAATTGCAGGCCGTGACGGGGGCAAAGCTCCATGTTCCCGGTCCGGTTGCCGATCTCGTCGTTCCGGAGTTGTGACATGACCGAGGTTTTCATCTGCGACTATATCCGCACGCCGATCGGCCGTTTCGGCGGTGCGCTGGCGCCGGTTCGGGCCGACGACCTCGGCGCCGTGCCACTGAAGGCGCTGATGGCGCGCAATGCCGGCGTGGATTGGCAGGATGTCGACGACGTGATCTTCGGCTGTGCCAACCAGGCGGGAGAAGACAATCGCAACGTCGCCCGCATGTCGCTCCTGCTGGCGGGGCTTCCGGTGGGCGTTCCCGGCACCACCATCAACCGGCTTTGCGGCTCGGGCATGGATGCGGTCCTCGCCGCAGCCCGCGCCATCAAGGCCGGCGAGGCCGGCCTGATGATCGCCGGCGGCGTGGAATCCATGTCGCGCGCGCCCTTCGTGATGCCCAAGGCAGACAGTGCCTTTTCGCGTCATGCCGAGATCCACGACACCACCATCGGCTGGCGCTTCGTCAATCCGGCGATGCACAAGGCCTATGGCACGGACTCCATGCCGCAGACCGGACAGAACGTCGCGGATGATTTCGGCGTGACCCGCGAAGCGCAGGACGCCATGGCGCTGGCCTCGCAGCAAAAGGCGGCGGCCGCGCAGGCCAACGGGCGGTTGGCACGGGAAATCGTGCCGGTCACCATCCCGCAGCGCAAAGGCGATCCCATGATGGTGGAGCGCGACGAACATCCCCGCGCCACCACGGCCGAGGCGCTCGCCAGGCTCAAGCCGCTGTTCGAGGGAGGCTCGGTCACGGCGGGCAACGCCTCGGGGGTGAATGATGGCGCCGCCGCCCTGATCCTGGCGTCGGAAGCGGCAGCCCAGGCTCATGGCCTGACGCCGATCGCCCGCGTCCTCGGCGGTGCGATGGCCGGCGTGCCGCCGCGGATCATGGGCATCGGCCCGGCGCCCGCGTCGCAAAAGCTGATGGCGCGACTGGGGTTGGCGCAGGGCGATTTCGATGTGATCGAACTGAACGAAGCCTTTGCATCGCAAGGACTTGCCACCCTGCGCCAGCTCGGCATTGCCGATGACGATCCGCGCGTGAACCCGAATGGCGGTGCCATCGCTCTCGGCCATCCGCTCGGCATGTCCGGCGCGCGCATCACCGGTACGGCGGCACTGGAACTGGCCGGCAAGGGCGGCAGGCGCTCGCTCTCGACCATGTGCATCGGGGTGGGGCAGGGCATTGCCATCGCGCTTGAGCGCGTTTGAGGTCCGGCTCCCAATCGCTGTCTGCACCCCTCTCTACGCTGCTTACGGTCACGCCCCGTACGAGCGACGTGGCCACAACGTATGCGACGGCGATTGCCATCAACTCGGATCCACCTGCAGGAACGACAGCACCTCCGCCACGAATTCCTGCGGAAACTCGATATTGCTGAGGTGGACGGCGGGCAGCACCTTCAGCTGAGCCCCGGGAATGGTGGCGGCTATCTCCTCGCTCTTGCCGAGGGATGTGACCGTGTCGAACTCGCCGGCGATGACCAGGGTGGGGGCGGCGATCAGGGCAATGGTGCGGCGCAGGTCGGCGTCGCGTACGGCTGCCCAGTTGCCGGCCAGGCCCTGGCGCGACGTGTTCAGCAGCATCTCCCGGAAGGTCCGGATGGCTTGCCCGTTCGCTGCGATCATGGCCTTCGGAAACCAGTTGCCGAGGAAGGTTTCCGCCGTCTCCGCCATATCCGGCGCGGCCAGCACCGCGGCGATGGCCTTGTCGAAATAGGCTGCAGGGCCGAGCTGGGCGGCCGTGTTGCTCAGGATCAGGCGCTCGATGCGCTCCGGGGCATGAATGGCGAGCCACTGGCCGACGAAGCCGCCCAGGGACAGGCCGAGGAAATGCGCGCGCTCGATGCCGAGCCAATCCATCAGTTCCAGCACGTCGCGGCCGAGCCGGCCATCGGAATAGGCGCCGGGCGGGACGTCCGAGGCACCGTGACCGCGGAAATCATAGCGGATGACCCGGAAATACTGCGACAATGGCGGGATCTGCAGATCCCACATGTGCAGGGTCGTGCCGATGGAATTGGACAGGATGAGCGCCGGGAGGTCTTCCGGGCCATCTGTCGTGTAGGCGATCCTGACGCCGTCCCCGGTGGTGAAGAACGACGGGGCTGCTGGCTGTTTGCGATCCTGCATAGGCAGGCGGGCGGTGGCGTTGGTCATAGCGTGAACCTTTCATGCCTGTTCTTTCCGGCGTCACTGCCGGGCCCTGGGAGGCGAAATCCGCCCTCCTCGATGGGGTGTTCCGAAATTAAGGCAGCGCAATTTCGATAAAAATTGAAAAGATATTACGATCATTGTAATAAAAAATGACAATGTATGCATTCACGCTTCAGGAAATCCAGTGCTTCGATGCGGTGGTCCGCGAAGGCGGCTTTCAGGCTGCGGCCATCGCGCTCAATCGCTCGCATGCGGCGATATTTGCGGCGATTGCCAAGCTTGAGGCCAATCTCGGCGTCCTGCTGTTCGATCGCAGCGGCTATCGCGTTTCCCTGACCGAGGCAGGCCGCTCGTTCCATCGCAAGGCCCGGTCCCTGCTCGGCGAGATGGAGGCATTGCGTGTGCATGCCCGCCAACTCGCCATGGGCGAGGAGACGCATCTGCGCGTCATACTCGGCGACACCTGCCCCCTGCAGGAAGGCCTGCCACTGCTGGGCGGCTTCTTCTCGCAATATCCGCGGACACGGCTGGATCTGCATTTCGAGACGATCGGCGGCCCGGCGGAACGGCTTTTGGAGGACGAGGCCGATTTGATCCTGCATTGGATCGAGAAGGGGGATCCGCGCCTGGAATGGATCGATCTGGGCCCGGTATCATTCGTGCCGGTGGTTGCCCCGGGGTTTTTGCCGTTCGCGCCTACACGCCGGATCTCGCCCGATCAAATGCGCGGCCTCACCCAATGCATCATCCGCGATACTGCTCGGGCGGCGGCGAAGATGAACTTCTACGTCATGGAAGGCGCGCCGCAATGCACGGTCGCCGACCACGTGATGAAGAAGGAGGTCATCATCCGTGGCATGGCCTGGGGACACCTGCCGCGCTTCATGATCGAGCAGGAATTGCGCGATGGACGCCTTCTTTCCATTGCCGGAAGCACCTTTCCGGGGGTGGAAACCGACCTGGTCGCCGCGCGGCGACGCGATCGCCCGCACGGTCCCGTCGCCAATCGCCTGTGGGACTATATCGCGACCCACGCTCCTGCTTTGTGGGCGAGCTAGGACGGCTTGCGCCCCTTGGAAAAATACCCGGGCCATGCGTTCCGCAGCTTCAGCGCCTTTTCCGATACGCTGCGGCCATTCTTGATGGTTCCATCAAATTGTAGGAAGCCTCAGGCCGATTCCTCATATCGGGCTAGGTTCCGGTTCAAGACCTCCAGGACCCTGTCCCGGTCCGGATCGCGCGCGCCCTTGAGCCAGGCGACCGAAAGCGGCAGCTTGTTGGTCATCGTGCCCGGTTCGACGGCCAACGGCACGAAGGCGACGCCGCTGACCGCCAGGCGGGCGGTCCATTGCGGCACGATGGCGATGCCGATCCGGGCTGCCACGAGATTGACGATGGTCTGCTTCTCATCCGCCAACTGCGCGACCCTGGCCTGAAGTCCCGCTTCGGTGAACAGCTTGATGGTGAGGTCGTGGCTGTGGGGACGGGATCGCCGTTCCGGCACGATGAGTGGCTCGTCCTCGAGTTCGTGGATGGCGACATGGTTCCGCCCCGCCAGGCGGTGCTGGACCGACATCGCCACCACCGCGGTCTCGTGAAACAGCCGGACGGTCTTGATATGAGGGTCGATCACCTCCGGGGGCCGGATGAAGGCGAGATCGATGCCTCCGGACAGCAAGCGGGGCAGGAGCCGGATGGTCTTGTCCTCGATGAGCTGGGTTGCCATGTCCGGATGAACGGCTCGAAGGTCCTGGAGCAGCATCGGCAACAGGCCGGCGGCAGCGCTGTCGATTGCGCCGATCCGCAGCGGTTTGGCCGGGCTCACGCCCATCGCCCTGAAACGGGCCACGATGTCGTCGGACTGGGCGAGGAGCTGGCGTGCCTGGGGGAGGAGCGTCGCGCCCTCGCTGGTCAAGCTGACATTGCGCGTTGTGCGCAGCAGCAATTGCGTACCCAGCGATTCCTCCAGGAGCCGGATATGCCGGCCCAGTGAGGCCGGCAGCATGCCGAGCTTCTGCGCGGCCCGGCCGAAATGCAGCGCCTCTGCCACCACGACGAAACACCGGAGTTGGCCGAGCTCCACGATCTCCCCCTAATTATACAAAATAATTATATAATCATGGGAACATTGAAGTCCAGGCCTCCTCCGCGGGAAAACGATGGACAAGCGCAGCAGATGCGTCTTGCAAAAAAAAATGGGAGGAGATTGTCGTGGCAAGCGAGCTGGAAAGTCGTGTCCTGCGCAAGATTTCATGGCGCATCGTGCCCTTCATCATGCTGCTTTACTTCATTGCGTTTCTCGATCGCGTGAATATCGGCTTTGCCGCGCTAGAAATGAACAAGGATCTCGGCTTCTCTTCGACTGTTTTCGACCTGGGTGCCGGCATCTTCTTCCTCGGCTACTTCCTGTTCGAGGTGCCCTCCAACCTCATCCTCGACAAGGTCGGCGCGCGCATCTGGATCGCGCGGGTGATGATCACCTGGGGCCTCATTTCCGGCCTGATGGCCTTCGTGCAGGGGGTGGCGGGTTTCTACATCCTTCGCTTCCTGCTCGGCGTCGCCGAAGCCGGCTTCTTCCCCGGCATCATCCTCTATCTGAGCTTCTGGTTTCCCGCCCGCCGCCGCGCCGCCGTCACGGCGATCTTCATGGCGGCGGCTCCCTTGTCCACGGCGCTGGGCTCGCCGATCTCCGGAGCGCTCATGGAAATGCACGGACTGATGGGCCTGGCCGGATGGCAGTGGATGTTCCTGATCGAAGCAGCGCCGGCGCTGGTCTTCGGCGTCGTCGTGCTGTTCTATCTCACCGATCGCCCCGAAAAGGCGAAATGGCTGACGGAGGAGGAGCGCGCCTGGCTGGTCGCAACCATGGCGGACGAGCAGAAGGCCAAGGGCGCCAAGGCCCATCACAGCATCTGGGCCGGCCTTGCCGATATCCGCGTCCTCGCCCTTGCCCTGGTCTATTTCGGCATTTCAGCCGGCTTGTATACGCTTGGCATCTGGGCGCCCCAGATCATCAAGGAGTTCGGCCTGACCTCGCTGCAGGTCGGCTTCCTCAATGCCATTCCCGCCGTGATGGCTGTCATCGCCATGGTGTTCTGGGCTCGTCATTCCGACCGGACCGGCGAGCGTACCTGGCATGTCGTCTTCGCCTGCCTGCTGGCGGCGGGTGGCCTTGCCTTCGCCTCCGGTGCCGGCGGGGTCGTCACAGTCCTGATCGCCCTGACGCTGGTCAATATCGGCATCAGCTGCTCGAAGCCGCCGCTGTGGAGCATGCCGACCCTGTTCCTGTCCGGCCCGGCTGCGGCAGCGGGCATCGCCACGATCAACTCCATCGGCAATCTCGGCGGCTTCGTCGGTCCCTCGATGATCGGCTGGATCAAGGACGTCACGGGCGGCTTTGCCGGCGGGCTCTATTTCGTCGCCGGACTTCTGGTGCTGTCGGCCGTGCTGACCCTGGTCCTCGCCCGTTCGGCCACCAACACACCGGATACGGCCAACACCAATGCCGCCGGCCAGCACCCCTGATCTTCTCTTTTCCCACGGAGCACACAAGATGCGCGAATATTCGATCGCAGCCATTCCCGCCGATGGCATCGGCCCCGAAGTCATCGCAGCCGGCACCACGGTGCTGGCCGCCCTCGAAAGGCGCGACGGCGGCCTGAAGTTCAATATCGAGAATTTCGACTGGGGTTCGGACTATTACAAGAAGCACGGCGTGATGATGCCGGCCGACGGGCTGTCCAGGCTCAAGAAGTTCGACGCCATCTATTTCGGCGCGGTCGGCGCGCCCGACGTCCCCGACCACATCACGCTGTGGGGACTGCGCCTGCCGATCTGCCAGGGCTTCGACCAATATGCCAATGTGCGGCCGACCAAGATCCTGCCGGGGATCACCTCGCCCCTGCGTCAGTGCGGGCCGGGCGATCTCGACTGGGTGATCGTGCGCGAGAACTCGGAAGGCGAATATTCCGGGCACGGCGGCCGCGCCCACCGGGGGCTTCCCGAGGAGGTCGGCACGGAGGTGGCGATCTTCACCCGCGTCGGCGTCACCCGCATCATGCGCTATGCCTTCAGGCTGGCCCGATCGCGGCCGCGCAAGTTCCTGACTGTCGTCACCAAGTCGAACGCGCAGCGCCACGGCATGGTGATGTGGGACGAGATTGCCGCCGAGGTCGCCGAGGAATTTCCGGACGTGACCTGGGACAAGATGCTGGTCGACGCCATGACGGTACGCATGACGCTCAATCCCCGGAGCCTCGATACCATCGTCGCCACCAATCTCCATGCCGACATTCTTTCCGATCTTGCCGGAGCGCTTGCCGGCAGCCTGGGCGTGGCGCCCACGGGCAACATCGATCCCGAGCGGCGTTTCCCCTCGATGTTCGAGCCGATCCATGGCTCGGCCTTCGACATCACCGGCAAGGGCATCGCCAATCCCGTTGCGACCTTCTGGACGGCCGCCCAGATGCTCGACCATCTCGGCGAGGCGAAAGCCTCCGCCAGGCTGATGCGGGCGGTGGAAAGGGTGACGGGATCAGGCATCCTGACGCCCGACGTCGGTGGCACCGCCACCACCAAGGACGTCACCGACGCCGTGATTGACGCGATCCATTCGTCCAACGCCTGAATGACCGGGTGATGATCATGACATTGCCGGGGCTTTCGACTCGAATGGATCGCCGGAATATCCTGGCCGGTGCCGCCGCGGGTGCGACGGTGTTTGCAATGGGTCTAGGCAGGAGGGGTGCCGTGGCTGCGGAGGCTCTTGAAGGCGTGAAGACGCTGACCTTCGACGTGCAGGGAACCTGCGTCGATTTCTACCGGCCTATCATGCGAATGGGTGAGGCGCTCAACCGCGCCAAGGGCATCGCGGTGGATTGGGCGCGTTTGTCGGCCGAATGGCGCGATCACTATCGCCGCACGCTCGACGAGGTCATTGCCGGGCAGCGACCGTGGATCCGGGTGGACGCGATCTATCGCCAGGCGCTCGATGTCCTGCTGGAGCGCCATGCCTTGTCGGGGCGTTTTTCGATCGCGGAGCGGGACGAACTCAACACGGTCTGGACGAAGCTCGATGCCTGGCCCGACAGCGTGGCGGGGCTCGACCGGCTCGGACGCAAATACGTGACCTCGACCCTGTCGAATGCCGGCATGGCGGCGGTGGTCGCCGTGGCCAGGCATGCCGGCCTGCCGTTCGACGCGGTGCTCACCGCGGAACTGGCCCGCAGCTACAAGCCGGCTCCGGCCGTCTATCAGCTCGCTGTCGACTATCTCGGCTATCGGCCCGACCAGATCATGATGGTCGCCTGCCATAAATACGACCTCAAGGCTGCCAGGGCTTTCGGCATGCGGACCGCCTTCGTGGCGCGGCCGCAGGAGTTCGGGCCGGATGCCCGGCCCGATGTCTCGCCCGAGCCCTGGTTCGACGTCCATGCTGGCAGCTTCACCGAATTGGCCGACAGGCTTGGCGCCTGAAACAGCTCAGGCGAGGGCGGATCGGGCCGCCTGGCGCCGCTGGCGGCGCCATTCGAGCAGGATGGCGAGCAGAGTATAGCCGGCGGCGAGCGCCCACAGGCCGAGGAACTGCACCCTGACATCGTCGATCGAGGCGCCCATCTCGACCACCTGGGTCATGCCGGTGATGGCCATGCTGCCGGGAATGAGCTGGGCCACGGCGCGCAGGACGGGCGGCACCGCCTCGATCGGCCAGGAAAAGCCCGACAGGAAGAAGAGCGGCATGCCGAGGGCGGCGGCCGTGAGCTGCACGGTCAAAGGCGAGCGCAGCATCAGCCCGATCACCATGCCGAGCGCGCTGACCGACAGCACGAAGGGCAGGGCGAGGAGTGCGATGGTGCCGAGGGCGCCCAGCCGGGGAATGTTGTAGAAATAGGGAAGCACGATGAAATAGAACGGCACTAGGAGCGCGGCCACGGCCAGGTAGGCGGCGAGCTTGCCCAGGACCGTGGCGGTTGCACCGACATTGGGGATGCTCTGGCCGGCGATGCCGGGCATGCCGGCGATGGTGGCGAGCAGGCAGACCGCGATCAGCAGGGTCTGCTGCATGATGATGGTGAAGGCGCCCGGCAGCACATAGGTCGCGTAGCCGCCCTGCGGATTGAACAGGGGAATGGAGACGAGCGGCATCGGGCTGGTCGCCGAAGCCGCGACTGCCGGGTCGACGCCCAGCCCGATCAGGCGAGCCGTCTCGACTTCCGTGCCATAGCTGCGGGCCACCGTATTGACGGCGCCGGCGACGCGCGAGTTGATCAGGAAATAGCTGGCGTCGGAATAGAGGGAAATCGGCGAGGCGCGGCCATGCAGGAGGTCGCGCTCGAAATGGAGCGGGATCACCACCGCACCGGAGAGCGTGCGCTTGAAGACTTCGCGCTCGGCGGTGGCGAGGTTGGGCAGGACCATCGCCACCGCGACGTCCGAGGAGGCATCGAGCCGCCGCGCCAGTTCGCGGCTGGCCGTGGTGCCGTCGAGGTCCACCACCGCGATCGACACGTCGCGCAGCGCCTCGTTGCGATAGGGCTGGGGATAATAGACCGCATAGATCAGGGCGGCGACGAACAGGGTCGAGAAGATCGCCTTGAGCGCGAAGATGCGTCCCAGCTCGTGCCTGAAGGTCTTGAGGATGCCGCTCATGCCCGCGCCTCCGCCCGCGCTGCCAAGGCGGCCCGCTTTTCAGCCTGGGTATGCCGGCCCATCAGCTCCAGCTTGAGGCCGGACAGCAGCGCCAGGCCGATGACGAAGGCGAGCAGGATCGCGATGGGATGCAGCGACAGATCCGGCGGCGTGCCCCGCAGCGTCTGGTCGATGCGGGCGGTCAGGTACCAGGTGCCCGGCAGTCCGGCGCTCCACCAATAGGCGAAGGCGTTCATGCCCAGGCGGGGGAAGCCGATCCCCATATATCCGAAGGCGGGAGAAACGATCAGCGTTGCCAGGCTCAGGGCGGAGGCGACGGGCTTGATGAACAAAGTCAGCACCAGGCCGTAGAACTGGCAGGCCAGGATATAGAGCGTGCCGGCCGCCAGCAGCAGGAAGGGATTGCCGCGCAGCGGCAAGCCGAGGAGGCCGAACAGGACGGCGTCGCCAAGGCCGAGCACGCCGAGGAAAATCAGCGTGTAGGGCAGCATCTTGCCGGCCAGGGCCGGCCATAGCCCCTTGCCCAGCCGGCGCAGGATGCGCAGGCGATGGCGCGTTTGCGTATCGAGGCCGACGGCATAGACCGAGGACAGCACGATCACGATCTGCAGCACGGCCGGCATGATGCAGGCGAGCAGGAAATGGGCGTAGTTCAGGGTGGGATTGAACAGGGCCTGCGTCTGCACGGGGATCGGCGTGATCGCCTGCTGCGCCGCCGCCGCCAGCGTGCCCCGGCTGGTCCGCAGCGAGATGCGCACGGCCCCCTCGACCGCCGGCACGGCGTTGTTGACGCCGCGCGAGGCAAGGCCGCCGGGGGTCATCAGCTGATTGTTGTAGAAGAACACCACCTGAGGCTGGCGCCCGGCGAAGACATCGCGCTCCAGATTCTTGGGCAGCATCAGCAGGCCATAGATCTGGCCGGACTGGATGGCCCGCTTGCCTTCGCCGAGATCGGCGACGCGCATGCCGATCGCCGTGTCGGGTGTGGCATCGACGGTGCGGATGACCTGGCGCGACAAGTCGCTGCCGTCGAGATCGAGCACCGCGATCGGCAGGCGTGTCACCAGGCCCGCGCTGAAGGTCACCGACAGCACGCCGATCAGGACCAAGGGTATGATCGTGGTCAGGCACAGCAGGAAGGGGCGGCGGCGCAGCCAGGCGAACTCCCGGCAGAACACCAGCCAGAAGCCGGCTCTGATGCGGCCAATACCGGTCATCTCAATGGCCTTGCCGGTTCCAGGCCGCGATGACGCTCATGCCCGGGCGCAATCCCTCCACGCGATCGACCGGCTTGGCCCGGACTTCGAAGGTGCGCAGGTCGAAGTCTCCGGTAGCCCGGGTGGCCCGCCATGTCGCGAACTGGCCCTGTACGTTGATGGTGGTGACATGGACGGTCAGCGTCTTGGCACCCAATGCAGGAATGGTGACCTCGAACTTGTCGCCGACCTTGAGCCCGGCCAGCAGGTCCTCGCGCAAATTGAAGGTGAACCAGGGCTCGTCGAGGTCGATGAGTGAATAGATGGGTGCGCCGGCACTGAAATTCTCGCCGAGTTCGGCGACCCGCGTGGTCACCTGTCCGGAGATCGGCGCCTTGATGGTCATCTCCGCCACATCGGCCTCGCGCTGGCCGAGGCTGGCTTCGGCCTGCTTGACCTGGGCGGCCGACAGGGCCTTTTCCTCGTCGCTCGCGCCCTTTTCCGCCAGCCGCAACTGGGCCTCGGCCGCTTCCTGCTTGCGGGTCGCGGCCTCGAGATTGCGCGTGGCCTCATCGACCCGCTGCTGGGGTGTGTTGCCGCTCCTGACCAGCGCGGCCTGGCGATTGGAGACTTCCTGGTAGAGCACGACGTCGGCCTTCGCCGCAGCGAGGTCCGCCCGGCGCGCGTCTATCGTCTCGGCCCGCGTGCTGTTGACGCGTTCGAAATCGGCCTTGGCGACGTTGAATGCCGCCCTCGCCGCCAGCAGGCCGGTATCGAGCTGGGGGCTCTCAAGCTGGGCGATCACATCGCCTTGCTTGACATTATCCCCAACATCGACGGCCAGCTTGGCGATGCGGCCGGCCACCCGGGAACTGATATCGACCCGGTTGGCCGTGACTTCACCCTGCACGACCAGCGGGGGAGGGCGTGTGGCGAACCAAAGTACCGCTCCCAGCGCGACGAGCGCGCCAGCGCCGATGATCGACCGAAAAACTGCACGTCCCTTGGAGTCAGTCGCCACGAAACATCCCCCGCAACCAGGTGAATCGCTTGGAAATCACGTTCATCCCCAAGACCGATCTACGGCCCAGTCGCAGAATTGATCAAGCCCGATCGGTGCCTGGACGTAAAAAATGCCTTCTGTCTTGTCTATTCCAGGCAGATGGCGTTTCGTTAGCAGTCACACTATCAGTATTCTATCAATTTGAAGCAGAATATTACCTTCCTGTTCTGCCTCGCCGAGAGCGGTAGACTGAGACCTGATACCAAGGAGAACTCACCGTCGCTGCCGGAAAAAAGCGATGGGCGAGCGTTGCCGCGCTTCAGCTCGTTCCCGCCAGCGCCAAGGCATCGGCGCCGGCGGCGATACGTGGAGGGCATGACGGGTCGTTCGAGGCGTGCCATACCGCTTCCGCGACGTCCCGTGCCTTCGTCGTTGCGGTTGCCTTTCCCCATTCGGCAAAGACGTTCTGCGCCAGGTCGGCATAGGCATCGGGGATGCCGTCCTGCATGCGAGTTCGCGCATTCTCGCCAAAGCGGGTTTCCGGTGCACGTCCGGGCAGCACCAGGCGAACGCGTACGTCGAAGGGAGCAAGCTCGAGCGCCAGCGATTCCGAGAAGGCATTCACTGCCGCCTTGCTGGCGCTATAGACGGCTAGCAGCGGAAAGGGCCTGTAGGTGACGCTTGAGGTGACATTCACGATGGCACCGGCCCGGCGCTGTCGAAACTGGGGCAGCAGGGCCTGTGTCATCGCGATGGTGCCGAGTGTGTTGGTCTCGAAGACCTCGCGAATGTCATCCATCGAAGTGCCTTCAAGGGCGTTCAGCACGCCGATACCGGCATTGTTGACCAGGACATCGATCGGCCCCGCGGTTTCCACGGCCTGGCCGATGCTGTGGGGATCGGTGACGTCGAGGGCCAGCAGACGCATATGCTCGGAGCGTGGCAGGATCTCCTCGCGCGGCATGCGCATCGTGGCGATGACCTTCCAGCCACGGTCGAGGAAATAGCGGGCCGTTTCGAGGCCGAATCCGGATGAGCATCCGGTAATCAGGACGGTTTTCATAAGGCTTCCACAAAAGGGGTGGCGGAGCCGGAAAGCTAGATCGCGGGGCTCGGACTTGCTACAATGAGAAGTCCATATTTCATTTGCAGAAGTCCGAATTTGACCGATCCGCTTGCTGAAATCGTCACGCTGCTCCAGCCGAAGGCCCGGTTTTCGAAAATCGTCGGTGCGGCGGGGCCGTGGCGCGTGCGCCGTACCGAGGCCGGCCGGCCGTTCTACTGTGCGGTCCTCGAGGGAGCATGTCGCCTCGCAGCCGATGGACAGGAGCCGATCGCGTTGCAGGTCGGCGATTTTGCGCTGATCCCCGCGGCCTATGGTTTCGCCATGTCGAGCCTGGCTCCGATGGCCTCGAATGTCGCCGACAGCACACCGATTTCCCTCGGTGACAATGAATTCCGGCTCGGCCTTCCCGACGGGCCGCCTGACGTCGTGCTGCTGGTCGGCTACTGCCACTTCGCTTCGCCGGATGCGGCCTTGCTGGTTTCACTGCTGCCGCAACTCGTCCATGTGCGCGGCGAAAGCCGGCTCGCAACCCTGGTGAAACTCGTCGGCGAGGAATCACGCGGGCTGCGACCGGCGCGTGAGGTCGTCTTGGCACGCCTGCTGGAAGTCCTTCTCATCGAGGCTCTACGGTCGACAGCCCGCACCACAGCCTCTCCCGGACTCCTGTGCGGCCTTGCCGACGGGCGCCTCGGGCCTGTGATCCGGCATATGCACGCAGATCCGGCCCGTCCGTGGACAGTGGCGCTTCTTGCACAGGCGGCAGCCCTGTCCCGTTCGGCTTTCTTCGAAAGGTTCAGGCATGTGGTCGGTGTCTCGCCGATGGAGTATCTGCTGTCCTGGCGCATGGCACTGGCCAAGCGCCAGTTGCGGAATGGAGAGGGCGGTATCGCCGAGATTGCCGAGCGGGTGGGCTATGGCTCGGCGAGTACGTTCAGCGTTGCCTTCAGCCGGCATGTCGGCCTGCCACCTGCTCATTACGCCCGAAAGTATCAAGGGAAGCGTGAAAGCACGAGCTCCGAGGAAGCCTTCCCGGCGGCCTGACGACGATGCACATGCAATGCCGTATTGCCCTGTTGCGCCATCGTGCTTGAGCCCCGTTGTCCCGAAGGCATTTTGTCACGGCGAAATCACGAGATCGTGCGAAAATCGAGATACTGCCAGTACCTGCCTTAGGAGGAGCTGGCGGGTGACAGGTCCTAAGACACGACCTTGCCCGACGTTCAAAACGTCGGGCTCTTTCTGAATGGAGCGGAGGCAGCGAGCCATTTGCCTGTGCCACCGGGAATAGCCTGCCGGTGGCTCGCCGATGACATTCTACGCGATCCGAACGAATGGCGTCTGCGGGGTGGCCTGGTGTCTTTGGCAAAACTCCGAATCCGCATTGGGTGCCGAAAGCCGGGATTGAAGCCTCTTGGGGGGAGGCTCAGCATGAGCACTGGTACTGTCAAATGGTTCGATCCTGCCAAGGGATACGGCTTCATCGCGCCCGATAATGGCAGCCGGGATATCTTCGTCCACATCACCGCCGTGACGCTCTCGGGCCTTGGCGAGTTGCGCGAGGGACAAAAGGTGAGTTTCGAACTCGTCATCGACCGCAAGACGGGCAGCTCGAAAGCGGGCGCTCTGAAGCTCTGCTGAGGTCGCCGCCACGGTGCCGCCTTTAGCCGCCAGAGCGGCTCTCCATCGCAACGCAAGCTCTCCATCAATTTGCCGTCCTCCACCGACATGCATGGCGAGTAAAGGAAACGTAACGCTTCCAGGCTAGCCTGACCCCATGCCGATTGCGGCCGTGCTCGCCTGGTCTTCGCATCGCCTGGTGCTGCGCCTTCTTCGCGGGCCGGTTCGGCGAAAAGAGGGAAAGAACTCACGATGGCTCGGTTGGCGCACATGCTCAAGGCGACCCCTCGCACCCGCAGAATGGAGATCCTGGAAGCAGCCTTTGGGTCGCGCTTTGGAAGGCCGACAAGCTCGGTGCGGCCGAAATCCAGGCTGGCGAAGGGCGTGGGCGTCGCCTGCCTGTTCTTCGGTGCCGCCATCGCCGGCGGATCGAGTGGGGCCCTGGCAGCCGGCATTCCCTCCTGGCTGATGACCTATGTCGGCGAGGGGCAAGGACAGATCGCCTTGCCGGTCCTGCAAAGAGCCCGGGCTCTCTATATCCAGAAGGCAAGCCAGGGAGCCATCAGCAACCCCTGCTACTTCGCCATGGATGCGACGCGGCCCAACGATCCTGGCGGTGGACGCTTCTACATAATCTGTGAATCCCAGCATTCCTTCCGGGCCATTTCGGCCGGGCATGGCGGCGGCCGCAATCTGAGAGGCGTGGCGGACTTTTCCAACGGGCGACGCTGCGCCAGGCATTTCGGCAATGCGCAGGATTCAGAACTGACGACCGGCGGTTCCTATGTGACGGCCGAAACCAAGACCTCTTTCAAGGGCTATTATCGCGTGGCGGCGAACCAGGACGCAGCATTCCTGCGATCCTTCATCCAGTTCGATGGCGTGGGTGAGACCGCCAATGCCCGCCAGCGCGCGATCGGGGGCCATGCCGCCGTCGCCCTGAAGGGCGTGTGCCTGCGCAAGGCTCCGAGTAGCCCCTATGCGAACCAGGACGGTTATGTTCCCTTTGGAAAGCTGGTGGACTATGCCGGCGGGCGCAGCAATGGCTGCACCAGCTGGTCGCTCGGGGATGTGAAGCAGATCTTGTCCATGGTGAAGGACTATCCGACCACGCTGTATATCTATCCCGAAGCCGCCGACGTCAGCAATGTCGCGCGCGCGGTGGCAGCCGGTCAATCGCCTGCCCGGGCCGGCCTCTATTGGAATGCTGCCTGCCTGAGAGAGATCGGCGCCCCCAAATATTGGTCGCGACAAGTCCTCGAACCGGTCCTGGCACAATACAAGCTCGATCATCCCGCTCCGCCGCCGCGGCCGACCCCGATCTGCGAAGGCAGCGAATGAGCGCGGCTGCGAAGCCCGCTGTGCTCAGCGCTGGCAGCGCCAATAGCGATGGCCGTCCCTCGTATAATAGACGCGGTGGCAGCCGACGGCACTCGCTGGCTTCCGGGTGATCTGCCGACGGGCTTCGCTGGGCGGGGCCGGAGGTGGCGTCGGTGGAGTTTCCGCGCTCTCCGCCGTTTCGGCAGGGGTTTCCGGAGCCTGTGCTGGCTCGGCAGGGGCGGAATCGATCGGCAGCATGGCCTGCAGGCCACGCAGGCGAACCCCGACGACCTTCGCGATCTGGCGAGCATCCTCCTCGTCGCAGGCAAGCTGGGTGAGCTGGGTGAGGGCAGACATCTGGCCGATCACCAAGGCGGCCTGCACCGGCGCGACAGGCAGCGGTCCTCGCTCGATGCGCATCAAGTCCATATTCGCGGAGACCAATGCGCGCTTGATGTCGCTGCAGCTGGCGCCATCGGCCCAGGCCGAGGCGGTGCCCAAGCAGGCGATCAGGCCAGCGCAAGACAAGGCGAAGGCAATCCTCATTGGTGAACTCTCCAGATCGGAGGATGATATTGACGACTTTCTTGAAGTCGTTCAATCGTCAGCCCGTCATGACGGTGGCTATTCCTGGCAACTATGAGGCCGGCCTGGGTCTTCGTTGCGGCAGACGAGGATTGCGTGATGTTTCCGAAGGAACTCCTCGAGGCCAATCGATGGCTCGGCGGAGCGGTGCCACCAGTGCCCTGCCTGGCTGCCTATGGCCTCGGCCTGCATCCGGGAAGAAGAGGGACTGCCTTTTTCTTAAGCATATCGACAGTCTTATACGTGATGGCCGAAGGCTGGGCCGGTCGAATCGCCAGCACTATCGGTGTTGCCTGAGGATAGGCCCAAAGACTTGCCCAGCATGGCTTTACATGGGTGGAAATTTGCTTGAGTGTCACAGACTCACCGCGGCAATAGGGTCCACAACGCTGCGGTCACTAAGAAAACTTCACTCACTTTGAAATCAACACAACAACGAAAGTGGCTCAACGTGCTTGAAGCTGACACGAAACTGGTCGACCTGACGGTCGATATCGTCTCTGCCTATGTGGCGAACAATCAGGTCTCCTCTTCGTCCCTTTCCGAACTCATCAGATCGGTACATGGACGGTTGAGCGATCTGAATACTGGAAGGCCAATCGAACCCGTCGTTGCGGCAGCGCCGGCGGTGCCGATCAAGAAGTCCGTCACGCCCGACTATGTCATCTGCCTGGAGGATGGACGCAAGTTCAAGTCGCTGAGCCGGCACCTGCGCAGCGCCTATGACATGACGCCGGAGCAATACCGCGAGAAATGGGGGCTGCCCGCCGACTATCCCATGGTGGCACCGAATTACTCGGCCCATCGCTCACGGTTGGCAAAGGAACTCGGTCTGGGTCAGCAAGGCCGACAGACCAAGGAGAAGGCTCCGGTTCGCACGGCGCGGGGCAGGGCCAAGAAGGGCAACGCCTAGGGCATTTTCCAGAAAGGTCGACAGGCTTTTCGGTTAAGAAAAAGTGTTGAAACAAGGGGATGGAGAAAGGCGTGGTTTGTAAGGAATGCGCTTTGACACTGGCCCTTTGTTTCGGCGCCCCCTTCCGGGTTCCAGTGACGTCTTCCAAATGCAGTCGCTTCGAAGCGAGGTCGATCGTCCATCCCTCGGCAATTCTGCAGCAGCGCTTTCGCCTGCAATGACTTCCTTGCTCGCGGAGATCGACGCGAGACGGCAGTCTTAAAAGGTTGGTACACCTTTCCGATCCCCCTATGGTAGGCGCATGGAGAGACCATGCAGGATTCCCGGCAAGGCCCGTCCACGGGCCTTGCCGGGAATCCTGCAAATGTCTGGCATGCTGCAAACTCCTCTCGATCGTCCTGGTGGCTCGGTCAGGAGAAGTAGCTTAGGGGAGAGTGATGCGTGACCGGTGAAGTCATCTTGTTGGACGGCCTCGGCATTGTGGCCAGCGATCTGGTCGAGCCGGGAACAGTGGCGATCATGCTGCGTGGCGGCGATGTGCAGGTCGTGCCGGTGAGAGAATTGCGGGCGACCGTCAACCAACTCGGGAGCGACAAGATCGAGGGGCTGTCGATGGCCCCTTCCGACTTCACGCAGGTGCAGGCCGTGATCGAACGCCGTAAGGCCGATGAGGATGGCGGGGACAAAGACGAGTAGTCGCCGAACCACGCCGGCTTTCAGCCGAGCTTCCCGGCCGCCTCGCGGATGGTCCTGAGCAGAATTGTGAAGGCGGGGTGGGCCACCATGTCGGTGCGCATGGTCAGGCCGACCGGTCCCTTGGTATCACTGGTCTCGATCGGCAGGGTCCTCAAGGTGGCTTCCTCGATGTCGTTGCTGACCACACCGTGCGAGATGACCCAGATCGCATCGCTCCGGCGCACGAAGGCCCGGCCGAAGGAATCCGACACCGTCTCGATTTCCGTCGGCACGGTCGCGACGCCATTGGCGATGAAGATGCGCTCCACGAAGGGGCGGATGACGGAGCCGCGCGTCGGCATCAGCACGGGGTAGGCGCCCATCTGCTCGAACAGGTTGCCGCCGCTGTTCAGCAGCGGATGTCCAGGACGCACCACGAACACGACCTGCTCCGAATAGAGGTGCTCGAAGAAAAAGCCCGTCATCTTGTCCGGCGCCGCCAGGCGCCCGACCACGAGGTCGAGTTCACCGATGCGCAACTGCTCCAGGAGGACGCTGTTTTCCCCGGTCACGATCTTGACGGTGACGCCGGTGTCCTCCTTGAGGAAGAACTGCATGGCGAGCGGCATGATATGGGCCGAGACCGTCGGCAGCGCGCCGATGCGAAGGGGCGGCCCCACCTTGGCGCCGGCCAGGGCGACGGAATCGATCCCCTGCCTGAGGGCGCTGACGGCGAGGCCGGCATGCTGCATGAACACTTCGCCGGTCCGGGTCATCCTGATGCCGCGACCGTCCCGTTCGAACACGCTGACGCCCAAGGCTTCCTCGAGCTCACGGATCGTCTTGGTCACTGCCGGCTGGCTGACATGCAGCACCCCGGCCGCCTTCACCACGCTTTTCTGGCGCGCGACTTCCAGGAAAGTCTGAAGATGGCGGAACTTGACACGGCTGTCGATCATGGCGATCCATAACCCAGCAGTTAAGATAACACTAGAAAATATGATTTTACCAAACCAATAGCGTCATCCATCTTCGTGGAGAGGAGACGGCCGTGCAGTTCATCACCATCGGCGGCATCACGCTGCATTTCGATCACAGACCGGCCGGGCGGGGCGGGCGGCACCTCGTCTTCATCAATTCGCTCGGCACGGATTTGCGCATCTGGAGCGAGATGGCCGGCGCGTTTGGCGGCTCGATCGCCACGCTCGCCTATGACAAGCGTGGCCACGGCCTGTCCGATCTTGGCGCTACGCCCTACACGATCGAGGACCACGTCGACGATCTTCTCGGCCTGATCGATCATCTCGGCATCGAGGACGTGGTTCTGTGCGGCCTTTCCGTCGGCGGCCTGATCGCGCTCGGCCTCGCCGGCCGTCGGCCCGGCATCGTCAAGGGCCTGGTGCTGTGCGACACGGCGCACAAGATCGGTACCCCCGATGGCTGGAATGCCCGCATCGCCACCGTTCAGAAGGACGGGATCGCCGCGATCGCCGATACCGTGATGAAATTGTGGTTCACGCCGCATTTCCATGCCGAGCGCAAGCCGGCGCTGGACGGCTGCCGCAACATGCTTACCCGTCAGTCCGTGGCGGGCTATGCCGCGACCTGCGCGGCGATACGCGATGCCGACTATACCAGGACCGCCGAGGCGATCGCCGTTCCCACACTTTGCATCGTCGGCGATCAGGACGGTTCGACGCCACCGGCTCTGGTGCGCTCGATGGCCAAGATCATTCCTGGCTCGCAATTCGAGGTCATCACCGGCGCCGGCCATATTCCCTGCATCGAGCAACCCGCCATGCTCGTTGCCCTCATCACCCAGTTTCTCGCACGCCTGCCATCGGAGTGATCCTGCAATGAGTGTTCCGGCGCCACGCTCGGCCAGATATCGCGAGGGCCTCGCCGTTCGCCGCGCCGTGCTCGGCGATGCCCATGTCGACCATGCGGAGGGCGTTTCCACCGAATTCGACCGCCCGTTCCAGGAACTGATCACCGAGGCTGCCTGGGGAACAGTATGGTCGCGTCCGACCTGGACGAAACGGGAGCGCTCGATCGTCACTCTCGCCTTGCTGGCGGCACTCGGCCATGACGAGGAAGTGGCGATGCATGTCAGGGCGACCGCCAATACCGGCGCGACGCGGGAGGACATCTGCGAGGCCTTCCTGCATGTGGCTGTCTATGCCGGTGTGCCGGCGGCCAACCGGGCCATCAGGATCGCCAAGCAGGTATTCGCCCAGATGGACGAGGAGGCAGGAAAATCCGATGTCCGCTGAACGCACCGACCTCCGGCCCGAGACGGGCGCCTTCTTCCAGCGCGATAGAAGCTGGCATCCGCCGGCCCTGACGCCGCCCTACAAGACATCCGTGCTGCGTTCGCCGCAAAAAGCGCTGCTGTCGCTCGACAATACACTGTCCGAGATCACCGGGCCGGTGTTCGGCCATGATCTTTTGGGACCGCTCGACGATGACCTCATCCACAATTTCGCCAGGCCGGGCGAGAGTGCCATCGGCGAGCGCATCATTGTCTACGGGCGTGTCCTCGACGAGCGCGGCAAGGGTGTGCCGGGTGCACTGCTCGAATTCTGGCAGGCCAATGCCGGCGGACGCTACCGGCACAAGAAGGAAGGCTATCTCGCCGCGCTCGACCCGAATTTCGGCGGCTGCGGCCGCACCATCACCGATCAGGACGGCGGCTATGCCTTTCGCACCATCAAGCCCGGTCCCTATCCCTGGCCGAATGGCGTCAATGACTGGCGCCCCGCCCATATCCATTTCTCGGTGTTCGGCCATGGCTTTGCCCAGCGCCTGATCACGCAGATGTATTTCGAGGGTGATCCGCTGATCTGGCTCTGCCCGATCGTGAAGACGATCCCCGACAAGGTCGGTATCGAAAGCTTGATCGCAGCCCTCGACATGCAGGCGACCATCCCCATGGACGCCCGCGCCTACAAGTTCGACATCGTGCTGCGCGGGCGCCGCTCGACGATGTTCGAGAACCGGCTGGAGGGCAATTGATGGTTCAGGCTCTCGACCGCTTCAAGGAAAGCCCCTCGCAGACTGCCGGTCCCTATGTCCATATCGGGTTGACGCCGAATTTCGCGGAGATAGCAGGCGTCTATGACCATGACCTCGGCGATGTCATGGTCAACGATGCGACCAAGGGCGAGCGCATCAGCGTGCGGGTGCGCGTGATCGACGGCCTGGGGACGCCACTCAAGGATGCGCTGGTCGAGATCTGGCAGGCCGACCATGCGGGTCTCTACAATTCGCCGTCGGAACGGCGCGGCAAGGCCGATCCCCATTTCACCGGCTGGGGCCGTAAGGCGACGAACATGACGACCGGCGAGTGCGTGTTCGAGACGGTCAAGCCCGGCCGGGTACCGTTCAAGGATGGCCGCCTGATGGCGCCGCACCTCACCGTCTGGATCGTTGCCCGCGGCATCAATCTCGGCCTGCACACCCGCCTATATTTCGCCGATGAGGCGGAGGCGAATGCCGAGGACCCGGTGCTGGCCCGCATCGAGCATCGCCATCGCGTCGCCACGCTCGTCGCGGCGCGCGAAGGGGATGCCTATGTCTTCGACATCCACCTGCAGGGCGAGCACGAAACGGTGTTCTTTGACATATGACAGTCTCGCCCCTCGATCATCCCGTTCTTGCCGCCCTGTTGGGCGATGAAGAAACGGTGCGCCAGTTCTCCTCCGAGGTGGAGATGGCGGCGATGCTGTCCTTCGAGTTTGCTCTCGCCGAGGCGGAAGCCGAGGAGGGGGTCATCGAAGCCGATGTCGCCGCGACGATCGCCGCCGCCCTGGCCTCGTTCGTCCCCGATCTCGAGGCGCTCAGACGCAGCGTTGCCCGTGACGGCGTCATCGTGCCGGAGCTGGTGCGCCAATTGCGTGAGGCGGTTGGGACGCCCGCCAGCGACAGCTTGCATTTCGGCGCCACCAGCCAGGATGTCATCGATACCGCCCTGATATTGCGGTTGGTGTCGGTTTTGCAGCGGCTGGATGACCTGTTGGTCGAGATGGTCGCGAAACTGGCTGGCCTGGAACTCGAATTCGGCAGCCGCAGGCTGATGGGCCGCACCCGCATGCAGGCGGCGATCCCAATCACTGTCGCCGACCGTATACAGGCTTGGCGCGAACCGCTGGAACGGCACAGGAAACGGCTGGAAACCCTGCGGCCGGCATTGCTGGTGGTGCAGTTCGGCGGGGCCGCAGGCACGCTGGACAAACTCGGGACCAAGGCCGCTGCCGTCCGGGCCCGGCTCGCGGCTCGCCTCGGCCTCGGCGATGCCCCGCAATGGCACAGCCAGCGCGACCGGCTCGCCGATTTCGCCAATCTATTGTCGCTGATCACAGGAAGCCTCGGCAAATTCGGCCAGGATGTCGCCCTGATGGCCCAGGATGGCGACGAGATTGTCTTATCGGCGGGTGGCGGGTCCTCCGCCATGCCGCACAAGCAAAATCCGGTGGCGGCGGAGGTGCTGGTCACGCTCGCCCGCTTCAACGCCACCCAGCTTGCCGGCATGCATCAGGCCTTGCTGCACGAACAGGAACGCTCGGGCGCCGCGTGGACATTGGAATGGCTGCTTCTGCCGCAAATGGCCGTGGCGGCCGCGGCGTCGCTGCGGCTGGCGGGGGAACTCGCCGCCCAGATCGACAGTATCGGTGTGCTCGCCGACAGATAGTCGCGATCCCGAAGCAGGAATGGAACGAAAACCGACCCGGGCCTGCCGATGGCATGGAACTCGCGGCGATGAGGGCAGGAAATGCGCACACAGGTGGTCATCATTGGCTCGGGGCCTTCCGGCCTGCTGCTTGGACAATTGCTGGCCAATGAGGGCATCGCCAATATCATCCTCGAACGTGCCAGCCGCGATCATGTGCTCGGTCGCGTGCGTGCAGGCGTGCTCGAGCAAGGTACGCTGGATCTCATCGACGAAGCCGGCGCAGGCGAGCGCATGCATGCCGAAGGCCTGCCGCATGAGGGCATCTCGCTGGCCTTCGACGGCAGGTTGCACCGCATCGACCTGACGGCCCTGACCGGCGGCAAGCGCGTGATGGTCTATGGCCAGACCGAGGTGACGCATGACCTGATGGACAAACGCGAGGCAGCCGGCCTGGCCACCATCTACGAGGCCGGGAATGTCGAGCCCCACGACTTCAGTGGTGAGGCGCCCTATGTCACCTATGAAAAGGACGGCGTCGGCCATCGCATCGATTGCGACTTCATCACCGGCTGCGACGGCTTCCACGGCGTCAGCCGCAAATCGGTGCCGTCGACCGCGATCAGGACCTATGAGCGAGCCTATCCCTTCGGCTGGCTCGGCATTCTTGCCGAGGTGCCGCCGGCCGGCCACGAACTGATCTATGCCAACCATCCCAGGGGCTTTGCGCTGTGTTCGATGCGCTCGACCCATCGCAGCCGCTATTATGTGCAGTGCCTGCTTGACGACAGGATCGAGGATTGGAGCGACGATCGCTTCTGGGATGAGCTGCGCCGGCGCCTGCCTGCCGAGGCTGCGGCCGGCATCGTCACCGGAGCCTCCTTCGAGAAGTCGATCGCGCCACTGCGCTCCTTCGTCGCCGAGCCCTTGCGTTTCGGGCGCCTGTTCCTAGTCGGCGACGCCGCCCATATCGTGCCGCCCACCGGAGCCAAGGGGCTCAACCTCGCCGCCAGCGACGTGCGCTATCTCTTTTGGGGATTGCGGGAATTCTATCGGGAGAAGTCATCGGCCGGCATCGATGCCTATTCGAGCCGGGCTTTGTCCCGTGTTTGGAAGGCGGTGCGTTTTTCATGGTGGATGACGACGATGCTTCATCGCTTCCCGGATACCGACGATTTCGGGCAACGGATCCAGGAGGCCGAACTCGACTACCTCGTTCATTCGCAGATGGCGTCTGCGGCGCTTGCCGAAAACTATGTCGGTCTTCCCTACTGAAATCGCTTAGCCTCAGCTCCGTCACATATCCTGTAGGTTATGTTTCGAGCGCTTGTTTTCATTTTACATTACCAATCAACACGTCACATTTGACCAATATGGAAAGCCTGCGATCGGCGTGCCCGAAAAGCGCTGGTCCGGCTTTGGGAGGAAAGAATGAAAAAATCCGTTCTCGCCGCCAGATCTGTTTTCGCCACTTTGGCGATGGTCATGCTGTCCGGTAGTGCCCTGGCCGAAACCATCAAGGTTGGCGTCATCGGTCCGTTCTCGGGGCCCTTCGCCATTCAGGGCAAGAATTTCAAGGCGGGCATCGACGCCTATCAGGCCCTGCACGGCAGCAAGGCCGGCAATGACGACATCCAGATCATCTATCGCGACGTGCCCCAGGCCGATCCCGCGCAGTCCAAGGCGCTGGCCCAGGAACTCGTGGTGAAGGAAGGCGTCCAGTATCTCGCTGGCTTCTATTTTACGCCGGACGCCATGGCCGTGACGCCGCTGCTGAAGCAGGCCAATGTGCCGCTCGTGGTGATGAATGCGGCGACATCAGCCATCGTGACCAAGAGCCCCCTGGTGGTGCGCACCTCCTTCACCACCTGGCAGACCTCGGCGCCCATGGCCAAGGTTGCCAAGGAGCGCGGCGCCAGGAAGGCGATCACGGTGGTCAGCGATTACGGCCCCGGCGTCGATGCCGAGAACGCCTTCAAGACCAGCTTCACCGGCGTTGGCGGCGAGGTTGTCGGCACCATCCGCATGCCCCTGTCGACCAACGATTTCAGCCCGATCATGCAGAGAGTGAAGGACTCAGGCGCCGATACCCTATTCGCCTTCCTGCCGTCGGGGCCGACCACGCTCGGCTTCGTCAAGGCTTATAACGAGAATGGGCTAGCCAAGTCGGGTGTGAAGCTGCTCGCGCCCGGAGACCTTACCCAGGAGTCGGACCTGCCGGCGCTCGGCCAGGCGGCGGAGGGCCTGCTGACCACCTTCCACTATGCCGTCTCGCATGGCTCGGCCGAGAACAAGAAATTCGTCGAGGCGGCTCGCAAGGCCATCGGCAACCCGAGCGAATTGTCGTTTCCGGCGGTCGGAGCCTATGACGGCATGCATGTCATCTACAAGATGATCGAGGCGACGGCTGGCAAGCAGGACGCCCAGAAGGCCGTGGATGCCGTCAAGGGCCTGGCCTGGGAAAGCCCGCGAGGACCCGTCTCGATCGACCCAGAAAGCCGTCACATCACCCAGAACATCTATCTGCGCGAGGTCGCCAAGGCCGAGGACGGCAGCTATTACAACAAGGAAATCGCCACTTTCGAGAAGCAGGGCGACCCCGGGCTGGCGGTTTCGAAATAGCAGCCGCTCATCGAGAGCCTCGGGCGGGCGCAAGCGGCATTCGGATGAAAGTATCTTCCGATGGATCTCAATTCAGAAAATGCTTCATGAAAAGGAAATAGAGCAAATAACGATTTGAGAAAATCGTCATTCCTCCAATGCTGGATGAGGCCATGCAAACCATTCTCAGCGTGGGTATCGATGCCCTTGCCTATGGCATGGTGCTGTTCGTCATCTCCATCGGGCTGTCCGTGACTATGGGGCTGATGCGGGTGATCAACCTTGCCCATGGCGCCTTTGCCATGATCGGCGGCTATATCGCGTCCTACGCCGCACAATCACTCGGCCTGGGATATGTCCTGGCCATCATGCTGGCCATCGCGGGCACGGTGGTGATCGCCCTTCCGTTGGAGCGTTTGCTCTACCGCCGGCTCTATGGCGCGCCCGAACTCACCCAGGTGCTGATGACCATCGGCATCACCTTCTGTGTCATCGGCATCGCCAATTACGTCTTCGGCCCCACGCTCAAGACCATTCCCTTGCCGGAAATGCTGAGTGGCCCGGCGGATCTCGGCTTTCGCTCGATCGCCGCGCATAAATTGTTCGCCATCGCCTGTGGCCTGGGCGTTGCCCTGGCCCTTTGGTATCTGATCGAGAAGACCGGTTTCGGCATTAAACTGCGCGCCGCGGTGGACAATGCCGCCATGGCAGCTTCGCTGGGCGTGCGCACCGGAACCGTCTACGCCGTCAGCTTCGCGATCGCCGTCGGCCTTGCAGCTTTTGGCGGCATTGTCGGTGCCGAACTCCTGCCGATCGAGCCCTATTATGCGCTACGCTATATGGTGACCTTCCTGGTGGTGGTCTGCGTCGGCGGAGCGGGCTCGATCCCCGGCGCCTTGCTGGCCTGTCTGGTGCTCGGTCTGGTCGACACCGCCGGCCGCTATCTCCTGCCTGAATATGGGGAATTCTTCTTCTATCTCGCCGTGATCGCCATCGTCTGCGTCTTCCCGCGCGGCCTGATGGGCAGGAGCGCCTAGATGGAGATGGCGGAGAACAAACCTATGGCCGGCCGGGGGGAAACATCGCAAACCAGTTGGCTGAGGCGCGACCTGGCCGGTCTTGCGGCCATCCTAGCCTCCGCCGCCATCGGCTATGTGCTCTTTCCGGATAATCTGGCGCTGCTGACCCGCATCCTCTCGGTTGCGCTGCTCGTGCTTTCGCTCGACCTCGTCACCGGCTTTTGCGGCGTCGCCACGCTGGGGCATGCGGCCTTGTATGGTGCCGGCGCCTATGCCGCCGGCATGGCCGCCGTGCAGTGGAACGTCACCGATCCCCTGGCGATGCTCGCCATCTCGGCCGTCGGCGGTGCGCTCGCCGGCCTGGTCTCGGGGGCGGTGATCCTGCGCGGGCACGGGCTCGCGCAATTGGTGCTGTCGATCGCTGTGGTCCATCTCTTCCATGAAGTCGCCAACAAGGCTTCGGCCTACACAGGCGGCAGTGACGGGTTGTCGGGCATCGCCCCCGATCCGGTCTTCGGTCTGTTCGAATTCGACCTTTGGGGGCGTACAGCCTATGGACTGGGGGTGGCGCTTCTCCTCGTCGTCTTCGTCCTGCTCAGGCTGTTGGTGCGCTCGCCCTTCGGCATGCTTTGCCGCGGCATCCGGCAGGACCCCGTGCGCATCCGCGCCATGGGTGCCTCGGTGCAGGGCACGCTCTTGAAGATGTATGTCATCTCCGGCGCCGTGGCCGGCCTGGGCGGCGGGCTCAACGCACTTTCCACCCAGGTTGTCGGCCTCGACAGCCTGAGCTTTACCCTTTCGGCCGAGGCCCTGGTCATGCTCGTGCTCGGCGGCACCGGCTCGCTCTACGGGGCGCTCGTCGGCACCATTGCCTTCATGGGCTTCGAGGATTTCGTTTCGGCGGCCAATCCGTTCCATTGGCTTACCATCGTCGGTGCCCTGCTGATCGCGGTCGTGCTGTTCGCGCCGCGTGGCCTCTATGGTTCGGCTGCCGCACTGCTTGCCCGTTTCAAGGGGAGAGGCGGATGAGCGCGGTGTTTCAGACCCTCGATCTGGAGAAATCCTTCGGCGGCCTTGCCGTGACGCAGGGCCTGTCGATCACCTTGAACGTCGGCGACCGTGTCGCCCTGATCGGCCCGAACGGTGCCGGCAAGACCACCTTCGTCAATCTGGTCACCGGCCATCTCGTGCCCAATTCCGGCAAGGTGATGCTCGCCGGCAGGGACGTCACCGGGCTCGGACCGACAGCGCGCGTCCGCCGGGGTCTGGTACGCTCCTTCCAGGTCACCCGGCTCTTTCCCGACATGACGCCGCAGGAACATTTGGCTCTTGCCGTCCTGCAGCGCACGGGCCGTGCCGGCCGTCTCTTCGGCCACTATCGTGCAAAACCCGACGTGATGGCCGAGGTTGACGAATTGCTGGCTACACTCGGCCTGACAGCCATCGCAACCCGCCCGGTCGCGGAAATCGCCTATGGCCAGCAGCGCCTGCTCGAGATCGCGCTGGCGCTGGCGCTCAAGCCCAAGGTTCTCCTGCTCGACGAGCCGGCTGCCGGCGTGCCGCAAAGCGATACGCCCCGCATCGAGGAAGCGCTGGCCGGCCTGCCCGCCGACCTCGCCGTGCTGATGATCGAGCATGACATGGATCTGGTTTTCCGGTTCGCCCGGCGTGTCATCGTGCTGGCCGCCGGTGCCATCATCTTCGATGGTTCTCCTGTGGAGGTGACGAAGGATGCGCGTGTCCGCCAGGCCTATCTTGGAAACTATGCCCATGAGAAGCAGTCAGCATGACCGCAACGCCGCTTGAAATCAGCGATCTCAGCGCCGGCTATGGCCCGACCCGGGTGCTGGAGAACATTTCCTTCGCCGTTCCCGCCGGTGGGCGCCTGGCCGTGCTCGGGCGCAACGGCATGGGCAAGACGACATTGCTCGCCACCATCGCCGGGCAGATCCGGCGCTATGGCGGCACGCTGCGCCTTGGCGGCAGGGATATCAGCCTTCTCGACAGCGCCTCGCGCGCCCGCAGCGGTCTGGGCTATGTCCCGCAGGCCCGCTGCATCTTCGCTTCGCTGACGGTGGAGGAGAATCTTTTCGTCGGCCTCAAGAACCGCGGCCGCCCGGCGATCGAGGAAGCCTATGCGATGTTTCCGCGCCTCAGGGAGCGCCGCAGGAATCTCGGCTCGCAACTTTCGGGAGGCGAGCAACAGATGCTCACCACGGCCCGTACCATTCTGGGCCGGCCAACGGTGCTGCTGCTCGACGAGCCGCTGGAAGGGCTGGCCCCCGTCATCTGCGAGGAACTGATGGCCGTGTTCTCGCGCCTCGCCGCCGGGGGCGAGATGACCATCCTGCTGGTCGAGCAGCGCATCCAGACTGCGATCGACTTCGCCGATCATGTCGTCATTCTGGAGAGGGGCCGCATCGCCTGGTCCGGGGCTTCTGCCGCGCTCGCCAAGCAGCCTCAGGTGATCGAGCGGCTGCTTGGGGTTAGCGGGCTGCATTGAGCGTGACCCGCCGCCGAGGCGGATAGCAAGGCGAGGTGACAAGTCAATGCTTTTCCGGAGCAGGCGTCGGGGCTGCTCTTGTGTCCCCCCTAGCGGATTGTGTCGAAATTGATATCGCCGTATTCGGCAAACAGATCCGGGTGCTGTTTTCGCAAGAGGCGGAGATTTTCGAACATGCTGTCGAGCTGGAACTGGAGGGCCGTGACAGCGGCCTGCTCGCTTCTGGTTTTCAAGCCTTGATAGATCGCGCCATGTTCGGCGATCACGACGTCGAAGCTGTTCTCGAAGGCAAAGGCGAGCCGCCTGACGCGGTCGAGTTGCCCCGTTGCCGCATGCAGAATGCGCCAGCTGTTGCTGATGCCGGAGATTTCGCAGATCAACTGATGGAAGGCATGGTCGAGAGCGAAGAATTCATCGGTGTCGTGCCGCTTGGCGGCCTCGTCCTGCAGGGACAGGGAATGCTCGAAATCCGTGGCCCGGGCCGGGACGAAGTGCCGGGCCGCAAGGCGGGTTATCCGGACCTCCAGCGTTTCGCGGACGATCTGGCCGGTGAGCACCTCGCCGATGTCGATCGCGGCGACGCGAGCTTGACCCTCAGGCTCGATGACGACGAAGCGTTCGTTTGCCAGTTGCAGGATGGCATCCCGCAAGGACGCAAGGGATACCGACAGTCCGGCGCAGATCTCCTCTTCCCGAACGGCCTCCCCCGGTGCCATCGCCATCGCGATGATGGCGCTCCGCAGAGCTTCATGGATCTGGGTCGTCTCGGACTGGCCTGTATCCAACTTGACGGCTTTGAAGAAGTCGAGGGTCGATGTCATCGCCTACCCCCTGCGCCGGATTGTTGCGGCGGACTATTCCGCTCTTGTTCCAATAAAACACCGCGCCGAAGCGATTGACAACTGTATATTACAAAAGATTGACCCAATTTTATCGGAAAAATTACGAAAATATACTATAAAACGATTAATCCTATGACGTGTACACGCGGTGTGGCCGACTTTGGCGCTCAATTCAAACGAAGGACAATCCCACCTGCGGCCAGCACGCCGACGACGACCCAGGGTGGCGTTTTCCAGACCGTGAGCAGCAGGAAGCCGGCCAGCGCCAGCGCAAAGTCTCGCGGCGAAAGGACCGCGCTGGTCCAGACGGGGGAATAGAGGGCCGCAGCGAGGATGCCGACCACGGCGGCATTGGCCCCGCGCATGGCCGCCTGTGCTGTAGGACGCAAGCGCAGTGCATCCCAGAAGGGCAGCATGCCGTAGACCAGCAGGAGGCCGGGTGCGAAGACGGCGACCAGAGCGATCAGCGCGCCGGCAATACCGTTGGGTGCCGGAGTCATGACGGCACCGAGATAGGCGGCAAAGGTGAAGAGGGGCCCCGGCACCGCCTGGGCCAGGCCATAGCCGGCAAGGAAGGCCTCGTTGCCGACCCAGCCGGGCGCCACCACTTCGGCCTGCAACAGAGGCAGGACGACATGGCCGCCGCCGAAGACCAGCGCTCCGGAGCGGTAGAAGGCATCGAACAGGGTGATCGCGCCTTTGAAGGCCGAGTCTCCGCCCATCGCGCCTGCGAGCAAGACAGGAATGAAGAACAGGGCGGCGAACAGGGCCAGGGCGACAATGCCCTTGCGTGGCGATACCACAAAGCGGAGGCGGCCGAGGGGAGCGCTCTGTCCGCTGCGACAGAGCCAGAGCCCGGCAAGCGCACCGATCACGATGGCGCCGATCTGGTTGAACCAGCCTGCCGTCAGGGCGGTGATGGCGACGGCCACCAAGGCAATGCCGGCACGTTCCCTGTCCGGCGTCAGGGTTTTGGCCATGCCCCAGATCGCCTGGGCGACGACGGCGACGGCCACCAGCTTCAGGCCGTGAAGCGCGCCTGCCGCCAGCGGACCGGCTAGGGCCGACGCGCCGAGGGCAAAGGCAGTGAGGATGACGGCCGAGGGCAAGGTGAAGGCAAGCCAGGCCGCGAGCCCACCCAGCAATCCGCCGCCACGCAGGACGCCCAGGCAGAAGCCGACCTGGCTGGAGGCGGGCCCCGGCAGGAACTGGCAGAGCGCAACGAGATCGGCATAGGCGGCTTCGCTGATCCAGCGGCGACGTACCACCACTTCATCGCGGAAATAGCCGAGATGGGCGATCGGTCCGCCGAATGAGGTCAGCCCGAGCTTGAGGAAGACGCCGAAGACCTCCCGGGGTGAACCGTCGGCAGGTCCGTGCATGGCCGGCAGGCCTTGATCCTGTCCGGTCTCGGAGGATTGCGCAGACGCATCAGGCCGCTCGGGAGGATCCGGTAGTCCGTCGGCCGCCATTGCCACAGTGCCCGTCTTTTCGAAAACCGTTGTCGTTTATCGATATAGAGGCGGCAGGTTTCGGGTCAATGACGGTGCCGATGGTTTGCGGCAGCGCGCCTGTCAGCGCGCGCCCCAGGTGTCGCTCAGCTTGTAGCCGCCGGGCCAGGGGTCGGAGGGGTCGAGCATGTGCTGGTGGGTGCCGGTGATCCAGGCGCGGCCCGAGATCTCGGGCAGCACCGCCGGCCGGCCGCCGACTTCGGTGGTGCCGACGATGCGACCCGTGAAGGTCGAGCCGATCACCGAAACCGCGGTCAGGCTGTCTTCCTGCGTCATCTGTCCGCGGGCATGCAGCACGGCCATGCGGGCCGACAGCGCCGTGCCCGTCGGCGAACGGTCGACCTTGCCCGGCTGGATCGCCACCGCGGCTCCGGCGCGCAGGCCGTCGGCCGTGTGCTCGACGGCGCCGGCGAACAGGCAGAAGGAAAAATGCTTCCAGTCGGGGTTCTCGGGATGGTGGAAGCCGAGCGCCGCATTGGCGGCGTTGGTGATGCGCACGCCGAGCGTGGCGATGTCATGCGCTTCGTCGGGCTTCAGGCTGAAACCCAGGGAGGTTGCATCGACGATGACGAAACTGTCGCCGCCATAGGCGGTGTCGACGGTGAGCGTGCCCAACCCTTCGACTTCAAGCTTTGCATCAAGCTTGTCGGCGAAGCTAGGAAGATTGCGTACGAAAATACGTTCGGCCTTGCCGTTCCGGCACTCCGCGCGGACGCGGACGAGTCCGCCGGGAGCCTCCAGCGTGATCTCCGTCACCGGCTCGTGCATCGGCAGGATGCCGCTGTCGAGCAGCACGGTGGAGACGCAGATCGAGTTCGAGCCGGACATGGGCGGGGTGTCTTCCGGCTCCATGATGATGAAGGCGGCATCGGCCTCGGGATGCTTGGGCGGCACCAGCAGGTTGACATGGCGGAACACGCCGCCGCGCGGCTCGTTCAGCACGAAGTTGCGCAGGGTCTGGTCGCGGGCGATCCAGCGGCTCTGCTCCCAGATGCTGTCGCCCGGCGGCGGGGTGACGCCACCGACGATGATGTCGCCGACCTCGCCTTCGGCATGGGCGGAGATCACGTGGATGGTTTTCGTGCTGCGCATGGAAAAGTCCTCAGGAAAGCCAGGTGGGGAGACGATGCGGGGCATGACCGGTCAACGCCGCGGTCACGCAATCGGCGAGGCTGCCGAGGCGCACGGCGCGGCCGGAGAGACCCGGGCCGTAATGGGCGTATTTGCCGGAATTCGTCATCACGGCCCGGGTCCGCATCGGAAAGACCGGTTCTGAAATCGAGCACCAGCACAGGTCCGGCAAGACCTGCACGCCGCTCTCCTGCAGGCGTGCGAGGGTGCCGTCGCCTTCCGCTTCGCGGATGACCTGCTGTCCGGCGGTGACGATGACGGCGACATCGGCAAGACGCCTGCGGCCCGCCAGCGCTTCGGCAAGGCCGCGGCATTCGTCGAGCGAGGCATGCGGGCTGCCGATGGCGACGAGCTCCACCTGTTCCGGCCCTTCGTTGAGGCGCTGCCAGGCCGCGGCCATGTCGGCGCGCGTGATGACGACAGTGTCGGCGTCATCGGCTGCCGCACCGTCGGCCTCCGGCGTGACTCCTTCGACATGCAGCATCGGTGCGGCCGAGGTGGTGCCGAAAGCGGCACAGAGCGCCTTGAGGTCGTCCCGCGAGGGGCCGGCCTTGGCGAGGCCGCGCAGGAGCGGGATGCGTTCGGGCGCGGCACGGCCGGCGAGATAGCCGATCAGCGGCCAGAAGGCATCGTCCACCTGGTCGGGGAGTTCGACATCGATGAGACGGCGGGCCTTGCGGTACCGGTCGAGATAGACGCCGGACAGCGGTGCCCGCCCCGTCACGGCGATGCAGAGGTCGAGAAAATCGGGATGCTTGGCGGTCCGTGCGCCGAGCACGGTATTGGCGAAGATCACCGCATTGGACTCGGCCCAGGCGATGGCTTCGCCCGCATGGGGAGCGCTGTCGAGCAGATAGGGCGAGCAGGTGAAAGTCGGCCGGCAGCCCATGCGGACATAGGCATCGGCAAGGCGCGCGGCCGGCGCGCCGAAGGCGGGCGGCACGGCCTGTTCCCGCCAGTTGGCGTGGTCGACCGAAATGGCGTTCATCGTGGTAGGCACGCGGACACGAGCGCCCATCTCGGCCATCTTCTCGGCAAAGGTCAGGTTGGCGGGGCTGGCATAGATACAGCCGTCGATATGGCCCTGGGTAACGTCCACAAGCCCCTGGGCACCCTGCTGGGCGGCCATGGCGCAGATGATGCGCATGGCCTGCTGCGCAGCCGGTCCATCCCGTCCATCGAGCATGGCGTGATCGGCCTCGGTGAGGTCGAGCGTCGTGGTGGCAGGAGGTGCGAGAGGCAAGGACAGGCCGTCGATCTCGATGGCTGTCTCGCCGATCCGCGCGGACTTTGCCCGCGCCAGGGCCGCGAAAGCCTCGGGCGCCAGGCGCAGCACGGGCAGAGCCCTGCCGAAGAGCTCGGCGGCGATCAGCGCTCCCAGGGTCAGCACGTCCTCGGGCTCGCAGAAAACCAGTGCCGCAGGTGCCCGCCCATTGAGGACGAGGTCGAGCAGCACGCCCGAACCCGTGCAGGAACCCCGGCTGGACGGCATCATCAAGATGCCGCCGGTGAGGCAGGTCCCGTGCAGCGGATGGTGCACGTCGATCACCCGCCCGGTGGCGGGATCGACACCGCCCCAGAAGCTGAGCGCTTCCTGGCTGGCAATGACGGGCCCGTGGGCGGAGCCTGCGAGGATGCTGCGCGCGGAAGGGGAACTGCTCATTTCAATACGAAACCGGCTTACTTGACCACGAAACCATGGGCGAAGGGGTCGCGATCGTCGATGAAGATGGTGTTGATGCCGGTCATGCGCGCCCAACCCGCGATGGAGGGGATGATCGCCGCGCGGCCGGCGACCTCGGTGGCCGCCTCGACCCGTCCCTTGAACAGCGAGCCGATGATCGATTCATGCACGAAGTCGTCGCCGACCTTGAGCTTGCCCTTGGCTGCGAGCTGCGCCATGCGGGCGGACGTGCCGGTGCCGCAGGGCGAGCGGTCGATGGCCTTCTCGCCATAGAACACAGCATTGCGGGCATGGGCGCCTGCCTGCGTCGGCTTGCCCGTCCACTGGATGTGGCTGAGGCCCTGGATCTCAGGGTGTTCGGGATGGACGAACTCGTATTTGGCGTTGAGCGCGGCACGCAGCTTCGGGCTCCAGCCCACCAGTTCGCCGGCGGTGTGGTCGGCCATATCCAGGAAATTCTTCTGCGGCTCGACGATGGCGTAGAAATTGCCGCCATAGGCGACGTCGACCACGATCTCGCCCAGTCCTTCGACCTCGGCCGTCAGGCCCTCGGCATGGAGGAAGCCGGGCACGTTGGTGAGGCGCACTTCCTCCACGAAGCGGCCTTCCTGGCGGTAGGTGATGTCGACCTTGCCGGCAGGGGCGTCAATCGAGAGCTTGCCGGGCTCGTGCGGGGTGATCAGGCCGTGCTCGATGCCCATAGTGATGGTGCCGATGGTGCCGTGGCCGCACATCGGCAGGCAGCCGGAGGTCTCGATGAACAGCACGGCGACGTCGCAGTCCGGCCGGGTCGGCGGATAGAGGATCGAGCCCGACATCATGTCGTGGCCGCGCGGCTCATACATCAGGCCGGTGCGGATCCAGTCGAATTCGCGCAGGAAATGGGCGCGCTTTTCCAGCATGGTCGCGCCTTTGAGAAGCGGGCCGCCGCCCGACACCAGGCGGACGGGATTGCCGCAGGTGTGGCCGTCGATGCATGAGAACGTGTGGTTGGCCATGGCAGGACCTTTTCGTCAGAAACGCTGAGGCGAGAAAGAAGCGATATCGATGGCGGGCTTGTGACCGGTCAGGAGGTCGGCGACGATGCGCGCCGTGCCGGCCGACTGGGTCAGGCCGAGATGGCCGTGGCCGAAGGCATGGATCACGCGCGGCGTGGCGCGGGAACGGCCGATGGCAGGCAGGCTGTCGGGCAGGGAGGGGCGGAAGCCCATCCACTGCACGCCGCCTTCCGGCTTCAGGCCTGGCAGGAAGGCCTGCGCCTTCTTCAGCATGGCTTCCGAGCGCCGGAAATTCGGCTTGAGTTCCAAACCGCCGAGTTCCACGGCGCCACCGACGCGGACGCCCGTCGACAAACGCGAAACGACGAAGCCATGGCCGCCAAAGGTGATCTGGGTGCGCAGGTCGAGGGAACCGGGCGGCAGTGTGGTGTTGTAGCCGCGCTCGGTTTCCAGCGGGATGGCCTCGCCGATGGTCCGGGCGATCCGGTGCGAGAAGGCGCCTGCTGCCAGCACCACCTTGGCGGCCCGCCGCACGCTGCCATCCGCGCCAAGGATTTCGACGCCACCTTCGAAGGGGGTGAGAGCCTTGACCTCCGCCCGTTCGACCAGTCCGCCGTTCGCGCGCAGGTGCTCTGCCAGCGCCAGCGTATAAAGTTTGGGATCGGCGATGGAGAACCAGCCGGGTGTGAAGGTGCCATGGCTGAAGCGCGGGGCCAGCCCCGGCTGAATCTCGGCCATGCCGGTGGCGTCGAGATGACGGAATTCGATGCCATGGGCCTGCCGGGCATCCCAGCCCGGCAGTGAGGCCTCCAGCTCCGCCTTGCTTTCATAGACCTGCAGATTGCCTTCCTTGCGCAGCATCGGAAGCGTGCCGGTCTCAGCCAGGAAGGGCTCGAGCTCGGCCTTGGAGAGATCCATCAGAGCCGTCTGGGCCGCCGTCGCATGCGCCACGCGCGAGGCCGAGCAGGCCCGCCAGAAGCGGAACATCCAGGGCGCGATCCGCAGCGCATAGGCCGGCGGCACGCTGAGGGGCCCGAGTGGGTCCATCAGCCATTTCGGCGCCTTCCTCAGGATGCCGGGCGAAGCGAGCGGCAGGATGTCGGTGAAGGCGAAGGCTCCCGCATTGCCCGCCGAGGCGCCGGCGGCCGGGCCTTCCCGGTCCAGCACCGCGACCGAGAGCCCGCGCGCCTTGGCGGCGATGGCGGAGGACAGGCCCACCACGCCGGCACCGATGACGATGACGTCGAGATCCGAACTCACCGCACGCTCGCCAGGAATTTCTGGGTTTCGGGATTCTGCGGCGCACCGAAGAGCTGGTCGGGCGTGCCGATTTCCGCCATCACGCCCTGGTGGAAGAAGGCCACCCGGTTGGAGACGTCGCGGGCGAACGCCATTTCATGGGTGACGCAGATCATCGTCATGCCCTCTTCGGCCAGCATCTTGAGCGTGTCGAGCACTTCGCCGACGAGCATCGGGTCGAGCGCTGATGTCACCTCGTCAAACAGCATATATTCGGGCGACATCGCAAGGGCTCGGGCGATCGCCATGCGCTGCTGCTGGCCGCCGGACATGCGGGTGGGATAGACGGAGAGCTTCTCGGCCAGCCCGACATGGCTGAGCTGCTTGACCGCGATCTCCTCGGCCTTGGCCTTGGCCATGCCCAGCACCTTGCGCGGGGCGAGCATGACGTTCTCCAGCACGGTCAGATGCGGGAAGGCGTTCCATTGCTGGAAGACGATGCCGACCTTCCGACGCAGTCTGTTGAGGTCGGTGCTCTTGGCATGGACCTCGGTGCCGTCGATGGTGATCTTGCCGGCATTGATCGGCTCCAGGCCGTTGATGCAGGTCAGCAGCGTCGACTTGCCCGAGCCGGAGCCGCCGATGATGCTGACCACCTCGCCCTTGTCGACGGTGAGATTGATGCCCTTCAGCACTTCGAGTGCGGCGAAGGATTTGCGGACGTTCTGGATCTCAATCATTGGGGGACCACCGTCTTTCGAGATAGCCGCCGAGACGGGCGATTGGAAAGCTGATGAGGAAGTAGATGGCGCCGCAGATCATCAGGATGAAGAGCGGTTCCTGCAGGCGGGTGACCAGGATCTGCGAGGCGCGCAGGAGCTCGATCAGGCCGAGCCAGAGCACCAGGGCGGAATCCTTGAGGACGCCGAGCGTCAGGCCGATCCAGGAGGGCAGGCTGACGCGGATGGCGAGCGGCGCCACGATGTAGCGCATGTCCTGCCACCAGCTCATGCCGAGGGAACGGGCAGCCCGGCGGGTAGTGGCCGGGACCGAGCCGATGCCGCCGCGCACGATCTCGGTGCAGTAGGCGGCCGTATACAGGCTCAGCACCACGCAGGAGGTGGTGAAGGGCGGCCAGCCCAGCTTGGCGATCGACTGGAAGGCATTGACCAGCACGAGCTGGATGAGCAGCGGCACCGAGCGGAAGACGTCGAGCAGGAAGGTGAGCGGCGCCGACCAATAGGGGCCGAGCTGGACGCGGATCACGCCGAAGAGGATGCCGAGCACGGTACCGGCGGCGACCGAGACCGCGGTGACCGCCAGCGTCATGCCGGCGCCTTGGGCCAGGAAGGCGAGATCGCTCCAGGTCAGGGTGGTGTTGAACATGATCGACCCCCTCAATACCGGAACATGCGCCAGGCAACCGCCCGGGCCGCCAAAGTGACGGCCTTGGCGATCAGGTAGTAGATCACCGCGGCCAGCGCGAAGAATTCGAAGGTGCGGAAGGAGCGGGCATTCAGCTCCTGGGTGACGCCGGCCAGATCGGTATTCATGCCCACGGTGACGCCGAGCGAAGTCATCAGGATGGCCCAGACCATCTGGTTGGTGGCGGGCAGGAAGGCGACGCGCAGCATCTGCGGCAGCATGATCAGCCGGAAAGCCTGCAGCGAGGTCATGCCGAGCGAGCGGCCGGCGCGGGCCTGGGTGTCGGGAATGGCCTTCAGCGCACCGCGGAAATTTTCGGCCAGGTAACCGGCATTGTTGAAGGCGATGCCGACGAGCAGCGCGGTGAAGGGCGTCAGGTGAATGCCGAAATTGCCCAGGCCGAAATGCGCCATGTAGATCTGGAACAGCGCCGGCGTGTTGCGCGCCACCTCGACCCAGGCCGTGGCGAAGCCGCCGAGAAGACGGTTGCCGGAGAGGCGGAACAGGGTGAGGACGATGGCGATGGCAAGGCCGATCGCCATCGACAGGAGGGCGATCTGCAAGGTGACCAGGGCGCCTTCGAGCAGCTGCGGCAGCGCTTTCAGGGCCTGATTCCAATGGAAGGCATATTTGAACATGCCGTTTCACCTCTCGAGCGGGATCGGCGGCGCGAGGCTTGGCGACGCGCCGCCGGTGAAACGGTCAGGTCAGCGGTAGGAACCGTTGACGGTGAGGTTGGGAACGTTTTCGTCCACCCACTTCTTGTAGAGCTCGGCGTAGCGGCCGGTGCGGACCTGCTGGTTGATGAACAAATTAAGGTAGTTGATCAGGCCGTACTCGTCGCGGGCCGCGAACAGCGCGACATAGTCGATGTCGAAGGGTGCCTTGCCGACCACGGCGATGCCGGGGAACTTGCCTGTCTTCACATTGGCCTGGGCCACCGTGGAGGTGGAGACGGTGGCGTCGAGCTGGCCCTGGCTCAAGGCGAGGAAGACGTCGGCCTGGGTCTGGTAGGGGCGGAATTCACCGCTGCCCCAGGCCTTGACCTGCTTTTCGAGCGCGATGGCTTCATAGGTGCCGGCGGTGGCGCCCACGACCTTGCCCTTCATGCCCTCGAAGGACTTCACGCCCGACTTTTCATTGGCCGTCACCGCCATTTCGAAGGCGAAATAAGGGATGGTCATGCCCACCGTCTTGGCACGCTCCAGCGTGTCGGAGGTCGAGGCGACACCGACATCGACGCGGCCGGACATCAGGGCCGGGATGCGCTCGGGGAAGGGGGTCTCGACGATCTCGGCCTTCACGCCGAGGGCCTTGGCGAGATCGTTGCAATAGTCGACGTCGAAGCCGATCGGATTGTTGTTGGCATCGCGCGAGCCCATGGGCGGAAAGTCGAGCACCACGGCGCAGCGCAGCGTTCCCGAAGCGATGATGTCGTCCAGCTTGTCCGCCTTGGCGGGGCTGGCCATGGCGATGGCGGCCATGAGGCCGAAGGCAGCGACCGATTTCCTCATTCTCACGCTCTCTCTTTGCTTTGGCTCGTGTTTTTCACGGCGCAGCCACTATTGCGTTTTCGAGCGCGAAATCAACTAAAAATACAACATGAATACAAAAAGAATTTTATGTGTGGGCATAAATTATTCCGACGTGGTTCCTCACCCCCTGCCATCAAGGTCGCGTAGCCCCTCACCGTACCTCGTCCCGTTCTGACGGGGAGAGGTACGGTGAGGGGCAGCACCCCGGTGAGCAATTACATTCCGACAGTGCCGCCGTTCCCGGCGCAACCGGAGGCCGGCCGGGGATGGCAGATGCCGTCATTTGCAACGATCGAGGGTCCCGCCTCGAGGTTCAGCCGTCGAGGTCCTCGGGCAGCAGGCCCTGCGGCAGGTTCTGGTAGGCCACGGGACGCAGGAAACGCCGGATCGACAGGGTGCCGACGCTGGTCGCACCGAAATTGGTCGAGGCCGGATAGGGGCCGCCATGGACCATGGCGTCAACGACCTCGACGCCGGTGGGAAAGCCGTTGACGAGCACGCGCCCGGCCTTGCGTTCGAGGATCGGTAGCAGGCGGCGTGCGGCGGCGAGATCCGCCGCTTCCATGTGGATGGTCACGGTCAGCTGCCCCACGAAGGCGCGGGCCAGCCGCTCCATGTCCTCGGCCGACGACGCTCGCACCACCAGGCCAAGCGGGCCGAATACCTCCTCGCCGAGGGCGTGGTCGGTAAGGAAGCGCTCGCTGGAGGTCTCGAACAGGCTCGGCGAGACCTCGCGGCCCGACATCGGCGTCGCCAGCAGGGGACGGACAGCGTTGCGCTCGGACATGCGCGCCTGGCCTTCATGGTAGGAGCGGGCAATGCCGTCCGACAGCATGGTCTGCGGTGCCACCTTGCCGAGTGCTTCGGTCGCAGCGGCGGTGAAGCGGTCGGCCTCGGGACCCTCGATCACCACGGCAATGCCGGGGTTGGTGCAGAACTGGCCCGCTCCCATCGTCAGGGAGGCGGCCCAGCCCTGGGCGAGAGCCTCGGGTCGCGCCCTGAGCGCTTCGGGTAGCAGGAACATCGGGTTGACCGATCCGAGCTCTCCGAAGAAGGGAATTGGTTCGGGGCGGGCTGCGCACAGATCGAAGAGCGCCCGGCCGCCGGCGAGCGAACCGGTGAAGCCGACGGCCTTGATCAGGGGATGCTGCACGATGGCCTGGCCGATCTCGCGACTATTGCCCTGGATCAGGGAGAACACACCCGGATGCACACCGCTCCTGCGGATGGCGGCATCGATGGCCTCGGCGACGATTTCTCCCGTGCCCGGATGGGCCGAATGACCCTTCACCACCACGGGGCAGCCCGCTGCAAGTGCAGCGGCGGTATCACCACCGGCGGTGGAGAAGGCGAGGGGGAAGTTGGAGGCGCCGAACACAGCGACCGGGCCGATGGGGCGCTGCATCATGCGGATCTCGGGCCGTGGTGCTGGCTGGCGATCGGGCAAGGCCACATCCACACGGCGATCAAGATAACCGCCCAGCTCGATATGATCGGCAAAGAGCCGGAGCTGGCCGATGGTGCGGGCCCGCTCTCCCTGCAGGCGCGCGGCGGGCAGGCCGGTTTCCTGGCTGCCGATCTCGGTGATCGCCTCGCCGCGGGCCTCGATCTCCTCGGCGATGACGCGCAGGAAGGCGGCGCGCTCCCAGCGCTTGGCATAGCCGAAATGCCAGAATGCTTCCTCCGCCGCTTCGCAGGCTCGGTCCACCAGGGCGCCGGTGCCGACGGAAAACCGGTGCGCCGGCCCATGGGCGGGGGAGGATGCGAAGAAGCCTTCGCCTTCGAGCCAGTCACCTGCGACAAGATGCTTGCCTGTGGGAGTGAAACCCATATGCCATTCCTTCCGGACCTTGCGAGGGAAACGCGAAATTCAAACGCGATTGTCGATTATATGTATACACTATGTATTTTTATCGGCAAGCCATGATAGGCTGAGACGACGCGAATGACGAGGAAAGGCGAGCTATGACGGACGGGCGTGTGTTGACGACGAAGGAACTGAGCGAGCAGGTGGAAGCGATCTTCCGCAAGGCCGGCTTCAATGCAGCCCAGGCCGGCGCCGTGACGCGCGTGATCGTCGCCGGCGAGCGCGACGCCTGCAAATCGCATGGCATCTACCGCATCGAAGGCGCCTTGCGCACGGTGAGGGCCGGCAAGGTTCGCCCCGACGCCGAGCCTGTCCTGTCGGCAGAGGACGCCTCCGCCGTCGTCAAGGTCAATGCTAGAGGTGGCTTTGCCAATCCGGCCTTCGAGCTTGGCCTGCCCCTCCTGGTCGAGCGCGCCCGCCTCTATGGTCTGGCCGCGCTGGTGATCAATGACTGCACGCATTTCTCGGCGCTCTGGCCCGAAGTGGAGGCCGTGGCGGAGCAGGGCCTCGCCGCCCTCGTGATGTGCCCGAGCTACTCGGCCGTGGCGCCCACCGGAGGCAACAAGCCCCTGCTCGGCACCAACCCCTTCGGCTTCGGCTGGCCGCGCCAAAACAAGCCACCCTATGTCTTCGACTTCGCCACCTCGGTTGCAGCCCGCGGCGAGATCGAGTTGCACCGTCGGGCCGGCAAGCCACTGCCCGAGGGCTGGGCGATCGATGCCGAGGGCAAGCCGACGACCGATCCGGTGGCGGCGCTTGCCGGCGCCATGCTGCCTTTCGGTGGTCATAAGGGCTCGGCGATCGGCACGATGGTCGAACTCCTGGCCGGCATCATGATCGGGGATCTCACCAGCCCCGAAGCGCTGGAAGCCCTGGGCACTACCACCCTGGCGCCGGCCCATGGCGAATTGATCCTCGCCTTTTCGCCCGAGAAATTCGCTGCGGGGCGGCCAGGCGATCCCTTTGCCCGAGCCGAGATCCTGTTCGAAACCATCGTCGGGCAGGGCGCCAGGCTGCCATCCCAGCGTCGCTTTGCGGCGCGTGCCCAGTCGGAGGCGGAGGGCATCGTCCTCAGCGCCGCCGAAGTCGATGGGCTCGACCGGCTACTGGCGCTCGGCCTCGACGCGGTTGATTGAGGGGGGCTGGTCTTCAGAACCAGCCTTTTCAAGGTGTTTGGAACGAACCGGGAAAGGCTGGGATAGGGCAGCACGACCCCTCATCCGCCTGCCGGCACCTTCTCCCCTTGCGGGGGAAGGTGCCCCGAAGGAGCGGATGAGGGGGGGCGGTGGCCTGTCCCAATCCTTCAAGCCTTCTGCCAAAAAAAGAGGCGGGTCCGAAGACCCGCCACCAATCGTCTCGCCGTTGTCACGATGCCGTCAGGCGGCGCATTTCTGCACGGCGCCGGGCAGGCGGCTCCAGGCGGCATACCAAGTATCGAACAGTTTGAGCTGCGTTTCGGCATAGCCGCGCTGGCTGTCGGACAGCACATCGGTCTCGTTGAAGTTGAGGGCGTATTCCTTGTCGCCCTTCACCACCATCATGTGCTTGAAGAAGAGGACCAGGTCCGGCCCTTCGTCGAAGGAGGACAGCACGGCCAGGGCCTGCTCCAGCTCCTGGGCGCGCTGGCGGGCGTCGACGTCACCGGCAGCTGCGGCCTCGGACAGCTTGCACAGATGGATCACTTCCTTGGGCAGGACATTGCCGATGCCGGTGATCGCGCCGGTGGCGCCGCAATTGACGAAGCCGTGGAATACGGCGGTATCGACGCCGATCATCAGGGAGACGCCGTCGTCGCGGCTGGTGATGTTTTCGGCCGCATAGCGCATGTCGGCCGGGCCGCCGAATTCCTTGAAGCCGACCAGGTTGGGGTGTTCGGCCCGGAGGGCGAAGAACAGGTCAGCGCGGGTGGCAAAGCCGTAATAGGGGCTGTTGTAGATCACGGCCGGCAGATCGGGGGCAGCGGTCAGGATCGCCTTGAAATGCTCTTTCTGGGCTGCGACGACCGAGCCGCGCGACAGGACGCGCGGGATCACCATCAGGCCCTGGGCGCCGACCTTCTGGGCGTGGGCGGCATGGGCCACGGCCGAAGCGGTGTTGACCGCGCCGGTGCCGACGATCACCGGGACGCCGGCCTTGACCAGGCGCTCGACGCCTTCCATGCGCTGGGCATCGGTGAGGAGGGGCCAGTCACCCATCGAGCCGCAATAGACCACGGCCGACATGCCCTCTCCGATGAGTTGCTTGCCCTTGCGTACGAGGGCCTCGAAATCCGGGCTGCGATCCGCCTTGCACGGGGTCATCAGCGCGGGAATGACACCGGAGAAAATCTTGGCCTTCATCTCGGGCTCCTCTGTTGGCCGGGGGGATAGGCTCGATCGCAGTTCCAGATGGGCGCCGATTCCTATCGTCGGCACCTTCATACGCCTTTGTATTTTATTTGTCGACAAGAAATCGACAAGAGCGCCAAAGAAACTGGCTATCCCAGTACGAAATTTATCCTAATGCCTTGTTTCAAAGGGTCTTTATCTGTCTCGGCATGATGCTGCGCAAGGCGTTTCAGAGGGCGATTTCGAGCCGGCGGTCGCGGACCAGCAATTTGCGAATCTGCTCGACGATCTGCTCGGCATGGATCTTGGCGAGCTTGTCGGAGAGGTCGACGTCGCGTGCCACGATCGCCGCGATCATATCCTCATGCTCGTCGACGAAGCGCCGCGGCAGTCGGTCGTCGAAGGATTGATAATAGAGGCGCAGGAAACGCCGGTTCTCGTCGAGCAGCCGCTTGAACAGGCCGGTGAAATAGGGGTTGCGGCCGGCCTCGGCGATGGCCGAATGAAAGGCGGCATTGGTGGCGATCATCGCCAGCGCGTCCTGGGCCGTGACGGCGGCGGCGAATTCGCCCTGGCGGGCGCGGATCGCCTCCAGGTCCTGCCCGCGGTGATGCTCGGCCGCCAGCCTCGTCGTCACCCTGTACATCAGCACCAGAGCGTCGAAGAACGGCGACATGTTGAGGAAGTCGATGCTCGACACCATGGTCGAGCGGTTGGGGAGGGTGTCGATCAATCCCTCGCCCGCCAGCCTTACCAGGGCTTCGCGGATCGGCGTGCGGGACATCTTGAAGCGTTCCGCCAACTGGACTTCGTCGATCGGGCTGCCGGGCGGCAGCACCAGATCAAGGATCTCGTCGCGCAGGAGGTCATAGACCATCTTCACGCCGGAGCCACGCTTGCGCTCCGCGGAGCCGCCCTTGCTCTCCGTGGCCGCACCACCCGCTGCTTTCTTCTTCATTCTGGAATCCTCTTGTCGACAAGAGGGATAAAGGCGGGCGTGGACGCGATCAACCGTTTCGCGATGAGGGGCGATACCGCGGCAGAGCCGGTGGGGATGTCCCGCGTTAGGTGGCGGCTAGAGGCAATCATAGATAACAATTATGTTTCAAGGCACTGTGTGTGTTCTCTAATCATATAAGTGAGGTGAGTTATCCTCGTACGGCAGCGCGGAAGGCAGCTGCGAGTGCGGCGAGTGCCTCGCGTGGCCGGTCTTGTCTGACTCGGCTGTGCAGCAACACCGGCAGACGCGGCAATTCGGGCAGGCCAAGCTTGGCACCAACCTCGACGGCCCCGAGGGGCAGCATGCGCGGCGCCAGGGCGGCAACGCCGAGCCCGGCCATCACGGCTGCCGTCACCGCCGCCACCCCGCCGCCAACGAAACTCTCGCGCCAGGGCAGGCCGGCGTCATCAAGCAGACGGCCGGCCATCGCGCGTACGCCGCAGGGTTCGGCCATCGTCGCCAAGGGCAAGGGTTCATCCGCCCGCTTCTGCCAGTCGGGTGCGGCAAACCAGCCGAATCTCTCCTCGGCGATCACCTCGCCATCGCTTCGGCCGGCATGCAGGCGCACGATCACGGTGTCGAGCTCGCGCCGGTCGAAGCTCTGCAAAAGGTCACCCGAGGACCCGATGCGGATCTCGATCAGAAGCTGCGGGTCCTGGGCGTTCATGCGCGCGATCAGCGCCGGCAGGTCGGGCCCGGCGACATGATCACTGAGGCCGATGGTGAGGCGCTGGCGCGTGGTCGCAAAGACGGCGAGCGCACGCTCATGTCCGGCCAGGAGTTCTCGGGCCGGTTCGAGAAAGGCGATACCCTGGGGTGAGAGCTGTACATAGCGGGGGGTACGCTCGACCAGGCGGCAGCCGAGCCTTTCTTCCAGCCGCTTCAGTTTCAGGCTGACGGCGGCCTGCGTCGTCTGCAGGACCTCGGCAGCCCGCGTGAAGCTGTCGAGGTCGGCGATGTGCACAAAAGCCCTGACGGCATCGAGATCGAGCGGTCGCTCTATCATTTCCATCTCTTATTACTGATATGCATATTCATAGAATATCAAAATGAGTGAGCAGCATCTAGGCTCCGATCGGATCACAGAGGAGAAACTCCATGCCGCTTACACACATCGCGATGCGTGCCGGAAAGCCGCGAGCCTATCGCCAGGCAATCTTCGATGGCCTCTACCAGGCCATGCGCGAGACCTTCGACGTGCCCGAGGACGATCAGTTCATGACCATCACCGAGCACGAGGCTGATAATTTCCGCTATGGCGCCCACTATTTCGACGTTGCCCGCGGCGACGACCTCGTGCTGATCCAGCTCACCGTAAGCAATACGCGTAGCGAGGCGCAGAAAAGGGCCTTGTTCCGACGGATCGCAGAGCGCCTTGCGGAGAATCCCGGCATTCGGTCCGAAGACGTCTTCGTCAGCCTCGTCGAGGTTGCCAAGGTGAACTGGTCCCTCGGCCGGGGCCTGGCGCAATATGGCTGAGGCGAGCGGCCAGGGTACGCCGCACGTCAGATATCCCCGTCGTCCCTGAGATGATCGGCGAAAGTCGATCCGCGATACGCCTGCCGGAACAATCCGGCCTCGGCCAGCTGCGGCACGAGATCATCGAGGGCCAGCCGGAGTGCTTCGGCCGATCCGCCGGGCAGGATGACGAAGCCGTCGATCGCGCCGGCACTTGCCCATTGCCGGACCTGCTCGGCTGCCTCCCGCGCCGTTCCGATGACGCGCCAATGCGCCGAGCCGATCACCTCGGGCCGCGTCAGAAGTTCGGCGACCGTCGGCTGTTCGTTGCGGATCAGGCGAAGCAGGAGGTCGGCATGGGTGCGGCTGCGCAGTGCCGGGACTACCTCGGGCAGATCGGCTGCGGTGACGCGGCGCTCGTCAGGCCAGTATGAGAGGTCGAGGCCCGTCATGTCCCGGATCGCCTTGAACTTGCGTCCCGCATCGGCACGGGCATGGGTCTGTGCAAAGAGTGCTCGCGCCTCACTCCGATTGGAAGCGAGATAGAGGCTGAGGCCCGGCAGCACGCGAATGTCCTCGGCTCTGCGGCCATGGCCAAGTGCACGCTGCCTGAGATCGTTGCGCAACTCCAGCGCGGCTGCCATGTCGGGGGTCGAGGCGAAGATGGCGTCGGCGACCGAAGCGGCGAAATCGCGCCCCGTCGGCGAGGCGCCGGCCTGGATCAGCGGAATCGAGGATGTGCCATAGGCCGGCAGATTGAGTGGCCCCTTGACGTTGAAACGGGCGCCCACGTGATCGATCGGCTGTACGAGGGCTGAATCGGCATAGCGGCCGCTCTCGCGATCCTGCTTCAGGGCGTCCTGCGGATAGCTCGCCCAGAGCCGGCGCACCACCTGGGTGAATTCGGTTGCACGTGCATAGCGTTCCTCGGCCGAGGGCATGGCCGGCAGGCCGAAATTCTCGTTGCCGTCCAGTGCCGTGACGATGTTCCAGCCGACCCGGCCCTTGCTCAGCCAGTTGAGGGATTGCAACTGGCGCGCCACCACATAGGGCGAATTGAAGGTGGTGGAGATGGTGGTGAGCAGGCCGACATGGCTGGTTTCGCGCGCCATGGCCGCCAGCAGGATGGTGGGATCGAGACTGCCGAAGCCGGGGCCGGTTTCAAGCGCCTGGGGATCGAGAAAGAGGGTGTCGGGCCGGAACACGAAATCCAGCCTGGCCGTCTCCGCCCGCCGGGCAATGTCCAGATAGAATTCTTCAGAGTAAATATTCTCGATATTGCTGTCTAGGCGCCGCCAGCCATCGCCACTTAGCCAGGTCGGAGCCAGAGAAAGGCCGATGTGCAGTCTTCTTTTGGTTTTCATATTCTATTATCAGACCTCCAATTGGTGCAATGTTTAATTATTATAAAGTATCTTGGCTTCAATTTTAGAATTGCATGATGATTTACCGTAACTTAATCTGTATTCAAGCGTGATTTGGGTTGGGTGATTACACGGTGCTCAGGACGAACAATGTGGTGGCCGGCTATGGCAGGCAGCCCGTCTTGCGGGGAGTGTCGGTCGATTTCGAGCCTGGGCGCCTGAATGTCCTGATCGGCCCGAATGGTTGCGGAAAATCGACCCTGCTGAAAGCGATCATGGGCTTTTTGCCCCTGAGCGCCGGCGAGATCACCCTGGCGGGACAGTCGATCCGGGTCATCGGGCGCAAGACGCTCGCCCGCGAAATTGCCTATCTGCCGCAGGACAGCCACTGTCCCGACTATATGACGCTGGGCGAGCTGATCGAATTGGCCGGCTATGCCCGGACATCGGCGATGGCGGGCCCGAGCGTGCGTGACCGGCTGCTGTTTCGACAGGTCCTCGAGAGAGTAGGCCTTGCCGACATGGCACATCGGCCGCTCACCTCGCTCTCCGGCGGCCAAAGGCAGCGCGCCTGGATCGCCATGGTGCTGGCCCAGGACACGCCCATCATCCTGATGGACGAGCCGGTGAACCATCTCGACCTGAAATATCAATATGCCGTGCTGGAACTGGTGCAGAGCCTCGCCCTCGAGCAAGGCAAGACCATCGTCATGGTGCTGCACGACATCAATCTGGCGACGACCTTCGCCGATGAAGTGATCATGCTGCATGACGGGCAGGTCGTGGCCAAGGGACCCGCCGGGCAGGTGATGACCTCCAGCAATGTCGGGCAGGTCTTCGATCTCGACGTCGACATCTTCGAGCGGCAGGGCAGGCTCGTCTGCCTGCCGCGTGTGCAAGCGGAAAAGCCGGTCGCAGCATGATCCGGCGCTGGCTCCTTCTCGGCGCGGCATGCGCGGTGCTCGTGCTGCTCGTCGTCGCCAATCTGAGCTTCGGAGCGGAGGCGATTCCGCCATCCGAGGTTGTCGCGGCGGTCCTGCGTTTCGAGCCGGCGAGCTATGACGACTATGTCGTCATCTATCAGAGGCTGCCACGCGCCTTGATTGCCCTCTATGCCGGCGCTGCAACGGCTTGCGGCGGCCTGGTGCTCCAAGGCCTGACCCGCAACCCGCTCGCTTCCCCCTCGACCCTGGGCATCAATGCCGGCGCCACGGCCTTTGTCGTCGCCGGGGCCTATCTGTTCGATTTCGGCCTCGATGCGCAGGGCGTGGCGGCCCTGGTCGGTGCCGTCGTCGGCTTTGCCGCCAGCCTCACGGTGGCACGGCTCGCCGGACTCTCGCATGATCCGCGCGGCCTGGCGCTCATCCTGGCCGGCGCGCTGGTCTCGATGTTCTTCATCGGCATTGCCAATGCCTTCCTGCTCTCCGATCCGGCCCGGCGCATGGATTTCCTCGGCTGGGTGAGCGGCAACATCAACCACGTCTATGCCGACCGTCTGCTGCGCTTCTGGTGGATCGGCCTGATCGGGCTGGCCGGGCTGCAATTGCTGGCCCGGCCGCTTACCTTGATCGCTCTGGGCGACGGCAAGGCGGCCTCGCTCGGTGTCGACGTCACCCTCGTTTGGCGCATCGCCTTGACGGCCGTGGCCTGCGCCGCCGGTTCGGCCGTGGCGATCTGCGGGCCGATCGGCTTCGTCGGCCTGGTGGTGCCGCATCTCGTCCGTCCCTTCGTCGGCGGGGGATTCAAGTTTGGCCTGCCGGCCTGCGCCGTCTGTGGCGCAGGCCTGTGCCTGCTCGCCGACCTTGCCGCGCGCGAGGCCTTCAAGCCCTATGTCCTGCATACCGGCGTGCTCCTGGACCTGATGGGCGGCGTGGTCTTCGCCCTGATCGTCCGGCGCTATTATCTCGGCACGGCCGCAAGGAGCCCGTCGTGAAGCTGGCGCGGGCTGTCGACGGCAAGGCCGTGCTGCGTTGGCCTGGTGGCCTGCAGATCCGGCTTGGCAATCTCTATGCCGGCTTCTTCCTGATCGTGACCGCCATCGCCTTGGCGGCATTGTCCCTGGGCATGGGATCGATCAAAGCGGGGCTGGGGGACCTTGCCGCTGCCCTCGGCGCTGCCCCGCTAGATCCCGACAAGGCTTATGCCTTGTGGGATGTCCGGCTGCCCCGCATCCTCACAGGGTTTCTCGCCGGCTGGCTGGTGGCGATGGCGGCTTCGATGCTGCAGTCACTCACACGCAATCCTCTCGCCGATCCCGGCCTGCTGGGCCTCAGCCAGGGCTCGATGATCATGATCATGCTACTCCTGATCTATGCTCCGACCGCATCGAAGGCCCTGATCCCGCTGGCGGCGCTGGGCGGAGGGCTCGGCGTGGCCCTGGCCCTGCTTATCCTGGTCGGGCGCGAGCGTTCGAACGGCCTCGCCATCCTCTTGATGGGCATCGCGATCGAGACCGTTCTGTCCTCCATCGCTTCCCTGCTCATCCTCTATACGCCGAGCGAGACATCCTACGCCTTGTCGAGCTGGCTGGCGGGGTCGCTGTTCCAGGCGAGTTGGACCGGGATCGCCGCCCTGGCTCCCTGGTTCCTGCTCAGCCTACCCGTCGCCTTCCTGGCCGGGCACGCGCTCGGCCCCTATGAGCTCGGCGAGGAGATGGCGCTTGCTCTGGGCGAGCCGATCGGCTGGTCGAGGCCGATCGTACTCGTGCTCGCAGTGCTGCTGGGCGCGGCCGCCGTCACCGCCGTAGGCCCGCTGATGTTCCTGGGTGTGCTGGCGCCACAGTTCGTCGGCTTCCTCTCACCCGCGCTGGCCCGGGCAAGACTGTTCCTGGCCGGGTTGATGGGCGGGGTCCTGGTGATATCGGCCGACGGGTTGACGAGGGCCGTGGCTGGCGAGATCGCCATGCCGCTCGGGCTGAGCCTCACTCTGGTCGGTGTGCCGCTCTTCATCCTCTCGCTGCGCCTGAGGGCGCTCAAACTGTTTCGGACACACTGAAAGGCAAGATCATGCGCAACACCATGCGATGGGTCGTTTTGATCTCGGCCATGTTGGCGGCACAGATGGCTTTGGCTGCGGACCGCGCCGTGACCGACGATACCGGGCGCTCCGTCACCATTCCCCAGGATCCGAAACGGATCATCGTGCTGCATGAACCCCTTCTGGGGCTACCGCTTCTGGACCTCGGCGTCGACATCACCGGCAGCTACGGCCGCTCCGACGATGGGCGGATGCTGACCGCCGTCGATTTCATCGATACGGTGCTGGCGAGAAAAGCTCCCAAGCCGACCGGCATCGGCGCTGTCGGCCAGATCGATCTGGAAAAGGTGCGCAAGCTCGATCCGGATCTGATCATCGGCACCGAGCGCGATGTCGACAAGGCCGGCCAGCTTTCGGCGATCGCGCCGGTCTATCTGCAGAAGGCCAGCACCGGCAGGACGCGCGGTATCGGCGTCGAGGAGGATCTGGCCAGGCTTCTTGGCCGGCAGGATGCATTCGCTGCGCGCAAAAAGGCCTATCTCGACCGGGTCGTCGCCCTCAGGGCCAAGCTGCCGCCCAGAGAGCGGGAGCGGACCTATATGGCCGTCATCGTGCATGACCAGGTCAATCTGGTCGGTGACATCTCGGGCGCGATCCAGGCCCTGGAGGATCTCGGCTATCACCCCGCCAAGGTGGAGGGCATGGGGGCAGGCAAGGGCCTCGGCTCGATCTTCGCCACGCCGCTGAGCCCGGAGATCTTCGGGCGGGTCGATCCCGACCTGCTGGTGATCATGAACAGCTATGCCGAAAAAGACCGCTCGGAAGCGGCGATCCGCGCCCGACTCGGCAAGATCATGCCGGGCTGGAACAAGTTCCTCAAACCGGCGCGGGAAGGGCGCATTCTCTATCTCGACTCCGGGGAGGTCGCCACCCCCACCATCGCCAGCGCCGAACACACGCTCGAAGCCTTCGCCGCCAGGAAGGAGTGAGCCAGGCTCCACGGCGGCGGCAGAGTGGCGTGTAGAGAGCAACGCCTTCGTTCCGATCGCAACTCGCCTCGCCGGCTCTCAGCACTCCGGCAGGTTGACGGCGAGCCCGCCGGTCGAGGTCTCCTTGTATTTGAGATTCATGTCGATGCCGGTCTGGCGCATCGTCTCGATGCAATTGTCGAGCGGCATGAAATGCTTGCCGTCACCGCGCAAGGCCAGGCTGGCGGCGCTCACCGCCTTGATCGCGCCGAGCCCATTGCGCTCGATGCACGGCACCTGTACGAGGCCCTTGGCCGGATCGCAGGTCATGCCCAGATGGTGTTCCAGCGCGATTTCGGCGGCGTTCTCCACCTGTTCGTTGGAGCCGCCGAGCGCAGCGCAGAGGCCTGCCGCCGCCATGGCCGAAGCCGATCCGACCTCGCCCTGGCAGCCGACTTCGGCCCCCGAGATCGAGGCGTTGTACTTGATGATGCCGCCGATGGCGGCGGCGACCAACAGAAAATCGCGGATGCCTTCATGGCTCGAGCCGCGGCAATGGTCGCGGTAGTAGCGGATCACGGCCGGCACCACGCCGGCCGCCCCGTTGGTGGGCGAGGTGACGACGCGCCCGCCGGCGGCGTTCTCCTCGTTGACCGCCATGGCATAGATCGAGATCCAGTCATTGACGACATGGGGCTGTTCGAGATTGCGGCCCTGTTCGGCCAGGAGCTGCTGGTGAATGGTGTGCGCACGGCGCCGCACCGACAGGCCTCCCGGGAGGATGCCGTCCTGCCGCAAGCCGCGATCGATGCAACCGTCCATCGCAGCCCAGATCGCATCGAGCCTGTCGTCCAGCGTGTCGCCATAGACGAGGTGCTCATTGGCCCGCTTCATCTCGGCGATGCTGAGATTGGAGGAAGCCCCCATCGCCAGCATTTCGGCAGCCGTGCTGAAGGGATAGGGAAAGCCGAGCGCACCCGGTTCGTCGGATGAGGCCGCATCCCTGTTGCGCTGGGCTTCGAGCTCTTCGGCCGACAGGACGAAGCCGCCGCCGATCGAATAATAGGTCCGGCTGAGAAGCAGCTCGCCATTCGCATCCGTGGCGGCGAGGACCAGGCCATTGGCATGGCCGGGCAGAGGCGGACCATAGTCGAAGACGAGGTCGGTGTCGGGGACAAAGGTGAGCGGCGGCAGGCCGGGAAGCCTGATCACGCCCGCCTGGCGGAGCTCGGCTTCCTTTTCCTGTGCCAGGTCCGGGTCGATGGTGGCAGGCAGGAATCCCATCAGTCCGAGGATGACGGCCCGGTCGGTGGCATGGCCGTGGCCGGTGAAGGCGAGCGAACCGTGCAGGCTGACCTTGAGCCGCAGATCCGTCATGGCGGATTTATGCTCCACCAGAGCCCTCAATTCGTCCAGGAAGCGTCCCGCCGCCACCATCGGTCCCATCGTGTGAGACGAGGACGGCCCGATGCCGATCTTGAAGATGTCGAAAATCGACAGAAACATGCCTGGCTCTCTACTCAAGGCAGGCGATCCCGAAGATCGCCTGCATCCAGCGTGGTCATTGAAGCGTTTTCCAGAAAAGCTGATAGACTTTTCGATTAAGAAAACGCGTCAAAACAAAGAGTTAGAGATAAAGTGCGATTCAGAGAAATCGCACTTTGCTCTAGCCCTTATTCGGCGGCCTCGACATAGCTTTCGAGCGGCGGGCAGGAACAGACCAGGTTGCGGTCGCCATAGACATTGTCGACGCGGTTGACCGGCGACCAATATTTGTCGACCCGGAAGGCGCCGGCCGGATAGCAGGCGATCTCGCGGCTGTAGGAGCGGTTCCACTCGCCCACCAGATCTTCCACGGTGTGTGGGGCATGTTTGAGCGGGTTGTCTTCGGGATCGAGCTTGCCCGCCACGATCGCCTCGGCCTCCGCCGCGATGCCGAGCATGGCCGCGATGAAGCGGTCGAGTTCGGCCTTGGGTTCGCTCTCCGTCGGCTCCACCATCAGCGTACCCGCCACCGGCCAGCTCATGGTCGGGGCATGGAAGCCGCAATCGATCAGCCGCTTGGCGATGTCGTCGACGCTCACGCCGGCGCGGTCCTTGAGCACGCGGGTGTCGAGGATACACTCATGCGCCACCCGGCCCCTGGCCGAATAGAGGATCGGATAGGAAGACGCGAGACGGCTGGCGATGTAGTTGGCGTTGAGGATCGCCACCTTGGTCGCCTGGGTCAGGCCCTCGCCGCCCATCAGCAGGCAATAGGCCCAAGAGATCAGCAGGATCGAGGCCGAGCCATAGGGCGCCGAGGATACCGCGCCCTTCTCGCCGCTCTGCGGCAGGGTCGGCAGATAGGGCGCCAGGTGGGCCTTGACGCCGATCGGCCCCATGCCCGGACCGCCACCGCCATGCGGGATGGCAAAGGTCTTGTGCAGGTTGAGATGGCTGACGTCGGAGCCGATGTCGCCGGGGCGGGCGAGCCCGACCATGGCATTCATGTTGGCGCCGTCGAGATAGACCTGGCCGCCATGGGCGTGGGTGATCTCGCAGATCTCGCGCACCGTCTCCTCGAACACGCCATGGGTCGAGGGATAGGTGATCATGCAGGCGGCGAGATTGGCCGAATGGGCCTCCGCCTTGGCGCGGAAGTCGGCCACGTCGATGTCCCCGTTCGGCGCGACGCCGACGACGACCACCTTCATGCCGCACATCTGCGCGGAGGCGGGATTGGTGCCATGGGCCGAGGTCGGGATCAGGCAGACGTCGCGATGATGGTCGCCGCGCGCCTGGTGATAGGCCTGGATGGTCAGGAGGCCGGCATATTCGCCCTGTGCGCCGGAATTGGGCTGCATCGAGAAGGCGTCATAGCCGGTGATCTGGCAGAGCTTGGCCTCCAGATCGGTGATCGCCTCCGCATAGCCCTTGGTCTGGCTATCGGGGGCGAAGGGATGCACGTCGGCGAACTCTGGCCAGCTCAGCGCCGCCATTTCGGCGGTGGCGTTCAGCTTCATGGTGCAGGAGCCGAGCGGGATCATCGAACGGTCGAGCGCGAGATCGCGATCGGCGAGGCGGCGCATGTAGCGTGTCATTTCCGCTTCGGCGCGGTTCAGATGAAAGATCGGATGGGTCAGATAGGGGGACGTCCGCTCCAGGGCGTCGGGCAGCCGATAGTCATGGGTGAGGTCATCGTCCTTGCGGTCGATGCCGAAGGCGCGCCAGATGGCTTCGGTATGGCCGCGGCGGGTGCGCTCGTCATAGGCTATGCCGATCTTGCTGGTGCCGACCCGGCGCAGGTTGATGCCTTCGGCTTCGGCCGATTTCAGGATAGCGCCCTGGACTGCACCGACCTCGACCGTCACCGTGTCGAAGAAGGTCGACGGCTCGACCTTATAGCCCTGGCTTTCCAGGCCCTTGACCAGCCGCACCATCTTGCGATGGACACGCTCGGCGATCGCCCTGAGCCCGGTCGGGCCATGGAACACCGCATACATCGAAGCCATCACCGCCAGCAGCGCCTGGGCGGTGCAGACATTCGAAGTCGCCTTTTCGCGGCGGATATGCTGCTCGCGCGTCTGCAGCGACAGGCGATAGGCGCGGTTGCCGCGTGCATCGATCGAAACGCCGACGATGCGGCCGGGCATGCTGCGCTTGAGTGCGTCGCGCACCGCCATATAGGCGGCATGCGGGCCGCCATAGCCCATCGGTACCCCAAAGCGTTGGGTCGAGCCGATGGCGATGTCGGCCCCCATCTCGCCGGGCGCCTTGAGAATAGTCAGGGCGAGCGGGTCGGCGGCGACGCAGGCCAGGGCCTCGGCGCCATGCAGCGCCTCGATCACGCCAGTGAAGTCATGCACATGGCCATAGGTGCCGGGATATTGGAAGATCGCGCCGAACACGCCGGCCGGATCGAGATCGGTGAAGGGATCGCCGACCACGACGTCCCAGCCGAGCGCGGCGGCGCGGGTCTGGATCACCGCAATGGTCTGGGGATGGCAATGGTGGTCGACGAAGAAGGCGTTCGCCTTGGACTTGGCGGAACGCCGGCACAGCGCCATCGCCTCGGCGGCCGCGGTGCCTTCGTCCAGCAGCGAGGCATTGGCGACGTCGAGGGCGGTCAGATCCGAGATCATCGTCTGGAAGTTCAGCAGGGCCTCGAGGCGTCCCTGGCTGATCTCCGGCTGATAGGGCGTGTAGGCCGTGTACCAGGCGGGGTTCTCGAAGATGTTGCGCTGGATCGCCGGCGGCGTGACGGTGCCGTAATAGCCCTGGCCGATCAGCGAGATCATCACGCGGTTCTTGTCGGCGACCTCGCGCAGGCGGTTGAGCACGCCGTGCTCGGACAGCGCCGGCCCCCAGGCGAGCGGCGCCTTCTGGCGGATGCCTGCCGGCACGATGGCATCGATCAGTCCATCGAGGCTGTCTGCGCCGACAGCCTTCAGCATCTCGGTCATTTCAGCCGGGGAGGGGCCGATATGGCGCCTGTTGGCAAAATCATAGGGATCGTAGGTGGTTTCGGTGTGAGACATCGTGCCCTCTCAGAGCAAAGCGCATTCGAGACCGAACGCTTGTTTGCTCCAACTCCTTGTTTCCAAGCCAATTCAAAGAATTGGCTCGAGCGTCTTTGCGATCCTTGACGATTTCGTCAGATCACAAAATGCTCTAGCCGATATGGGCTTTGTAGGCAGCTTCGTCCATCAGGCCGGCCGCGTCGTCGGCATTGGCGAGCTTGAGACGGAAGAACCAGCCACCGGCCTGCGGATCGGAGTTGACGAGGGACGGGTCATTGACGATGGCCTCGTTTACCTCGACGATCTCGCCATCGAGCGGGCAATAGACGTCAGAGGCGGCCTTGACGGACTCGACCGTTGCCGCGACGTCGCCCTTCGACAGGCGCTTGCCGACCTCGGGCAACTCGACGAAGACGAGGTCGCCGAGCTGCTCGGCGGCATGACCGGTGATGCCGACCGTGGCGACGCCGTCGGCGATGTCGAGCCATTCATGGTCTTCGGTGAATTTCGTCATGGTGGGCCTCTCAGCTGCGCTTGTAGCGCGGGGTGATGAAGGGAAGGGTGGCGACGACGACCGGCAGGCGCTTGCCGCGCACCTCGGCGAAGAGCCGGGTGCCCGGTTCGGCGCTGGCCGTGGGAACATAGCCCATCGCAACGGGAGCGCCGAGGGTGGGGCCGAAACCGCCGGATGTGACGCGGCCGATCGGCGCCGGCGCCGTTTCATCGATGAAGAGTTCTGCACCAGCTCGGATCGGTGCGCGGCCTTCGGCGGCGAGGCCGACGCGCCGGCGTGGTGCGCCATGCTCGAATTCGGGTAGGATCACTTCGGCTCCCGGAAAGCCGCCTTCCCGGGCGCCGCCGGTGCGCCGCACCTTCTGCACGGCCCATTCGAGCGCCGCCGCGACAGGCGTCGTGGAGGTGTCGATATCGTTGCCGTAGAGGCAGAGCCCCGCTTCGAGCCGAAGGCTGTCGCGTGCGCCAAGCCCGATGGGATGCACATCGGGATCGGCGAGCAGGGCCTTGGCCAGCTCTTCCGCCTGGGCTGAGGGTACCGAGATTTCGTAGCCGTCCTCGCCCGAATAGCCCGAGCGGGAAACCAGGCAGGACACGCCGAGAATGGTCAGCTCCCTCACGTCCATGAAAGCCATGGCGGCGGCCTGCGGCGCAAGCTTGGCCAGCGCGGCCTCCGCGGCAGGCCCCTGGAGGGCAATGAGCCCGCGCTCCGTCAGTTCCTCGATCTCGCAGTCCTCGGACAGATGGGCACGCAGATGGGCGATGTCTTGGCTCTTGCAGGCCGCGTTGACGACGAGGAAGAGATGGTCGCCGCGATTGGCGAACATCAGATCGTCGAGAATGCCGCCCCTCGCATCTGTGAAAAGCCCGTAGCGCTGGCGCCCCGGCTTCAGCCCAAGCACATCGACCGGGACCAGCCGCTCCAGTGCCAGAGCGGCATCCTCGTATTTCCCGGATTTCGCGCGGAGCACGACCTGGCCCATATGGCCGACATCGAACAGCCCGGCCAAGGCCCGGGTGTGGAGGTGCTCCTTCGCCACGCCCTCGGGAAACTGCACCGGCATGTCATAGCCTGCAAATTCCACCATTCGGCCGCCAAGCGCGGCATTGAGCGCGGTCAGCGGCGTCTTTCCAAGGTCATTCCGGTCAAGTTCGTTCCGGTCGTCCATGGGCATGTCCTCGGTGGTGTTCTTGTCAGATCAAGTGTCTTAAATGCCGGTCCACGTGCAGGCCTGGCATCCCGGGCCGTCGGCTGCGCCGACGTCTCCGGATAACCTGGATATGCCAGATCGTTTGACATTGCAGAAATTCATAGTTCAAATGTTATAATTGATAATTCTCATGATAAAGCCATGCAGAACATTCCCACGGAACTCCTGCGCACCTTCGTGAAGGCCATCGATTCCGGCAGCTTTACGCGCGCCGGCGCATTGGTCGGCCGCAGCCAGTCGGCGGTGAGCCTCCAGGTCCGCCGGCTTGAGGAAATCGTGGCTGCGCAGCTCTTTCAAAGGGATGCGCACAAGCTGCAGCTTACCCAGGAGGGAACGTTGCTCGCCCAGTTCGCGCGCCGCATCCTGGCCTTGAACGACGAGGCGCTTGCCAGCATGCGCCAACCCAAGGTTGCGGGGCGCATCCGGTTGGGTGCCCCGTATGAATATACGGCTTCGCTGCTGCCGGACTTCCTGGGCAAGTTCGCCCAGTCCCATCCGAATGTGATGCTGGAAGTGACGAGCGACCTCAGCAAGAACCTGCTCAGCCGCCAGGCCGACGGCGACCTCGATCTCGTGATTGCCTTGCATGACGAGCCGAACCTGACGGAGGGACGCCAGATCTTCACCGAGCCGCTGGTATGGATGACGAGCGCCGACCATGAGCGCCACACCCAGAGCCCTTTGCCCCTGGTGGTGGCACCGCCGCCCTGCATCTACCGGCACCGCATCCTGGATACGCTGAACGGGCTCGGCAGGCCCTGCCGGATCGCCTATCTCAGCTCGAGCTATGACGGCATTTCCGCCGCCGTGCGGGCGGGGCTGGGCGTGACGGTGATGGCCGAGAGCGCCGCACCGTCAGGCGTGCGCATGCTCGGCGAGCGCGACGATTTCCCGCCGCTCGGCCATCTCGAACTCAGGCTGCACCGGCTCGCCGGCAATTCGAGCGAGGCGATCATCCGCCTCGAGGACTACATCGCCGAAAGCTTCGCCGACACCGAGCTCGGGCGGGGCGGGGGCGGGCGGGCGCGGTCCTTGCCCCTGTCGGAATAGAAACGGCCGATCCGAAGCAGCCCTGGATCGGCCATGGAGTGGGTTTGCGCAGCCTGCTCAGAACGTTCCGCGCAACCCGATACCGACCATGCGTGGGGCGGTCATGGCGGCTTCGATTTGAGCGGCGCCACTGCTCGTCGAGCGGTTTACTTGCCTGAAGGTCGCCGCGCGCTCGTCGAAGATGTTCTTCACATAACCATAGATCTGGGCGTGCTCGCTGAGCTGATAGCTCACACGGGCATCGGCGATCGTATAGGGCTTGACGGAGAGGGTCGCCGAGTTGGCATCATCCGAATAATAGCCGTCGAGATGACGCAGGTCCGCCGAGACGTTGAGCTTGGGAGTGACATCCCAGCTCACGCCGAGGCTGAGCATGTAACCGGGAGCCTTCTGGAACTCGTTGCCCTGATATTCGGGCTTGCTCGTTATCTTGTCGATGTTGGAGACGAGCGCCCCAAACCCGGCCTTGAGCCTGACATTGTCGAGGATGCGGTAGTCGAAGCCGAGTTCGGCGCCATAAGCATGTGCTTTCTCGGCGTTCACCGTATAGAGCTGGGTGAGACTGGTACCGGGGACCGCAACGCTGACGTAGCGCTGAGCGTCCTTGAAATCATTGTAGAAGAGATTGCCGGTGACGAAGAGCTTATCGTCGAGAAAATGGGCGCGCGTGAACAGCTCGTAGTTCCACAATTTCTCAGCCTTGAAGCGTTTCCATGGGTCTTCCCCCGCGAGCGCGGCCGTGTTGAACGAAACGCCACCGGGGTTGTAGCCGCGGCTCACCAGCGCGCCGACGGTGATCTTGTCGGTCAATTTATAGGCCAGCGACAGCTTCGGCAGCACGGCATCGAAGCTCTTGCTGTAGTCGATGGGTATGGCATTCAGGCTGGTGAAGCCGTTGCGCTTGACGCTGTCGTGCTCGTAGCGCAGGCCGCCCGTCAGGAGCCAGCGCTCACCGAGCCTGCGATTGACCTCGGCAAACACGCCGACACTGTCCTTGGTGTCGTCGAAGCTCGACAATCCCGGCTGCAGCAGCCGATTGCGAAGGACGAGCGATTCATCCGAGGTGGTGTGAGCATAGTAAAGCCCGACGACGCCGTGCCAGACGTCCTTTTCCTCGCCGAAATTGAGCTTCAATTCGTTGGAGATGTTCTTCTGGGCAATGTCGGCGCTGCCGTTTGAGCGCGGTACGCCGAAGCGATCATAGCGCGACTGCGAATACTGGGTCTGGTTGGACAGCTTCATGCCGTTCTGGAAGTCGTATTCCAGATCGAAGATCACCGTATTGGTGCGCTGGCGGAAGCTCGGCATCTGCAGCGTGCCGCTCTTGAGATCGTCATAGGGCAGAAAGGCTGCTTCCAGGGTCGGCCGGTTCGTGTCGGTATGGGCAAGCGTCAGCTTGGCCTTAAGGCCGGGAATGGCCTGGGGCTGCCAGAGCAGCTTGGCGCGCAGGTTCAATTCGTCGAAGGATTGGTCCGTCTTGCCCTTGGCGAAGGTGGGGGCAATGTAGTCGATGAAGGTGTTGCGACCCCAATAATCCACGGCGATGCGCGCCGCGAAATCCTGGCTGAGCGGTCCCGACAGCATGAAGGAGCCGCGCTTGGTGTCGTAGCTGCCATATTCCATCTGATAGGCGGCTTCGGGCTTGAAGGTCGGATCCTTGGTCTTGACCAGGATGGCACCGGCGATGGCATTGGCACCCTGCGACGTGGTCTGCGGTCCGCGGAAGACCTCGACGCTGTCGACATCCCAGATCGAGGTGCCGCCATAGAGATACTCGTAGAAGCTCAGATAGTGGCCATCCACATTGATGCTGGCGCGCGGCACGGTGCCGGACAGGAAGGCGATCGAGCCGGCATTGGGCCCCTGGGTATCCTGGCCGCGAATGGATGGCGCGCCGGTCGTGCCGATCGGCACGAGGTTCGGCACATCGTTGAGCGCCTCCGACAGGGAGTTTTCGCCAGTCTTCTCGGCGAGGTCCTTGTCGGTCAGCACACTCACCGAGGATGCGGTCTCGTCGAGGCTGCGCCGGATCTTCTCGCCGGTGACATAGACTGGATCGAGCTCGATAGGTTCCTCGTTGCCCGCCGGACGATTCTGCGCAGAGGCCGGCATCGTCAGCATGGCAGACAACACCATCGCACTCGCGCCGCACAGAAAACGATTTGTCAAACCTGTAATCACGGCAGCCCTCCACAGCCCAGACAAACGCATGCCGCGAAGTGTGCGGCCTGATGTGCAATTTAGGCGGCGAAGTGCAGGTGCAGTCAATGTAATGGAAGTATATTATATTGATTGATGAAGATATGTGATAATAATGACACAAATTATTGCGCAGTTTGGTAAAGTTCTAAACTAAAATTGAGTATTGTTATAAAGATATGGCTGCGTAAGTTTTAAGTATTCGAAATTGTACATAACTCTGGATGGGGCGAGCCCCACCAAGGAAAAGCGGGGGAACGCAGACGCTGCGTTCCCCCGCCTCGGTCGTTGTGAAAATGGTTATGGCGATCCCTGCTCTTTTAGGGACAGAGCGTGCCCGTCAGGCCGGCGCCGGAATCGCGGCGATGGCAGGCCGCAGGTCGACAAGCCGCGTACCGGCACTGCCGGGTTCGGCGAAGTGGTGGAAGATCTTCAGGACGGTCTGGCGGATCAATTCGACCTGTTGCGGGTCGTAATGCTCGGAGCGATAGGTCATCATCACGCGGATGCAGCGCTCTTCGCCGAGTTTTTCTTCCATCACCTCGAATTGCAGGCCGAGCACGGATTCATGCCGTTCGGGATCTACCTGTCGGAACTCGATCCTGCTGCCATCCTCCAGCATGAAAGCGCCGTTGAACTTGTTCTTGGCATGAAGCTGGATGAAGACCTCGAACAGATGTTCCTGCTCGCGCACAATGCCCAGCGCCTCCTCGACCAGGTCGATGGGAATGTCGGTATTGGGCAGGGAGCCGTTGATGGTGTTCTTCACCTGGTCGATCAACTCGGCCACCGTGCTTTCGGGCGAAAAGCCGACCCGATGCGCCACCACCGTGGTGAAATAGCCGATGGTGTCGAAGTAGTCGGGCTCGTTCCGGCCCGAGGCCGAGGTTCCCACCACCAGCTCGTCCAGGGAACCGAGAAGATGCAGGGAACTGGCGATGGCCGCATAGACCACGTTGAACAGCGAGGCGCCGTTCGCCTTGGCGAGGGCATAGAGCCCCTCGGTCACAGCGCTTTCGAGCTTGAGCTCCACCCAGCCACCAGCGTTGGACGGGGAGCGGGACGCATCATCGCAGGCGGCAGGCCGCGGCAGGATCTGTTGGTTGCGCGGTGAATCGCGCAGCATGTCGGTCCAATAGACGAGATGCGCCTGGTTCAGACCGGCTCTATGCTGGAGACGCGCGAATTCATGGAACGGCGCCGGCTGCTCGGCCCAGATGGGCGCCTTGCCCGCCGCCCGCTGGCGATAGGCATGGCCGAGCTCGTCCATCATCAGGTTCACCGACCATTCATCCAGCACCATGTGATGGAACAGCAGCGACAGGACCTGCTGGCCTGTTTCCTCCTCGATCAGGAAGCGCAGCCGCAGCGGCAATTCGTGGGACAGGTCGAAGCGGTAAGCGGCTTCCTGGTTGCGATCACCAGCCTGGCTTTCATGCGAATGCCAGAACCATTTGTAGGCTCCCAGATCTTCCGGCGCCACGATGAGCTGACCCACCGTCCCGTCTTCCTGCTGACGGAAAAGGGTGCGCAGACCCGAATGCCGCTCCAGCACGTCCTGGAACGCCCTGGCGAAGATGGTTTCGTCGACGCGGTCGAGGAAACGCAGCGCAAAGGGCAGGTTGAAGATCTCGCCGAAACCGAAGGCAGCGTAGATCTTCCACAGCGAGTTCTGGGCCAGCGACAAGGGGGCCATGAGGGCGGAGCCGTCTGCCTCTGCGGGAACGCCTACGTCCGCGGTAGCGCCATGTCGTTGGGCGAGACCGGCGAGACCTGCCGCCGTCGGATGGCGGAAGAGATCGTTGAAATTGACCTCGATGCCATGCGAGCCCAGCAGGCGGCCGATGACGCGGGTGGCGATCAGTGAGTGGCCGCCATGATCGAAGAAATCGTCGTCGGCCGTCATCGTCGGCGAGGAGAGGGCCTGGCGGAACTCGGCCAGGATGATCTCTTCGATCGCATTGGCCCCCTCGTCGGGCGGGGCCGATGCAGGCGATGCGGATATATCAGGCTGGGAATCGAAAACGGCATGTCCAAAACCTGGCGCTCCAAGCAACGGCGCCGTGCCTGCAAGCATGCCGGCAAAGCGCTCCAGGACAAAGGCACCGGCCGCCGGCGAAAGGGCCTGGCCGGCCATGAGCTCGAGCGCCAGCCGGTCTTCCCTCGCGGCCCGCCCCAGGCCCAGGGCCAGATCCGGCCGCGCTGCGAGGGAGGGCAGGGGTAGGCGTTCGACCGATATCCCTTCGAGCGGAAGGACGAGCGCGGGGTCGGTCAGCCAGGTCACATAGGCGTGCGGGCGTGGTGCATCGTTTCGTTCGGCTTGCGGACGCAGGTCGAGCGCACCGGCAGCCGGGCTCGCCATGCCGGCGAGGATCCGCGCCATCGCGTCCTTGGTATCAGCCACGTCCCGCGGCAAGATGATCCGCAGGAAGCGCTGTGCGCAGAAGGGCAGGGACAGGTCGAGCATGTCGGTCGCCGGCCGGCGGGGCAGGCTCAGATCCACGGCAGCGCTATCGCCGAGCTGAGCCAGGAACCGTCCGAACTGCAGGGCCACGGCGGCGATCAAGGCCGATGGTGTAGGCTGTGGTCCGGCCAGCGCCGAGAGGCTGGCCGTCTCTATGAGGGTACCGCAGCGACCCGCCGCGCGGGCCATCAGGCTTCGTTCCAGCAGCGGCGCCCGGGCAAAATCAATCAGGCCCGGCGCTTCGTTGCCGCCGGTCCTCAGCAGCCAGGGCACCGGCGGCGCGCTGATTTCGGCGTCCACTGCCGGTTCCATCTCCGCGACCTCCGGTGCGGCCTCGCCGCCGGCCGAGCCCCCCATTGCGGACGAGATGCCATTGTAGGAATGGAAGACCGCTTGCAGCAGGGTTCTCCAACGGATGACCCCGCCCAGGATGCGGTGAACCACGAAGCCGAGGATCGTCGTTTCGCCACTCAGCAGGACCAGGGCACGGATCGGGGCATCCCGTTCGAGATCCCAGGTCGCGCCCTGCTCGGCCAGCAGCGTATTGACCGCTTCAGCGGTCGTCTCGACGCGGCGGATGTGAAGGCAGGACGAAACTTCACTGCCGGCAGTCTTCTCCAATTCACCGTCGCGGCTGAAACGATAGCGTACATTCAGCTCCGGCAAGGCCTCGAAAGCACGGTAAAGGGCCGCGACCAGTCGGGGCAGATCGGGTGCGCCATCGAGCCTGAAGGCGATCACATGCTTCAGCACGGCATCGGGATCCTGCTGCTGGCGCAGCCACAAGGCTTCTTCCGCCTGGGTCAGCGCCATCGTCGAGTGGTCCGGCCCGTTCTGGACCACGCTGTCGAGACGCGGCATTTCTTCGACCGACAGCAAGCGGGCTGATCTTTCCGCCATCTCAATCTCCATACGTCCGGCGTGTGCCGGAACAATTCATCTTCGTTGTCAAAGGGCTGCTGCCAGCTTGCGCTCGACCAAGGCATTCCACGTCCGGACCGTCGGCATGGCAGCCAAATCGGCATAATCGAGCCTGACGCCGGCCAGCCGCGAGATCGGCCCGATCAGGGTCATGATGGCGAGGGAGTGCAGGCCGATCTCGATCAGGTTGAGCTCCTCGGGCACATCTTCGGGCGCGAGATCGAGGACCTCAGCCACTTCCTGCCGGATCCGTTCCAGCGATGGCATTCGTTCGGGAGCGGCCTCCCGCGTCTGAACGGAAAGCGCGTTCTCAGTCGTCATGATGGTCGTGTACCGCGGTGGCGCCGCGCCGCCAATAGCCTGATGCCCGCACCCATTTGGGCGAGGCTCCACGTTCCTCGACCAGCAGGCGGCGTAGTGCCTTGGCCTGGAGCGACTCGCAGGCGATCCAGGCATGATAGTCGCCAGCCGGAAATTCCGCCTGTTGCACAGCTTGGAGCAGGGCGCCCATTTGCCCGGGATGAGCATCGCCGCGGTGGGCCCAGACGACCGTCGCGTCGGCGGCCGTATCGAGCGGCAGGCGATCCTGGGCGCCGTCGACCTCGATGAAGGCCAGCACCCGTGCTCCGGCCGGCAATTCCTCGAGCCTTCTGGCGAGAGCGGGCAGGCCGGTCTCATCAGCGATCAGCAGATACCAGTCGAAGGCGAAGGGGATGACGAAAGAGCCACGCGGCCCGGCGATCCAGGCTTCGTCGCCGGCCTTCACGCCGGCGGCCCAGGTGCTGGCGGGGCCCTCGTCGTGCAGCACGAAGTCGATGTCGAGCTCGCCGGCGGCGGGATCATAGCGCCGGGGCGTGTAGTCGCGGGTGATGGGTTTGGGCTGATCCTCCCGCAATTCCATGCCTTCCGGCCCGATATGGGGCAGGCTCGGGCGGCTCTCGCCGGGCGCAGGAAAGAACATCTTCACATGGTCGTCGAAACCCAGGCTGGTAAAGCCCTCCAGTGCCGGGCCGGCCAGGGTGATCCTCGTCATCGAGGGAGCAAGCCGCGTCACCCGGCGCACTTCGAGCTGGCACAGGCGAACTTCGTGGCGGACGCGTTGGGGAGAGCGGTCCTTTTTGCTCTCCGGGGCGGTGGCAATGGTCATGATGTTGCAAATCCTTTGAGATCAGGCACCCAGCGTGGCGCCGCCGTCCACGACCACGTCCTGCAGGGTGACATGGCTGGAGCGGTCGGAGGCCAGGAACAGGACGACGTCGGCAATCTCCTCGGGTGAGGCGAGCTTTCCGAGCGGAATGCCGAGCTTGAAATGCTCGGGCAGGCCAGCCAGCAGCCGCTGCCCATCCGAGGGGTTCTTGAACATGCCGCGCAGCATCGGGGTGTCGGTGGAACCAGGCGAGACCACGTTGCAACGCACGCCGAAAGGGGCGAGTTCCAGCCCGACGCAATGGCTGAGGCTGACCATTGCCGCCTTCGAGGCGCAATAGGCGGTCATGCCAACCCGCGGCACATGGGCGGCATTGGAGGCGACGTTGACGATCACGCCCGAACGCTGGCGTTTGAACAGCGGGATGCAGCGGCGCATAAGGTAGAAAGCGCCGCTGACATTGACACCGAAACAGGCCTGCCAGTCGTCGAGCGTCAGGTCCTCGGCCGCCCCGAGCCGCAGGACCCCGGCGGCGTTGATGAGAACGTCGAGGCTTTCGGACTCACCAAGTATGCGATCGTATACCTCGTCCACCTGCTGGGGATCGGTGATATCGAGCGCGATAAGCTCCGCTTTGGCATTGCCATTCCCGCCTGCGTTGGGCGCGGCGAGGTCGAGCCCGACTACCCTGGCGCCTGCAGCGCGAAAGCGTTCGGCCACGCATCGTCCGATACCGCCGGCCGCGCCCGTGACCAGCACGCGCTTGCCGGCGAAATTCCATGATGTCATCACGCTCATCCGGTCACGCCGCAATGGCCTGGAGTTGCTTGCTCTCGATCAAGGACCACCAGGCATTGAGTGTGGGAATGCGCGTGAGCTCCTCGAAGCGCACGGCGACGCCACGCTCCTTCAGCTCCGAGGCCAGCAGCATGACCTGAACGGAATCAAGGCCGTAATAGATCAGGTTCTCGTCCGGATCGAAGTCGACCTCCTCCTCGATGAGCGCACGCACACGCTTGACCAGCCAGTCCCGGCTCAGGGTGGGGGCGGCCATGTCGACGAGGCTTTTGGTGGTGACGACGCTGCCGCAGCGCGTCGCCACGTAGCGCAGCGCCATCAGATGATCGTCCAGCGAGAAATCGGCGACGGCATCGCCGACCAGGAAGGGCTGGATGTCGTTCATGAAGGCATCCGTCGAGGTGATCATGCAGCCGATATGGGCGTAGACGCCGCCGACCAGCAGCTGGTCGCGGCCCCATTGACGCAGAAGGGAAAGCAATTCCGAGCGCTGGAAGGCGCTGTAGCGCCATTTGGTCAGCACCGTGTCGCCCTCTTCCGGTGCAAGGGGCGCCACGATGGCCTGCAGGGCCGGGTCGGCCGTGGTCAGGCCCGGCCCCCACATATCGTTGAGCAGGGCCCGGTCCGCTGCCGGCTGTTCGTGCGGCTGGGCGGTGTAGACCACGGGAACGCCGCGCTCCCGCGCCCATCGCCGGATGGCGACGAGATTGTCGACGAGCTGGCGCACCAGGGCGCCGTCGGCATCGTAGAAGCGCAGGAAGTAGCGCTGCATGTCATGGACCAGCAGCACTGCACGGGCGGGATCGGGCTGCCATTGCGTGCGGTTGGCGGGGAACGCCTCCGGCGAGGGCATGGGATAGTCGGTGATGGAGGGAATGGCCATGGGGCACCTTCGTCAGGTCGATAGGGAAACGGGTGGGTTTTGCAGCTGCTGGCGCAGCCGGTTCTTGTCGATCTTGCCGACCGGGGTCAGCGGCATGGTGTCGATGAAGCGGAAGCGGTCCGGCAGCTTGTATTCGGCCACGCCCTGGGCGATGAGATGCTGGCGTAGCGCCGAGGGCGGCAGGCCGGGCTTCCTGACCACCAGGAAGGCGCAGCTCTTTTCGCCCAGCAGCGGATCGCTCATCGCCACCAGCGCGGCCTGTGTTACCTCCGGATGCAGCAGCAGCAGGTTCTCGACCTCCTCGGAGGCGATCTTTTCGCCGCCGCGATTGATCTGGTCCTTGATGCGGCCGACCACGCGCAGATAGCCCTGCGCCGAGCGCTGAACGAGATCGCCCGAATAGTAGAAACCGTCGGTGTCGAACACTTTTTCATTGTGCTCGGGGCTACGGTAATAACCCCGGAACGTGTAGGGCCCGCGCGTGGCAAGCATGCCGGTCTCGCCGTCGGGAACGTCCCGTCCTTCTTCATCGACGACCTTGACCTCGTCATCGGGACTGATCGGGCGCCCCTGCGTGGTGAAGACGAGTTCGTCCGCGTCGTCGAGCCTGGTGTAGTTGACCAGGCCTTCGGCCATGCCGAACACCTGCTGCAGGGCACAGCCGAGCTTTTCCGGCACCTGCCGGGCCAGCGCCTCGGCGAAGCTGGCGCCGCCGACCTGAATGAGCTTGAGGGAACGCAGGGCCGCCTCATGTCCCGGCACGACCTGCAGCCAGAGCGCCACGGCCGAAGGTACCAGCGCCGCCATGTCAATGCCGTGGCGCTCGATCAGCGCGAAACAGCCGAGCGGCTCGGGATTGGGGGCCATGACGACGCAGCCGCCGGCATGGAACACGCCCAGCGTGCCCGGCGAACTGAGCACGTAATTATGACCTGCCGGCAGGGCACACAAGAAGCGTGTTTGCGGCGAGAGACGGCAGATCTCGGCGCTGGCGCGGACGGAATAGTCGTAGTCGTTGTGGGTGCGGGGAATGAGCTTGGGCGTGCCCGTGCTGCCGCCGGAAAGCTGGAAGAAGGCGACTTCGTCCGCCCTGGTGGGCGTACCGCCATGGGAGGGAACCCCGCCCTCGGCGAGCCAGAGGTCGAGGCTGGTGTCGGGCGATGTTTCGCCCAGCAGCAGGACCTGGGCGAGCGCCGGGGAAATGGAGCGCAGTTCGCCCATAAAGGTCTCGTCGCTGAAAAGCTCGTGCCGGCGAGCGGCGATCAGCAATCGGGGCTGGATCTGCCGCGCGTAGGCACTCATTTCCAGCCGCCGGTGGCTGTAGAGGGCGTTGACCGGCGCGACGCCGATCTTGAGCAGCGCGAAGAAGACGATGTGGAATTCCGCGACATTGGGCAATTGCACCAGCGCAGTGTCGCCATGGCCGAGGCCGAGGGCGCTCAGGCGGGCGGCCAGGTTCGAGGCCAGCCGGTCGATCTCGGCATAGCTGAACCGGCGTTCGCCGCAGATGAGTGCGAGGGCGTCGGGGCGTTCGCGGCATTGCTGGTCGAGGATACGGGTCAGGGGCTGGTCGAGCCAATGGCCGCGTTCCCGGTAGCGCTGCGCCAGGTTTTCCGGCCAGTGCACGAAGTCGACGTTCATAGCGTAACCTGGTTGGATCTGAAGGGATCGTGTCATGCCGCCAGGCCGCAGGCGTTGAGCATGGTCTTCAGCTTGGTCTGGGTCTCGGCCCATTCGGCCTCGGGCTGCGACGCCTCGACGATGCCGGCGCCGGCAAACAGGCGAACGACTTCCCGCTCGACGATACCGCAACGCAGGGTGACGACCCATTCCCCGTCGCCCCGGCTGTCGCACCAGCCCACCATGCCTGTGAACAGGCCGCGCTCGAAAGGCTCCACGAAACGAATGAGCTTGTGGGCCTGGTCGGTGGGTGTGCCGCAGACGGCCGGTGTGGGGTGCAGGCGGCAAGCCAACTGCAGCGCGCTCATCTGCGGATCGATGAGCCGGCCATGCAGCCGCGTGGACAGGTGCCACAGCGCGGCGGTGCTGATCACGGAAGGGGAGTCCGGAATCACCAGTTCGGCGCAATGCGGTTCGAGCACGCGGCGGATGTCATCGATGACCACGCGGTGCTCGTAGAGATCCTTCGGCGATCGCAGCAGGGCATCGGCGGCGGCCTGATCGGCTTCCGGGAAGGGCTGGCGCCGCGCCGAGCCGGCCAGCGGATTGGAAACGAAGCGATCGCCCTCCTTCTGCAGCAGCAGTTCCGGGCTGACGCCGATCAATTCCCCGCCATCGGGCAGCGGCACGCGGAACTGATAGCCGCTGGTGTTCTGCATGCGCAGGCTGTCGAGCAGGCCATCCACGTCCACGGATCCGGCAAACCGCAATTCGCGCATGACCGACAGCACGACCTTGCGAATGTCGCCATGACGAAAGTTCAGGATCGCCTGTTCGACCGCCTTCTTGAAGCCGGGCTCGTCGGGAATGCTGCGTTGGTCGAGCAAGGCCGGCAGCCGGTCCGTGCTACCAGCGGTTCGGGGCGCTCGGCGTTCCCGCCATTCATAGACCTGCGGCACATAGAGGCAGGATGGCTCGCGCATGTCGAAGGGAATGGCCCCCATCACGATAGGGTTGTCCTGGCCCTCGGCCCGCGCCTCGTCCAGCGCCTGGCGCACGCTGCGCTGGAACTGGCTGGCCCAGTCCTCGCCCCCGCGGGCAGGCATGCTGATCAGCCGACGCGGCCCGAAGGAGCGCAGCTCTCTGCTTCCGGTACTGAATAGTAAATTGCTACCGCTTGCCGAGGAGATAGTTTTCTCATCAGAATACATTGAAACGGCCCCAGCCTGCATAACTACTGCCCTTATTGTAATTCCTATAATCAGGATTTGTGCTCTTTTGAATGGTTCTTTACTGCACACTATATTTTCAACATGTGCGATTGACCATTAAATTTACATGATTATATTTCAGGTTGATTGTCAATATCGTGAATTTGAGATGAGAGAACTAACCATAATGCAGGCCGCCTACTGGGTAGGGCGGCAATCCGCTGCCGCGATGGGTGGCGTCGCGGCGCATCTCTATGCGGAATTCGATCACCAGGGGCTGGACGTGGGAACGCTGCGGCGGGCGGTGGAACGTCTCGGCGAAATGCATCCGATGTTGCGCCTGCGCGTCAGCGCCGACGGCCTGCAGGCTGTGGATGGCGACGGCCCGGTGCTGGAGGTCGATGATCTCAGCACCCTCGGTGAGGAGGCCGTCGCCAAGGCGCTGTCGGCCAAGCGTCAGGCCAAGACCAGCCAGAGCCTGCCCATTCATCTCGGCCGGGTCTGCGACCTCAGCCTGAGCCTGCTGCCGGGCGATCGCTGTCGCCTGCACGTCGACACCGACATGATTGCCGTCGATCCCCAGAGCTTTCGCCGGCTGATGGAAGATCTGGCCCGCTTCTATGAGGATAGCGATATGCCGGGCCAGCCGCGGCAGGCCTCCTATTTCGACTATCTGACCCGTATGGAGGCGGATGGTGAGCTGGCGGCCCGGCGCGAGAGAGACCGGGAATGGTGGCGCTCCCGCCTCTCCGAGATGCCGCCTGCCCCCGCCTTGCCCTCTCCCGAGGAGCCACAGGCAGGGATATGCAGCGATCGCCTTGCCGCGCAGCTCGGTCCATCGGAGCGGCAGGCGCTGACCCGGACGGCCCGGCGGCATCACCTGACCCTTTCAACCCTGATGCTCGGGCTTTTCGCCGCCGTGCTCGGGGCAAGCACGCCATCCCGGCGCTTCCGCCTGAACGTGCCGATGTTCCATCGCCTGCCCTATGCAGATGGCGTGGATGAGATGATCGGCGAGTTTTCCAATCCGTTGATCCTGCCGGTTACCCGCGTCGCAGGTGAGTCGGTCGAACATCTGTGCCGGTGCATCGGGGCCGAGATGACCCAGGCGATCTCGCATGCCGCCTATCCGGGGCCGAGCATCATGCGTGATCTCTCGCGCCTTAATGGCGAGGTGCAGCTTGCGCCCGTGGTCTTCACGGCAGGCCTCGATCTTCGTGGCGAGCTGTTCTCGGATCGGGTCACCCGGACCTTCGGCGCCATGGGCTTTGTGATTTCGCAGGGACCCCAGGTCGCGCTCGATGCACAGGTCGTCTCGGCCTATGGCGGTATCCTGGTCAATTGGGACGTGCGCCTGGACGCCATTCCCGAGGCCTGGGTCAAGGCGATGTTCGAGACCTATCTCGCCTGCGTGAGACATGTTGCAACCGTGCCCGAAGCCTTGAGCCAGCCCGTCGAAGCTGTGTTGGCCGCCTGCGTCGAAAGCAAGCCTGCCACCATCAGTCACACCGCCCGCCCCGCGGCTCCCGAGGAACCTCGTTCAATGGCTCATTCTTCAGCTCCCGAAAGGGCGCTCACCCCCTTGCAGCGCGCCTATCTCCTCGGCCGCGGCGACCAGTTCCCACTCGGTGGCGTCGCCATGCAGGAATTTCGCGAATATCGCGGCAAGCTGGCTATCGACGAATTCAAGACCCGTCTGCACGCCCTCGTGCGTACTGTGCCCTGCCTTCGCAACCGCATCGACGCCGAGAACCTGACCCAGCACGTCGATGACGAGGCGAGGCTCAATCTCGATGAGATCGACCTGCGCGGCCTGCCAGCGGCCAAGGCCTGGGAGAGGATCGACGCCATGCGGGAGAGCTATGCGCACCATCTGCATGATCTCAGCCTGCCACCCTGGCACATGCTGGTGTTCCACCTTCCCCAGCCGCAGTCCGGGGAGGGGAGTTACCATTCCCATGTGGTGTTCGCCCGTTTCGACGCCCTCGTCGTGGACGGCCGCTCGATCGCTACGATCCTGCGTCAGCTGTTTGGCTCGGCTCCCCTCGCAACGAGCTCCCTCCTGGCGCCGGCGGCAGACCGGACGCTGTCGGCACAAGCCGAGCGAGAGGCGGATGCGGCCTATTGGACGCGCAAGCTGGAAACCGCCTCCGAACCGCCGCGGCTGCCCTGGAAGCGTCCCCTGGCCGAGATCAGGGCCTCCCGTTACGAACGCCGGAGCGTGACCGTGCCGCGGGACGATTTCGTCAAGCTGACCAAGGTCGGCGCTGCCCGAACGCTCTTCCGCCATTCCGTACTGACGGCGGTGATCCTTGAAACTCTAACACATTGGACAAGCGAGGGGGGGCTCTGCGTCGGCGTTCCCGTTGCCCTGCCGACGGGGCCGATGGGCAATGATTCCACCTTCATCGTTGTCGACTATCGGGCCGGGGAGGGCACTTTCGACGACCGTGCCCGGCGACTGCAGGCCGACACGCTCGAAGGCCTGGAGCACCTTGCCTTCTCGGGCGTCGATATCAACAGGGTCCTGATCAACCGCCATTCCGAAGGGCCGGCCCTGCCGGTGGTCGTCACCAACGGACTGTCCTGGGAAACGCTGGCCGAGGACAGCCCGGTGCGCCTGCATGGCGGTGTAACGCAGACACCGCAAGTGGCGATGGATATCCGGATGTCGATGGACGAACACAGGAACCTGGTCCTGTGCATCGATCATGCCCGCGAAGCCATCGACGGTACGGTGGTCGAGGCTATTCTGGAGGCCATGGCCAGGGCGATTGCAGCGGTCGGCCTGCGTGGCGAACTCGTCCTGCCGGCCGGCGATGTCCTCGACCTCAGCCATTACAGCCATAATGACAAGCCGACAAACCTGGCGCCTGCCGGCTTCCTTGCCCGCATCGCCGCGCATCTGTTCGGAGGCACCATCGCCAAGGATGCCCTGATCTGCGGCGAACGACGGATCTCCTATGCCGAACTCGGCGACCATGTTTCGCGCATCATGGCAGGCCTGCGCGAGCGCGGTCTCAGCCGGGGAGAGGTGGTGGCGGTCTGCCTTCCGCGCAGCCCCGAGCATGTCATGGTCACGCTCGCCTGTTCCCTCCTGGGGTTGGTCTGGGTCCCCATCGATGTGGGATCGCCGCCGGACCGTGTCGGCTATCTCCTGCAGAACTGCCGGGCGGCGCTCGTGGTCGGCCTCAGTCTCGCACGCGGCATCGAGGCCTTGCCCGTCGAGGCGCTACTCTCAGCCGAGGTGGCAGCAGACGGGCGGGCCGCACCGGGATTCTTGAACGAACTGTCCGCCAGCGAGGACGCTGCCTATTATCTCTATACCTCAGGCACGACCGGCAAGCCCAAATGCGTTGTCGTTGCCAACAGGGCGACCTGGAACGTCATCGATCACACGCTGCAATTCTGGGGCATCGGCGCCGAAGATGTCTTCATCTCCGTCACGCCGCTGCATCACGACATGTCGGTGTTCGATATTTACGGGGCCCTGTGTGCCGGCGCGAGCCTGGTCTTGCCGGCCATTGGCGAGGAGAGGGACGCCATTGGCTGGAACCGGCTGGTCGAGCAACACCGGGTTTCCGTGTGGTGCTCGGTTCCCGCCATCCTGGAAATGCTGCTCGCCTGCCAGCGCGGCGAACAGCTGAAGTCGCTTAGGCTGATCGCGCAGGGCGGCGACTACATCAAGCCGACGGTGATCGAGCAGTTGCGTCGTACCCACCCCGCCACCAGGCTGATCTCGCTGGGCGGGCCGACCGAGACGACCATCTGGAGCATCTGGCACGAGATCGGCCCGGATGATACCGCAATCATTCCCTATGGGCGTCCCTTGCCGGGCGTGAGCTATTTCGTGCTCGACGAACAGGGCGAACACTGTCCGCCCCATGTGGTTGGTCGCATCCATACGGCCGGCGTGGCCGTCGCGCGCGGCTATCTGGAAGATGGCGGGCTCAGCCAGAACGACTTCGTCTCCATCTCCGCCGAGGACGGGCGGCAGGTTCGGGCCTTCAGGACGGGCGACCGCGGCTTTTACCGGCCTGATGGCACCTTGATTTTCGCCGGCCGGGTCAATGGCTATGTCAAGATTCGCGGTGTCCGGGTTTCGCTGCCCGACATCGAGAATGAGCTCGCAGCCCATGGCTTGATCAAGCATGTCCTGGTTGTCGACTATCCCGTCGGCGACGCTGGCGAACTGGCGCTGGCGGCGATCTATGTGAGCGAGGCGGGATCCGGGCTTCCCGTCGGGGAGCTGCGCGCCTTCGCGCGCCAGCGTCTGCCCGAGACCCATGTTCCCATTCGCTTCCTTCGCGTGGAGGCCCTGCCGCTCTCGGCCAATGGCAAGCCGGACCGCAACCGCGCCAGGCAGATCCTGCTCGGATCGGACGCAGCCGAAGGTGGCGGGAACGGTGCAATTCGCCCGGTTCCGGCATCGCCGTTCTCCAGCGGGCGCATCCTCGACATCTATCTCAGCGTGCTCGGTAAAGCGCGTCAGGATGGCCACGACGAGGGAGCGGATTTCGTGTCGATGGGCCTGCTGCCGTCGCATCTGAAGACCGTCGCCGGCCGTATCAGCGGCGAGTTCGGCGTGAGCCTGACCCCGGCGCACCTGCTGCGCTGCCGCAATGCAAGGCAGGTCGAAGCGTTGCTGGCTCGATGACCTTGCGGACCCGGATACCTCTTCCCGGGACTCGCGGAAAAAAACCGATGGGTCATCCCCGGCGAACCACGAAGGGGTGAGGGAAGGGGATCCGGACGCCAACGGGCACCATATGCAGCTCTGGATCCCCTTCTCCTCGCCCTCTCTCGCTTCGCTCGCGAGCGGCTCAGCCGGGGATGACTGGGCACCTATTTCTGAATGCACACTGACCTTGGATTTTTCGATGCCGATAGAAGACACCCCCCTCGACTGGATGAAGCTGACACCGCCCCAGTTGGATTTCTGGGAAGAGTTCAGCTTCCATCCCGACCAGCCGCTCTCCACCGTCGCCCATTATCTCGACATTGAGGGGCCAGTCGACGTTTCGGCCCTTTGCCGGGCTATTGCCCGCACCGTGCATGAAGCCGATATCCTCGCGGCTAGCTTTGCGGTTGCCCGGAGTGACGGGTTGCCGCGCCAGCGCCTCGACCCGCGGCGCCTGCCCGAGGTCAAGCAGAACGACCTTACCGACCGCCAGGATCCGGCGCGGGCGGCCATGGGCCTGATGCAGGCCGACATTCGCGCAAAGCTCGACCTCACGCGTCACCCGCTTTCGGCGCAATGGCTGCTGCGCATCGGCGAGAACCGCTATTATTGGTACATCCGCGCCCATCACATCATCCTCGATGGCTTCGGTCTCACCTTGATCGAGCAAAGATGCGCGCAGCTCTATGCCCATTTGCTGGGTCATGCCGACGCCGGGCGCCCCTTCGATCGCTTTGCCAGTTTCCTGGCCGAGGAAGAGGCCTATCGCACCGGTCCGCGCTTCGCCGAGGATCGCCGGTTCTGGCAGGACTATCTCGCCGGTCCCGGTTCGCTGCCGGTGGTGGACAAGGCCGGCGAGGGCTACGGAGCGGAGGGCCTGCAATCGCATGACAGGCTGCCGGACGATCTCGGCCGTATCCTGCGGCAGAGCGCGACCGAACTGGGCATCGCCTGGCCGGATCTACTGGTCCTGCTGACCGGCCTGTATCTCCTGCGCCATGGCTCGGAGCAGGAAAGGGGCGGCAAAGGGCGGATGACGCTATGGCTGCCCTTCATGAGCCGCTGGGGTAGCGTGGGCGCCAACATACCCGCCATGCTCTTGAACATCCTGCCGTTCCGCCTCGCCGTCAGCGGGGAGGAGCCGCTGGCGGTCCTGCTGAAGAGAGGAGCCAAGGACCTGCGCCGCCAGCGCGCGCATGGGCGCTACCGTATCGAGCATATTGCCATCGATTGTGGCCTGCCCGCGGGCTCGCGCTTCTTCTTTGCGCCGCTCGTCAACGTGCTGCCATTCGACCAGCCCGAATTCGCAGGTTGCCGGACAAGGCGCCACGTGCTGGCCAGCGGCACCGGGGAGGGCTTCAGTGTGACCTATCGGGCCGAGGACGATGCCGGTGCGCTCATACTCGAACTCGATGCGGATTCAGCCATCACCGGCCATGATGCTTTCGAACGCCATTGCTTCCAGCTGCCGGTCTTTCTCCGCCAAGCCCTGGCGCCGCAGACACGGTCCCGCCCGGCGGGAGAGCTCTATGGCGAGGCCATGCCGATCGCCAAGGCCGGATAGCAGGCGCCGGCTCTTACCCTCCCCTGGAGGGGGAGGGTAAAGAGTTGGCATTCCCTCACAGCTCATGCTGGCACCTATGAGCAGGGGTGCTTGCGTTCTCCCAGCAAGAGGAACCCTCAACGCTTCTTCAGCGCCTCGGCCAAGGCTGCACCGAAAGCGCCCCGTGCAGCCGGCTTGTCGGGCCGGCCCTGATTCTGCCGAGATGGATTGGGCCTGGCCTTGTCGTCGCGCCTTGCGGGCTTGTCGGAATCCGACTGGCCGTCCCGCCGCATCGACAGGGCAATACGCTTGCGTGGGATGTCGACCTCGACGACCCGCACCTTCACGACGTCGCCGGCCTTCACCACTTCATGCGCATCCTTGATGAAACGATCGGCCAGTTGCGAGACATGCACGAGGCCATCCTGGTGCACGCCGATGTCGACGAAGGCCCCGAAGGCGGCGACATTGGTGACCGTGCCTTCCAGGAGCATGCCGGGCCTGAGGTCCTTGATGTCATCGATGCCGTCGGCAAAAGTCGCCGTCTTGAATTCGGGCCGGGGGTCGCGGCCGGGCTTGTCCAGCTCGGCGATGATGTCGCGCACCGTCGGCAGGCCGAAGCGTTCGTCCACGAAAGCCTGTGGATCGAGCTTTCGGAGGGCGGCGCTGTCGCCCATCAGCGCGCGCACGTCGCGCCCGCAGGCGGCGACGATCTTCTTGGCCACGCCATAGGCTTCCGGATGCACGGAAGAGGCATCCAGTGGCTCGCTGCCATTGGGGATGCGCAGGAAGCCGGCGCATTGCTCGAAGGCACGCGGGCCGAGGCGGGAGACCTTGAGCAGATCCTTGCGGCTGGCGAAGGGACCGTTGGCATTGCGATGCACCACGATTCCCTCGGCGAGCGAGGCGCCAAGGCCAGAGACGCGGGCGAGCAGCGAGGCCGAGGCGGTGTTGAGGTCGACGCCGACGGCATTGACCGCGTCCTCCACCACCCCGTCCAGCGAGCGGGCCAGGCGATATTGGTCGACATCGTGTTGATATTGCCCGACGCCGATCGATTTCGGCTCGATCTTGACGAGCTCCGCCAGCGGGTCCTGCAGCCGCCGGGCGATCGAGACCGCCCCGCGCAGCGAGACGTCGAGATCGGGAAATTCGGCAGCGGCCGTCGCCGAAGCCGAATAGACCGAAGCACCCGCCTCGCTGACGATGACCTTGAGCGGCTTGGGCGCCGGCAGGGCGGCGAGCATCTCGACCACCAGCTTTTCCGTCTCGCGGCTGCCGGTACCGTTGCCGATGGCGATCAATTCGACATTGTAGCGGCGGACGAGGGCGGCGAGTTCGGCCTGGGTGCCGCGCACATCGTTCTTGGGCGGGAAGGGGTAGACGGTGGTGGTGGCCAGAAGCTTGCCGGTGCCGTCGACGATCGCGACCTTCACGCCCGTGCGAATGCCGGGATCGAGGCCCATGGTGGCGCGGGAGCCGGCGGGGGCCGCGAGGAGCAGGTCCTTGAGGTTGCGCGCGAAGACCCGGATCGCCTCTTCCTCGGCCCGTTCGCGCAGATCGCCCATCAGGTCGACATAAAGGTGCAGGGAAAGCTTGACGCGCCAGGCCCAGCCGACGACCTCCATCAGCCAGCGGTCACCGGGAAGGCTGCCCGCAATCGCATAGGCTTGGGCGATCATGCGCTCCACCGGCTTCACCGCCGAGGCATTGTCGGCGTCGACCTCGATGTCGAGCGACAGCACCTCCTCGTTGCGGCCGCGCAGCATGGCGAGGGCGCGGTGGCTGGGCACGCCCGACCATTTCTCGATATGGTCGAAATAATCGGAGAACTTTGCGCCGGCCGCCTGCTTGCCGTCGATGACGCGGGCGCGCAGGAAGGCCTGCTCCTTCATATAGCTGCGCAGTCGTCCGACCAGTTCGGCATTCTCGCTGAAGCGCTCGACCAGGATGTCACGCGCGCCTTCCAGGGCCACCTTGGCGTCGGGGACCTCGTCGCCGAGATAGGCCGCCGCAAGCTCCGCGGGCACAGCCGCCCGGTCGGCCAGGATGGCCTCGGCGAGCGGCCCCAGCCCGCGCTCGCGGGCGATCTCGGCCTTGGTGCGCCGCTTGGGCTTGTAGGGCAGATAGATGTCTTCAAGTTCCGCCTTGGTGGCGGCAGCGGCGATCTTGGCCTCGAGCGCGTCGTCGAGCTTGCCCTGCTCGCGGACGGAGGAAAGGATGGTCTCGCGCCGGGCCTCGAGCTCGCGCAGATAGGCGAGGCGTTCGGCGAGATCACGCAACTGCGTATCGTCGAGCCCCCCGGTCACCTCCTTGCGGTAGCGGGCAACGAAGGGGACGGTAGCGCCTTCGTCGAGCAGGGCAACGGCAGCCGTGACCTGCTGCGGCTTGGCGCCGATCTCGGCCGCAATGATCGTGGCCAGGCGCAGGCTGGCTCCGGTGGCGTGTTGCTTGCCGTTCATGCGCTCCTCGCTCGACAATGAGTCGCGTACCATAGGCAAGGTGGCGCGGGATCGCCATGCCCGCGATCGGGGCGCAATGCTTCTCCACAGCCAGCCGATCTCGGATCGCGCCTCTCTTTCTATCAGCTTCTCAACCACCCGACGCCGATGGCCTGCACCACGTTGCGCGATTTCCCGAACAAGCTTGCCTCAATAAAATCGATGTGATTTATTCTTCCCGCGTCACTGCGCCACCATGAGGCGGAACCGATCCGCCCGATCGAGGAAACACCCCAGGGAGAAACAAGATGCGCAAGCGTCTGGTTACCGCGTTGCTCGCCTCGGCCGTTGCCTTCGCAACCGCCTCGTCACAGGCCGAAGACCTCGTCACCAAGAGCCGGATCGGGCCGGCCGATGCTCCGAAATCGCTGACCTTCCGGCTGACGGGCGACGGGCCCGACAGCACCGACCCGGTCTGGGCGGAGGGCTACAAGAAGCTGTTCGGCGACTTCATCCAGCGCCATCCTGGCTGGAAGATCGAGCTCGAACGCATGTCCGACAATATCGGCCAGGAGCAGGCCCGCATGCTCGAACAGGCCAAGGCCGGTCGGGGTCCCGATTGCGCCGCGGTCGATTCCTTCGTGCTGGCCCTGTTCATCGGTGCCGGCGTGCTCAAGCCGCTCGACGCCTATTTCACCAAGGACGAGGTCAACGATCTCTTCCCCTTCGTGCGCCAGGGCATCACCGGCAAGGACGGCAAGATCTATGCCTGGTGGTGGGATACCGATCTGCGCGTGCTCTACCGCAAGAAGGACGTGGTGCCGGAGGCCCCCAAGACCTGGGACGAATTGAAGGCGGCGGCTCTCGCTTCCAAGGAGAAGGGCATGGAGGGCCTGCTCTTCAATGCCGGGCGCTGGGAGGCCACCACCTTCGACTGGCTCGCCAATTTCTGGAGCCAGGGCGGCAAACTCGTCGACGACAGCGGCAAGCCCGTTTTCGCGGAGGGCGAGAACCGCGAGAAATTCCTCAAGGCTGTCAAATACTTCAAGGATCTTGTTGATTCCGGCGCGGCGCCCAAGCGCGTCACCACCATCATGAACTATGACGAGTTGAACGCCGCCGCTGCAGCCGGGACGACGGCCTTGTTCATCGGCGGCAACTGGCAATATGGCCAGCTCAAGACCATTCTCGAGCCGGAAGCCTTCGAGCAATGGACCTTCTCGGAGATTCCGGGACCGACCGCCGGGCAGAATGCCACCGGTACCGGCGGCTGGACGGTCGGAGCCTTTGCCAACGATCCGGAGAAGGTCGCCATGTGCGCGGCCATTGCCAAGGAAGTCTATTCGGGGCTGGGCAACGCCCTGCAGCAGCAACTGCCGACCTCCAAGGCGCAATATGACAAGTTCGACGTCTTCAAGACCAAGGCGAACAAGGCCTTTGCGGCGGCACTCACCCATGGCCAGGCCCGGCCGGGCGTATCGATCTATGCGGAAATCTCGAACCAGATCCAGGTGATGATGGGGGATGTGCTGGCCGGCACCAAGACGCCCGAAGCGGCGCTCGATGCCGCCAATGCCGCCGTGCAGGCAGCCTATACCCGGCAGAAGTGAGGCAGGTCTGTCTTCTCCCCTTGTGGGAGAAGGTCCCGGCAGGGGGATGAGGGGAGATCCGCAACCTTTGGGATTTCGCCGACACCCCTCAGGGGCACCTTCTCCCGCAAGGGGAGAAGGCTGGTTGCGCCTTTATTGGACTTGGCCGAGTAGCGGTAGACAGGAGAGGGACGCCATGTCGACGACCAGGGCCGCCATCGCCGCCGTGCCGCGCCGCCAGCGCGGGCTCGGCCTGGCCGGGCGGATCGACACCAATCCCTTCTCCTGGCTGGCGCCGGCCGTGCTGCTGCTTGCCGCCTTCTATCTCTACCCGATCATCGACGTCTTCCGCCTGTCCCTGACCAATGCGACGCTGCTCAGTTCCGAGGAGCGTTACACGCTCGACACGCTCTACGCCATGCTCGGCAATGCTGCGCTCGGCGATATCCTCCTCACCACCTTCGTCTTCTGTGCGGCGAGCGTGATCGGCCAGCAGGCGGTCGGCTTCGGGATCGCTTTGGTGGTGGTGCGTGGCGAGCGCCGCCGCCTGCCCGGCATGACGGTGATCCGCACCATCGTGCTGATCGCCTGGGTCATACCCGGCATCGCCAATGGCCTGATCTGGCAGATGCTGTTCTCCGAGGCCCCGTTCGGCGCGGTCAACAGCGTGCTCCGCATGCTGCATATCGCCCCGGTGGCCTGGCTGTCCGATCCCGCCAATGCGATGATTTCGGCCATCATCTCCAATGTCTGGCGCGGCACGGCCTTTTCGATGATCGTCTTCTACGCCGCGCTCAAGGGCATCGATCCTACGCTCTACGAGGCGGCCAATGTCGACGGCGCCAATGGCTGGCAGAAATTCCGCTTCGTCACCCTGCCGATGATGCGCAGCGCCATCCTGGTCAATTCGATCCTGATCACCATCCAGACGCTCAACACCTTCGACGCCATCATCTCGCTGACCGGTGGCGGGCCGGGGCGGGCGACGGAAGTGCTCTCGCTCTTCACCTACAACACCGTCTTCCGCAATTACGACCTCGCCGGCGGCAGCATGCTCTCCGTGCTGATGCTGGCGATCAGCCTGGCGTTGGCCCTGTTTTACGCCGCTTTCCTGCCGCGCTGGGAGGATCGGACATGAAGGGCGAGCGCCGCGAGAAATGGGGCGATGTCGCCACCTATATACTGGCCGTGCTGATCGCCGCCTTCTTCCTGACGCCTCTCCTGTGGCTGCTGTCGCTGGCGCTGCGCTCGCGCCAGGAGGTGTTTCTGGGGGCAGCCCGCTTCATCCCCAAGCGCCCGACGCTCGCCAATTTCGAGCAGGTGCTGAGCGACCCCGCCTTCCTGGTCTATCTGTGGAACGGGTTGAAGCTCTCGGCGCTCGGGGGGCTCGGCTGCCTCGCAGTGGCAGCGCCGGCCGCCTATGCCTTTTCACGCTTCTGGTTCACCGGCCGCTCGGCCCTGATGATGGCGATCCTCGCCTTCCAGATGGTCTCGCCCCTCGTCATCCTCGTACCGCTCTATCGCTATATGAGCGATCTCGGCCTGCTCAACAGCCATTTCGGCGTGATCATGGTCTATATCGCCGTGGGCATTCCGATGTGCACCTGGCTGCTCAAGAGCGCCATCGACGCCATCCCGCGCGAATTGGAGGAGGCGGCCGCCATCGATGGCTGCAGCCGCTTCGGCATCTTCTGGCGCATCACTTTGCCGCTGATCACGCCCGGCATCGCCTCCGCCTTCATCCTGATCATGATCCTCAACTGGTCGCAGTTCCTGATCCCCTTCCTGCTGCTCAACAAGGATCCGCAACTGCCGATCGCGGTGGCGATCTTCAATTTCGCCGGCACCTCCAACGCCTCCACCACCCAGGTGCTGGCAGCCGCCTGCCTGGTGGCGGTGGTGCCGGCCATCATCGCCTTCGTGGCGCTGCAGCGCATGGTGGTGGGAGCGCTGACTGCCGGAGCAGTTAAAGGTTAGATCATAACATATTGTTTTATCTAGGAGTTTAAGATGTCTCTTACGATCCAGCAGCGGATCGCCCGCCTCGATGTCCGTGTGCTCGAGCTCGGCTTCTGGCGCGAGCGCGAGAAGGTCGCCATCGAAGGCTGGACCTTCAATGGGGAACCTATCGCTCTCGGTGCCGACTGGCCGAGGCGCGACGGCGTTGTGCATTTCGCGGCCAAGGCGGAGGTGCCCCAGTCCTGGCCGCTGGAGGAGATCCGCCTGATCCTCGATCTCGGCGGCGAGAGCCTGGTCACGCTGACGAGCGAGGCCGGACAGAAGCGCTACGGCCACGATCCCTACCACCAGGAATATCCGGTGCCCGGCCGGCGCTTCTCGATCGAGGCGGACAGCGTGGCCCGGCTGCCTTTCGGCGAGCCCGTGCCCGAGCCACGCCTAGCGGCGGCACGCCTGGCGCGCATCGAACCCGCCGTTCACAGGTTGCGCCTGCTGCTCAAGCAGGTGTCCGAGGTGGCGCACGTCCTGGGTGAGCATGAAGTCGTGCCGCATCTGGTGGGCGCGGCCGAGCGCACCTTCGCGACCCTCGACTGGCCTTCGGCCACCTCGGACTATGTCGCGCGCATGGGCGACTACACCCAGCAGCGCTCGATCTGGCAGTTGCCGGCCCTGAAATCGAACCCCGACGGCCTGCGGCAGGACCATCGCGCCAGCGTGGCGGCGGCGCATGATGCGCTCGTCGCCGAATTGCACGCCCTCAAGGTCCGCTTTCCCCAGCAGGGCAAGCTCGGTATCACCGGCCATGCCCATATCGATCTCGCCTGGCTCTGGCCCTATGACGAGACGCGGCGCAAGGCGCGCCGCACCTTCCACACGGCCCTGCGCCTGATGGAGCAGTTCCCGAGCTTCGTCTTCAATCAGTCCACGGCCGCCTATTACGCCCAGATCGAGGAGGACGATCCGGCGCTGTTCGCCGATATCGTCGCGGCGGTGAAGAAGGGCCAATGGGAAACCATCGGCGGCATGTGGGTCGAGCCCGATACCAACATGCCGACGGGCGAGAGCTTCGTGCGCCAGATCCTCTACGGCCAGCGCTACTTCCAGCGCCAGTTCGGCGTGCGCCATCGCGTCTGCTGGCTGCCGGATTGCTTCGGCTTCTCGCCGGCCCTGCCGCAACTGCTCAGGCAGGGCGGCATGGATTCCTTCTTCACCATCAAGGTGAACTGGTCGGAGACCAATCGCTTCCCGCACGACCTCTTCTTCTGGGAAGGCCTCGACGGCAGCCGGGTGATCGCCCACACCTTCGACAATCCGCTGCATGGCTATAATGGCTCGACCGAGCCGGCAGCCGTCATCCCGACCTGGAAGAATTTCCGCCGCAAGGACATCCATGACGAAAGCCTGCTCGCTGTCGGCTATGGCGATGGCGGCGGCGGCACCACGCCGGAAATGCTGGAGCGCCAGACCCAGCTCGCCGATTTCCCGGCGATCCCGGCACTCAGGCCGGTCCGGGTCGAGGACTTCTACGCCCGTATACACAATGAAGTGCCTGTAGAAAAAATCCCGGTCTGGTCGGGCGAGATCTATCTCGAACTGCACCGGGCCACGCTGACCACGCAAAGTCACACCAAAAAGCTGCACCGCCACGCCGAGAGGGCCCTGATCACGGCAGAGACCGTCGCCTCGCTGGCGGCACTGCTCGGCGGCCCTCTGCCCGACAGCCTGGAGCCGGCCTGGCACAAGGTGCTCAAGAACGAGTTCCATGACATCCTGCCGGGCTCCGGCATTCGCGAGATCTACGAGGATGCCGAGCGCGAGCTCGGCGAGGCGCTGGCGACGGGCCGCCAAGCGCAGGAGGCCGGGCTCAAAGCCATGGCGGCGCAGCTTCCCAAGAGCGGGTCGGCGGATGTGCTGGTGGTGGTCAATCCCGACCTTCATGCGCGGCCCATCCGCTGCGAAATCGACGGCGCTCCCCTTGCGCCGGAAGGGACGCTGCCTCCTCTGGGCATCGCTGTGCTCGATCGTGCCGGACTGGTGCCGACCTCGGGCCTCATGGTCTCGAAGACCTGCCTCGAAAACCGCTTCGTGCGGGTTACCCTCAATGGCGACGGCACGCTCGCCAGCCTTTACGACAAGCGTGCAGGGCGCGAGGCGCTGGCCGGCCGCGGCAACCAGCTCTGGGCCTATGCCATGGACAAGCCGCGCAACTGGGATGCCTGGGACATCGAGGACGACTACACTGCCAATGGCCAGGAACTGACGGCGGTGGAGGCGATCGAAATCGTCGAGACCGGTTCGCATCGCGTCGCCGTCAGGATCGTCAGGCGCTTCCGCGACTCCACCATCAGCCAGACCCTGCGGCTGTGGGCGAACTCGCCGCGCCTGGAAATCAGGACCGATATCGATTGGCATGATCGCCGCGTGCTGCTCAGGACCCTGACGCCGGTGGCGGTGCGCTCGGACTTCGCCACTTTCGAATGCGCCTTCGGCGTCGTAGGGCGTTCGACCCGCGACAACACCTCTTGGGAGAGCGCCCAATATGAGGTGCCGGCCCATCGCTTTGCCGATCTGTCGGAGCCCGGTTTCGGCGTCGCCATCCTGAACGACGCCAAATATGGCCACAGCGTAAAGGGTAACGTGTTGGGGCTGAGCCTGGTGCGTGCGCCCATCTATCCCGATCCGCTGGCCGATGAGGGCGAGCAGAGCTTCACCTATGCGCTCCTGCCGCACCAAGGCAGCTGGCACGAGGGCGGCGTGCGCGAGGAGGCGCTCGATCTGAATCAGCCGGTGCTGGCGCTCGCCGCCACCGGCCTGCAGCCCGGATCGCACCAGCCGCTCGCCGTCGAGGGCATCGTGGCCGGGCTTGGCGGTCTCAAGCGGGCGGAAGAGGGTGGGGGGCTCATTCTGCGCGTCTATGAGCCCGCCGGCGCCCGCGGTGCCTTCGCTGTCAGACCGGTCGCGGGCTGGCGGCTCGGCGAGGCCGTCGACATCCTCGAAGAGCCGGTGTCGCGGGCCGATGGCCCGGATCTCAAGCCCTTCGAGGTGCGCAGCTGGGTGCTGAAGAGGGAGTAACTTTCCGGGAGGGCGGACGTCCCTACGATACTCAAGTGAGTGTCGGACGATCCGCCTTCTCTTCATCGAGCGTCCCGTTTTCAAGAGCGGGCGACGACGCCCGCGCTCCCAGGAGAATGCCCGCGCCGAGCGCCACGGTTGACAAGATGGGATAGCGTGCGGCTTGATCGGTCCGGATATGAAATCCTCCCTCCTGCCGGGCGAGCTTGCCGGCTCCAATTCCGGCCACGCCGCCAGCCACAACCAGGCTGTGATCCTGCGCACCATCCGCTGGAGCCAGCCGATTTCGCGCACCGAGCTGGCGCGTCGTTCCGGCCTCAGCAAGCAGGCGGTCGCCCGCATCACCGAAAAGCTGCTCGATGACGGGCTGATTATCGAGGCACGCCGGCGCTACGGCATGCGCGGGCAGCCGGCGATCGAGCTGGAGATCAATCCCGAGGGCTGCTTTTCGGTGGGCATCGGCCTCGGGCGCGACCATCTCACGATCGTCGCCGTCGATGCGCTCGGCACGGTGCGTGACCGGCTGCATCGGGAGGTGCGCTATCTCCTGCCCGACGCCTTCTTCGCCGAGGTGAAGGAGGCTCTCAAGACCTTCCGGCGTCGCCATGCCATCGACGAGAACAAGCTGGTCGGCATCGGCATCGCCATTCCCGACCTCCTGGGCGAGATTCCCTTCATCGGCATGCCCGAGGCCTATTCCATCTGGGAAGAGACGGATATCCGCGCCCGCTTTGCCGCCTTCACGGAACAGCCTGTCTTCATCGACAATGACGCGACGGCCGCAGCGATCGGCGAGCTCACCTATGGGCTCGGCGTGGAGATCCGCAGCTTTTTCTATATCTTCATCGGCGCGGGGCTGGGCGGGGGCATCGTGCTCGACGGCGCCTGCTATCACGGGTCCAGCGGTATCAGCGGGGAAATCGGCTGGCTGCCGATCTCGCCGGCAGGGGGGCGGGAAGGCGACGGTGTGCAGCCGCTCGGCCAGCTCGTCTCGCTGCTGCAGCTCTACGACTTTCTGGCCCGGCACGGCATCGCCGTCACACAGCCCCAGCAATTGCTGGGGCTCGACGAGCGTGGCAAGGATCTGGTGTTGATCTGGCTGCGCATGGCGGCCCGGCATCTGGCCGAGGCGGCCATCGATATCGGCCTCCTGATCAATCCCGATGCGGTATTGATCGGCGGGCGCCTGCCGATGACCCTGATGGACAAGCTGCTGCTCTTCGTCCACGAGGAACTTGCCCGCGATCCCAGGCCAACGCCACCGGTCTATCGCGCCGGCGGCTCCGAGGATGCCGCGGCGCTCGGAGCGGCAACCATGCCGCTCGCCCATGCCCTCCGGCTGGAAGCGGCCGATCCGGCACAGCGGACGCGTTCGCCGTTGCGGGCCCGCGATCTTCGCTGAGAGCGATCCTTGTCGCAGCGTCCTTGCCCAAAACCGCTGCCTCTTTTTCGGCAGTCTATTTAACGCATTAACGCAGCTGGAAGGCCCGGCGCATGTCGGGCAGCAGAATGTCGAGGAAGGGGATCGCCGCGATCCCCTGCACCACGCCCTGATCAGACAATGTGCTGCAGCGGATTTCCGGCAGCCAGAAAGGATGTGTCGGGTCGATCATCCGGCTTCGGCGCAGCATCTGCAGGCGTGCCGCAAGCGCTTCCAGCAGCGACGTCGGCAAGCGACCACCCACCACGATCAGGCGCGGACCGATGAAGGCGGCCATGGCGATGATCATGTCGGTGAGATGCTCGGCGGCCTCGTCGAGCCATTGTTGCACTGCGGCTTCCGACAAATCGTAGCTGGTCAGGCGGCTGGTCGTCGCCACCTCGTCGAGATAACGCCCATCGCGGCCGGTGCGCATCAGCCCGACTAGGCCCGCCTTGTGCTCGGCGCCATCGAAGATGGTGCCGCCGATGATCATGCCGGCCCGCACGGTCGAGCCGAGCAGGATGAAGACGAAACTGTCATCCGCCTTGGCGGCACCGCCCTGCCGCTCGCCGATGGCCGCGGCGACGGTGTCGCGTTCCACGATGGCGCGATAGGGTGAGAGGGCAGCCCTGATCAGCTCGGTCTGCTCTCCGGCCGTCAATCCGATGCCGTGAAGGCGACCGCCGGGCGCCACCTGCGACAGGCGGCCGACGGCCTTGCGGATCCAGCCGGCGGTTTCCGTCGCATCGCCGACGGGGCCGTCCTCGGTAAAGAGCGGCGTGCCGGCAAGATCGGTGGCAATCAGCCGCGCGCATGCGCCGGCAAGATCGACGCCGATCGACACGGCACCGCCTGGCCGGATTGCAAAGCGGGTGGAGCGCGCCGAACTATGGGTCTCGATCAGACGGTCGCCCGTCAGGCGGCGCAGGATGTTGGCGATGCCAGGCACGGTGAGGCCGGTAACATGGGCGAGTTCGAGCCGGGTCATTGCGCCGCCGCGCCGCAAAGCCTCCAGAGTGACGCGCAGATTGTGATCCGCCGCCTGCACCAGATTGAAGCCCGAGGTCTGGTCGCGCCTTTCGGGAAAGCGCGCGGGAAGCGGGGGGCTGCGATCGATCGGCATACTTCTTCGTCAAAGGTCGCTCGGGATGAGGCTGCGTGAACGATAACCTATCGGCGCCCGCCAGGGCAGGGCCGGTTTATGGGAGAGGGCCAAATCCATACGGGTTCTCACTTAAACCGGCCGCAAGAACCCTGGCGTTATCGTCATCGAATCGTGGCGCGGCCGCCATGTGTCGAACGCTCACTCGACCGTGTCCGAAGGAAAACAGCCAATGGCGCACGATGATCGCACCAAGATCATTTCCAGAAGAACGCCTGAATCAGCGGCCATGCTGGCAAGCGTCCAGCGGGCGATGGCGATCACGGCGGCTCTCAACCGCTTGACGTTCAACGATGCGGATGAGGTCCGGACGCTGTTCGGCGACCTCATCGGCCGGAAGGTAGACGACAGCTTCGTGCTGATCCCGCCATTCTACACGACCGGCGGGACGGACATCTGCGTCGGGCGCAACGTTTTCATCAATCAGAACTGTACGTTCTACGACCTTGGCGGTCTGGATATTGCCGATGATGTGATGATCGGCCCGAATGTAAGCATTCTCACGTCCAGCCATCCCCTCGAGCCTTCGCAACGGCGCGCCTCCGTCATCGCAAAGCCCGTTGCGATTGAGAGAAATGTCTGGATCGCTGGCGGCGTGACGATCATCGGCGGGGTGACGATCGGCGAAAATTCGGTTGTTGCGGCGGGTTCTGTGGTCACAAGGGACGTGCCCCCGAATACGCTCGTCGCAGGCAATCCGGCCAGGGTCATTCGTTCGATCGGCGACTGAGCGTGCGTCCACGGGGATGCTCACGGGTTCCAGCATCGCGAAACGCCCCGCAAGACGGCCATTGGGGCCGATCAGTCCCCGCGAGAGGCGCCGGCCTGCAAGGCAGCCTGGGGACTGCGGATGAAGAGCCAGGAGCCGATCCCGTCGGTCCCACCACCTTGTTCGTCCTCCAGCCAGCCGCATTTGCGATAGAAGTTTCGCGCCACCTGGTTGCGGGTCTGGCATTTCAGCGACAGGGCCGGGCCGTATTGCCTGACGGCCTCGCCGAGCAAGGCGGCCCCGACGCCGCAGCCGGCGAGGTCGGGATCGACATAGAGGTGATGCAGGAAATTCTCAGGCATGTAGACGGCGGCGAAGCCGGCGACCTGGTTGCGCGCCTCGGCCACCAATATTCTTTCTCCCTTCGTGACCTCATCGAAACCAGGGCCGTCGAAGACGGGCCAATCGGCCCAGTAGAAGGCCTGGCGGCCGGCCTTGGACAGGATTCGGGCGCAAGGCTCGCGGTCGGTGGCGCTGAAATCGCGGATGATGACGTTGATCGGCACGCGATCCTCCCGTCTGGAGCGATCATTGGGGCGGGTTACTTTCGCCAACCCTGGAGCAGATGCGTTCGAGCGCAAGCCTTGCCCGCGCTCTTGCACCTTGTTTCAGGCGTCTTCGCGATTCCCACCGATTCCGTCAAACCGCAACCGAACCAGGAGAGGAGGCAGCCATTGCCGGGGCGGAACCGTGATCCGGCGCGCGGGACAAAAGCCCCGCGACATCCGCACATCCCTGTTCATGGCAGTCTCACTCGACGTCGAACTTCACGCCCTGGGCGAGCGGCAGGGTGCGGCCGTAATTGATGGTGTTGGTGGCCCGGCGCATATAGGCCTTCCAGGCGTCCGAGCCGGACTCGCGCCCGCCGCCGGTTTCCTTCTCGCCGCCGAAGGCACCGCCGATCTCGGCCCCGGAGGGGCCGATATTGACATTGGCGATGCCGCAATCGGAGCCGCGCGCCGACAGGAAGGTCTCGGCTTCGCGCAGGTCGTTGGTGAAGATGGAGGAGGACAGGCCCTGCGGCACGTCGTTATGGAGTTCCAGCACCGTGTCGAGATCGCTGTATTCCATCACATAGAGGATGGGGGCGAAGGTCTCTTCCAGCACCGGGCCGACCTGTCCGGGCATTTCCACCAGGGCCGGCGCGACGTAATAGGCATCCTGCAGGCCGAGATCGACGCGATCGCCGCCATGCACGCTGCCGCCCGCTTCCTTCGCGGCGACGAGAGCCTTCTGCATGGCCTTGAAGGCGGCTTCGTCGATCAGCGGCCCGATCAACGTGCCGGCTTCCAGCGGGCTGCCGATCGAGACCGAGGCATAGGCGCGCTTTAGGCGCGGCACCAGGGCCTCATAGACGCTGTCATGCACGAAGAGGCGGCGCAGGCTGGTGCAGCGCTGGCCGGCCGTGCCCATGGCCGCAAAGGCGATGCCACGCAAGGTGAGGTCGAGATCGGCCGAAGGGCAGACGATGGCGGCATTGTTGCCGCCGAGCTCCAGGATGGAGCGGGCGAAGCGCTGGGACAGGCGCGGCCCGACCGCCCGGCCCATCGCGGTGGATCCGGTGGCCGAAACCAGGGGAACCTTGGGGTGGTCGACCAGGAGTTCGCCGATGCTACGGTCGCCGGCGAGTACGCTGATGAGGCCTTCCGGCGCGGCATCGCCTTCGGCCGCGAAGCGGGCCAGGGCGCGCTCGACCAGCGCCTGCGTCGCCAGGGCGACCAGCAGGGTCTTCTCGGAGGGTTTCCACACCACGGCATTGCCGCAGACCAGAGCGAGGGCCGCGTTCCACGACCAGACCGCCGCCGGGAAATTGAAGGCCGAGATCACCCCAGCGACGCCGAGGGGGTGCCAAGTCTCCATCATGCGATGGTCGCCGCGCTCGGTGGCGATGGTGAGGCCGTAGAGCTGGCGCGACAGGCCGACGGCGAAGTCGCAGATGTCGATCATCTCCTGGACTTCACCCAGGCCCTCGGAAGCGGTCTTGCCGACCTCGATCGAGATCAGACGGCCGAGCGCAGCCTTGTGGGCGCGCAACTCCTCGCCGAGCAGGCGTACGAACTCGCCGCGACGGGGAGCGGGCACGTTGCGCCAGGTGCGGAAGGCCCGATGGGCGGCTTCGATGCGCGCCAGCGCCTCCTCGGTACCGATGGCCGGCACGGCAGCCAGGGTTTCGCCGGTGATCGGCGAGCGGGCTGGAAGGCTGCCGCCGGTATAGAGTTCACGCCTGACGCCGATCTGGTCGAGCAGCGCGATGGTATCGGCGGTGACGGACAAAGGCGTGGCAGAGCTGCGAAGCGGGGCGTTCATCGGGTGTCTCCAAGTCTGGATTGGTGAAGTCTGGATTAGCGAAACTGGGGCTGGGACGACGGAGCAAGGCTCTCCAGATGCGCGAGGAGGGCCTGCGCCGGATGGCGGGGGGCATAGCCCTGGCAGCGCTCGGTCTGGCAGCGGCAGGAAAAGCCGGTGGCGAGCACCGCCGAGGGCGCAAGGCCGTTAAGGCGCGGCGCCCAGCTCATGGCGAACAGGTCTTTCGACATCTGGACATGCTCGGCTTCGTGCCCGAACAGGCCGGCCATGCCGCAGCATCCCGTGGCCGGCACAGTGAGTTCCAGGCCGAAATGGTTGAAGATCCGGGTCCAGGCCTGGCCGGTGCCGGGTCTGTCTGTCTTCTCGGTGCAATGAGGCAGGAGGTGAAAGCCTGCGGTGCCGGAAGCGGGGAGGGCCTTTCCCAGCCGGCCGCTTTCGAGCGCCTGCGCCAGGAATTCATCGAGGCCGAGCACGGCGAGAGGCTCCCCCAATCCGGGTCCGACATATTCATGCCGGCCCATCAGCACGGCGACGGGTTCGATGCCGACCACCGGCAATCCCGTGGCCAGCAATGCGTTTTGATGGGCCCGGGCCGCGCCGGCGACCTTGTTGAACGCGTCGAGCATGCCAAGGGCATGCAGCGCCTTGCCGTTGGCGGCAGGAGACGCCCGGTGCACCTCAAAGCCGAGCCGCGCCAGCAGGCCGGCGACGGCATCGACCACGCCGCCGTCGAAGGAACTGGTGAAACTGTCTTCCATCAGGATGATGGCGTTCGGCCCGGCGCCGGCGGCAAGCCCGCCGAGGTCGCGCGGCTGAAGGCGGGGCGCCGCTGCCGGCACCGACAGGCGCGGCAGGTCGGCGAGGCCGGTCCAGCGCGCCAGGCGCGGTGTCGCCATCAGGCGCAGGCCGAGATTGGCGATTCCGGGAAAGCGCCGGGCCAGAGCCAGGCCGGGCTCCATCGCGGCCACAATGCGATGGCGAAGCGGCCTGCGGCGGCGCGTGAAATAGCGCTGCAGGAAACGCGCCTTCATGGCGGGAATATCGACCTTTACCGGACATTGGCTGGAACAGGCCTTGCAGGACAGGCAAAGATCCAGCGAAACCTTGAGCTCGTCCTCGATCTCGGCGGCGCCCGGGACTTCGGTCGGTTGAGTTTCGATGACCGAGGTCGAACGCGCCCATTCACGCAGCATCGCCGCCCGGCCCTTGGGCGAATGGCGGCGGTCGCGAGTGAATTTGTAGGACGGGCACATCGGATCGTGCTTGTCCCAATTGAAGCAGGCACCATTGCCGTTGCAGGCGATCGCCTTGTCGTAATCGCGTTGCAGCGGCGCGGCGATGGCGCGGTCCTTCTCGCCGCGCAGTGGCACGGCATCGATGCGCTCGACCGGATGAAGGACGGCATCGGCGCTGGCGAGCTTGCCGGGATTGAGCAGATTCAACGGGTCAAAGGCCCTCTTCAGGGCGCACAGCTCCTCATAGAGTTTGCCACCGAAGAAAAAGGGCGAATATTCGCCGCGATAGCCGCGGCCATGCTCACCCCAGAGCAGGCCGCCATATTTCTTGGTCAGGGCGGCGACGGCATCGCTGACCGGCCGAATCAGCGCTGCATCCTCAGGCAGGCGCATGTCAAGGGCCGGGCGCACATGCAGGCAGCCGACATCGGCATGGCCGAACATGCCATAAGCGAGGCCGTGACGATCAAGGATGGCGCGGAGCTCTTCCACATAGGGCGCCAGCTTCTCGGGCGGAACGGCGGTATCCTCGACGAAGGGCGTGCCTTGCTTGCCTCCGCCAAGACGACCGAGCAGCCCGACGGCCTTTTCGCGCAGGGACCACAGGCCGGTGATGGTCTTGGGGTCGGTGACGACCTTCCAGTCGAGAACGGCGTCCGGTTCGGCTGCGAGCAGGTTCGACAAGCGGGCCAAAGCCGCGTCGATATCGCTCTGGGCCTCGCCGACGAACTCCACGAAGTTCAGCCCACCCACCGGGCTGCCGTCATCGCGTCCCAGGGCGCTTTCAATCGCTTCCCACACCACGTCCTGCCGGGCGAGGGACAGGATAGTGTCGTCCAGAATTTCTATCGCCGCCGGCTCGGCCTGCAGCAGGCGCTGGACGTCGACGAGGGCCGCCTGGAACGTGGCGTAGCGAACCGGCACCAGGGCCCGGTAGGCCGGGCGCCTGCGCAGCCGCAGGGTCAGCCGGGTGGTGAAGGCGAGGGTGCCTTCCGAGCCGGCCAGGAGATAGGACAGGCGGAACAGCCCATCCTCGCCGAGCACCTGCTTGAGATTGTAGCCTGTCAGGCCCCGGTTCATCTGCGGAAAGGTCAAGGCAATCAGCTCGGCGTTTTCATCGACGACCCGCAGGACTTCGCGATGGATGCGGCCGGCAGCGTCCTCGCGCCGGGCCAGTTCGCGGGCTTCCGCAATCGGCATCGCCGCGACCTGGACGGTCTCACCATTGGCGAGAATGATCTCCATCGCCTCGATATAGTCGGAGGTCTTGCCGTAGATGCGCGAGCCTTTGCCGGAGGCATCGGTCGCAACCATGCCGCCAAGCGTGGCCCGCGAGGCGGTGGAGACGGTGGGCGGAAAGAACAAGCCGTGAGGCTGCAGATAGGCGTTTAGCTGGTTGAGCACCACGCCCGGCTCGACCGTGACCATCTGTCGCTCGATATCGAGGTCGAAGATGCGGTTCATGTGGCGCGATGTATCGACCACCACGCCTGAAGTCAGCGACTGGCCGTTGGTGCCGGTGCCGCCACCGCGCGGCGAGAGCGGAATGCGATGATCAGCCGCCAGCCGGACGACGCGGGCGATATCCTCGCTATCGCGCGCAAACAGCACAGCAGCCGGCTCGACCTGGTAGATGCTGTTGTCGGTGGCATGAACGATGCGAGTGGCGCGATCACGCGCGATGTCGCCGGCATAGCCGGCGGACACCAGCGCGGACAGGAAAGCATCGAGTCCCGACGGGACGGCCTTGTCCTCGACCTGCACTCTCATATTCATGGCCGCACCGATCCCTAAGCGATGGCCATCATCGCCAAATGAGGATCGCCGAGCTGTGCGAGGGCCAGATCAAGCGATCGCTTTTCAGTAGCGGCATAGAGGGCGAGTTCGTCCTGGACGGAGGCACCAAGGGCGCGTTCGAACTCGATGCGGTTCGAGCGCTCGCCATAATTCTGCTGCTCGTCAGTGCCGAGGTTCGATTGGAAGATGCCGGCGGCACTGACAGGCAGAAAGTCCTCGTAGACGATCGGGTCGAAGCGCAGGAACCCGGCCTGGACCAGTTCGTCGACGCTTGCGGGAAGCCGCTCGCGCTGCCGAGCGGCGAGGCCGTGCTCGGTCGTTGAATAACGGAAGAAGGCAAGGCCCTGAGCGCGCAGTTCCGCCCACTCGTCGGGGAAGGCGGCGAAGCGCTCGGACAGTTCCGCCTGATAGTCGCCGGCACCAGCGCCGCCCTGGCCGACCCGGGCTTCGGCCCGCACGCCGGCGAGCAGCGTGTCGTAGAGCCGGCGCCCTTTGGCGGTGAGCGCGATGCCACGCTGCTCGATCTCGCCGAAACGGGCGGTGTGCGTGCCGTCACGGTCATCACCGTTCTCGGCGCGGAATTCGATCGGCTCCTCCAGCGCCTTGAAGCTGGTCTGGCGCAGCAGGATGGCGCATTTGCGCCGAGGGGGCCCCTCGATGACGGCCTTGGGCGTGATGCCGCGGGCGGGCATGCCGGCCTGCACGGCGTCGATATCGAGGGTGCGCGGCGTCAGGTGGTTGATATGCGGGCCCTTGAAGCTGACGACGTCGGCGATCAGGCGATGGGCATCGTGCAGCTTCTCATAGGTGCCGAGCGAGACCGTGGCCTTGGCGTGCCAGCGGAAGGTCTCGAGCGCTTCGGCGACGAACTCCTGCGCCTCGTCCGGCGTCAGGCCGCCCAGCATTTCGAAGCGGGCCACCAGTTCGAGCGCGCGCACCGTGAAGATGCGCCGCGCCGCCAGGATACGGGCCGCCTCGGCGCGCAACGCCTCGTCCTCGATCAGCTCCAGCCTGAGCAGCGAGGTGAAGACGCGGAAGGGATTGCGGCGCAGGCTGGCATCGTCGATCGGGCGGAAGGCGGTGGAGTGGACGGGAACGCCGGCGACCGAAAGATCGTAATAGCCAACGGGAAACAGGCCCATCACGGCGAAGACGCGGCGAATGTCGAACAGTTCCTTGGCCGTACCAAGGCGGATGGCGCCATGACGCTCGACGCTCAGGCGGGCGAGTTCGTCGTGGCGCGTCAAGGTCTCCCGCAACGCGCCGTCCTCGGCGAGGGTGGCCTCGTTGACGTCGGCGACCAACTCCATGAGCGTGCCATATTGCGGCACCTCGCTACGATACATCCTCGACATGGCCGCCGAGAACAGGGTCCGGATCTCGTCTGGATGCAAGAAGGTCTGGTTGGCCATGTCCCGGGCTCCCGTTGCGTCTCGATTGGGTGACGATCTCATTCGCAATCGTCATGTTATCGAGCTTCATGCGCCGGTAGACACAGGTTGGATACCAATGTTATTTCAACAATTCATACCGAACGGGAATGAGCGTGGTTGCGAGCCAAGCGGGAGCCCAATGAAACGACATTGCTGGCGGAAGTGCCCATCGATTGCCCAGCCTCCGGGACGGCTCATGCCTGTTCGCGGGTGAGGCGATGCTGGGGCCACGCCGTTTTCTGCCTTCGATTTCCCTGCTCTGTGCCTTCGAGGCGGCGGCGCGCACAGGCAGCGTGACAGCCGCAGCCAGGGAGCTCAACCTGACACAAAGCGCCGTCAGCCGTCAGATCAAGCTTCTCGAGGAGCAACTCGAGGTCGAGCTGTTCCACCGCGAAAAGCAGACCATCAGCGTCACGCCCGGCGGGGAAGCCTATGCGCGTGAAATCCGCGCTGCCCTCCGCAAGATCGGCACCGCCTCGCTGATGCTTCGGGCTAATCCGCTGGGGGGAACGCTCACCCTGGCGATCCTGCCGACCTTCGGCACACGCTGGCTGGCACCGAGGCTGCCGCAATTCCTGTCGCACAATCCCGGCATCACCATCAATCTGGTGACGCGCCTGTCCTATTTCGATTTCCGCCAGGACCCGGTCGATGCCGCCATCCATTTCGGTGGTTCGGACTGGCCCGGCGGCGAAATGGAAAAGATCCGCTCCGAGACCGTGGTCCCCGCCTGCAGCCCGGCCTTGCGCGATCAGCACGGATTCCAGTCCGCCGCCGATCTCCGCAATGCCTCGCTGTTGCATCTGACCACCAGGCCCGATGCCTGGGAGCGCTGGTTTGCCCTGCATGGTGCGCCGGCCCAATCGGTGCGGGGCATGCTGTTCGACCAATTTGCCACGGCCGCCCAGGCTGCGATCGCCGGGCTCGGGGTCGCCCTGCTGCCCGAATTCCTCATCCTCGAGGAGCTCGAGACGGGCCGGCTGGTCCGAGCCCTCGACCTGCCGATGGTGAGTGCGGAAGCCTATTACCTGGTCTGGCCCGCCGACCGTGCCATGCATCCGCCCCTGCTTGCCTTTCGGCAATGGCTCCGTACACAGGCCTCGCCCGAAGGCGAATAGACAGTCGTCTTGGCGATCAGTTTGAGTATATTAACTGAAAAAATATATATAACCATCTGATTTATATATATAATTCATGAAATTAGATGCGCATGTCAACCATGTGGGCAAACTGGGCGCCCACTTCATAGCCGGTTTCCTTCAAGGACCGGAAGGCGGCCGGCATGAGATCGGTTCTTGCCAGCGGCAACTCGGCTTCGCTTATCGTGCCGAGGATATGATCCGCCAACGCCCGGCCGAAAACGGTGCCCGGGGCGATGCCGCGGCCGTTATAGCCGGAAAAACCGATAGCTTGCGGTCCGTAGCTGTGGAAGCGGGGCAGGGCATTGCCGGTCATGCCGATCTTGCCGAACCATTCATGCTCGAATTCCACATGCGCGAGGCCCGGGAACAATTTCCGCAAGGCGCGCTTCGCCCAGTTCTTGTGGATGGCGGCGCCGGTTTTGCTCAGCGCGCCCACGCTGCCGAAGACCAGTCGCCCGGACTGATCCATGCGGAAAGACGAGAGCACGGTGCGGGTGTCCCAGACGCCCTCGCCATCCGGCAGGATCTGCTTGCGCAGTTCCGGCGCGAGGGGAGCGGTGGCCAGATTGAAATAGGGCAGATGCACCTGCTCGTTGCGCACCTTTTCCCAGGGGCCCTGACCATAGGCGTCGGTCCCCACCACGATCCAGGCCGCCGTCACCTGCCCCTGCGGGGTGGTTACCACCCAACGGGCGTCGCGATGCTCGACCTCGATAACAGGGCTGCCCGTGTGAATGTACCCGCCCTGGCGCAGCACCGCATCGGCAAGGCCCCTTGCATAAGCCAAGGGCTGTAGCGTGCCGGCTCTTCTGTCGAGAAGAGCGCCGGCATAGGCCTGCGTGCCAACCCGCCTTGCGGTTTCCCCGGCGTCGAGAAGCTCGACCGGAGCTCCCCGCTTGCGCCACTGACGGGTACGTTCTTCGATTTCCTGCAGCCCCTTGCGCCCGACGGCGCAATGCAGCGTGCCATTGGTTCGGAGCTCGCAGGCAATATCGTGACGGGCGATCAGATGCTTGACCACGGCCGGTGCGTCGCCGAGCATCTGCAAAAGGCGCTCGCCATAGACAGGGCCCAGTTCCCCAGGCAGATCCTGCGGCATGACCCACATGCCGGCATTGATCAGGCCGACATTGCGGCCGGAGCCACCAAAACCGATCTCGACGGCCTCCAGCAGATGCACGCATGCACCGGCCTGCGCCAGATGCAGGGCGGCCGACAGCCCCGTATAGCCACCGCCGATGACGGCGACATCAGCGGTAAGGGATTGGCGGAGCGGTTCGGTTTGCGGGGCGCGGGGAGCGGTCTTTTCCCAGAGGCCGTGGGAGCGCGGATCATTCAGCACGGTAGGTCTCGCCAAGAGATGCGGTGGCCGACACAGGCAATGTCATTCGCTGCGGGCCCGAGGGCTAGCCCTATCGCTTTCTTTCGGGCCCCGATATCCACGATTGGGCAAGAGGCCATTCCAGTTTGGAATGGTCCAGCGTGCTGGTCGCACAAGGCAGCATGCCCCCCCGCACGAGTGCCGAGGTTGCTGGGCAGAAAATTGCTTTTGTCGGGCAGGGGAGGGAGTGTCATTGCTCCCTCGACCCTTCTGGCCAAGATCATAGCCTGATCTCAGTGCCCTATGTGGAAATCCTATATTTCCTGGGAGATTCCGGTATCAGGGCGCAGTCAGGCACTGGCCTTGGTCACGATCGGGGCCGCCTGCATCTCATTGTCCTGAGTCAGATCCTTGAGAAAAGCGTCGCACCAGTGCGAGACGTCATGCTCGAGCAGGAAATTCATCATGTTCTGCCAGCGCTCGCGTCGCTCCTGCAGCGACATGCTCAAGGCACGGGCAATCGCATTGGCCGTTCCCTCGGTATCGTAGGGATTGACGAGCACCGCGCCTTTCAATTCACGCGCGGCGCCGGCAAAGCGCGACAAAACGAGGACGCCCGGATTGTCGGGATCCTGGGCGGCGATGAACTCCTTGGCAACCAGGTTCATACCGTCGCGTAGCGGCGTGACCAGCCCGACCCTGGCAATCCGGTAGAGTCCGGCCAGGATGTGGCGTCCGACTGAGCGATTGACATAGCGGATGGGAACCCAGTCCAGCGTGCCCATGGCACCGTTCACCCGGCCGGCCTCCTCGGCCACCATTTTCTGCATCGTCTCGTATTCCGGTACCTCGGAACGAGATTTCGGTGTGATCTGCAGATAGGTGACCTTGTTGTGGTAACCCGGATAAGCCCTCAGGAAGCGCTCGAAGGCATCGATGCGCTGGGTCAGGCCCTTGGAGTAGTCGAGCCTGTCGACGCCGATGATGAGATCGCGGCTTTCCACGCTCTGGCGCGCCTTGCGGACGGCACTGTTGCCGATCGCGACCTGCGCCATCTGGGCGAACGACTTGGTTTCGATGCCGATGCCATGCACGGCAGCCTTGAAATGCAAGCCATGATATTCGAAACGGCCGTCCCCCAGGTTCCTGGCGATGCCTTCGCGAGCGAGATAGCCTGCGAAATTGTCGAGATCGTAGTCGGTCTGGAAGCCGATGAGATCGTAGTGGGAGAGGCCTCGAATGATCTCCTCGTGCATGGGCATGGCGGCTATCACATCGGAGGGTGGCCAGGGAATATGCAGGAAGAAGCCGATGGTGTTCTTGATGCCCATCTGCCGCAGTTCGAAGGCGAGGGGGATCAGGTGATAGTCATGGACCCATAAGATGTCGTCCGGCTGGATCAAGGGTGCCAGGCGATGGGCGAACAGGCGGTTGACGCGAAAATATCCCGCCATTTCCTTGCGGCCATATTCGGCGAGATCGAGGCGATAGTGGCAGATCGGCCAGAGCACCCGGTTGGCGAAGCCGTGATAATATTCCTCGACATCGGTCTCGGTCAGGTCGGTCAGCACATAAGAGATATTGCCCTGCTGCTGGAATCGGGGGGGAGGGGGCTCCGCGCCAGGGCTGGATTTTCCGGACCATCCGAACCAGATGCCGCCACGCTCCTGCAAGGCGGCATTGAGGGCAACCGCCAGGCCGCCGGCGGGAGCATCGCCGTTGCGCGTGGGGACGGGAACTCGATTGGAAATAACGACAAGTCGACCCATGGGAACTTTCGAATATTGATGATTGAATTGAATTAGGCTGCAGTGCGGGCGATCAGGGTCCGCAGAACTGCTGGCGATGATATCAACGCGCGAGCACCTGTTTGGGTCCCCGCCGATCCGACACGGATCGACTGGCCGCCGAGGCTGTTGACGGTTTCGAACATCGCCTCGTCGGTGAGATCGTCGCCGATCGCCAGGGGCATCCTGCCTTTGAACGGCGCTTCCTGCAGGAAGGCTTCCAGCGCCTTGCCTTTGCTGGCACGCGCGGGGCGCAGTTCGACCACCATCTTGCCGTGCTGCAGCGTCCAGCCGGGAGCAACAGGCGCGAAACGCGACATCAAGGCCTCGACATCGTCCTTGCGGTCGGCCGCAAGGCGGTAATGCACCCCAACCGCCGCGCCCTTGTCCTCGAACACGACGCCAGGCCACGCGCCGGCCTCGTCGGCAATGTCGCGCTTGAGCTGCTCGAAAGATGCAGGGACGGAGAGGCTGTCCACCACGCCGGACGCATCGCGCCGTTCGGCGCCATGCAGCCCGGCAATGGGGAAAAGATGGGGAGCGAACAATTCGTCGGCGAGCACGATGTTACGGCCGGTGACCAGCGCCATGGCGCCACCCAGATGCCGTGACAGGGCCGCGAGGTCATCCGGTAGAGTCGGCGGCACGAAGATCGACAGCGGCGTCGCGGCAAGATCGATCAGCGTGCCATCAATATCCAGGAAAATCGCCCATTTATCGGGCTCAGATAAGGCTGATGCAAAGACCGTCTCACCAGCCGAGGGCGGATTGCCGAGGCTGTCCCGGCTGTTTCTTTCCTCATACATGGCCCTTTAGGTAGGCGCGGAGTGCGGCCAGGGCAAGAAAAAAAGCCTCGATGCAACGGAGAGGCGCCGGCACGCCATGGTCACCAGGGCGCGGAGCCAAGCTCATTTGCGTCGTACGAAGCGTTCCAGTACGACCGCCGGCAGATAGCCTTCATGTTGAACCTGGCTCCATGGCATATGCCGGAAGGACTTGCCCTGAGGCCGGACAAAGCCGTTGAACAGGGCGCCGGCGCAATCGGGCCCGGTATTTGGATTGCCGATGGTTACCAACGCCTTCGGGTCCTGTTCTCGCAGCAGATCAATGAGATCCGCCACAGTCATGGGTTCCGGCAAAACCGGCATTTTTTTCCCCTTCCAACCAAGAATGTGCAAAGACATTCCAGGTACCCCTTGGAGGCTGTATTAAGATACCTCCGAATGCCGAGATGCAACTGTGCAGATACATGGCGTACCAAAAAGCCCGACGCAACTAGGATATCCTTCAAGCCCCTTGCCTGAAAGGGGAATCGTAACAATGGAATCCCTCCCATCTTCTTGGCAAGAAAAGAGAAAGTGCCGTTTCGTCAGCTCAGTCGATGGTGCTGCCGATACTCATCTTAGAACAGTTCGGCCGCGCGCACGCGACCGCCACATAGATGAGCCGGGTTTGATTATACCTCTTGTCCGTCGAATCAGGTTTTAGACCATATGGTCCAGACATGAAGAGGCCTCGGTTGACTTGAAAGCGAAATGCTCCACTTGGCCGTATTGCGATCGATGCCAGGTGCAAGGCGCAAGGTTCGTCTTGGCATTTGCCAACCCACCGGCATGAATGGCTGCCGGCCCATATCGTGTCTGCGCTCAGCGTAGCACCGCGCTGGCGAGTTCCGCACGTGAGCGGATGCCGAGCTTGTCGTAGATGGCCTGGGTCTGATTGCGGATGGTGGCCGGCGCACTGCCCAGCAGCTGCGCCGCTTGCTTGTGGGTCGCCCCGGTGGCGAGCACGTTCGCTACTTCCCGCTCGCGCGGGGAAAGCCTGTCGAGCTTGGACATCAGCGAGAGTTCCAGCCTGATCAGGTTCGACTGCCGGCCCGCCTCGTAGTCCTTGCGACAGCTCACCGCCACGCCCTCGCGCTCGAACAGATGGATGCCGGGGTGCAGTGCCGCCTGGCGGAGCGGTCGGGGCAGGCGATCGCCGCTCCAGCCAGGCCAGATGGTCCGGAGGAAGTTTTGGGCTTGATCCAGGCCGAGATGGGCGAAGCCGGCCTCGTCGACCACCAGCGTCGCCCGTCCACCTGGTCCATCCGCACTGCGCCGCTCGAAGGTAGCCTGCAGGGCCAGGAACAGGTGGTCGACCGCGCATTGCAGGAGCTGCAGGTCTTCCCCGTCCCAATGCGGATCATGGCAGCGGGTGCGGTAGACCGAGACGAAGAAGGTGGTGGCGGCCCCCGGCCGGTTATGCATGGCGGAGGCCCATTTGCGGATGCCGTAGCGCTCCGACAATTCGGCCATCTCGTCGGTCTGCCGGGGTTGTCCGCGATCATAGATGCAGACGCGGCCACGATCCCGGCGCAAGGCGGTGGCGACCAGGTCCTGGCTGGCCATGGTCGACCAGAACGGGGCAAAGCCCTCGGGAAGGCCGAGCGTGGAGGAGGCCGGCACGGTGGTGCGATCGTTGAGGAAGCGAGCCCAGCCATACCAGGCGCAGTCGAAACCGAGCAGGGGGCGCAAAAGCTCGAGGGCATGCGCGGCCAGATCGAGATCGGCATCCTTGTCGGCGCGACGGCCGGCCCGGTGAAGATCGACCACGAATTGCGAGAACATGGACAGTTTGGAGGTCACATGCACCGGCCCCGGATGGAGGATTATGTATTTTCGATGATAGTAGCCGTGGACGAAGCTCGTCACAAGGTTGCTCCCCCGCGCCCATAGTGCATCTGCACCATTCCCGCCTCGTCTGCATGCTCTAGCCTGCCTGAAAACCTGCAGACGGGGGAGAATTGTGATGACCACGGGATGGGTGTGGCATGAGCGTTTCGGCTGGCACGACACCGGCACGGCGGCCGGCTTCCTGAAGGGCGAATTCATCCAGCCCCTGCAGCATGTCGAGTCGCCGGAATCCAAGGCTCGCTTCGCGTCGCTGGTGGAGGTTTCCGGCATCGCCAAGGCGCTGAAGCGCATCGAGATCACCAAGGCGAGCGACGAGGACATCCTGCGCATCCACACCAGCGAGCATCTCGACAGGATGAAGGCGCTCAGTGCCGATATTCGCGGCGGCGACATGGGCGACGGCGTCTCACCCTTCGGTTTTGCCGGCGTGGACCTGGCCTGCCTGGCCGCCGGCGGCACCATCAGCGCCCTGCGGGCGGTGGTGCAGGGCGAGGTCGCCAATGCCTATGCGCTGGTGCGCCCGCCCGGTCATCACGCCCGCCCGGAGAAGGGCATGGGCTTTTGCATGTTCGCCAATGTCGCGGTGGCGATCGCCCATGCGCGCGCCAAGCTCGGCATCGAGCGCGTGGCGGTGGTCGACTGGGACGTGCATCACGGCAATGGCACCGAGGCCTGTTTCGAGGCCGATCCCGACATCCTCACCATTTCGCTGCACCAGGACGGCAATTTCCCACCCGATACCGGCAAGGTCGCCGATCGCGGCGTCGGTGCCGGGAAGGGGGCGGCAATCAACATTCCCCTGCCGGCCGGCTCGGGCGAGGGGGCTTATCTCGATGCCTTCGACCGGGTGGTGCTGCCGGCGATCACCCGCTTCAAACCCGATGTCATCCTGGTGGCGAGCGGCTTCGATTCATCCAATGCCGATCCGCTCGGCCGCATGATGCTGGTTTCCGGCTCCTATCGCCTCATGACCCGCCGCCTGATGGATCTCGCCGCTTCGATCTGCGGGGGCCGGCTGGTGATCAGCCATGAGGGCGGCTACTCACCCTTCTATGTGCCCTTCTGTGGCCTGGCCGTGGTGGAAACGCTCAGCGGCGTCGAGACCGGGGTCGAAGATCCTTACCAGACCTTCTGGAGGGACCTGCCCGGACAGACTCTGCAGCCACATCAAAGGGCCTTGGTCGATGCAGTAGTGCAGGCTTGCGGGCTGTGACGCGCTGGCCGGAGCATCCTGCACGATAAAGACAAGAAGAACGGCGCCGGTCGGAGGCCCTGACCAGGGCTTTCGCGACGCGCTTCCCACCCCAGAGGAGAATGTCGAGATGGGAGGACGAAATGGAGAGGCAAGCGACTGACTTTGGCCGGGTCCGCCGCCTGTTGCTGTGGCTCAACCTGATCATCATGCTGTTTCCGCCGATCCATCTGGCGATGGCGCGCGGCAATCTCGGCATGGCGATGTTCTTCTTCATGGGCAGCGGCCTGTTCCTGGTCGTCAGCCTGACCTATCTGAACCGGGCGAGCCCGGATCGGGAAGAGGAGTAGGGCCATGGACTTCCTGATCGGCTATGGGCTGCTGGCCCTGTTCTTCATCGGCGTCGTCGTGGTGCTGGAGCGCACCCGCCAGCAGGGCCGGGACTTTACCGACTATGCGGTGGCGGGGCGCTCGTTCGGTTCGTGGTTCCAGACCATGGCCTTTCTCAACACCTGGCTGCCGGGGACGATCTTCATTGCCTTCGCCGGGCTTTCCGCCTCAGCCGGGGTAATCGGCTATTACGTGATCTCCTATTCGCTGCTGGCTGTGCTGTTCATGTTCCTGATGGCGCAGCGCGTGTTTGACTGGGGCAAAGCCTTCAACCTGCGCACCCAGGCCGATTTCGTCGGCATGCGCTACAATTCCACCAGCGTGCGGGTGGTCGCCGCCGTGATCGGCGTGGTCTCGGCCTTTCCCTGGCTGGTACTCGCCTTCCAGTCGCTCGGCCTGGTCTTCTCCTATCTGTCCTTCGGGGCGGTGACACCGACGACGGCGGTCTTCGTCGGCATCGCCGTGCTGGCCATCAGGCAGATCTGGACGGTGCGGCTCGGCATGCGCGGCATCGTGATCTCGGACATGATCCAGGGTATCTTCGCCTACGGCGTGGGCGGGCTGGTGGCGCTCGGCCTGATCGTCTGGCTGATGTCGCAGGGCCTGGGCTTTGCCGGCTTGCCGGAGAGCTTTGCCAGCCTGCCGGGCCTGAACAGCGAACTCGGCCCGCTCTACTATTTCTCGCTGGTGTTCACCGGCGCGATGGGCTCGTGGTGCTGGCCCGATATCTTCGTGCGGTTGTTCACGGCCAGGAGCGCCCAGGCGGTCCGCAATTCCGCCCTCAAGGCAGCGCCGTTCATGTTCGTGTTCCTCGCCATCATGCTGACCATGAGCATGCTGGCCTCCCAGTTGCCGGAGGTAGCGAAAGCGCCGGACAATGTCTGGTTCCTGACGGCCGGGCATGGCGGGCCGTTCGTGCTGGCGCTGGCGGGCGTGGCCGTGTTCGCCGCCACAGTCGGCAATGTGAATGCCATTACCGCAGCCGTCGGTACCCATACCGCCCAGGACATCATCCATGTCGGCGGCGCGGACGAGGCCACCAACACCCGCACCGCGCGTATCACCATCATCCTCGCCACCCTGCTGGCGGTGGCCGGGGCGGTGGCGACCGCCAATGTCACCGCGGGGCTGCTTACGCTGGCGCTGGCCTCCTATCAGGGCATCGTCCAGCTGGCGCCGGCGCTCTATCTCGGCATCTTCTGGCGGCGAGGCAATGCCGCGGGTGCCGCCAGCGGCATGATCGCCGGCTTTGCGGTGGCGGTGGTGCTGCAGTTCCTCTATCCCGTCTCCATTCCGGCCCTGGCGGGGATGACCTCGGGCGTGGTCGGCCTGATCGTCAACACGCTGGTCTATGTCGCACTGTCCTACGCCTTGCCGCAGGACGAGGCCGAGCGCCGGCGCATCGGCCGGCTTTTCGACGGTGTCGCCGAAGAGGTGAGCAGTGATCTGCCGGCCGGCAAGACGCAGCCGATCTGACGAGCCCGGTATCCCGCGCCGCAAGACACCGGCGCGGGAATCTCGTTCGAGCTTCCTGCAGACAGGGCTCTGCTGTCCCTGAAAGCAGCAGCTATTTACGGCCTTGAACGTCCCGAGGCCGCGTCGCCGATCATCTGACGGTTCGGCTCCCCTGCAAGGTCGAGCACGATGCTGGTGCCGTCCGACACGCGCTTGCGCAAGGCGTCGGAGCGGCCGGACCCCAGGCGCAGCCGCTCCCGGCGTTGAAGCGATTGCAGCCTTGATCGCGACAGGCCGAGTTCGCGTGCCAGGAGGCGGTCCAGGCGGATCCCCGCCGGCAGGTCGACGACGAGTTCGACATGCAGGATGGACCAGACATCCGGCCGATCGAGCACCTGCCTGACGATATCGATCTTGTCGCATTCCTCGATATGGAAGGCATGCGACCGCAAGGCTGCGAGATCGAAGGCCTGGCAACGGATCCAGATCGGGTCGTTCGTCTGCAGGGCGGCGAGCATTGCCGGCGGGATGTCCCGCACCGACCGGCGTTCGAACAGCGGCCTGTTCCAACTCTTGTCGCAAACCGGGCATTTGTAGATGAGCCAGGCATCGAGCCGGCGGCCATTGGCGTTGAGCCTTGCCTTGCCGCTGCATTGAAAGGGCCTGATGACACCGCATCCGGCGCAAATGAGCAGGGGTCGCGGAGGGATTTGGGGTGTGATGGTCCAGCGGACCTTGAGAAGATTGCACATATCGTCTCGGTCTTCCGTGAGGAAGTCCACCGGGACGGCGATCGGAGAGGCCCGTTACGGGCACGGCATGGCGATGTTCGCTGGGGAAAGAGCTGGGGCAGCGGCCTGTGCGCATGGCACAGTCGGACAAGCCAGACCGGTCTCAGACCACCACCCAGTGAACATGATCATCCGTTGGGCTGCCGGCTGGCCGCCCAACGGATGGGATGGAAAGGAAGAGACCGGTATTTACTTAGGCAAAATCGAACCTCGGCGCCCCAACGCTTGTCGATGACGTGCGTAGTCGACCGGAAGCCTTCTGGCAATCTGGCAGTGATGAAATGGCAAAAAGAAACCGCCGCACGATCCGAAGATGTACGGCGGCTGCCTGACGTCAATTGCCGAATAGTTCGCCGGTCAGTGCTCGGTGCCGGCGGGCAGGGGGAGCGGTTCGGCCTTGCCGACGATGAAGGCATAGGAAAAGGCGCCCAGGACGGCAAAGCCCGCGGCCAGGGCAAAAGCCGGCGTATAGTCGCCGTGGAACATGTCGAGCAGGAAGCCGAACATGAAGGGGCTGATGATGCCGGCAATGTTGGAGGCGAAGTTCTGGATGCCGCCGATCGAGGCAACATGGCGCGAACTGGGCGCGACGTCGGCGGGCAGGGACCAGATCCCTGTCGCGGCTATCGCCAGGCTGGAATAGGAAATCGCCAGGAAGAACAGGGCCAGATAGATGGAGGAGGCGAACGCAGCGGGCAGGATGGCAGCCCCGCCCAGCAGGCCGCCGACCATCACCACCTTGCGCACCTTGGTGACGTTGGCGCCATGACGGATCAGGCGGTCGGCATAGGCGCCGGCAATCCAGGCCGTGACCACCGCGGCAAGGCCGGGCAGCATGCCGAGAGTACCGAGTTCCTTCAGGTTGAGGCCGCGGGCATTCTTCAGATAGTCGGGGAACCAGGTCAGGAAGAAATAGATCACGAAGTTGAGGCAGAAGAAGCCCAGCATCATGCCCCAGACCGTGCGGTAGCCGAACAGTTGCGACCAGCGGATCTTCGTCGCTTCGCTGTCGTCATTGGCCTCGGTGCGTCCGCCATTGTCGGCAATATATTGGCGCTCGAGGTCGTTGGCGCCGGGATGATCGACGGGATCGCGATAATACCAATACCAGACGAGCGCCCAGACGACGCCGACCACGCCGAGTATGATGAAGGAATAGTGCCAGGTCGCGACGACGAGCAGGCTGGTGACGATGGGCAATGAGAGCACCGTGCCGACCCGCGAGCCGGAATCGATCACGGCGGTGGAGAAGGCGCGCTCGCCCACCGGAAACCAGCGTGAGGCTGCTTTGGTCGCCGCCGGATAGGCCGGCGCCTCGCCGGCGCCCAAGGCGAAGCGGAAGGCGAAGAAGCCCCAGAAGCTGCGGGCGAGGGGGGTGAGCGCCGTGAAGATCGACCACCAGATCGCCGCGATGGTGAAAGCCCGACGCGAGCCCACCTTGTCGGTGAACCAGCCGGCGATCAGCATCATGCCGTCATAGGCCCAGAAGAAGGCGCCGAGGATCAGCCCCTTCTGGGTATTGGTGAGATTGAGGCCGAGATCCGCGTCGATATAGGGCAGTGCGACGCTCATGTTGGCCCGGTCGAGATAGTTGATGACCAGGCCGACGAAACACAGCGTCAGGATAATGTAGCGGGTGCGGGAGGCGCCGGAAGGGGCCTTCTGATTGCCGGCCCGCGCGGGCGTGCTGGCGGCTGTCGTGTGCATGATCGGGGTCCTCCTCCCGTGAGCGTTTGTTCGTGGCGTCCGTCACGACCTTTCTGAGTGGCCGCAATTCATTCCGAGGGCGGTTCGCCTAGGCGGCGAGCCGCGAGCAGGACCCAGGTCCTGGAGATGAAATCGAGCTCGATCCACCGGCCTCCCTGATGAAGAGGGGCGGGGATGTCTAGACGAGTGTTGAAAGGCGATCACGCTTCACGGCGCGCGCAAATTGCTGACCGGCACCGAAGAGGCCCACAACCAGCTTATATGCCGGCCTTGCCACATTTTCCTCCCGTCCAACTTTGGCCGAACTCTTATTGATTGCGCAATCATTTTGCAAGTTCTATCTTTCTGCTGGGAAACGCCACCAGAGCTTCAAGATGAAAAAACCCAAGAAACGCCCGGGCAAGAAACGTATAACATTGGTCGAGATTGCCGAGGCTGCGGAAGTTAGCGCTATCACGGTGTCGCGTGCTCTGCGCAACCCGCAATCGGTCTCGCACGAGCTCAGGCAACGCATCCAGCAGATCGTCGACGATCTTGGATATGTGCCTGATCCGGCGGCAAGTGCGCTGGCCTCGGCCCGAACGAATGTCATCGGCGTGCTCATTCCGTCGGTGACCAACAACGTGTTCGCGGATGTGATGCGCGGGATCTATGCCGAGGCGGAGGCCACCGCCTTTCGGGTGCAGTTGGGCAACACGCGCTATTCCCTGATCGAAGAGGAGAAGCTGCTGCGGGTGTTCCTCAGCCAGCGCCCGGCGGGCCTGGTCGTGGCCGGTATCGATCAATCGGAGGCGGCCCGGGCCCAGCTCCTGCAGGCCGAATGCCCGATCGTCCAGATCATGGAGGTCGGCCCCGATCCCGTCGATATGATGGTCGGCTTCTCGCACCATCGTGCCGCCTTCGCCGCCACAAGGCATCTGGTCGAGCGCGGCTATCGGCGGATCGCTTTTCTGGGCGCGCGCATGGACCCGCGGACTCAGAGGCGTCTCCAAGGCTTCGTCCAGGCGCTGGACGAAGCCGGCCTGCTCGATGAGAAACTCATCGTCACAACGCCCCGGGCCTCCACCGTGTCGCTGGGCTGCGAGTTGATGTCCGACTTGCTGGCGCGCGCGCCCGACGCCGACGCTGTGTTCTGCAACAATGACGACCTTGCGGTTGGCGTGCTCTTCGAGGCTCAGCGCCGTCGCATTGCCGTTCCCCAGCAATTCGGCATTTGCGGTTTCAACGACCTCGAGATCATGGCAGTGGCAAATCCCGGCCTCACCAGTGTCCGGACCCATCGCGAACAGATGGGAAGAAAGGCCATGCGGATGCTGATTGACAGGATCGATGGAAAGCATGTCGAACCGCGGCTGGTCGATCTGGGCTATGAATTGGTCGCGCGCGAGAGCACGGCACGCAGCGTGGGTAGCCCGTCACCGACTTGAGGATATCGATGGACGGCCGCGCTCCTGGCCCAATGGACCCGTGAAGCCAACCGGTGCCGTTCGACCGCTTCGTCAGCCCGCAAAGCGATAGTCCTGCAGGGATGTCGGCTTCATCTCGATCGAAAAGCCCGGGGCGAGGGGAGGCATATAGGCGGCATCGCGGACCACGCAAGGCACCTTGAAGTGCTCATGCAGATGGTCGACATATTCGATCACCCGGCCTTCGCGCGTGCCCGATACGCAGACGAAATCGATCATCGACAGGTGCTGGACATATTCGCACAGGCCGACGCCGCCGGCGTGGGGACAAACGGGGAGATCGTATTTGGCGGCCATCAGCAGGATCGCCAGGATCTCGTTGACCCCGCCCAGGCGGCAGGCATCGATCTGCACCACGTCGATGGCACCGCGCATGATGAATTGCTTGAACAGGACGCGGTTCTGGCACATCTCGCCGGTGGCGACCTTGACCGGTGCGACGCCTTCGCGGATCTTGCGGTGGCCCTCGACATCGTCCGGGCTGGTGGGCTCCTCGATGAACCAGGGCTTGGCAAAGGCGAGCTTCCGCACGCTGTCGATCGCCTGGTCGACTTCCCAGACCTGGTTGGCGTCGATCATCAGCTGGCGATCGGGACCGATCACCTCGCGGGCGATGCGCAGGCGGCGGATATCGTGTTCGATGTCGCGGCCGACCTTGAGCTTGACATGGTTGAAGCCGGCATCGACGGCTTCCTGGCACAGGCGACGCAGCTTGTCGTCGTCATAGCCGAGCCAGCCGGCCGAGGTGGTGTAGCAGGGATAGCCTTCGCGCTCGAGGACGGCGATGCGCTCGGCCTTTCCAGCTTCCTTCTCGCGCAGCAAGGCGAGAGCCTCGTCCGGGGTGATACAGTCGGTCAGGTAGCGAAAATCGATGGCGCGCACGAATTCCTCGGGCGACATGTCGGCAACCAGGCGCCAGACCGGCTTGCCGGCCATCTTGGCGAGCAGGTCCCAGACTGCGTTGACCACCGCGCCCGTGGCCAGATGAATGGCGCCCTTGTCCGGGCCGATCCAGCGCAGCTGGCTGTCCGAGGTGACGTGGCGCCAGAAGGCACCGAGATCGGCCTGGACCTCCTCCAGGGAAAGTCCGACGACGAGGTGGCGCATGGCCTTGATCGCGGCGCAGCAGATCTCGTTGCCACGGCCGATGGTGAAGGTCAGCCCATGCCCTTCGAGACCGGGCCGGTCCGTCTTCAGGATGACATAGGCGGCCGAATAGTCGGGATCGGGATTCATCGCATCCGATCCATCGAGCTGCTGGGAGGTCGGAAAGCGTAGATCGAGCACTTCGATGTCGACGATCTCGGTCATTGCGTGTCCTCCGCTCGGATTGTGGTCGCCATTGCAGCTCTCGACTGTCGTCTATTCTGTTCAGATCGTCACGCCGCCATCCACCAGGACGGTCTGGCCGGTGACGAAACGGGATTCGTCCGAGAGCAGGAAGACCACCATCGGGGCGATGTCGTCGACACTGGCGAGCCGGCCCATCGGCTGGCGGGCGATGAAGTCCTTCTCGGCCTGCACCGGATCGGCTGCAGCGGCAATGCGCCCGCGCAGCGAAGGCGTGTCGACCGTGCCGGGGCAGATGGCGTTGCAGCGAAGGCCCTGGCGGACATGGTCGGCGGCCAGGGCCTTGGTCAGGCCGATGACGGCAGCCTTCGAAGCGCCATAGGCCAGGCGGTTCGGGAAGCCTTTCACCGAGGATGCCATCGAGGCCATGTTCAGGACGGCACTCGATCCCGTTTCACCCGCGCGATGCAGGAGGCCCGGCAGCAGGGCCTTGATCAGGCGGAACATGCTCTTGACGTTGAGATCGAAGCTGAAGTCCCAATCTTCGTCGCTGCATTCGAAGATGCTGCCATTGTGGACGAAGCCGGCACAATTGAAGAGTCCATCGAGGCCGGGCAGGGACCGGCCCAATTCGGCGATGGCGGCGGGATCGAGCACGTCGAGCCGACGCGTTTCGATACGGCCATCCGCCGCAGCGAGGGCTGCCAGCGCCTCGTCGTTGAGATCGGTAGCGATGACACGGGCTCCCTCGGCTGCACAGGCCAGGGCCGAAGCGCGGCCGATGCCTTGCCCGGCAGCCGTGATCAGGATGCGTTTGCCGTCCAGGCGCATGAGGCGGTCTCCCATCGAGTTCGTGTCACTGCGTGCAGCTCATTGTTGACGGACCAAATATGAACAATATATTCATATGTCAACAAAAGAGAGGGAAGCGCTTTGCCAAGACAACCAAGGGAGCAGGAGGAGGGATCGAGCCGGGAGGCTCTTTATCGGGCACCGGCGCTCGACAAGGGCCTGGACATCCTGGAACTGCTGGCCAGCCGCTCCGATGCACTGACACGGGCGGAAATCGTCAAGGAGCTCGGCAGAGGCGCGAGCGAGATCTATCGCATGCTCGAACGCCTGGTTGCCCGCGGCTATGTCTATCGCTCGGCGGAAGGGGATCGCTTCGCCTTGAGCATGAAGCTGTTCGTGCTGGCGCAACATCATCCGCCCATACGCCGGCTGACTTCGCGGGCCGTGCCCTTGATGGACCGGTTTGCCGAGGAGTCTGGCCAGTCCTGTCATCTCGTCATGCGGGAACGCGACGAGGCCGTGGTCGTAGCCCACGCGGCGGCTTCCTCGGACTGGGTTTTCACGGTTCGCGTCGGCACGCCGATCGATCTGTTGACCACGGGCTCAGGCCAGCTTCTGCTGGCTTTCCAGGACCCGCAGGCCAAAGAGGAGCTGCTGGTTCGCTGGAAGGATAGCGAGAGGGCGACGATCTACGCGGGGCTCGAGGCGCAGCTCTCCTCCTATCGCAAAGCCGCGTACCGCATCGACGAAAGCCAGCAGATCTTCGGCGTGAATGATATCAGCGTGCCGATCCTCTCGGCCGAAAGACACGCCCTGGCAGTGCTCACTTGTCCCCATATCCGCCGAACGACCTCGGAACAGCCCGATGTCGAGCGCACGCTCGTCCTATTGCAACGGATGGCTGAATCCCTCAGCCTATAGTTTAACTTTAGATATATTATGTAACATATTGTAATAATTTAAATTAATTAAAAATTTATTCAAGGCCCTGGGGCGACGTATCTCGGGCGACGCGTGCATTGGCTCATGTTCTTGCGAGCCCAGCTCGGCATAGCGAGGCACGCTTCTTACGGACGATACGGACAGGCACGTTCGAGCGCCGGCAGGTCGTCGAAAGTTTCAATCCTGAACCGTCCCAGCATGCCGATCCGTCTCCAGTTGCGGACCACAGTGCGACTGCGCCAAACAAGGTCGGCTGGACGAACACGCCGTAGAAGCGCGCCATGTTGCGCGACGGGTCGGCTCACTGAGGACAAAGCATAGCGGGCGGGTCATCGCACATGCCGCAGTCTTGCGAACCGCCTATATGGGGTCCAACGCCTTTCTTGAATCGATCATGGCTGAGTGGCTCAAGATATTGATTATTGGTGCCCGCCGACCGAGGCGAGCCGAATTGCGCGGCCTTGGCAGATAGCCGCCAAAAGCCCGGTTTATCGGGCTTTTGGCCAGGCTGGGGAATGGATTTATGTTCCATAAGATATGTTATGCGAATAAAGTCGGTAGCGCCGCGATGGAAGGGCCACCCCCTCCTCATTGGACGGGGTATCTTTTCAGAGGCGCGGCCTCGGCGCGTGACAGCTCGCGAAGCGATCACCGTCGAGGCGATACAGGTCTAGGATTTGCCGGCGTCCTTGCCAAACACGAACTCACCCGTGGTTCCATCGCCCAAGGTGAAGGAGCCAGACCCGCTCATTAGACTTGGCCCATTGTGAACGGCGGCATAGCCTTTGCGGCCATCGCTGCAAAGAACCGGAACATAGATCCGTTCCCTGACTCCCGACAGAGCATATGTACCGGAGCACGAAAGCCTGCCATTGCTCACCGAGTAGGAGCCTTGGGTTTGCTCTATACGGACAGATCCATGCAAAATTCCACCGAGGCCCTTGCTTATGACGGCAACAGGCAAAGTTTTTACCGTTCCTGGGGATGTTCGGATCGGAGTTGCACAGCCTCCAAGATTCGTTGCAACAAGAACCGTGGTAATAAGAAGACACGCAACAGCAGGATGAACGCGCATGAGACCCCTCGAGCAAGAGCGAGGGTGAATTCGTACTATGACTGATATCGCAGGGGCAACTGGCTCCTACCGCACTTTGATCTGTGCCGCTTCAAGAACGGGCGGCGCCGATGTCGCCGCCCTCGCCTGGACTGCTTACTTGCGGAGTTCGGTCCAGATCTTCTTGTAAAGTACATCGACCTCCGGAGGGCACATCAAAGCCACGGTGCCGTGCGCCTTGGCTTCCGCGGGAACGACGATCTCCGGGGCGTCCCGCATCTCGGCCGGCATGAATTTTTCCGAGCCCGCGATGCCGTTCGCATAATGGTGGAAGACCGAGTTCAACGCGGCGTTCTCGGGATCCATGATGAAATTCTGGAACAATTTAGCGTTGTCGACATTCTTGGCCTCCTTCAACACCGCTACATTGTCGGACCAGTAGGTAAAGCCTTCCTTGGGATAGCCGTAATGGATCTCGGGATGCGCGAGGCGCGTGCGCAGGGCCGCCCCGTTCCAGGTCAACGAGGCCTTGAAGTCGCCTGCCCCCATCTTTTCGATGGCATTGTATTCCATGGCGATCCAGTTCGGCTTGGCAGCCGTCAGAAGGTCACGGGCTTTCCTCAATACCTGCCTGTCGCCGGTGCATTGCTCGCCGCCGACATAGCGGATGGCGGCTGTAACGACGTCCTTCATCTCCGGAACGACGTTGACCTTGCCCTTCAGCTCGTCCGGCGTCTTGAAGATGATATCCCAGGTGTTGATATCGCCCTTGTATGCGTCGGTGTTGACTACGACGCCGATCGTGCCCCAGGCCCAGGGCACGGAATATTTGCGGCCGGGATCGAAATCGGGATTGGCCCATTCCGGCGTGACGTTCTTGAAATTCTCCATCTGGCCAGGATTGGTTTCCAGCAGCAGTCCCTCCTTGATCCAGATGGGCAGATATGTCTGCGAGGGCACGACGATGTCGAAGCCGGAGCCGCCTTGGCGAGCCTTGGCCAGAGCCGTATCGTTGGAGTCATAGTCGGTGATGGTGACCTTAACCTTGTATTGCTCCTCAAACTTCTTGATGAGCTTGGGGTTGGTGTAGTTTCCCCAATTATAGATGTTGAGCTCGCCTTCAGCGTGAGCAACACCGGTCATGGCAAGAAGCACCAGCACCGATTTCGGAATGGACCATTTCAAATACACGGGGGATTCCCTCCAACACATTGCTCGAACTATCTGCCGTGAGGCGCCCGAACAGTCCAGAGGCCCAGTGTATGACTGTGGAAATATAGTCTGACCTATTTGACGCAGGCCTCGCCTGCGGCCAGATAGGTTTTGGCCAATCCGGAGCAGCGAAGATGGATCGGCTGCGAACTCGACGGTCTATTGGAGCCACAAATCCGGGAGCGCCGCGTCGCGTTTACCCAAACGAGCCGCGAGCTCAAATGCCTCAGCAACGGGCGCCTCGGCCAGCCCGGCACCAAGCTCAATTTCAAAAAGTTGAGGAAATTGGCGGATCGGGCTGCACCTAGCGCCCAAATCCTGCCAGGGACGCATAGCCGCGCACGATGCGCTCGCGCTCCTCATGGGTTGCGACGGCTTCGATGTCGTCAAAGCCCTCGGGTGCCTTGGCTTCCACCATGTCGATCACGCCTTCCGGGCCGCCCTTGCGGTTTGCCAGGACGATCTTGGCGGTAACGGGCCGCCGCTCTGCATCATAGGCTGTCAAAGCCGCCTCGATCGTATCCGCGGCGCGGAGATGTTGCGACAAGGAGCGGGCATCGAGGATGGCCTGGCTCGCTCCGTTCGAGCCCACCGGATACATCGGATGGGCAGCGTCCCCCAACAGGGTGACGCGCCCGAACGACCAGCATGGGAGCGGATCCCGATCACAATTGGGATATTCGTAGAATGCGTCCGTACCCTGGATGATCGCGGCTGGATCGACATAATCGAGGTGGAAGCGGTCACGGACGAATGACAGCACTTCTTCGAGCAAGCCCGGCCTGCTCCAGTTCCCCAGGGAGAAACCCTGCGTCCGATCATGGCCCGCCCGAGCCATCACCGCCCAGTTGGTGAGGAGATTTCCTGAATTTTGTTTATCTTTTTCAATTGGATAGAAGACGAACTTCGCAAAGTTGCCACCAGCGATCGCCATGGTGCGGCCGTCCTGCCATTTCGGCCAGGGGGTGGCCCCGCGCCAGAGCATGATGCCGCTCCAGATCGGCTGCCCCTCTCCGGGATGGAGCGCGGCGCGCACCGCCGAATGAATGCCATCGGCCCCCACCAGCAAGTCGCCGACCGCGCGTGCCGGCCTGCCGTCACTGTCCGTCAGATGGATCGTGACGGTATCGCTGTTCTGCTCGAAGCCGTTCACGCGACATCCCGTGCGGATTGCGCCCGCCCCCATCCGCTCGATCACGGCTCGATGGATCAAGCCCAGCAGCCTGCCTCTATGAATGCTGAACTGAGGCGCGGGAAGGCCCGCCTCGATACCGCGCAACTCACGCCAGACGACCTGCCCGAACCGGTTCGCATAGATCAATTCGCGCGTCCGGACGCCGGCGGCATCAAGTTCGTCGATCAGCCCTAGTTCCGTCAATAATTCAACGGCATGCGGCAACATGTTGATGCCCACGCCCAGCTCTCGAACTTCCTTTGAAGCCTCGAAAATTTCAACGTCGATCCCAACCCGATGAAGGAATAAGGCCGTGGTCAGCCCGCCGACGCCTGCTCCCGCAATCAATGCCTTCATCGTTCTTCTCCGTGTTGAGAATATGCATATGATAGCGGAAAACCTACCGCCTCAAGATCCAAGGTCGTCGGTGGTTATCCGAGCCAGACCGGCTTGCTCTCGCAGCAACGGTCCTGGGCACAAATCTTTGCATTCTCCGCCATTGCTTGTTTCGAAGACGAAGCAGCGCGCGCTTTACCGACATCTGGCGAGAGATATTCTCACTTCTGGGCCACCCCTGCCCTGTTCCCTTTGGCCGGTCTCGGCTGCCGTGTTGCGCGACAAGGCTCGACGAGGCTAATTGGCTTGCGGGCCGGAGGCACGCTGGCATGGCATTTGCTATTAAAACCGAGATACGGGATCCGGACGCGACAAGCTTCAGCTTCGGTGCGCAGAAGACGATGTATGGGGGCAAGCATATCGCTGCCGACGATATCATCTTCCTGTTTGCCAGCGAAAATGAGGGTGGCCGGGGGCTGTTCGCCCGCGGCATCGTGATCTCTGCCGAACCGATTGCGAGGAAACAAAATGTCCCGCGGCAAACCCCTCGCGTAAGCATTGTCGTGCGCTGCACGGCGTTCGCCCAAAGACCGCTCGGACGCCGCGAACTCAAGTCTTTCGGCACCTGGCGGGATGGCCAGCCCGGCACAGAGCTCAATTTCAAATTCTATCGGCAGGCGACGAACAAGATCGTCGGCATCTCGGACGAGGCAGCCGCCTTCCTCGATCGCTTCTTCGAACATAGCGAGAAGGAACCAGGGAAGGATCCGGATAAATGATAAAAATCAATTGCTTGCTAGAAAAACATCTTAATCCGAAGCAAGTGTAACGGCTTCAGAAAATTTACGCATACGGCTCCGCTTAGGCCCAGCGCGCAAGAATATATGATGACGTCCTCACCAACTGCTTCATGCTTCAGGTATGATCATCCTGCTCGGGCATTTGCCCAAAATAGGCATTGGTCAGAGCCACGACCTCGGTTCTGTTGCGGGCATTCAGGCGCTTCATGATGTTCCTGACATGCACCTTCACCGTGAACTCGCTCATCTCGAGTTCGGCCGCGATCGCCTTGTTCGGCAGCCCCTTGCGGATCAGGCCGATGACTTCAAGTTGCTTTGCGGTCACCAGATCCCGCAGCGATCTCCTGCCGTCAGACAGGGGTGCGGGCTGGGTCCGAGACTGCATCACGCTGTGGGAGGGCACGAACATGCCGCCGCTACGCACCAGGCGGATGGCTGCAATGGCGACATCGACATTGGAATCCATGGCAATGAAGCCACTGGCCCCGTGCTCCAGGGCCTTCGCAACGTCGCCGGCCGATCTCGTATCGGAAATCACCACAACCCGAATGCCGGGTGCGGCGGCCAGCACTCGCCTCACCATTCGCTCGATGGCGATCGTGGTCTCCCGCACGCCCGTGACGCACAATAGGGCGACAGAGGCCCCCTGCCCCTGCCGGCCCCACTGTTCGACGTCGGCATAGCCCTCCACGGCCAGGCCGGTTTCTGAGCCTGTGAGGCAGTGCATGAGACAGGTTCGGGTCAAGGTATTGGCACAGATCACGACGATATGGGCACTGGCGTCCCGATAGATCTGGGCGACAGGCGCCGACGCTCCATGATCGAGCGGGAGTTCGACAGCGACGTCCTGCTTGTCGCCGACCGGCTCAATCGGTTTGCGGGACGCTGAGGAAGATAGAGTCATATAGCGCGGTCCCAGCAGATTGGTGGAGACTCAACGAAGAGCGGAATCGCCGGCCCGTGCACTTTCGCACAGCCATCGCCTCAGCAGAGCGTGAGGTTGCTTGAACGACAGAGCAATGTCAAATCCGAATATGAAATTGACATTTTAAAGCCCGTGGGTAAAAAGTTACTTCTCAGAGACAGTATCCAAGCTTTCATGCCCAGATCCCTGCATGCCCGCCGTGTTTCGTCAGACAGCCAGGAACGTGGCGTCAAGACGCGCCAAAATCTGATCGAAACGGCCGGGCGGGTCTTTGCCGACAAGGGCTACCATGCGACGACGAGCCGGGAAATTTGCGACCTGGCCGGCGTCAATACCGCGGCGGTGAACTATTATTTCGGCGGCATCCGGCCGCTCTATGAAGCGGCGGTATCGGAGGCGCGGCGCGAGGTCGTCATCCCGCCCGAGGCCTTTGCAGCGATCCTGGAACATGAAGAGCCCCTGGATCAGCTCAAGGCCTATTATGGCTTGATGGCCCGGCGATTGTTGTCACCCGCCGAGCGCTCGTGGCAGATCAGGCTGGTCACCCGTGAGATGGTAATGCCCACGGTTTCCGCGCTTATCGTGGACGAGGACTTCCTGGCGCCCCAGGTTCATTGGCTGCGCGACCTGCTTGCGCGCATGCTCAATCGCCCGCAGGACCACCCCGACATTGGAAGGGCAGAACTGGCGCTCAACGCCCCTTTCATGGTCCTGGCAACGGTGGAACGCGGTGTGCTGGAAGCCATCGCCCCGAGCCTGGCGGAGCGTGAACGGGAGATCGAACCAATGTCCCGTGCACTGGAGACATTCGCGCTCGCCGGTCTCCAGGCCCTGGCGCGCAAATGCTCCAGCCACTAGACAATTAGCGCATTCCGTCTTCCGATCGAGCCGAAGGGCGCCGGCTCTCTTACAGGCCGGTTGCCGTGGCAGCTCGATTGCGGCCGGACCTCTTGGCGTCATACATCGCCTTGTCGGCGGCCTCGATCAGTCTTTCGGGCTGGTCGTCGCCGGCGGGAATGTGGGTTGCCCCACCAACGCTGATGGTGACCTTGTCAGCGATCGGCGAGGCTGCGTGCGGTAGCCCGAGCGCCTCGATCGCCTGCACCACCTTCTTCGCGAGAAAGGCGAGATCACCAGCCGGGGTTTGCGGCAGCACCACGGCGAATTCCTCGCCCCCCATGCGTACCGCCAGGTCCTTCGGACGCTGGAAGGCGCTCCTCACCGCCGTCGCCACGGTTTTCAACACCTCGTCGCCGGCAAGGTGGCCATAGGTGTCGTTGTATTGCTTGAAGTGATCGACATCGATGATCAGCAGCGAGATCGGCTCCCTCGCGCGCATGGCCTGGCGCCACTCGGTATCGAGATATTGATCGAAATAGCGCCGGTTGCTGAGCCCGGTCAGGCCATCGACATTGGTTAGGCGCTGCAATTCGAGATTGGTCTCCATCAGCTCCTGCTGGCTTCGACGCAGGGCGCGATAGGCCTCGTCGCGCTGGATCTGGGTCAGATAAGCAGCCGAATGGTAGCGGATACGGGCAATCAGCTCGATCCGGTCGGGCAGCTTGACAAGATAGTCATTGGCGCCGATGCGAAAGGCCTCGCTCTTGACGGTCGCCTCCTCCTCGGTCGAGAGCACGATCACGGGAATGGCCTTGGTGGCGGGATCGGAGCGATACTGGCGGACCAGCGTCAGGCCGTTCACGTTCGGCATCACCAGATCCTGCAGGATCACCGTCGGCTTCACCCGCTTGGCGACGGCCAGGGCTTCCAGCGGGTTCGAACAATAGTGCAATTCGATCTCGATCTCGTCGATCAACGCCCGGCGAATGGCTTCGCCGACCATGAGCTGATCATCGACCAGAAGGACCATGACCGACTGTTGGATGGTGTCGAGGGACGCGGCGCCGTGGGATTTGACGTCTGCTGGCTGGCTCATGGGGCAATTCCTCTTCTCAGGCGCGGAGAGCCGAGCAGCTCGGTCAGACGCGGGGCGATTCTGTCCAGCGGCAGAATGTCCGTCGCGGCATCCAGGGCGGCAGCCGCCTTCGGCATGCCGTAGACTGCGCTCGTGGCCTGATCCTGCGCGATAGTGTGATGTCCAAGTTCGCGGAGCGCTTTCAGGCCGCGCGCCCCGTCCGATCCCATACCGGTCAGCAAGACGCCGGTCACGGGGCCAGCCCACAAACGCGCGACGCTGTCGAAAAAGACGTCTACGGACGGCCGATAGACCTGATCGATCGGATTGGGAGTATAGCCCAATTGTCGGTTTACCTTGAAAACCAGATGATTGTCGGTGCCGGCAACCAGGACCTGCCCCGGCAAGGCCCGGTCCCCCTCGCCTGCCAACTGGACTGGAAGGGGGGAATGCTGGCTGAGCCAATTGGCAAGCCCCGGCGCAAAGCGGGCATCGACATGCTGAACGATAACGATGCTGGCAGCGAAATTGTCGGGCAGTCCTTTCAGAACGGTCGCCAACGCGGTAGGGCCGCCGGCCGACGCTCCGATCGCGACAAGGTGCTGGGCCTGTGAGCGGGCATGGTCGACTGGCTTTTGCCTGGCATTGCCTTCATTGACCAGATTGGCGATCACATCGATTTTCGCCAGCAGAGGACGCGCCCCCCACCGTGTCTCGCGCGAGCCGAGCAGCGGCGTGTCGACCGCATCGAGAGCTCCCTCCCCCATCGCCGCGAAAACGCGGCCCGCATTGGTCTCGACATCGGCGGTCACGATCAGGATGGCGCAGGGCGACTGGGCCATGATCCGACGGGTGGCTTCGATCCCGTCCATGCGCGGCATGATCAGGTCCATCAGCACGAGATCGGGCCGGTCCCGGCTGCACAGCTCCACCGCCTGCACGCCGTCGGCTGCGACCCAGGCAAGCTGATGCTGGGGCGCCATAGCGAGTACCCGGCGCATCGCTTCCACCGCCAGGGGCAAATCGTTGACGATCGCGATCCTCATGCAACAGCCTCGCCAATCAGATCCACCACCGCATCGATCAAAGTATCATCCTGGAAACTGCCTTTGGTAAGATAATAATCCGCTCCGGCATCCAGGCCACGCTGGCGATCCTCCGCTCGATCCTTGTAGGATACGATCATCACTGGCAAGGATTTGAGATCAGGGTCCTGCCGGATGCGGTGAACCAGTTCGATCCCGTCGATACGCGGCATGTCGATGTCGCTGATGAGCAGATCGAAGCGGCCATTGCGCAAGGCATTCCAGCCATCCATGCCGTCGACGGCCACTTCGACCTCGTAGCCGTGATGATCCAGCAATTTGCGCTGTAATTCGCGCACGGTGAGGGAATCGTCGACCACGAGCACGCGCTTGCGCCTTTCCTCCTGCCGGCCTACCAATTTCCGCCCGACCTGGGCAAGCTGATCGGCGGAGGAGAGCTTCTCCATGGAGCGGATGATGTCCTCGACGTCGATGATCAGGAGCGGCGAGCCGTCCTCCATCAGGGCGGCGGCACTGATATCCTTGATCTTGCCGAGGCGCGGATCGAGCGGCTGAACCACGAGTTCGCGACCGCCGAGGAAGCGCTCGACCACCAGGCCATACATGGCGCCGGGGCTGCCGACCACGACGATGCGCAATTCGCCGTCCGCATTGTCCGCCGGCGCGCAGCCGAGAACCTGATCCGCGCCGACCACTCCGACCAGTTGTCCATCCAGGCTGAAATGCTGCCGTCCTTCCAGGGTCTGCACCTGATCGCTCGCGATCTTGATGGCGCGTACGATATGGGCGAAGGGAAAGGCGTAGGGTTCGCCGCCGATTTCCACGATCAGAGAGCGAACCACCGAAAGCGTGAGCGGCAATTCCAGCTTGAAGCGTGTGCCTTCGCCGAGTTCGGAGGTTACCCGCACCAGGCCGCGGACCTGGCGGATCATCTCCTGCACGACGTCCAGCCCTACCCCCCGCCCTGAGATGACGGTGACTTCTCCCTTCATGGAGAAGCCGGGCAGGAACAGGAATTCCAGCAACTCCTGGGCACCGAGTTTGCCTGCCGTATCGGGGCTCGCGAGGTTGCGTGCAATCACGGTTTGCCGGATCCGTTCGAGATCGACGCCGCGCCCGTCGTCGGAGACGGTGATCTGCAGCGTGCCCGCCCGATGCGAGGCTTCCAGACGCACCACGCCTTCCTCCGCCTTGCCGGCGGCAAGCCTTTCAAGGGGGCTTTCGATGCCATGATCGAGGGCGTTGCGCAGGAGATGGCCGAGCGGAGCGTCGAGCCTGTCCAGGATGTCCCGATCCACCAGCGTGCGCTCGCCAACGATCTCCAGCCTTACTTTCTTGTCGAGTTCGCGCGCAATGTCGCGCACCATGCGAGGATAGGCAGCGATGCCGTCGGAGAAGGGACGCATGCGTATCGCCAGCGCCTGGTCGTAGAGCCGGTGGGCGAGCGTGGTGGCCTGATGGTCGGTGGTTTCCAGTTCCCCCAGGCGTTGCGACAGATGCTGCCGGCATTCCAGAAGGCGCTGCTGAGCCTTGTCGAGAGCCATCCTTGCCCGTTCGTCCAAGGCGTGGGTCGGCAGGATGGCGCGCAGCGACTCCAAGGCGGTGGCGGCTTCGAGCTGAAGGCGCTTGAGACGCTGCAGGGATTGGCCAAAGGGCCCCAACCACCGCGACTCGACCAGCGACTCGCCGGCAAGGTCGAGAAGCCGGTTGAGATTTTCGGCACTCACCCGCAAGGCGCGGTCGGTCGATGCGGAGGCCGCGTCGTCGGTTGCCGGCACGGGCATGGGGGCGGGCTCGGATACCGGCGCCGGCTCGGGCGTTTGCGGGCCTGCGTGCGGCGGCTGGTTGAGCTCCAGCACGAACTGGTCGGCTTCGGCCTGCCAGGCCTCGTCTCGTGAGCCACTTTCGAGATCCGGCGATCTGGCAAAAGACAGGAGCAGGTCGACGCCGCGCAGGAGCACGTCGATCCGGTCATGATCCAGTCGCGCGCCGTGCTGCTGGGCCAGGACGAAAAGGTCTTCCATTGCGTGTGCAATCGTCACGGCGGCATGGATCTCGACGATGCGGGCAGCCCCCTTGAGAGAGTGCGCAGCTCGCATGCAGGCCTCGATCTGATCGGCCCGCATCGGGTCCTTGTCGAGCGTCAGCAAGGCCGTCGTCAGGGCTTCGGCCTGTCCTTCCGCTTCGATGCGGAACAGGTCTCGCATGGAGAATTGGCTGAGATCCTGGGTCATCGTGCCAATCCTCGACCGAGAGCCTCAAACAGTGCATGCTCATCGAGCCGGCCGACACTCCTGTCGCGCCAGGACAGCAATCCCCGGGTGAAGCCGGAGCTCGACTGGGCCACGGTTGCCGGTACCGGCTTCAGATCCGCCTCCGTATAGAGATGGGTGTACTGAACCTCGTCGACCGGAAAGGCAAAGCGCGAACCGGCGTGGTGCGCGACGATCAGCCGACCCTGCGGCGAATTCTGTTCCGCGCCGATGAGCAACTGGGCGATCGAGACGCAAATCACCAGTTCACCCCGCACATTGACCAGGCCGAGCAGCACGGGATTGCGCCGGTGTGGCAGCGAATGAATGGGGCGCAGGCCGGTCACCTCGTCCAGCACCAATGTGGGCAGAGCGAACCATTCGCTGCCCAGGCGGAAGACCAGCACCGATTGGGAATGCGACGAACGCGCGATTATGCCCGCTCCGGCCGGTGTAACGGCGGCTTCCCCTCCCTCGGGAATGTCGCGATCGAGCAGTTGAGAGGCCGCTCGTGAAAACACCTCGCAATTGTGGCAATGCGCATGACGCCGAAGTTCGGGGCACGATTTGTCGCCCCGTACGCCGATCCGTTGCCAGCAATTGTCAATCGCCGCAGAGGGGGCGTCGAAGGCCAGGCTCGTCATCGCACTCTCCGTTTGTCCAGACGCCGCAGGCGCTCATCAAGCAATTTGGCACCGCCATGGTCGCCCTGTTTCTTGAGCAGGAGGGCGAGATGGCCGAGCGCCTCGGCATTGGCGGGATCCAGATAGAGGGCCTTGCGGTAATAGCGCTCCGCCGCGCCAAGATCGTTGGAGGCATCGCTGATCAAGCCCAGCAGCGCGAGAGCATCGGGGGTTGCGCCGTCCCGACGGATCAGCGCTTCGCATCCCAGTGCGGCCTCCTGCAGCCGCCCCCGATCCGCCAGGAGGCGCAGTTCCTCGAGATTTGGCAGCGCTGCTTCCCTCTTCTCCTCGTGCCGAGGGGATTGAGGCAGAACGGGCCTTGACTTCGGCAATGGCGGCGGTTCCCGCCGCGGCCGGTGTATGGGCGGCGATGGCACCGGCCGGGCTTGGGTGACTCCCGGCTTGGCACTTTCCCTGTGAAAGGCGAACGCCATCGGAATCTTGGCCGAGGTGAAGCCATTGGCTCCCATCAGCCCTGCCTCCGAATGGCCGACAAAGGCAATGCCATCAGGCGCGAGCAAGCGTCGGATCACGCCGATGACATGCTTTTGCGTTGCGGCATCGAAATAGATCAGCAGGTTGCGACAAAAGACGAAATCGTAGCCTGCCGGATCGGCATGGAAATCCGGGGCGACGATATTGCCCTGGCTGAATTCCACGGGAGCACGAACGGCGTCCCGAAGCCTATGCCCATCCTTCGTAGCGTCAAAATAGCGGTCGCGGAAAGCCAGGTTTTGCCCCCGGAACGAGTTGCGGCCATAGACGCCCTGCCTGGCAAGAGCGAGCGAACGAGCGCTGAGATCGATGGCATCGATGCGGAATTGCTCGGCAGTCAGGCCCGCGTCGAGCAGCGCCATGGCGATCGTATAGGGTTCCTCTCCGCTCGAACAAGGCAGGCTGAGGAGCCGCAAGGGGCGAATGGCATCCGCTTGGGGGAGGCCGCGCATCACCAGCCGTGCCAGGGCTGCAAAGGCCTGGGCATCGCGAAAGAACCAGGTTTCGGGAACGATGACCGCCTCGATCAACTCCTGCACTTCCTCATCGGAATTCTGCAGCAGTTCCCAATAGGCCTGGATGTCGCCGAGCTTGCATGCCTTGCAGCGCGCCGCCACGGCGCGCTCGATCGCCGACGACCCAATCGAGGCCGCGTTCAGCCCGATGGCGCGTCCAAGGAATTGTTCGAAGCGCGGGTCGCTCATTGGCTGGTGACCGGCTGGCCGCGAATGGCCGCCAGAAGCGCGACAGGAAGCAGGTCTTCCAGTTCCACACGCTGAACCAGGCCATGCGGACCCAGGGCGAAAGGGGCGAATTCCGCCGGATCCAGCCGCAGCATCTCCGTGGCTTTTTCTGCGATCAGACCCAGCAACACTGTATCGTCCTGGGGGTGGCGCATGACGATGATGCGGGTGCTCAGGCGCCGGCGCGCCGAGCGGCCGAGTTCGAGGGTACACAGATCGATGACCGGTACGAAGCGGCCGCGATATTCGAAGGAGCCGGCCACCGCGTCCGGCGCCCCACGCACCTTCTTCAATTCCGTCAACGGCACGACTTCGACGATCCGCTCGATCGCCATCGCAAAGCCTTCATCGCCGATCCGGAAGTAGAGGAAGAGCATTCTCGGTTCCGTCGTTCCTGGAGCAAGGTGCGCTTTGGCGAAAGCGCATGGCAGCTCCAACTCCTTGTTTCCGCGCGCCTTTGCGATTGCGACGAATTCTGTCTCGCCGCAAACCGCTTATTGCCTCAGGCCATCTCGAGCTTGAAGCGTGCGATGCTCCCGCTCAGATTGCTGGCGACATGGTTGAGTTCATCGATGGCCGAACTGGACTGGCGCAGGGATTCCACTGTCTGCTGCGTCGCTTCGGTCAGCTGGATGAGCGCCTCGCTGATCTGCTCGGCACCCGTCGCCTGCGCCTGCATGCCTTCGCTGACGGATTCATAGCGCGGTGTCAGCGCCTGCACTTGCGTGATGATTTCGGAAAGCTTGGCACCGATCTCATGGACATCCTGGAGGCCGCGCCGCACTTCCTCCGAGAACTTGTCCATGCCCATGACGCTGGCCGATACGGCGGACTGGATCTCTTTGACCATCTGCTCGATGTCGTAGGTGGCGACGGCGGTCTGGTCGGCCAAGCGCCGAATTTCCGAGGACACCACGGCAAAGCCGCGCCCGTATTCACCGGCCTTTTCCGCTTCGATCGCGGCGTTGAGCGACAACAGATTGGTCTGGTCGGCCACTTTGGTAATCGCCGTGACCACCTGGTTGATGTCGCTGGCCTTTTCGTTCAGCACGGCGAGCTTGGCGGTGATGGAGCTGGCGGCGCCCATCACCTGGTTCATCGTGTCTTCCATATGGGCCAGCTCGACCTTGCCCCCGGATGCCAGATTGGCGGTGTGCTCCGAGACCGTCACGACGTCGGACATCGTCCGGACCAGTTCCCTGGAGGTTGCAGCGATCTCACGCGAGGTCGCCCCGATCTCCGTGGTGGTCGCGGCGACTTCCGAAGCCGTGGCCTGCTGCTGTTTGGACGTCGCCGCAATCTCGGTCATCGAGGTGCTGACGCGGATGCCCGAGCGCTGGACCTGGCCGACGAGTTCCATCACTTCGTCGGCCATGCGGTTATAGCCTTCGCCGAGATCGCCCAACTCGTCCTGTCGAACGATCTGCATGCGCTGGGTGAAGTCACCCTTGCGCATGGTGTCCATCAA
>NZ_JBQEPH010000015.1:40788-155462 GCF_052045555.1 Labrys sp. 22185 | reverse complement strand
GACCCAGACCCTGATCGCGGGCCTGCGTCACCAAGGGCTGAGCGCTCCTTGGGTGATCAAGGGCGCGATGGATCGTGCCGCCTTCAATGTCTATGTCGAAACCCAGCTGGCGCCGACCTTGCGGCCTGGCGACATCGTTATCCTCGACAATCTCAGTGTCCACAAAAGTGCAAAGGCCGAAGCCCTTATCCGGGCGCGCGGGGCCTGGATGCTGTTCCTGCCGCAGTACTCGCCAGACCTGAACCCCATCGAAATGGCCTTCTCCAAGCTCAAGGCGCATTTGCGAAAAGCCGCAGCTCGAACCTTCGATACCCTGTTCAAAGCCCTCCACGACATCTGCAAACTCTTCGAGCCACGCGAATGTCAAAACTACTTCAAGGATGCAGGATATGCTTCATAATATCGGCACGATGCTCTAGCGCCGGCATTGACCGAGCCGGCGCGGCCGACGTTCCTGCGTTGGATGACCTTCGTGTCTTCGGCCATCTATGCCCTTTATTGGGTCGCCGATAATCCTTCTCGCATCCTCGACCACGCCGAGCACCACACCGGCCTCAAGGCTCGTTTGTTCGACCGCATCGCCCGCTGCTGGGAATTGATGGGGGCACAATTGCGTCCGGGAAAGTATCTCCTCGGCGAGGATCTATCGGTTCTCGACCTCTATGTGGCAACGGCCTCACGCTGGTCGCCCGGGCGGCGGCGCTTCTGTGAGGCCGCACCCGGTCTGGCGGAGACAATACGCCGGGTGGATGCAGATCCCCGGCTGACGGCCCTCTGGGCGGAGCGTTTCCCGTTCAATCAGGGGTGGGAGCGTTAGAGCAAAACGCGTTCAGACGGAAACGCCGTTTGCTCTCACTCTTTGGTTCGACGCGTCTTTGCGATTGTCGGCGATTCCGCCAAATCGCAAAAAGCGTCAGCGCGTAAAGCCGGTTCGAGATCGCCGGATGAGGTCTGTCTTCTTGATGAGGCCCATTTGCCGTTACGGGTCTCCGACTGGTCATCCGGTTCGGGTAGGGGGCTGCTGAAATGGATCTGGAGTCCCTATATCTGAAACGCGCCGGCCCTTTTTCCCGCTGCCGGACGCATCTGGGCATTCAGCAGGCAGACATTTCGCATGAAGAAGATCGGTTTTCTTTCGTTCGGGCACTGGACACCATCAAGTCAATCGCAAACGCGATCTGCTGCCGATACGTTGCTGCAGTCGATCGACCTGGCCGTCGCGGCGGAGGAATTGGGGGCGGATGGCGCCTATTTTCGCGTCCATCACTTCGCGCGCCAGCTCGCTTCGCCTTTCCCCTTGCTGGCGGCCATCGGTGCCCGGACCAAGCGCATCGAGATCGGCACCGCCGTGATCGACATGCGCTACGAGAACCCGTTCTACATGGTCGAGGATGCCGGTTCCGCCGATCTCATCGCAGGAGGGCGCCTGCAACTCGGCATCAGCCGCGGCTCGCCCGAGCAGGTGATCGATGGCTGGCGCTATTTCGGCTACCAGCCCGCGGAGGGCAAGAGCGATGCCGACATGGGCCGCCAGCATGCCGAGGTCTTTCTGAACCTGCTGCGTGGAGAAGGATTCGCGCAGCCCAATCCACGGCCGATGTTTCCCAATCCGCCGGGCCTGCTGCGCCTCGAGCCGCATTCGGAAGGCTTGCGCGAGCGGATCTGGTGGGGCGCCTCATCGGATGCAACCGCGGTCTGGGCCGCCAGGCTGGGCATGAACCTGCAGAGTTCGACCCTGAAGAACGACGAGACGGGCGAGGCCTTCCATATCCAGCAGGCCAAGCAGATCCGCGCCTATCGGGCGGCATGGAAGGAGGCCGGCCATGCGCGCGAGCCCCGGGTCTCCGTCAGCCGCAGCATCTTCGCGCTGATGAATGACGAGGACCGGATGTATTTTGGCCGGGGAGGCGATGGAGAGGACCAGATCGGCTTCATCGACGAGCGGACGCGCGCGATCTTCGGACGCAGCTATGCCGCGGAGCCCGAGGTGCTCATCGAGCAGCTCAAGCAGGACGAAGCGATCGCCGAGGCCGATACGCTGCTCCTCACCGTCCCCAACCAGCTCGGCGTCGCCTACAATGCCCATGTCATCGAGACGATCTTGACCGAGGTCGCGCCTGCGCTCGGCTGGCGGTGAGCAGGACAGGCGGTTGTTGTAAGGGCCGCAATCGGGCGTTGTTCCAAAAAGAGCACCCGCCAAACAGGTTTGGCGGGTGCATTATCCGAATTGCCCAAGGCTTTGAAATTACGCCCTCTTCTTCAGCGGCGATGGATGTTCAAGGACATCCATCGCACCGTGGCACACTCTCCATCCATCCTCAGCTGCAGCCGGTGGTGCCGCCGCAGGTGTCGCATTTCAGGCAGGTGCCGTTACGGACCAGCGTGGGCAGGCTTCGCCTTCATAGCCGCGCAGCTTGGCTTCCTTGCGCCGCTCGGAGGCCGGCTTCACCGCGGGAGCGGCCGGGGCTTCCTAACGACGGTGTCTGCTCTGTTTAGGAGTTTTTTGTATCGCGGCCATCCGGTTCTTTGGCAACTCCTTTATAGGGACCGTCGCCTTGCTTAACCGGCATGAACTCGCCGGTACGTTCATCGCGCTTCTGCCAATGTCCGTCTGGTCGCTGAAATTGTGTTCTACCTGTTACCGCACCTCGACGATAATCGTCGCCCGTATTCTTTGCCATAACAATCTCCATCGGTGACGTGATTAGAACTTATTAAGGTCTCTATGGCCGCAATCCATACATGTTCTTGTTATCCCATTGCTAAACGCTGAAAGTTGGCCGCAGCTAGAGCAAAAGGTTACGCATTTATTTTGGTGTGATCGTGCTTTATTTTCCCGGAATGCGGTCGCTCTGCGAGCCGCTACATCTTTGTCGATATTGTGCCATTCAATCAGAACGTCGACTGCAGAGTCTTTTTCCAACAGGTATTCTGGACATATAAGAGCATCTGACCAAGTAATGGCTTGCCATTCGCTTGAGTACTCTTTTGTTGCATACTTCAACCTGGCTTCTGGATCGTCAGAATAGTTCCTATCAGCATTATCGTGCAATATGGCGTGTGCAAGTTCGTGTGCCACTATTGCATTGCATTCAGCATCACCTTTTTTTGCTTTTTGCCAGACCCTCTGATCAATATGCATTTCAAAGGGCGAATATCGCACAAATCCGGGGTAGTCTTTGCTATCTAGAAAATCATCAACCTTTAGAACCAATAGACCTTTTGTTCCAAAGGGTCTATTGGCTGCTAGTTGTTCCACGAAGTCGGCTACATTGAGATTTCCGTGTTGTGATCTGTTAGCAAGCTTTCGAAATTCCAAGGCGGATCGCTCCAGAGCTGTTTGGCTATAGAAATCAGCATAGTGATCTCGACGCGTCATCTGGAACGACCTTGGTTTTAAGAGCAGCCAGTCGTGCTTCCGCAGGAGTCACACTTCAGGCATGTGCCATTGCGGACTAAGGTAAAGTTGGCACACTCAGGGCAAGCATCACCTAGGTAGCCTTTCAGTTTGGCCTCAGCGCGCCGGCTCGCCATCAAAGCCTGAGGTGTTTCCTCTGGCTTAGAAAAGTGAAGTGTCTTTGTTGGGTCGAAGGCTTCCTCCTCCTTCAGCGCGGTGGCGCCGACGGTCTGGGCGCCGAGAGTCTGGGCTCCCGGTCCCGCCACGACACCGCGACCGGTGTTGACGGCGCTCGACAACGCCGTGATGGCGCCGCGGGCATCGCTGGAGACCGGGGCGAGCGTGTTCGAAGCCGCCGTGGCGCCGCCCGGCATCACCACGAAGCGCTCGGTCTTGGAGCGGACCAGGCCGCGCGAAACCGGCACGGTCACCGGTTGGGCCGGGGCCTTGCTCTCGCCGTCACCGCGGCCGAGCGTGGCATGGCCATCCTCGTCCGGCACGACATGGGCGAGGTCGTAGCGGCCGACATAGGAAATGGCGAGCTCGCGGAATACATAGTCCAGGATGGAGGTGGCGTTCTTGATCGAGTCGTTGCCCTGCACGAAGCCCGAGGGCTCGAAGCGCGTGAAGGTGAAGGCCTCGACATATTCCTCCAGCGGCACGCCATATTGCAGGCCGAGCGAGATGGCGATGGCGAAATTGTTCATCATCGCGCGGAAGGAGGCCCCTTCCTTGTGCATGTCGATGAAGATCTCGCCGAGGCGACCATCGTCATATTCGCCGGTACGCAGATAGATCTTGTGGCCGCCCACCACCGCCTTCTGGGTGTAGCCCTTGCGACGATCGGGCATCTTCTCGCGCTCGCGCGCCACTTCCACCCGCTCGATGATGCGCTCGACGATCTTCTCGGCGACCTGGGCCGCGCGGGCGGGCACCGGACGCTCGAGATGTTCCTCCACCGCATCGGCCTCGTCCTCGTCGGCCAGAAGCTGCGAGTTCAGTGGCTGGGAGAGCTTGGAGCCGTCGCGATAGAGGGCGTTGGCCTTCAGCGCCAGGCGCCAGGACAGCATGTAGGAGGCCTTGCAGTCCTCGACCGTGGCGTCGTTGGGCATGTTGATGGTCTTGGAGATCGCGCCCGAGATGAAGGGCTGCGCCGCCGCCATCATGCGGATGTGGCTTTCGACCGAGAGGAAGCGTTTGCCGAGGCGACCGCAGGGATTGGCGCAATCGAACACCGGCAGGTGCTCGTCCCTAAGATGCGGCGCGCCTTCGAGGGTCATGGCGCCGCAGACATGGATGTTGGCCTTCTCGATATCCGCCTTGGCGAAGCCGAGATGGACGAGGAGGTCGAAGGACGGCTCGTTGAGCTTCTCGGCCGGCACGCCGAGCTTGCCGGTGATGAAGTCCTCGCCCAGCGTCCACTTGTTGAAGACGAACTTGATGTCGAAGGCCGAAGCGAGGGCCTTCTCGACCACGGCAAGCTTCTCCTCGGTGAAGCCCTTGGCGGCCAGCGAGGTGTGGTTGATCGCCGGTGCCTGGCGCAGCGAGGCATGGCCGACGGCATAGGCCTCGATCTCGGCGATGTCCGCTTCCGAATAGCCGAGGGTACGCAAGGCCGCAGGCACGGCGCGGTTGATGATCTTGAAGTAGCCGCCGCCGGCCAGCTTCTTGAACTTCACCAGAGCGAAATCGGGCTCGATGCCGGTGGTGTCGCAATCCATCACCAGGCCGATCGTGCCGGTCGGCGCGATCACGGTTGCCTGGGCGTTGCGGTAGCCATGGGCCTCGCCAAGGGCGAGCGCGTTGTCCCAGGCGGCCTTGGCGTGTTCGACAATGGCCTTGCCATTGTCACCGAGCGCGGCAAGGGAGGCGTGGTCGAGGGCGACGGGCGCGGTGGACAGCGCCTCATAGCCGCCGCTCTCGCCGTGAGCGGCGCGGCGATGGTTGCGGATCACGCGCAGCATGGCTTCGCGGTTCGGCTCGAAACCGGGGAAGGAGCCGAGTTCCTTGGCCATCTCGGCCGAGGTCGCATAGGCAACGCCGGTCATGATCGCCGAGAAGGCACCGCCGAGTGCGCGACCGGCATCGGAATCATAGGGGATGCCGGAGGTCATCAGGAGGCCGCCGATATTGGCATAGCCCAGGCCCAGCGTGCGGTAGCGATAGGACAGTTCCGCGATCGCCTTGGACGGGAACTGCGCCATCATCACCGAGATTTCGAGCACGATCGTCCACAGGCGGACGGCATGTTCGTAGGACGCCAGGTTGAAAGTGCCGTCGGCGTTGCGGAACTGCAGGAGGTTCAGCGAAGCCAGGTTGCAGGCCGTGTCGTCGAGGAACATGTATTCCGAGCACGGATTGGAGGCGCGGATCGGCCCCGAGACCGAGCAGGTGTGCCAGTCATTGATGGTGGTGTGGAACTGGATGCCGGGATCGGCGGAAGCCCAGGCGGCGTGGCCGATCTTCTCCCACAGGTCGCGCGCCTTCAGCGTCTTCACCGTCTTGCCGGTGATGCGGGCCTTCAGCTCCCAGTCGCCATCCTTCTCGACAGCATTGAGGAAGTCATCGTCCACGCGCACCGAATTGTTGGAATTCTGGCCGGAGACGGTGAGATAGGCCTCCGAATCCCAATCGGTGTCATAGGTGTCGAAGGCGATGTCCTTGTAGCCCTGCTTGGCGAACTGGATGACGCGCTTGATGTAGTTGTCGGACACCAAGGCGCGGCGGGCAGCCTTGATCTCACGCTTGAGGGCCGGGTTGCGCTCGGGGTCGAAGCAATCTTCGCCCGGGCCTTCGCACTGCACGCAGGCGCGCATCACCGCCTTGAGGTGCTTCTGCACGATCTTGGAACCGGTGACGAGCGCGGCGACCTTCTGTTCTTCGCGCACCTTCCAGTCGATATAGGTCTCGATGTCGGGATGGTCGGCATCGACCACCACCATCTTGGCCGCACGGCGGGTGGTGCCGCCCGACTTGATGGCGCCGGCGGCGCGATCGCCGATCTTCAGGAAGGACATCAGGCCGGAAGAGCGACCGCCGCCCGACAGCCTCTCGCCCTCGCTGCGCAGGGCCGAGAAGTTGGAGCCGGTGCCCGAACCATATTTGAACAGGCGCGCCTCGCGCACCCACAAATCCATGATGCCGCCCTCGTTGACGAGGTCGTCGGCAACCGACTGGATGAAGCAGGCATGCGGCTGGGGATGCTCGTAGGCCGAGGTCGAGGAGGTCAGCTTGCCGGTCTTGTAGTCGACATAGAAATGGCCCTGGCCGGGGCCGTCGATGCCATAGGCCCAATGCAGGCCGGTGTTGAACCATTGCGGCGAATTGGGCGCGACCATCTGCATGGCGAGCATGTAGCGGTGCTCGTCGAAGAAGGCCTGGGCATCGTCCTCGCTATCGAAATAGCCACCCTTCCAGCCCCAATAGGTCCAGGTGCCGGCGAGGCGATCGAAGACTTGGCGTGAATCCGTCTCGCCAACAGTGCGCTCGGCCTCGGGGAGGGCGGCCAGAGCCTTCTTGTCGGGGATGGTGCGCCAGAGCCAGGACGGCACGGCGTTTTCTTCCACGCGCTTGGTGCGGGCGGGCACGCCCGCCTTGCGGAAATATTTCTGCGCCAGAATGTCGGCGGCGACCTGGCTCCAGGCCTCCGGCACGGCGATGCCTTCCAGCCGGAAGACGATCGAGCCATCCGGGTTCCGGATCTCGCTCGTCGCCGTCCGGAACGCGATGGACGCGTAGGGGGACTGCCCCTTCTTGGTGTAAAGCCGTTCAATCCGCATTGCGTTCTGCCCCGAAAATTAGACGCAAAAATCCGCGCCGTGCCATCGTTACGGCTCGGTTCGAAAACTGTCTGACATCCTGTTTACTTGTCGGTGAGTACATGGCCCTGCCAACGTTCGAATGCCGGGGCTCGTGCCCCGCAATTCCGCGAGGTCACCCCCGCCGCCGACGTTTCCGACTATGACTCAATAGGTATGACTCGCGGGCAGGGGCGTCAAGATTTAGTGCCGGCAAAATGAGCGGCTATCTACATATAGTAGAGGCTGTGGAAATCGGGGACAAGCTTGAGCGGGAGCCCTCAAGGTTCCGGAATCCCTGGCAAAATTGCCGCCTTCAACCTGTCTTTGAATTGCCATGTTCCGGTCATGTTTCATTTACCATCCCCGGTGGATGACCCAAAATGGCACACAAGCCCTTGTGGAGAGGTCGCTGAAGGCTTGCCGTAAGGGCAAGCGTGAGGAGCCGGAAGGGGCGAATCGAGGGCGCCGTGATTCCCTCACACCTTTTGAGCGTGCGAATCGTCCTCGTCGCCACCCTGCGTGATCAGGCGGGCGCTGCGCTGGTTGCGGGTGTGGATCCACAGCCAGCTCAGGGCGACGCTGAGGCGGGAGCGCACGCTGATCAGGAAATAGATGTGGGCGATGCCCCAGATCCACCAGGCGAGCGCGCCACGCAGCTTGATCCAGCCGAAATCGATCACTGCGCGCTTCTTGCCGATCTGCGCCAGGCTGCCCTGATGCTTGTAGTGGAAAGGGGGCGGGGCGGGGGCATCCGCCAGGCGCGCTCGAATCACACGGGCGACATAGACACCAGCCTGCTTGGCAGCCGGGGCGATGCCGGGGACCGGCTTGCCGTTGGGCCCGGCAAGGCTGATGGTGTCGCCGATGGCGAAGATCTCGGGATGACCGGGCACGGTCAGGTTCGGCTCGACGATGATTCGGCCGTTGCGGTCCGCCGGGACGCCGAGCCATTCGGCGGCCGGGGAAGCGCGCACGCCCGCGGCCCAGACGATGGTGCGCGCTGGCAGCAGCTTGCCGCCATAGACGACGCCGTCGGCCGTGCATTCGGTGACTGCGGCGCCGAGAACCACCTCGACACCAAGGCTTTCGAGCGATTGTTTCGTGTAGTCCGACAGATCGTCGGGATAGCCCGCGAGCACGCGAGGGCCTGCCTCCACCAGCACGACCCGTGCCTTATGGGTGTCGATGCGGCGAAAATCCGGAGCCAGCGTGTCGCGCGCCAGTTCGGCGATGGTGCCGGCAAGCTCCACGCCGGTCGGTCCGGCGCCGACGATCACGAAGGTGAGCAAGGCGTCCTGCACCTCGGGGTCCGTTTCGCGTTCCGCCTTCTCGAAGGCAAGAAGGATGCGTCGGCGAATGGTGGTGGCGTCCTCGATCGCCTTCAGGCCGGGGGCGTGAGGCTCCCATTCGTCATGTCCAAAATAGGCATGGCGGGCGCCCGTCGCCAGGATGAGCGTGTCGTAGGCAAGCCGCGCCCCGTCCTTCAGGAGCACCTGGCGCGCCGATGCGTCGATGCCGGTGACTTCGCCGAGCAGCGTGGTCACCTCCGGCCGGCCGCGCATGAGATGGCGAATCGGCCAGGCGATCTCGGAGGTGGATAGCGAGGCGGTGGCGACCTGATAGAGCAGGGGCTGGAAGATATGGTGGTTGCGCCGGTCCACCAGGGTGATCTCGACGGGCGCGCCTTTGAGATGGTGGATGGCCTCCAGCCCTCCGAAGCCCGCCCCGACGACCACGATGCGGTGGGGTTCGCCCGCCATGGCATAGCCTCCTGCTCGACAGTCCCGAATCGCGACGTTCTCGTGCCATGGCATGGAATCATGCCCGACAAGATCCTGCGTCCACGCACAGAAGCTTGTAGCATTCCATTCCCGCAAGCAGAGTCGGAAAGAACGGGAAGATGAGCCTCATCGCCAAAGCCCATCAACTCCATGACGAGGAACGCACGCTCCTGCATCGATTGCGCCAGGAGCGACGTGCCCATCGGCGGCCGGATCCGGCCGCCTTGCCCGCCGGAGCCCGCATCGCCGATGCCGTCGCCGCAACCATGGGAAGCTGGCCCTTCATCATCGTGCAATCGGCCGTGCTCGCGGCCTGGGTGGTGCTCAATGTCGTCGTCTTCATGCAGCACTGGGATCCCTATCCCTTCATCCTGCTCAATCTGGCGCTGTCGTTCCAGGCAGCCTATGCCGCTCCCTTCATCATGATGAGCCAGAACCGGCAAGCTGCCATCGATCGCGCCGCTGCCACGCATGACTATGACGTCAATACCAAGGCGGAACTGGAGATCGAACTGCTGCACGAGAAGATCGACTTCCTGCGCGAGACCCAGGTCGCGGAGCTGATGCAGCTGGTCAAGCGGCTGGAGGAGAAGCTCGATGCCGCCGGCCAGGCGCCACCGGCCTGAAACCGGCGACGAGCGTGCGGCTGCGGCGCCTTGCGTGCCGGCTGCCGCCGGTCCATGGTCCCGCCTTCTTCAATGCTCCCGAGTCAGCCATGTCCCGCTCCATCATCATCGACACCGATCCCGGCCAGGATGACGCCCTGGCGCTGCTGCTGGCGCTGGGAAGTCCCGAGCTCGAGGTGCTGGGCATCACCACGGTGGCGGGCAATGTGCCGCTGGCCCTGACGAGCCGAAACGCGCGCGTGGTCTGCGAACTAGCGGGGCGATCGGACATCACGGTGTGCGCCGGCGCGGACCGGCCGCTGCTGCGTCCGCTCGTCACCGCGGAACATGTGCATGGCAAGACGGGCCTCGATGGCGCGGACCTGCCCGAGCCCACCATGCCGATCAGCCCGCGCCATGGTGTCGACTTCATCGTCGAAACCCTGATGACGCGCCCCTCCGGCACCATCACGCTGTGCCCGCTCGGTCCTCTCACCAATATCGCGCTGGCGCTCCTGCGCGAGCCGCGCATTGTCCCGCGCATCAAGGAAATCGTGCTGATGGGGGGCGGTTGCTTCGAGGGCGGCAACATGACGCCGGCAGCCGAGTTCAACATTTTTGTCGATCCCCATGCCGCCAAAGCGGTTTTCGCCTCCGGGGTTCCGATCACCATGGCGCCGCTCGATGTGACGCACAAGGCGCTCACCACGCGCCCGCGCGTCGACAGGATCCGGAAGATCGGTACCAAAGTTTCCGATGCCGCGGTGGGTTGGCTCGATTTCTTCGAGCGCTTCGACGTGCAGAAATATGGCTCGGAAGGCGGACCGCTGCATGATCCTTGCGTGATCGCCTGGTTGCTCAAGCCCGAACTCTTCACCGGCCGTTCCTGCAATGTCGAGATCGAGACTGAATCTCAGCTCACCCAGGGCATGACGGTGATCGACTGGTGGGGTGTCACCGACCGTCCGAAGAATGCCTTCGTCCTGGGGGGCATCGATGCCGAGGGCTATTTCGACCTGATCGCGCAGGCGATTGCGCGGCTCTAGGGCCGTCGGCAGGCGCTTTGCGTTAGAAATCACCGATGAGGCTATGCGCAATGGTGGACATCCCCGTCGCGCTTGGCCATAAGACTTGCAACGGAATACGAAACGGCAGCCCTCGATGAAAACGCTCCTGCAGATCTTCACGTGGTGGAACGGCTCCACGATCGGAACCCGCTTCTGGACCTCGCGGAAGGGCGAGCGCGTGGGCGAGGACGAGTTCGGCAATGTCTATTACCGCACCAAGGGCGGCGCCGTGGATCCGACCATCGGCGTGCAGCGTCGCTGGGTGCAGTACAATGGCTATGCCGAGGCCACGGCGATTCCGCCGGGCTGGTGGGGCTGGATGCACCATCAGATCGACACCCCGCCGAGCGAGACCGAATACAAGCCGCGCGAATGGCAAAAGCCGCATCGCCCGAACCAGACCGGTACGGTGAACGCTTATCATCCGAAAGGCTCGATGCTCTCCCATGGCCATCGCCAGTCGGCGACCGGCGATTACCAGGCCTGGTCGCCGGGAGACTGACGCACCGCATGGCCGGGGCGCGGCCATGTCAGTGGCCGTCTTTTTGCCCCGATGGGGCGCTATCGCTTCTCGACTCGTCCAGATACGGATCCATTTGCTTTTGCGTCCGCTTGCCTTCTTTCCCCCGACCGGCCGCTCGCGCTGCCTTGCCATGGCAAGCGTGGCCTGCCTCGGTTTGATCCTGGGCAGCACCGCCGCCCGGGCCGAACGCATCGCCAATCCCACCGCGGTGTTCACCGGCCTCGACAAGATCTCCGGTGAAATCAGCACCTTCGAGGCGCCGGTTGGACAGACGGTGAAGTTCGGCGCGCTCAGCGTGACGCCGCGCGTGTGCTACAGCCGCTCGGCCAGCGAAGATCCGCAAACCACGAGTTTCGTCGAGATCGACGAACTGACCCTCAGCAAGAAGGTCGAGCGCCTGTTCAATGGCTGGATGTTCGCGTCCAGCCCGGGCCTCAATGGCGTCGAACATCCTGTCTATGACGTCTGGCTCAAGGACTGCAAGGGCGGCAAGACCAGCGATCCGCCGCCTCCGCCCGTCGTCACGGCGCAGCCGGGCACCAAGCCCGCCAAGGGCAAGAAGGGACAGGCCGCGGCGCCCGAGCCGGATGTCGCTCCGCCGCCCGAGACCGGTGACGGCAACACCGATTTCTTCGACCAGCCGGTGGATCCCAACGCACCGCAGGATTAAGCGGACGGTCTTTCGCTGCCTCTGCACCGCTTTGTCGAGGGGGAGGGAGGCAGAACTGGCGCCGTCGCCTATGTTGCCAGCTTCCGACAAGCTCTTCCTGACCGGCTGGCTCAGTCGGCAAGGGCGGCCAGGATGTCCGCGCCCGACCGGGCTTCGCGCTTGGGCCACGCAAGAAAATCGCCATCTTCGGCCAGGGCGTCGTCCAGCAAACGATGATAGAGCGTGCGCGGCAACTCGATGGCGCCCAGACTCATCAGATGATCGGTGACGAATTGGGTGTCGAGCAGCTGGTAGCCGCCATGGCGCAGCCGTGCCACCAGATGGGCCAGGGCCACCTTGGATGCGTCGCTCTCCAGATGGAACATGCTTTCGCCGAAGAAGGCGCCGCCGAGATCGACGCCGTAGAGGCCGCCGACCAGCCGGCCATTGCGATAGGCCTCGACGGTGTGGCAATGGCCCAATCGGAACAACTCGCCATAGAGCCGACGGATCGACGAGTTGATCCAGGTGGTGCGGCGTCCCGGTCCGGATCGGGCGCAGCCCTCGATCACCGCCTCGAAATCATGATCGACCACGATATCGAAACGATCGGAGCGGATGGTACGGGCGAGACGATGGGAGATCACCAGCCCGTCGAGCGGGATGATGCCGCGAAATTCCGGCTCGACCCAGTAGAGGCCGGGATCGTCGGCGCTTTCGGCCATCGGGAAGATGCCGCAGGCATAGGCCTTGAGCAGGACCTGCGGCGTGATCTCCAGATTGAGCTCGGCGCCCGACATGGCAGAGCCGCCTAGGCGCTGTCGCTCATGCCGCCGGCTTCGAGGAATTTCTCGAGCCAGTGAATGTCGTAGAGACCGTTCTGGATATCCGCGTTGCGCACCAGAGTGCGGAACAGTGGCAGGGTGGTCTCCACGCCATCGACCACGAATTCGTCGATGGCTCGGCGCAGGCGCATCAGGCATTCGGTGCGCGTGCGGCCGTGCACGATCAGCTTGCCGATCAGCGAATCGTAATAGGGCGGGATCTTGTAGCCCTGGTAGACGGCCGAATCGACGCGCACGCCAAGGCCACCCGGCGGATGAAAATAGCTGATCGTGCCGGGCGAAGGCCGGAAGGTCGCGGCATTCTCGGCATTGATGCGGCATTCGATGGCATGGCCTTCGATCTGCACGTCCGACTGCTTGATCGACAGCGGCGAGCCAGCCGCGATCTTGATCTGCTCGTTGACCAGATCGATGCCGGTGATCATCTCGGTGACCGGATGTTCCACCTGGATGCGCGTGTTCATCTCGATGAAATAGAACTCGCCATTTTCATAGAGGAACTCGATGGTGCCGGCGCCGACATAGCCGAGCTCGATCATCGCCTTGGCGACGATATCACCGATCTTGTTGCGCTGGGCAGCGTTGAGGGCCGGCGAGGGGCCCTCCTCCCACACCTTCTGGTGGCGACGCTGCAGAGAGCAATCGCGTTCGCCCAGATGGATGGCGTGGCCCTGGCCGTCGCCGAGCACCTGCAATTCGATATGGCGAGGCTTCTGCAGATATTTCTCCAGATAGACCGCATCGTCGCCAAAGGCGGCCAGCGCTTCCGCGCGGGCGGTGGCGAGAGCATCGGGCAGGTCTTCCGCCGTCAGAGCCACCTTCATGCCGCGGCCACCGCCGCCGGCAGCGGCCTTGACCAGCACCGGATAGCCGATCTCCTCGGCGATGCGGGCAGCATCGGTGTCATTGGTGACGCCGCCATCCGAGCCGGGCACGCAGGGAATGCCGAGGCGCTTGGCAGTGCGCTTGGCCTCGATCTTGTCGCCCATCATGCGGATATGCTCCGCTTTGGGGCCGATGAAGGCGATGTTGTGCTGATCGAGGATGTCGGCGAAGCGGGCGTTTTCCGACAGGAAGCCATAGCCCGGATGCACGGCCTCGGCGCCGGTGATCTCGCAAGCCGCGATCAGAGCGGGAATGTTGAGATAGCTTTCGCGAGCCGGCGGCGGGCCGATGCATACGCTTTCGTCCGCCAGCTTGACGTGCATGGCATCGGCATCGGCGGTGGAATGGACAGCCACCGTCTTGATGCCGAGCTCCTTGCAGGCGCGCAGCACGCGCAGGGCGATCTCACCGCGGTTCGCGATCAGGATCTTGTCAAACATTCACGTCACTCGATGATCATCAGAGGCTGGCCATATTCGACCGGCTGCTTGTCCTCGATGAACAGCGCGCTCACCGTTCCCGAACGCGGCGCGATGATGTCGTTGAAGGTCTTCATCGCCTCGACGATCAGCACGCGGTCGCCCTGGTTGACCTTGCTGCCGATCTCGACGAAGGCTTTGGCGCCTGGTGCGGCGCCGAGATAGGCGGTGCCCACCATCGGCGATTTCAAGACGCCGGGATGATTGGCTGGATCGGCAGCGGCCGGAGCGGCTGCAACAGCAGCCGGAGCAGCGACGGCGACGGCCGGCGCGCTGACCGGCACGGTTGCCGTCACATTGATCTGCCGCGCCACCCGGATGCGCAGGTCGGCCTGCTGCACCTCGATTTCGGTGAGATCCGTCTCCGTCAGGAGATTGGCGAGTTCCCGGATAATCTCGGGGTCAATCCCCGATTTGGTTCGCGACATCGTCATGCCTTGCGTTTCCGCGGGGCCGAGGCCCCGTCATTCATTGAGCCGATACGCTCGAAGCCAATGCTTCGAGGGCAAGTTCATAGCCCTTGGGGCCAAATCCGCAGATCACGCCCTTGGCTGCCGGCGAGACCCAGGAATGGTGCCGGAAACTTTCGCGCGCGAACACGTTGGATAGATGCAATTCGATTACCGGCAGGCTAACGGCCTTGATCGCATCGTGGAGAGCGATCGAGGTATGGGTGAGGGCGCCGGGATTGATGATCAATCCGACCGCACCCTTGTGATAGGCCTCGTGCACCCAGTCGAGCAGTACGCCCTCATGGTTGGTCTGCCGGAATTCGATGGTAAGACCCAATTGCTCGGCGCGCGCCCGGGCCAGTTTCTCGATGCCGTTGAGGTCGAGCGTGCCGTAGACGGACGTTTCACGCACACCCAGCATGTTGAGATTGGGGCCATTCAGAATGTAGACGAGCGCCATGCTTGCCATCAGGACCATAAATTGAAAGCCCGAAGCTTGCTGCAACGGGCCTTTTGCTGCGAACGCCCCTTATAGGGCGCCCGATCCAGGAAGGCAAAGCCGACGGCGAAAAACCGCCGGCTTTGTTGGAGAAGGGCCTGTCCGGCTCAACCGCAGGCGGTTTGGCCGCATTTGCGCAGCGAATCGATCTTGGACTTCAAGGCATCGTAGCCGACGGCACCGGGGGTGATCTCGCTGCCGAGCACGTAAGAGGGCGTGCCGTTGATGCCCAATGCCTCGCCCAGCTGCATCGTGCTGGTCAGTCCCTTGAGCAGAGCCGGATCTTTCATGTCGGCCTGGAGCTTGGTCATGTCGACGCCGGAATCCTGGGCGACCTGCAAGGCGCGGTCCTTGCCCACGGCGCCGCGCGTGCCGAGCAGGACTTGGTGGAACTCCAGGAACTTGTCGCCCTGCAACTGCTTCTTGACGGCGAGGGCAACAATGGCTGCTTCCTTGGAGCCTTCGCTCAGGATCGGGTAGTCGCGCAGCACCACCTTGAGCTTCTTGTCGGTATCGAGCAGCTTGACCATGTCGGCCAGTCCGCGCTTGCAGTAGCCGCAATTGTAGTCGAAGAACTCGACCAAGGTGACATCGCCTTCGGGATTACCGAGCACGGCGTTCTGCGACCCGTTGAGGATGGTGTCCATGCTGTCGGAGAGCAGCTTCTTCTGGCGCTCGGCCGTCGCCGCTTCCTGCTTGGCCTGCATGGCGTTGATGGCGTCGACGATGACCTCGGGATGCTCCATCAGGTAATTCTTGACGATTGCCTCGACCGCGGGCTTGTCCAGCGGTTCGGCAGCGAGGGCAGGCTGGCCGGATGCGAGCAAGCCAATGCCGAGTGCAACCCCGGCCATCAGACGCTTCAACGACATATACTTCTCCAAAAGGCAGAAATCCCAGGAGCCAAGCGCGTTTTAGCGAAACGCGCCTTGCTCTCACTCTTTGGTTCGGCGCGTCCTTGCGATTTGATGTCCTTCGTTCAAACCACAAAACGCTTTGGGACGTGGATAGGTCCAGGCCCGTAACGGATCAATGAATCGCAGCTCAGGGACGTGCGATCTCACACAATCGTGTTCGATCGAAGGCATTCACGGAGGCTTTTGCCGGTTCTCGGCAGAATTAGCCTTGCCTTCAGGAATCCTTGTCCTTCAGCCTGTTGAGCGCGGCGAAGGGGGAAAGGCCCGCCTCGTCTCCGTCGCCCTCGAAGGTGGCGCCCGGCTTGCGGGGATAGGGATCGAGCGCCAGAGCGAGGAATTCGCTGACGACGGCGCCGAGATCGATGGTGTCGCCGACCAGCAGGTCTGGCGGATCTTCGGCTTCCGGATCGTTCAATTCGGCCAGATCGAATTCGGCATTGGGATCCTGCCCATCCGGCGAGAAGCGGATGTCGACGGGAGCCTCGACCTTGCTCTCGAACGGTTCTGCCGTGACGACGCAGATCTGGGTTATCTGGGCAAGAATGGTTCCCTCGACCGCCAGCCCATCCTTGCGGAAGGGCGTGACGTGGAGCTTGGCCGTCAGGGCCGCGACATCCGGAAGGCCAAGCTGGCGGGCGACGGCCCTGCGCTCGTCTTCGTTCGTCTCGATCATGAAATGGCGGCCCGTGGCCGGAATCTCGCGCAGATGGACCGGACGCGAGAAGTGGGGCGTTGGATTGGTCATGCGCTCTCACCTAGGGCTGGAGTGGGGAAGGGTAGGGAGCCGCTGGCAAGGCTCGCCAGGGAAGCGTCGGCAAGGGCCCTGGAAGCGCGCCGGACATAGCCTGCGAGGGCCCGCGCCTGAGGCAACCTCTCTTCGTCGCGGGCATAGACGTTGCGCAGGAGGACCTGGGTGAGTTCCTCGTCATCCGGCCTATGCAGGGCATTGCCATAGGATGAGGAGCATCCCGTATAGATGTCGGCGATCTTGCGCATCTTCTTGGGGACGGCGAGGTCGCCGACGCCCATTTCCCGCATGGCTCGGTCGAGCTCGGCGAAGAAGCGGTCGCAAACGCCCTGGGCAATCTCGCGGATCTCGCCCTGCTCATCGTTGAGCCGATGCATGAGCAGGAACAGATGCAGCAGCATCATGTCCGTACGCCCTTCCACCGTGTCGGGGACGCGACCCTCGACGAACAGGGCGGGATCGCGGCCCTGGGCCACGATCTGGTCGTAGAGGCGGGCAATCTGCGCGTCGCGCGCTCTATTGCGAAACAGGCCGAACATGAGCTCCTTCACCAGCAGGGGTCTTCGACCGGTGTTCCGCGGGGCGGCACCGTGGCGGTGCCCTGGTACGATCCGGTCGAAGACCGCACTCTATAACGGATGCTCCATATAAGTGGATGCTCTCTGAGCGCCAAGGTTGAATTTCGTGCGCGAGCGGGTTACGCCAGAACCCACGCGACGATGTGGCGAACGAGCCTGTGTGCCCGATGGAGGCCAAAGTGAGTATAGTTGTGTTGCCCCCCCGTTTCCGGTCTCCCGCGCTGGCGGCCGCTGTCGTCATCTCCCTGGCCGGGCTGCTGCAGAGCTGCGGTTCGATCGGCGAGACCAATGTGCACGGCATCGTGGTGACGGAGAGTACCTTGTCGGCGATCAAGCCGGGCACGTCCCAGGCCCAGGTGCTCGATGCACTCGGCACGCCCTCCACCCAGTCCACGCTGGACGGCCAGGCCTGGTACTATGTGTCTCAGACCACGTCCCGCCCGGTGGCCTTCCTGTCTCCGCATGTGACCGACCGTAACGTGCTGGCCGTCTACTTCACCAATGGCCGGGTGTCGCGCGTCGCCAATTACGGCCTGAAGGACGGCGTGGTATTCGATTCGATCACCCGTACGACGCCGACGGCCGGCGGCGACCTCAACTTCGTCACGCAGCTCGCACGCGGCATGACGGCGGGTATTCCGGGCTTCGGTCGATAACGAGTTCAACGGCAGAGCGGGAAGCGCCTGGTCCCAGGCTCTTCCTTGCCGCGGGTCTTCGTTTTCAATTGACTTTGCAAACAGCGGTGATTGCGTCAGGCCGTATGGCCTGGCGTGGGAGCAGGCTTCATGCCGCTTCGTCCGGCCCGCGGGCCTTCGGCGTGAAGACCGCCTTGAAATAACTCCAGAAATTCAGGGTCATCGACAGCGCGACGGCAATTGCCACCGCCAGCACCGGCCAGCGTGCAAAAGGCCCGCCGAGCGTGACCAGCGCCATGAAGGTACCGAGATTGACCAAAGCGGCCAGCGCGCTCGCGGACAGGTAGCGCAGGAACTCGGCCGCGATGTCGGAGCCGGCGCGGTCGCCGAAGGCCAGCGAGCGGTTGATCAGCCAGGTCACCACCACGGCACCGGCAAACGAGGCCAGGCGCGCCAGGCGAGCATCGAGGCTGAGATTGACCAGAATGGTCAGGATGCCGGCATCGAAGGTGAAGCCGACGAAACCGGCCAGGGCAAAACAGCATAGCCGCCAACGCAGAGATCTGCCGGGAGGTGGTTCAGTGGACGGGCGCATAGCGCAAATAATGCAGCCGCTTGAGCTCCCTTCGCCCACGCGTGACCGTATCGAGGATCATGCCGGAAAAGAAGGCGATGATAGCCGACAGCATCAAGCCGGTGGCGAGCACGGCCGTGGGCAGGCGCGGCACGGAGCCGTATTCGAGATATTCCACCACCACCGGGGTGGCGGCGACAAGGGACGACAGAGCCAGCACGCCGGCGAGCAGGCTGAAGAAGAGCAGCGGCCTTTCCTCCTTCACCAGCTTGGCGATGAGCTTGAGAATGCGCATGCCGTCCTGCACGGTGCGCAGTTTGCTCTGCGAACCGGCCGGCCGCTCTCCATAGACCGTCTCGACCTCGCCGAGCGGAAGCGACATTTCGAGAGCATGCACGAGCAGTTCGGTTTCGATCTCGAAACCGGTCGAGAGGGCAGGGAATGTCTTGACGAAGCGCCGGGACATCGCCTTGTAGCCCGACAGCATGTCACGCGAGGACGAGCCGAAGAATCGCGTGACCAGGCGGGTGAGCATCCGGTTGCCGAAACGATGTCCGGGGCGGTAGGCCGTTTCGCCATTGGCCACGCGCACCCCGTTGACGAGATCGAGGGGCCCGGCGCGCAGGGCCGCGACCAGCGCCGGAGCACTGGCGGGATCGTAGGTGTTGTCACCGTCGACGATGATATAGATGTCGGCCTCGATATCCGCGAACATGCGGCGGATCACGTGCCCCTTGCCCTGGCGGGCTTCATGGCGCACCACGGCCCCGGCTTCCTCTGCCAGGCGCGCGGTATCGTCGCTGGAATTGTTGTCATAGACATAGATGACGGCTGACGGCAGCTGCGCGCGAAACCGCTGGATGACGGACTGGATGGAGACCGCCTCATTGTAGCAGGGCACCAAAATCGCGATCGTCGGATCCGCCCCCTCCATCGTTTCCTCGATCCTTCGCCTGCCTTCACGGTCCCGTCCTTATAGACGCAAGCGGGATCAGGGCGCCAACCGCACCGCGTCATGGTTAAGGCCATTTGCCGCGCTTGGGCGGGGGAAGGGTGTGACGTGGGCAGTCTCAGCGGCGATTTTGGGGCGGAGCGAATGCTCTTCCAGCGAAAAGTCAGAGGATTGTGTGGCAGGAAAGTGATTTGAAGCGTAGTGAATCCATAAGAATAGGATCATGTGTGTGCTGCGGAATTACCGCTTCGATGTTCTGCTCGGAAGATTTCGGCTGAATTGGCACTATATTGTTATTGGCGTTTCAGAAAAGCGAAGCAGATCGCAAAAACGTCCATTTTGTCGCAGGTTTGTCTTGACCGCTGGTTTCCAATCGGGCAGCCTATCGGCATCGATTTTCGGCCGAACGACTTGGCCTCGCGTCGCGGCGCTCGCTGGATGCGTGCTGACAAGCTCTCACCAAAATTCGACACTCGCTGGGTCCGCGTCATCGCGGGCTTTGGCTTTCACTACGTTGAAGGAATAGCTCACGATGAGCACAGGTACCGTGAAGTGGTTCAACGCCCAGAAGGGCTACGGTTTCATTCAGCCCGATGATGGCTCCAAGGACGTGTTCGTCCACATCAGCGCGGTTGAACGGGCCGGCCTGTATGAGCTGCGCGAAGGCCAGAAGATCAGCTATGAGCTGGTCCAGGATCGCCGCTCGGGCAAGTTGGCCGCTGACCAGCTCCAGGCCGCGGCCTAAGCGACCCATAGAGTCTTTCGGTATACCGTCAGATTTTCAGGAAAAGCCGGCGCGGCAGCAGCCGGCTTTTCTTTTGGTTGCGATGCAGCAACATGTGTGCATTGCAAGATGGCGCTGAGTTCCGGCAACCGACAGCGATTTAAACTTGAAGGATAGTAGGAACAAGCGCAGAATTCAGGCGTTCAAGTCAGGGGCTGAGTCCCTCATGGCCGGATCAGACACCGGCTGATGGAGGTTCGTCATGGATCTGAGTGAAATGATCACGGGTTTTCTGGTTGTCCTGGTGATCGCAATTTTGATTATCGATACGGTGATTGATTGGCGTTCGCCGGCCAAGGCCGCGAAGCAAGCGAGACAGATTGCTGCTCCGGGCAAGCACAGCCTCGATCCGAAGATCGGCTGCGACATCGTCTGGTGCTGAACGCCTACGCACTGTGACGCGACGACCGTGACGTGAGCCGTCCGGCGGACGGGGAGGTTTGTGTGTCGCGCGCCCCGGTGATTGCACTACAGGCGCAGCACAATCCTTTTGACAACTGCTGCAGCAGGAGTGCCGCATGGAGGCGAGGCCACCGTGTGTTTTCACGCATGGCGGCTGACAATCTCGCTGACGATAAGGGATTGCGCTGGCCGGGCGCGGAGACTTGCAAGGCCGGTCCTCACTCAACCGGCTTGCGAAGCACCTTGTCCCTCGCGCCAGGCAGAGGCCGTTCGCCAAAACCACGCGCATAGCCGCGTGATACGCTGGCTGTCAGCGCCGCGATCGCATCGTCCCGCTCGGCGAGTTCGGCCTTGAGATGATCCACCATCGCGACCAAGGCCTGAACGGCGACGCGTGCATCGCCTCCGCAAGTGGCGATTGCTTGGTCGGCATCGCGCTGCACTATTTCGGCCTCCTGGGACAGGAATGGCTCCAGGCCTGCGGGCCGCCCGTTCATGGCTTGCCGGAGAGGCTGAGAGGATTGCCTGCCGCCTCCAGCAGGCTCGCCAGACGGTCGAGTTCGTCGTCGAGCCGGACATTGCGGCGAATGGCCCTGCGCAATGCCGTGACGGCATTGCCATCGGTCCGCTTCAATTCGCGGCTGACGATCCAGTCGATCGACACGCCTTGGGCATCGCCATCCACTCTTTCGTGAAGGTCTTCGTCCTCGAGCCGATCGGATTGGCGTTTCAATTCCTCGATCAGCCGGTCCCGGTTGATCAGCGAGGTCTGGGCTTGCCTGGCATACCGGTAGAGTGCCAGTAGGGCTGCGCCGCCGCCGCCCGCCTTTTCGACCAAACGGGCGATCTCCGCGACTTCCTCCGGCCGGGCGGCCAGCCTATGCGTGCCGTCGAAATAACCGTCGAGCATGTCGATTACCTTCGGTTGAGGGCAGGACCTTATGCCCCGAAGGGGGGCTTGTCCAGTATTTTGTTCTCTTTTTGTTCCTAACGAGGAAGGGCGGAAATCGATGCGGAGAGGGAGCGCCTTGCTCAGGCCTCGAACGAGTCCATTAGAATATAGCTGCCCGGTTGGCGCTGATATGCATCGATCTGCGGAACCAGTTGCTTGAAACGTTCGGTACTGCAATGGGCGTCGAGGGAGGCGCGATCCGGCCATGCCTCGATGAAAACGAAATGCCCAGGGTCTTTCTGGTCGATGAAAAGGTCATAGGCGATGCAATGTTCTTCCTGGCGCGTCTTGGCGACCAGTTCCCTGTAGAGGGGAAGCACGGCATCCACATGTTCGGGCTTTATGAAATCCTGAGCGATGACTTTCAGCATCGGGAGCCCAAGGGGCGGCCCTTTGTGCCCGCAGGGCAGGGGACCCTACGCGCTTGCGCTCCTTCGCTCCAGGCGAAGGGCGGGCATATTCAAGATATTCAGGAAAAATGGTCGGAGCGAGAGGATTCGAACCTCCGACCCCTAGTCCCCCAGACTAGTGCGCTAACCGGGCTGCGCTACGCTCCGACGCTCATTGAGCGTGGGCTGAATAGGGTTTTTCGCTCCGATGCGCAAGCCCCGATTTCAGTTTCTCGTCATATGAGAGACATGAAATGCACAGGCCTGGCAGGCGGAAGCGCGCGCACCAGAAATATGAGGAAGAATTTCCCGCTATCTATGAATGCTCCGGCTGCCGCCATAGATTGCGGGAGGGGATCGCCTCTGGCGTGGAACGAACGTTTCCCGCGCTGCGTTTATACCGCGCTGGATTCGCTCGAGGAGCGTGTGATGAGACAATGGGTTATTGCCGCTTATGCAGCAGCCATGGGCCTTGCTTCAGCGGGCCTTGCTGCTGCACCTGCTGCCGCCATGCCGTTGACGCCTGCGGCTGGCGCAGAAAATCCCCTGTTGCAAACGGTGACGGATGGTTGCCCGCGTAACTATTATCGCAGCTATGGACGCTGTGTCCCCAACAGCCGGGGTTATCGGGGGCCGCGTTACGGCGACGGTTATGCCGACGCGCCGCGATATTATGTGCGTCCCTATTATGACAGTCCGGGCTACTTCGATGGCCCCGGCTATTACGATGGCCCGCGCTATTGGGCCGCTCCGCGCCGCTGCCCGCCCGGCAGGTATCCGGGTTTGTACGGCCGCTGCGTGTCGGGCTGGTGATCTCGGTTCGACAGGCCATCCGTAGGATCGTCCGCAGATGGACTTCCCCGGCGTGAGAGCACGGGTTTTCCTTGAAGCGGATGTCCCTCTGGTGGCCCCCAAAAAAACCGGCAAGGACAGGCCTTGCCGGGTTCGGTGAGACGGTGAAATCTCGTGCCGCCTGCTGGCTCGATGGGGCAGGTGGCTCAATAGACCGGATGGCAGGCGGCGCCACGGGGGCCGAGGCGCGTGCCCGGCGGGCAGACGCGACCATAGCCGCTGCGATTAGCCGGGACCGACCCGCGGCGATAGACTGGTGGGCGGCCGTAATTGGGGGCAGGACGATAGGCCGGGGCAGGGCGGATACCGTAATTATTGGGTACGCAGCGACCCCAACGGTTGGGCGCATAGCCACGTCCACAGCCATAGGCGACTGTCTCGGCGAGGCCGCTATCCGCACCGACGGCAGGGTTGGCCGGCATCGCCGAGGCACCGCTTGAGAAACCCGCAAAACCGATCGTGGCCAGGGCGGCCGCGAGAATCAATTTCTTCATCAAATGCTCCTGTCGTTCATTCGCCCGGCGGGCGCGCGAATCTGCGGCTCACCATTGGACCATGGTCGCAAACGTTTCCTTAACGGAAGCTGTACCGCGCAGACCGCTGCCGTTCAGCTTGGGCGGTCGGGTCTCGCTTCGGACATGGCTTGGCCGAGCAGGATGATGCAGGGGCCGTCGAGCTGATTTGCGGCAAAAACGCCGGCCATTTCACCGATCGTGGTGTGAAAGCGGCGCTCGCGCACGTGGGTGGCATATTCCACGATGATGGCCGGCGTATCGACGGCCATGCCGGCCTCGAGCAGGCGCGTGGCGACCTCGGCGACGACAAGCTTGCCCATATAGATGGCGGTAGTGGCGGCCGGGTCGGCAAGCGACTTCCAATCGAGATCGTCCGGCAGCTTGCCGTTCTTGGCATGGGCAGTGATGTATTGCAGGCGTCGGGCATGGTCCCGATGGGTGAGGGAGACTTCAAGGCTCGCGGCAGCGCCGGACGCTGCGGTGATGCCAGGAATGACCTCGACGGCGACGCCAGCCGCGCGGCAGGCTGCGATTTCCTCGCCGGCCCGTCCGAATATCAAGGGGTCGCCGCCTTTCAGCCGTACCACGCGCTTGCCGTCCCTGGCCAGGGAGACCATGAGCGCATTGATATCGTCCTGCTTGCAGGACGGGCGATGCCCGCGCTTGCCGGTGATGATGCGCTCAGCCTCGCGGCGAGCGAAATCGAGCACTTCCTGCGAGACTAGGTCGTCGTGCAGGATGACATCCGCCGATTGCAGGGCGCGCACCGCTTTCAAGGTCAGCAGTTCCGGATCTCCAGGGCCTGCTCCCACCAGGGCGACACTGCCCAGTGCCGGATTTCTTTCCTGCTGTTCGATACCGGCCAATAGGTCGGCGCGTTCGGCTTCGCCCGGCGTGCGGTCGGGATGCCGGAAGGCCGCATTGACGAAACGCTCCCAGATCGTCCTGCGGGCCTGCAGGGAGAGATCCCGCGCCTGCACCAGAGGGCGCCAGTTGCGGGCGGCCTCCGCCCATTTCTGGAAACCCGTTGGCAGCAGCATCTCGATTCGGCTGCGGATTGCTTGGGCGAAGACGGGAACGGCGCCGTCGGTCGAAATGCCCACCACCAGCGGCGAGCGATTGACCACCGCACCGAACTGAAAATCGCAGAAGGCCGGCCGGTCTACGATGTTTACCGGCGTTCCCGCCCGGCGCGCGGCGGCGGCAAGGTCGGCGGCCTGCTCGTCGTCCTCGACGTCCGCGACGACGAGGGCGACGCCATCGAGGTCGGCTTCGTGCCAGGAGCGGGCGAGGTGGCGGACACTTGCGTCCTCGCGGGCGCATAACTGCGCCAGGGCATCGTTCGCTTCAGGTGCCGCGATGCGAACTTGGGCGCCGGTTGACGCCAGAAGCTCGGCCTTCCACAAAGCCGCCTGGCTCGCGCCGATGACAAGCACGGGTTTGCCGGTCAGGCGATAGAATACCGGCAATACCGCCAGCGGCGCGATGCGCGCGGGTTGCGAGACAGGGCTACGGCTCATCGATCTACAGGCTCAACGTGCTCAATACAGTCTGGGAGGCGCTGATAACTGCCGGCCTTCGCCTCAGTTCTGCCGCACGTCACACAGCCGTCAAAGGCTAAAGTAAATCGGTCGGGCAGACAATGCGAAGCGAAGCGGAGTTTGAGATCCGGCAGGTTCCTCCTGACCAAAACCGCCGTTCGATCCGGAGAAGTCTCTTTCGGAAAACCCGATTCCTCTCTGTGGCGCTGTCGCCGTTGCGACGGAGGTTCGACCTATCCGACATTGTCACGCGGTTGTCATGGCAAGCCCGCATGATGCAACATGCCGTTACGCAAACGTCAGTGAAAAAAGGCGAGGCTCTCGCGAGCCTCGCCTTATTCTAGACCTCGTCCTAACCCATCTTCCTGAGACTTCCTTCACGCATCTTTGTGCTGTTTGAAGTGTCAGGACGGCTGCTCGACAACGGTTTGTTCACCGGCGGCGCCTGCGGGCTTCCTCCCAAGACTTGGACCCTGACTTCCTTCTACTCATCGCTGAGTTCGGATGCCCTGTCGTTGACGGGACGGACGCTAGACGAAGTTTTTTTGCTTGTCACGTCTTTGTGCAGCGATCGGCACAAAATTAATATCTTTGCTTAAAATTTGTGCGCGTCATTTCGCTAGGCTGTGCTGTTCGTGGGCAGGTTGATGAGCAGGCAGGGTGCATCGCACGGGGCATGTCGGGAGCGAAAACCGCCAAATAATGGCGCTTTTGCTGGTCTTACCCTTGTGTTTTTGCGAGGGATCGGGTCAAGCTGGCACGGACTGGCGATCGGAAGCGATTTGCCGGAGAGGCGTGCCGAGGTTTCGATCAGGCGCGCCTTTTTATCCTGAATCGCGATTTCGCCACATGTGTTACCCGGCGCAGCCAAGGTTCGCCGGCAGCTTGGAGAAGGTCTGTCCTATGCGTTTGAGCCGTTATTTCCTGCCTATTCTGCGCGAGACGCCGAAGGAAGCAGAAATTGTTTCCCATCGTCTGATGCTGCGTGCAGGCATGATCCGTCAGGAAGCGGCTGGAATCTACGCATTGCTGCCACTCGGCCTGCGCGTGGTGAACAAGATCAATACGATCATCCGCGAAGAACAGAATCGCGCCGGCGCCATCGAACTGCTGATGCCGACCATCCAGTCGGCCGACCTGTGGCGCGAAAGCGGGCGCTATGACGATTACGGCAAGGAGATGCTGCGCATCAAGGACCGCCAGGAGCGGGAGATGCTCTACGGGCCGACCAATGAGGAGATGATCACCGAGATCTTCCGCGCCTATGTACGCAGCTACAAGGATCTGCCGCTCAACCTCTACCATATACAATGGAAGTTCCGGGACGAGATCCGTCCCCGCTTCGGCCTGATGCGCGGGCGTGAATTCCTGATGAAGGACGCCTATTCCTTCGACCTCGACCAGGCCGGTGCGCAGCATTCCTACAACAAGATGTTCGTGGCCTATCTTCGCACCTTCGCGCGGCTCGGCCTGACGGCCATCCCCATGGTGGCCGACACCGGCCCGATCGGCGGCAATCTCAGCCATGAGTTCATCATCCTGGCCTCGACCGGGGAGAGCGAAGTGTTCTGCCATCGTGACTATTTGTCGATGGCGCCGCCTTCCGCTGGCACGGATTTCGACGACAAGGCCGGGCTGCAGGCGATCGTCGACCAGTGGACCTCGCTCTATGCGGCAACCGAGGAGAAGCACGACAAGGCTGTCTTCGACGCCCTGCCGGCCGACAAGCAGGTTTCGGCGCGCGGCATCGAGGTCGGGCATATCTTCTATTTCGGCACGAAATATTCGACGCCGATGAAGGCCGTCGTCGCCGGTCCGGACGGCTCCCTCATCCCCGTGCATGGCGGCTCCTACGGCATCGGGCCGACCCGCGTGGCCGGTGCGGCAATCGAGGCGAGCCATGACGAAGCCGGCATCATCTGGCCGGAGGCAATCGCGCCGTTCAAGGTCGGCCTGATCAACCTCAAGCCGGGAGACAGCGCGGTGGATGCAGCCTGCGGCGATCTCTACCTCCAGCTCGGCGCCAAGGGCGTCGATGTGCTGCTCGACGATACCGATGAGAGGCCTGGCGGCAAATTCGCCAAGATGGATCTGATCGGCCTGCCCTGGCAGATCATCGTCGGTCCCAAGAGCCTGGCGGAAGGCAAGGTCGAGGTAAAGAACCGCCGCACAGGCGAACGCCAGTTGCTGACGCCATCGGACGCGCTCGTGCTGGTGAGCTGATCCTGTTTTGCCGTGGCCTGCCGGCCGGTACTATCGACGCCGCGAATGCCCAGGGTATTCGCGGCGTTTTTGCTTCTTATCAAGAAATCGACGTATTTATTTGAATTATAAAACTTAATCTCGATGTGTTCGTTGTGGCTGGGGTGGCTTTGCCGTGATTGGAGCGTCAAAAAAGCCGTGGCAAAGCGAGACATCGCTGAATTTTTGCCGTGCAAACGCCGCGATTCTCGCGGAGTAAGGGGCCTCGCGCCCCACCTGGAATGTCATGAACGCGTCTGCTTCAGCCACGACATCGTCGGAACCGACCGGAACGCCGCCCTTCTCCGCCTTCGAGTGGATGGTGGCGCTGCGCTATCTCATGCCGCACCGCAAGGGGGGGGTGGCTTCGCTGATTGCCGTCCTGTCCTTTCTCAGCTTCCTTATCGGCGTCGCTGCCCTCATCATCGTGATGTCGGTGATGAACGGCTTTCGCGTCGAACTGCAGTCCAAGATCCTCGGATTCAACGGCCATATCGTCGTCTCTCCCTATGAGACGCCGTTGACCGACTATGAAGCGGTCACCAGTCGCATCGCCAAGGTGCCTGGTGTGACCCTGGCGGTCCCCTTCGTGGAAGGCCAGGTGCTGGTATCTTCGCCCTTCTCGGCGAGCGGCGCCCTGGTGCGCGGCATGAAGCTCGATGATCTCAAGCGCCTGCCCGGCCTTGCCAACAATATCAAGGACGGCACGCTGGACAATTTCGACCAGGGGCAGGGCGTGGTGATCGGTGCCAAACTGGCATCCTCGCTCGGGTTGCAGATCGGCGACGGCATCACTCTGATCTCGCCCAAGGGCGACCAGACCGCCTTTGGCACCACGCCGCGCATGAAGGTCTATCCGGTGGTCGCCACCTTCGAGGTCGGCATGTCCGATATCGACAGCGGCTTCGTGATCATGCCGCTGCAGGAATCGCAGGCTTATTTCAATCGCGACGGCGATACGACGGCGATCGAGGTCTATATCGAGGACCCCGACCACGTGCAGTCGGAGAGCGAGGCGATCAAGACGGCGGCCGGACGTCCCGTCTCGCTGGTCGACTGGCGCCAGCGCAATTCGGCCTTCTTCACGGCGCTCCAGGTCGAGCGCAACGTCATGTTCATGATCCTGCTGATTCTGGTGATCATGGCGGCGCTCGGGGTTGTTTCGAGCATGGTGATGCTGGTGCAGTCCAAGCAGACCGATATCGCCATCATGCGGACCATGGGCGCGACGCGTGGGGCGATGCTACGCATCTTCTTCATCACCGGCATGGCTATCGGTTTGCTCGGTACGATATTCGGCCTGCTGCTGGGGCTGCTGGTGTGCCGCTATATCGAGAACATCCAGGAATTCATTTCCTGGCTGTCCAACACGCAATTGTTCGCGTCCGAGATCTATTTCCTCTCGCGCCTGCCAGCCAAGACCGATCCGACAGAGGTGACCGTGGTGGTCATCACCACCTTGGTCCTGTGCTTCCTGGCCACGCTCTATCCCGCCTGGCGGGCTGCCAAGCTCGACCCGGTGGAAGCGTTGAGAGGAGGCTGAGCCATGAGCATGTCGGGTGAAATTCCGGCCCTCGAACTGCGAGGGGTCGAGCGCAGCTACCAGCAAGGCCCCACGGAACTGCATATTCTGCGGGGCGTCGACCTTGTGGTGATGCCGGGGCAGTCGGTGGCGCTGATCGCGCCCTCCGGGGCAGGCAAGTCGACGCTGCTCCACACGGCCGGCCTGCTCGAGAGACCGGATGGCGGCGACGTGCTGATCTCCGGCTATTCAACCGCCGATCTGAACGATACGGGACGAACCCGCCTGCGCCGCAACTCGATCGGTTTCGTTTATCAGTTCCACCATCTCCAGCCGGAGTTCTCGGCCTTGGAGAATGTGATCCTGCCGCAGATGATCCGCGGCCTCTCGCGCCGAGAGGCGCGCCAGCGGGGCGAGGAGTTGCTGACCTTCCTCGGCCTTGGCCAGCGCTTCGGTCACCGGCCGAACGAATTATCGGGCGGTGAGCAGCAGCGAGTTGCCATCGCCCGTGCCGTCGCCAATGCGCCGCATCTCATCCTGGCCGACGAGCCGACCGGCAATCTGGATCCCGGTACGGCAGACCATGTCTTCGGCACGCTGACGGCGCTGGTACGCGCGTCCGGCCTGGCGGCCCTGATCGCGACCCATAATCTCGATCTGGCGGCGCGCATGGACCGCCGCGTTACCCTGCGCGACGGTCATATCGTCGAACTCGACTGACGATTGTGACAGCGGGAGCCCCGGTGCCACGGCAGCCTCGCGGTATGGTAAACGCTGCCGAGGCAAAGCTAGGCGCAGCGCAGGCGTCTCCTTAAGTCTTTGAATAATCATGAGAATGTAGCGTTTCCAGTACTCTGGGCGGAGACAGGCTGCGCCATGCGGGCGGAACATAAGAGCGACATAAGATGGCGGTTCGACGACGCCGTGCTTGACTCGGAACAAAACGTGAACAAGATGTCCTTATCGAAGAGAGGAGAACATCATGCTTACGCGTTTCGCCGAAGATTTCGCCGCCATTGCTTCGATGAGCCTGTTCTTGGTCATGCTCGCCATGTGGACGAGCTTCCTGAGCGGTGTTTAAGCCAGATTTGTCCACACTTGTCCACAGGCTCTCAACAAGCAGCGGTGGCGAAGATGTGACGCCGATGTGGCCATCGCCGGCCCGAGTACAAAGTCGGCTTTGGTGTCGGGCCGGATTGCCATACACCAAGGTGAGGGGCAGGCCGCGAGTCGCGCTGCCCGCCAGCGCGGAGCGGAGGTGTCATGGCGGAGGGAAAGGTGAACGGTCCGGGATTCGTGCATTTGAATGTCCGTTCGGCCTATTCCTTGCTCGAGGGGGCGATGAAGGTCCCTAAACTCGCCGATCTCGCCAAGGCCGACGGCATGCCGGCCCTCGCATTGACGGACACCAACAATCTGTTCGGAGCGTTGGAGTTTTCCGAAAAGCTGGCGGGCAGCGGCATCCAACCGATCATGGGCATCTCGCTGGCGATCAATTTTGCTGACCGCGAGGATGCCTCGGACCGGCGTCCTCTGCATCAGCGGCGCTTACCGCGCATGATCCTGCTGGCCCAGAGCGAAGTGGGCTACGGCCATCTGATGGCACTGTCCTCCCATTGCTACATGGATCCCGCCAGCGGCGAGGAAGCCCATATCTCGATCGGGTGCCTGGCCGAATTCCAAGAAGGCCTGATCGCGCTGACCGGCGGTCCCGCCGGCCCGCTGGACATGGCCCTGCGCGAGGGGCTCGATGATCTCGCGCGAACCCGGCTGCAGCGTCTGCAGGCGATGTTCGCCGATCGGCTCTATGTCGAAGTGCAGCGCCATGACAGCGCGGAGGAGCAGCAGGTCGAGGCACCGCTTCTGGAACTCGCCTATGCCGCCGAGGTGCCGCTGGTCGCGACGAACGAGGTCTATTTCGCCGCGCGCGCCGACAACGAACCGCATGATGCGTTGCTTGCCATCGCCGAGGGTCGCATCCTCGCAGAGACGGACCGGCGGCGAGTGACGCCGAACCATTACTTCAAGAGCCGTGCGGAAATGATGTCCTTGTTCAAGGATATCCCAGAGGCAATTGAGAATACAATCGAAATTGCCAAACGTTGTGCCTTTCGCGTACGCACGCGAAAGCCGATCCTGCCGCGCTTTTCCACGGGCCTCGACGAGACGGGGGCCCCTGTCGACGAGGGCGTCGAGCTGCGCCGCCAGGCCGAGGATGGCCTCAGGGCCAGGCTGGCCGCGCATGGTCCGGCTCCTGGCCATACTGAAGAGAGCTATGCCAAGCGGCTTGAGTTCGAGCTTTCGATCATCGAGCGGATGAAGTTTCCCGGCTACTTCCTGATCGTGTCGGACTTCATCAAGCACGCCAAGGCGAAGGGCATCCCAGTCGGTCCGGGGCGCGGATCCGGCGCTGGCTCCCTGGTTGCCTACGCCCTTACCATCACCGATCTCGATCCACTCCGCTTCAGCCTGCTGTTCGAGCGCTTCCTCAATCCCGAACGTATCTCGATGCCGGACTTCGACATCGACTTCTGCCAGGAGCGGCGTGACGAGGTCATCCGCTATGTGCAGGAGAAATACGGGGAGGATCGCGTCGCCCAGATCATCACCTTCGGTTCCCTCCAGGCGCGCGGCGTGCTGCGCGACGTCGGGCGCACGCTGGAGATGGGATATGGCCAGGTCGACAAGCTGTGCAAGCTTGTGCCGCAGAACCCGGCCAATCCGGTCACCTTGGCCAAGGCGATCGAGGACGAGCCGAAACTGCGCGAATCCGCCAAGGACGATCCCACCGTCGAGCGCCTGCTCAGCATCGCCCAGAAGCTCGAAGGGCTCTATCGCCACGCCTCGACCCATGCCGCCGGCGTGGTGATTGGGGATCGTCCGCTGGTGGAGCTGGTGCCGCTCTATCACGATCCCAAGACCTCGATGCCGATGCCGGCTACCCAGTTCAACATGAAGTGGGTGGAGCAGGCGGGCCTGGTGAAGTTCGACTTCCTCGGTCTCAAGACGCTCACCGTGCTCGAGCGCGCTTTGATGTTCCTCAAGCAGCGCGGCATCGCTCTCGACCTTGCCGCCCTGCCGCTCGACGACAGGAAGAGCTATGAAATGCTCGGCCGCGGCGAGACGGTGGGCGTGTTCCAGGTGGAAAGTGCGGGCATGCGCAAGGCATTGCTCGACATGAATGCCGACCGTTTCGAGGACATCATCGCCCTGGTGGCGCTCTACCGCCCGGGCCCGATGGCCAATATTCCAGTCTACAATGCCCGAAAGAAGGGGTTGGAAGAGCCGGACTACATGCTCGACCAGCTCAAGCCTGCCCTGGAAGAGACCTATGGCGTCATCATCTACCAGGAACAGGTGATGCAGATCGCGCAGATCCTTTCCGGCTACACGCTGGGCGAGGCCGACATGCTGCGCCGCGCCATGGGCAAGAAGATCAAGGCGGAGATGGACGCCCAGCGTGCGCGCTTCGTCAAGGGCGCGGTCGAAGGGGGCATCCAGAAGGCCAAGGCCGACGAGATCTTCGATTATCTCGCCAAATTCGCCGATTACGGCTTCAACAAGAGCCATGCGGCAGCCTATGCGCTGGTCTCCTACCAGACCGCCTACTTGAAGGCGAATTATCCGGTCGAGTTCATGGCGGCCTCGATGTCGCTGGATATGTCGAACACCGATAAGCTCGCCGAATTCCGTCTGGAGGCGCGTCGGCTGGGCATCAAGGTCGAGGCGCCTTCCATCAACCGTTCGGGACCGGACTTCGAGGTCCATGACGGCGCGATCCGCTATGCGCTCGGCGCGGTCAAGGGCGTCGGCCTCGCGGCGATGGAGCGCCTGGTCGAGATCCGCGGTGACCAGCCCTTCTTCGACCTTGGCGACTTCGCCCGGCGCATCGATCCCAAAGCCATCAACAAGCGTATTCTCGAAAACCTGGCGGCGGCGGGAGCCTTCGACGAATTCGACCGTGACAGGGCTCGCGTCACCGCCTCCATCGATGCCATCATGGCGCAGGCGCAACGCTCCCACGCCGAGAAGAGCGACGGCCAGGCCGATATGTTCGGTTCTGCTTCGACCCCGGAGCCGCTCAAGGGGGCGGTCGTAGAACCTTGGGAACCCGCCGACCGTCTGCAGCGCGAGTTCGACGCGATCGGTTTCTTCCTTTCAGGTCATCCGCTCGATGCCTATGCCACGGCCCTGGAGCGCCTGCAGGTGCCGTCCTGGGCGCAGTTCACCCAGAAGGTGAAGCAGGGCGCCACGGCAGGGCGCCTGGCAGCGACCGTGCTGTCGCGCTCCGAGCGCAAGACCCGAACCGGTTCCAAGATGGGCGTGATCATGCTCTCCGATGCCTCGGGCCAGTTCGAGGCGGTGCTCTTCTCCGAAGGCCTGGCGCAATATCGCGACCTGCTCGAGCCGGGCACGGCAGTGCTGGTCGGCGTGCAGGCCGCACATGAAGGCGATGACGTCCGCATCCGCATCGTGACGGCCGAGAGGCTCGACAACGCCACCGCCAAGACCCAGCGCGGCATCAAGGTCTTCCTGCAGGGCGAGCAGGCGCTCGAATCCGTTGCCAAGCGGCTGGGTCAGCGCGGGGAAGGGGAGGTCTTCCTGATTCTCCAGCTCGATGGCGGCATGCGGGAGGTCGAGCTGAAGCTGCCCGGCAAGTTCATGGTGACCCCCCAGGTCGCAGGCGCGATCAAGGCGATACCGGGCGTGGCGACCGTCATGCAGATGTAAGGCTGCATGGCGGTTCGCTGCGCGGTCCGTGCATGGCCATGGTTTCGAAGGGCACAGATCGGCAAAGCACATGGGTGCTAACCTGTCCGGGACAACCTTCGATGAGAGGCGCGCATTGAACGATATGGGCCAGGTTGTTCGGTCTCGACGTCATTTGCTTGCTGCCCTGCTGGTTCTCGGCGTGCTCGCGGCCTCGGCGGTCTATTATTGGTTCAGGCAGCACCAGCATGCCGAGCTGCTACGTCTCAACGGCGAGGCAGCGCAGATGGTGGCGCGAAACCGGGCCTTCGAGGCAGCCGGCGTCGGAGGAGGGGCCCCGAGGTCAGATGCTGCGGATCCTTCTGGCGAAAGCGAGCCGCGTCTCGTGGTGCAGGCCGGCAATGCCTTTGGCAATGGCCCGACGGCGATGTCGCGCGACGGGCGCCTCCTGCTGACCGCCGATCAATTCGACGATCTCAGGCTATGGGATGTTGCCACGGCGACATTGCTGCGCCGATTTCCCGACACAGGCGAACAGAACTACAAGGTCATCAAGGGATTGGACTTCCTCCGCGACGCTGATGCCTTCCTCGTCTGGTACCGAAACAAGGCACGCTCGCAGGACGATCTGACGCTGTGGGATACACGTGGCGGAAACGTGATCAGGACGTTCGTGCCCTGCGAGGCGTCGCAAATTTCGACAATGGCATTGAGCCGGGGTGGACGGCGCGCCGTCATCGCCTGCAACAAGGGCGGCATCGCCTTGTGGGACGTCGAAACCGGCGCTCTGGTGCGATCCCTTCTTGCTGACCACCCGGGCCGCGCCGCGCCGGCCGACGTCGTCGCCATCTCTCCGGATGGCCGTGCGATTCTGGTCTCCTGGAAGGATCCGGTGTCGTCGCGGTGGGAAACCGCGTCCTTTGACGCAGAGAGCGGCGGCAAGACTTGCACCATGCCGGATCAACGCCCTGCGCTTTCCTGCCTCGTCGAGGGCGATCGACGCTATTGCCAGATGCAGGCGGCGCGGCGGGAGGCCGGCAGGGTTTTCTCGCTCGACGGGCGAGGCGTGCTGCTCCTGGACGCGGGCGGCGGCGATGCCATAGCGTGGGATGTTGGGCGCTGCGTTGCGACGGCGCGAAGCGTTCCGCCGGGTCCTGTTGTCGCCGCATCCGCCCGCAATCCACGCGCCTTGTCGCGGATGTCCGATTCCTCGCTTGTCCTTTGGGATGTCGCCACCGGCATCCGCCTTGCCACATGGCCAAGGGGCGATCCCGGCGACAGGCAGCAGGCTCTCGATTTTTCCGCCGATGGCGGCTTGGTCATCATCAAGGCTGACGGGAGCGGCGCCTATCTTTGGTCCACCATCGACGGAACGTCGCGCTTTATCCCTCAAAGCAGATTCAAGCGGAATTTTCAGTTCGCGTCCGATGGGCAGAGCGTATTGTCCGCGGAATTCGACTATCCGGTGCGGCTCTGGCAAGGGGCGGACCACAAGGCTGGCCGGGAAGCCGAGAACAAAGCCGAGAACGCCTGGCGGGAGATTTCGCTGGCTGGAAACCCGAATGTCTCCCGGTTGAGTTTCGGGCCCAACAGCCGGTACTTGCAAGTTGCCTCTGGCAGCCGGGTGGTCCAGTGGGATCTGGATACGGGGCAGGGCACGCTGGCCGATGTCGCGATGTCACCGGCCCATGGCGCGGTCGTCTCGCGGGACGGGCGCTGGAAGGCCGTCGAGTCCCGAGACGAAAATGGCGGCGTCGAACTGCGCGATGGCCGTAGCGGCGCATTGCTGGTGACGCTCCACGCCAACCAGTCTCCCACCAGCGGCAGGGCCGAAACACTGGCATTGGCACCGGACGGCCGCTTCGTCACCAATACGGACCCGCGCAGGGTATTGGCGCTGGTCCGCGGCACGAGTATCCTTCGCCTCGACGATTACATCCGGCAGAATCAGCGCGCCAGCCTGAGGGAACTGCTTGGCGAGCAGGCGACCACCGGGCCTTGAGGTCGATGGAAGGCCGCCTCCGCCGATCGAAAGACACAGCGGAGGCATAGCCCGTGGCGGTGGAGGGAGCGCAGGATCGGACTTCATCGTGATCGCGGATGTCTGGGGGCTTGCCTAATCGGCCGCATCCGCTTATAGAGCGCGCCATTCCACACGCGGACGAAGCGGCCCTGCCGCTCCGGTGCCGTGTTTTGTTTCGTCCGCAATGGCGCGGCGAGGCAGGCACGGTAGATGTCCGCGGAGGCCTTATCAAACCGGAGTTACAACTCTATGGCACTGCCAGATTTCTCTATGCGCCAGCTGCTCGAAGCTGGAGCCCATTTCGGCCATCAGTCGCACCGCTGGAACCCCAAGATGGGGCCCTATCTCTTCGGCGTGCGTAACGGCATCCACATCATCGACCTCGCCCAGACGGTTCCCGCGTTCCATCGCGCCCTGCAGGCCGTGTCGGACACGGTCGCCCGTGGCGGTCGCGTGCTGTTCGTCGGCACCAAGCGCCAGGCTCAGGACGCGGTTGCCGATGCGGCCCGCCGTTCGGCCCAGTATTACGTCAATTCGCGTTGGCTCGGCGGCACGCTGACCAATTGGAAGACGATTTCCAACTCGATCCAGCGCCTGCGCAAGCTCGACGAGTTGCTCTCCGGTGGTGCTCAGCAGGGCTACACCAAGAAGGAGCGCCTCGACCTCACCCGCGAGCGCGACAAGCTTGAGCGCGCCCTCGGCGGTATCAAGGACATGGGCGGCACCCCCGACCTGATCTTCATCATCGATACCAACAAGGAAGACATCGCGATCAAGGAAGCCCGTCGCCTCAACATTCCGGTGGCTGCTGTCCTCGATTCGAATTCCGATCCGGATGGCATCACCTTCCCGATTCCGGCCAATGACGACGCCGGGCGCGCTCTGTCGCTCTATTGCGATCTCGTCGCCCGAGCCGCTCTCGACGGCATCTCCCGCGCCCATGGCGACATGGGTCTCGACATCGGCGCCGAGGAAGCTCCGCTGGTCGAGGAACTGCCGGTCGCCGACGAGGCTGCCCCCGCTGGCGAGCTCTTCGAGCTGCTGTCGGCTCCGCGCGGCGCGCCCGACGACCTGACCAAGCTGACCGGCGTCGGCCCGCAGCTCGAGAAGAAGCTCAACGAGGGCGGCATCTGGCACTATTGGCAGGTCGCTGCCATGACCCCGGAAGACGTCGCCAAGGTCGATGCCGAGCTCAAGCTCAACGGCCGTATCGATCGCGACGGCTGGGTGGAACTGGCTCGCAATCTGGTTGCCGGCGCCTGACCTTCCAGGGTCTGTGGTTTTTTGGGCTGCAATCTGATTGCAGCCTTCCTATCTATTCCTGAACACGGCCCGGTTGCTCGCCTTCCAATTGTGATGTTGGAGTGGTAAGCGCCGGGCCGCTTCCCATCACCGGACCTGTTCCGGTTTCCCAAAGAGGTATCCTGCGATGTCGAACATTACCGCCGCCATGGTGAAAGAGCTGCGCGAACAGACCGGCGCGGGCATGATGGATTGCAAGGCAGCGCTCACCGAGACCGCCGGCGATCTGGAAGCCGCCGTTGACTGGCTGCGCAAGAAGGGCCTGTCCAAGGCCGCCAAGAAGGCTGGCCGTGTCGCTGCTGAAGGGCTCGTCGCCGTTCTGGTCGATGGCAATCAGGGCGTTGCCGTAGAGGTCAACTCCGAGACCGACTTCGTTGCCCGCAATCCTGAATTCCAGGACCTGGTTTCGGGCATCGCCGAAGTCGCCCTGAAGACGGGTGAGGATGTCGAGGCCATCAAGGCAGCCGGTTTCCCCGGTGGCGGCAGCGTCGATGAGAAGATCGCCAACACGGTGGCCAAGATCGGCGAGAACATGTCGCTGCGCCGCGCCAAGATCGTCTCGGTCGGCCAGGGCGTGCTGGCGACCTATGTCCACAATCCCGTGGTGGCCAACAAGGGCCGCATCGGCGTGATCGTTGCGCTCGAATCGACCGGCAATGCCGAGAAGCTGGCCGAGCTCGGCCGTCAGATCGCCATGCATGTCGCTTCCTCGAACCCGGTCGCGGTCGATGCCGCCGGCGTCGATGCAGCAACCATCGAGCGCGAGAAGACCATTCTCGCCGACAAGTATCGCGAGCAGGGCAAGCCGGAAGCGGCGATCGCCAAGATCGTCGAAAGCGGCATCAAGACCTATTTCAAGGAAGTGACCTTGCTGGAGCAGGGCTTCATCTTCGATCCCTCCAAGTCGGTCGGCCAGGCCGTCAAGGAGAGCGAAGGGGCTGCCGGCGCGCCGATCAAGGTGGCGGGCTTCGTGCGCTACGCTCTCGGTGACGGCATCGAGAAGCAGGAGAACGATTTCGCCGCTGAGGTCGCCGCCCAGGCCGGCCACGCCGCCTGAGCGTTCTGTTTCAGGAAATGCCGCTGGCCGCATTTCGGCCATGTGGATGACGGAGATCGACAACAGGCGGCCATGGGCCGCCTGTTGTATAAGTGGCCAGCGAATCGGAGAGCAATCATGGCGGTACTTCCCTATAAACGCGTCCTGGTGAAGCTTTCCGGCGAGGCATTGATGGGAGGCGAGGCCTTCGGCATCGACCGGGCCACGGTCCGCCGTATCGCAGAGGATGTGATCGAAGCCGTCAAGCTCGGCGTCGAAGTCGCCGTGGTGGTGGGCGGCGGCAATATCTTCCGCGGCTCGCAGATTGCCGGCATGGGTCTGTCGCGGCCTGCAGCCGACTCGATGGGCATGCTCGCCACCGTGATGAACGTCATCGCGCTCGAAGCCCAGCTCGCATCGCTCGGCCAGTCCGCCCGCGCCATGTCCGGCGTCGCCATGCCGTCGGTGGTCGAGACCTATACGCGCCAGCAGGCGATGGAGCATCTGGCCAAGGACCGTGTCGTGCTGCTGGCGGGCGGCACCGGCAATCCCTTCTTCACCACCGATACCGGCGGCGCGTTGCGCGCTGCGGAGCTGGAATGCAATGTCCTGATGAAGGGCACGCAGGTCGACGGCATCTATTCCGCCGATCCCAAGAAGGATCCGGCCGCGACCCGTTATGATCACATCACCCATGACGAGGTCATCCGCAAAGACCTCAAGATCATGGATACGGCAGCGTTTGCGCTTGCCCGCGAGGCGCGCTTGCCGATAATTGTTTTTTCGATTCAACAACCCGGATCCCTGGCAGCCGTGCTGCGCGGGGAGGGGCGTTGCACCCTGGTCACTCCCTGACCGCTTCCGTCAAGAAATTTCGAGGGCAGGAACATGGCTGCATCATTCGATCTCGCCGAAGTCAAGCGTCGCATGGAAGGCGCACTCAATGCGCTGAAACATGAACTGGGCGGCTTGCGCACCGGCCGTGCCTCTTCTTCCCTGCTCGAGCCCGTGCATGTTGAGGCTTATGGCGCCAGCATGTCGCTGTCGCAGGTTGCCACCGTTTCCGTGCCCGAGCCGCGCCTGATCAGCGTGCAGGTCTGGGACCGCGGCATGGTCGGCGCCGTCGAGAAGGCGATCTTGAACTCCAATCTCGGTCTCAATCCGCAGACCGAGGGCCAGGTGATCCGCTTGCGCATTCCCGAGATGACCCAGGATCGCCGCAAGGAGCTGGTCAAGGTGGCCCACAAATACGCCGAGTCCGCGCGTGTGGCTGTCCGCCATGTCCGCCGCGACGGCCTGGATATCCTGAAGAAGACGGAGAAGGACGGTGCCATCGGCGAGGACGAAGAAAAGCGTCTGGCCGATCAGGTGCAGAAGGCGACCGATGCGATGATTGCCGAAATCGACAAGACGCTCGTCTCCAAGGAGAAGGAAATCATGCAGGTGTGACGGAAGAGGGTTGCAGACTATCCGCAAGGACTATTCTACTTCCCCAATTCGACACCAATTATCCACTGTCTATCCGATGATCGTTCGATAGAATTCGTGCCAGCCGGTTCGGCGGAGAAGCTTCGAGGCACCAATGTTTGGCAGGGACGAAATCGACGATACCACCGTGGCGGCCCCGCCGGCTCATGTCGCCATCATCATGGATGGCAATGGCCGTTGGGCCTCCAAGCGCCTGATGCCCCGTTTCGAGGGGCATCGCCGGGGGGTCGAGGCCCTCAGGCGGACGGTCCGTGCCGCCGCGGAACTGGGCATTCGCTATCTTACGCTCTACTCCTTCTCCTCGGAAAACTGGTCGAGACCTCGAACCGAGGTCGACTATCTCATGGGGCTGGTGAAGCGTTTCGTTCGCAACGATCTGGCGGACCTGCATGCCAACAATGTTCGGGTGCGCATCATCGGCGAGCGCGAGGGGCTCGACGCCGAACTTGCCGAACTCCTGGTCGAGGTCGAAAACCTCACCGCTGCCAATACGGGGCTGACCCTGGTGGTGGCGTTCAACTATGGCGCCCGGCAGGAGATCGTCGCTGCCGCACGGCGCCTGGCCCAGCAGGTGGCAGAGGGGACGCTCAATCCTCAGGACATCACGGCCGATGCCCTTGCCGCCAATCTTCACACACATGATATTCCGGATCCGGATCTGGTCATCCGAACCTCTGGCGAACAGAGGCTTTCCAATTTCCTGCTTTGGCAGGCGGCCTATGCCGAATTCGTCTTCGTCCCCCTGCTCTGGCCGGATTTCGATCGGCGCGCCCTGGAGGCTGCGCTGGCCGAATATCATGCGCGTGATCGTCGTTTCGGGGGGCTCGGCGAGGCCAATCCGCCCCGTCAGGCCAATTCCGGCTAGGGCAATATCGTCGGCGTGCCTGTGGGGGATGATGTGAGAGCAGTTTTGTGTCGGGGGATAGCGGCTGGCCGTCCGCGGGGGACGGTTTCATCCGCCCGTGGTCTCTGACATGGCGGGCGTATCCAAGGCCAACTGGTCCGATCTTTCCATCCGTATCGCCTCGGCCCTGGTCATGGCCGGCCTGGCGCTGGCCACCGCCTGGTGGGGCGGGCCGCTTTTCGCGTTGTTCTGGTTTCTCGCATCCACAGCCGTCCTGTGCGAATGGCTGTTCCTGATCGCCGGCGGCCGACGGGATTGGTTGATCGTTGCGCTTGGTGTCGGCTTGCTCGCGGTATCGACCGTGCTCGCCCAGGGCGGGCAGGGAGGCGTAGCCCTGCTGACAGTCCTGGGAGGCGCGGCGGTGATGGGGGGGCTGGCCTGGGGGAGAGGGGCGATGCAGCCTTTGCTGGTCGCGACCGCCTTGCCCTATGCGGCCTGCGTGGTCTTGCCGGCTACCCTGCTAAGGTTGGATGAGCCCTATGGTATGCGTGCCATTTTCGTGCTGTTCGCCATCGTCTGGGGTTCGGACGTGCTGGCCTACTTTACCGGCCGCACCTTTGGCGGGCCGAAGCTGTGGCCGAGGGTCAGCCCAAAGAAAACCTGGTCGGGTTTCATCGGTGGTACGGTGTTTGCCGCCCTGGCGGCCGGCCTGGTTGGCGGCTCCCTTGTTCTGGTTCCCATAGGCGCGGTGCTGGCAGCGATCTCTCAGGGGGGCGATCTCCTTGAATCCGCCTTGAAGCGCCGCTTTGATGCCAAGGATGCGAGCCATCTGATCCCGGGTCATGGCGGCGTCATGGATAGGCTCGACGGCTTCCTGGCGGCGGCACTGGCCGCCTTGCTGATCGGACTTGTGCATGCCGGCTTGCACCCGGCCCAGGGCTTCATTGTGTGGTAGTGCCGAAAAAGCAGGGCGGTCTGGCTTGGCTTCTGGTGCGTGAGGGGAACGGATGATGGGTCTTCTGGATAGTTTCGGTCTCGGTGCTCTCGGCTTCGTGCCGTTCATCGTGATCATTTCCATCCTGATCTTCTTTCACGAGCTTGGGCATTTCCTGGTCGGACGCTGGTGCGGCGTGAAGGTCGTGACCTTCTCGATCGGCTTCGGGCCGGAATTGTTCGGCTATGACGATCGGCACGGTACCCATTGGCGCATCGCGGCAATCCCGCTCGGTGGCTATGTGCGCTTCTTCGGCGATGCCAATGCCGCTTCTCTGCCCGATGAGGAGCGCAACCAGCTGATGACGCCGGAGGAGCGGGCGGTCAGTCTGTTCCACAAACCGGTCTGGCAGCGCATCGCCATCGTGGCGGCAGGTCCTTTGGCCAATTTCATCCTGGCCGCCTTCGTCTTCGCCGCCGCATTCTCGATTTATGGTTACCCGAATTCTGACGCCATTATCGGGCCGATCAAGGCCGATGGGCCGGCGGCCAAGGCCGGCCTGCGCAAGGGTGACCGGATCGTCGAGGTCAACGGCACCAAGGTCACACTGTTCGACCAGCTTCCGGAACTGATTTCGGCGGAGCCCGGGCGCCCCGTGAATCTCACCATCGAGCGGGGGCAGGAGAGTTTCGACGTGAGCGTCACGCCGGAAACCCGCACCTTCACCACGCCGGATGGCAAGACCATTTCGCGGGCGATCATCGGCATCGGTCCCGGCGGCATGTCGCGTCTCGATCCGGCATCGGCGCTGTGGCAGGGTACCAAGGAAACTGTCCAAGGCATTGGTGCGTCAGCGAAATTTATCTACGATCTTTTTGCGGGCCGCGGTGATCCCAAACAGGTGACCGGCATTGTCGGCATTGCGGTAGCCTCCAAGACGATCACGGAAACCATCGGGCTCGCCGGCTTGATCCTGCTCACGGCAGGGCTGTCTATTTCGGTCGGCTTCATCAATCTGTTGCCGATACCGGTTCTAGATGGTGGTCATCTGGTCTTCTACGCCATCGAGGCGATCCGGGGGCGGCCGGTTGGAGCGCGCGCGCAGGAGTTGTCCTTCGGCATCGGGCTCATGTTGATAATTACAATCACCGTTTTGGTGTTGGGCCATGATCTGTCACAGCAATTATCGGGCGGCTGAGAGGGCGTGGCGGATTCGCAACGGTCTCCCAAAAAAGGACGGATGGCGGCCGAGGGTCGGTTTGCATGCGTCCGGAAACCCTGTAGAAGCATTTCCAATGAGAGCAATGCGGGCTGGCGAGGTTTGGCGTTGAACTCGACTTGGTTTGGTAAAAAGAGTGGGATTTAGACCCGATGGCAACAGCAATGTACAAGTTGAAGCTGGGCGTTGCCCTCGCGGCCGTCGCGGTTCCGTCGTTGTTCGGGGCCTTCGTGGCATCTCCCTTGGTGGGCACGGCTGAAGCCGCTCCGAGGAAGCATGTTGCGTCGCGCTCGGCGCCGATCGTCAACCGCATCGTGTTCGAGAAGAACAAGAAGGTCACCGCGGATCAGCTGTCTTCCATCATGGAGACCAAGCCTGGCAGCCAGGTGAACCAGGCTACCCTCAACGCCGATATCGATCGCATGCGTGAGGCCTATAACCGGACCGGTCGCTCGACGGTGCAGATTACCTACCGCGAAGTCCCGCTGCCGAACAATCGCGTCGACCTCGTCTTCACCGTGGCTGAAGGCTCGAAGGTCGGCATCGACTCGATCAACTTCGTCGGCAACAACAATTTCTCCGCCTGGCGCCTGAAGCGCCAGATGGCGACGGTCGAGAGCGGCTATCTCGGCTGGCTGCGCACCACCGACACCTACGATCCGGATCGCCTCGCCGGCGATGAGGAGCGCTTGCGCCAGTTCTATGTGAACCACGGCTATCCCGACTTCCGCGTCGTCTCCATCGTTCCGTCGCTGAACGAGAAGCAGGATGCCTATGTCCTGACCGTTACGGTCGATGAGGGCCAGTACTACAAATTCGGTCCTTCGCAGGTTGAATCCAGCATTTCCGACGTCAACCCGGCCGATCTCCAGGGCGACGTTCAGTCCTGGAACAACTGGACCTACCGCGGCGAGGACGTTGACAAGACCGTCGAGGACATGACGGTCAAGCTGGCTGCTTCCGGCCATCCGTTTGCTCAGGTTCGTCCTCGTGCGGTCCGCGATGCCGGCGGCAACATCATCAGTGTCAACTACGTCGTGGAAGAGGGCGCGAAGGTCTATATCGAGCGCATCAATATCCGCGGCAACACCCGCACGCGTGACTATGTGATCCGTCGCGAGTTCGATATCGGTGAAGGCGACCCCTATAACAAGGCCTTGATCGAGCGGGCCACCCGCCGGCTGCGGAATCTGGGTTACTTCAAGAACATCCGCGTCACCAACGAGCCGGGCTCGGAACCGGACCGCGTGGTCGTCAACGTCGAGGTCGAAGACCAGTCCACCGGCGAATTCTCGCTGGGCGGCGGCTACTCCACCTCGGACGGCTTCCTCGGCGAAGTTTCGCTCACCGAGCGCAACTTCCTCGGCCGCGGCCAGTATGTGAAGGCTTCGGTGCAGTATGGCCAGCGCACGCAGGGCTACAGCCTGTCCTTCACCGAGCCCTATTTCCTCGGTCAGCGCATCGCTGCCGGCTTCGACCTGTTCTCGAAGACGACCGATGACAGCGACTATAGCTACTACAAGGACCAGACCACGGGCGGCACGCTGCGTGCCGCCTTCCCGATCACCGAGAACTTCACCGTCGGTGTCAACTACACGATCTATTCGGAGAAGGTGACGATTCCGGATACGCGCTACACCGACGGCAAGTTCGATAACGGCGAAGCATCGTGGGCAATCAAGGAGTTGGCGGGCGATAGGCGCCTTGTCTCCATGATCGGCTACACACTGACCTACAACACGCTCGACGATCTCAAGCAGCCGAGTTCGGGTGTCTATGTTCAGTTCAAGCAGGACATTGCCGGCTTGGGCGGTGACGCCAAGTTCATCAAGCAGTCGATCGATGGCCGCTATTACTATTCGCTGACCGACGACCTCACCTTGATGGTCCGCGGCCAGGGCGGCTATATGCGCGGCTTCGGTGACAAGGACAGTCTGGCGATCGTCGACCAGTTCAACCCCGGCCCCGATCTGGTGCGTGGCTTTGCTCCGGGCGGTATCGGTGCACGCGACATCGCCGGTGGTGCCAAGGGCAACGGCCTGGGCGGCACCACCTACTTCGGCGGCACGGTGGAACTGCAGTTCCCGATCTTCGGCCTGCCGCGTGAAGTCGGTCTGCGCGGCGCCGTATTCGCAGACGCCGGTACGCTCTATGGCTATGGTGGCAAGAATTTCGCCATCCAGCATCCCGGCGAGTTCGATCTCGTCGACAGCCACAAGATCCGCTCTTCGGTCGGCGCCAGCTTGCTGTGGGCCTCGCCGCTCGGTCCGTTGCGCTTCGACTACGCTTATGTCCTGACCAAGGATAAGCATGACGACACGCAGGCCTTCCGCTTCGGCACGATCGTCAACTATTGATGATCTGACCTGACGTTTTCGCCGGCCGGTCCCTTCGGGGCCGGCCGGTTTTTTGTTCGCAAAGTGCCATCGCCTGGATGTCGCAACGAACGGACATATTCGGTGTTTTGCATCCCACCCCTTTCGTCGTGTATGGGCTGGCGCATGAATGTTCAGGCCGGTAACGCTTTTGCAAAAGGACTGGTCTATTCATGATGGAAAAGATCGCCGGTTTCGAAGCAGCCACTCGAAGCCGGATTTGGAGGGGCTGACCGTAGCGTGGACTTGATGACGGATCCGGTATTCTTTCACGCGCGCAACCGCCTCACCGTTGCCGATATCGTCGAACTCACCGGCGCGGAACCCGTGGCCGGTCTGTCGGTGGACCTGACGGTGGAACGCGTCGCGCCGCTCGATCATGCGGGGGAAGGCGATCTGAGCTTCCTCGAAAATCCGCACTACCTGCCGATGCTGGAAACGTCCAAGGCTGCGGCCATCCTGATCTCTCCCAAATTCGTCGATCGTGCCCCGAAACATGCACCGCTGCTGGTGGCGCGCGAGCCCTACCGCGCCTTCGCGCAGATCGGCATGGCCCTGTTCCCGGATGCGGCACGCCCTCAATCCTTCTTCGGGGCCAAGGGGATTTCACCGGGCGCCGTCGTGCATCCCGAAGCGAGGCTCGAGATCGGCGTGACGGTCGACCCTGGTGCCGTGATCGGGCCTCGTGCGGAAATCGGGGCGGGAACCATCGTCGGCGCCAATGCGGTGATCGGCCCGGATGTGCGGATCGGGCGTGACTGCTCGATCAGTCCCAATGTCGTGATCCAGCATTCGCTGATCGGCAATCGCGTCATCATCCACGCCGGGGCATGCCTTGGCCAGGATGGTTTCGGCTTTTCGATGGGGCCGCGCGGCCATCTCAAAGTGCCGCAGGTCGGCCGTGTCGTCGTGCAGGATGATGTCGAGATCGGTGCCTGCACCACGATAGACCGAGGTGCCAATCGGGACACCATCATCGGTGAGGGTACCAAGATCGACAATCAGGTGCAGATCGCCCACAACGTGATGGTCGGCCGGCACTGCGTGCTGGTGTCCAAGGTCGGGATCTCCGGTTCGACCGTTCTGGAAGATTTCGTGGTGATGGGCGGCGCCTCTGCCACGGTTGGCCATATCCGCATCGGCATGGGTGCCCAGATCGCCGGCGCCGCCAATGTCAAGGATGATGTGCCGCCGGGCGCACGCATGGGCGGCACGCCGGCTCAGCCGCTGGGCGATTATGCCCGCGAACTGGCTTTGCTCAAGAAGCTGGTCAAGAATTCGCGGGTTCGGTCGGGGCAGGGAACGGATGAGGGATCCGCTCCCTGAGGGGGCGAGTTGGAGTTTGGCTTAAGCGCTCTGGCCAGAGGCCGAGCCGGTTCAGGAAACGAGACCTATATGAGTGAAGCAACCCCTGGAACGCTGGAAACTGCAGATATCGGCAAGCTCCTGACGTTGCTGCCGCATCGCTATCCCTTCCTGCTCGTGGATCGCATTGTCGAAATCGATGGCGACAATTCCGCCGTCGGCATCAAGAACGTCACTTTCAACGAGCCGCATTTCACCGGCCATTTTCCTGAACAGCCGGTGATGCCGGGCGTGCTAGTGATCGAAGCGATGGCCCAGACGGCCGGCGCGATTTGTGTGCTCAGCACGGAAGGCAAGGCCAAGCCGAAGGTCGTCTATTTCATGACCATCGACGAGTGCCGTTTCCGCAAGCCGGTCACCCCGGGCGACCAGATGCGCCTGCACCTGACCAAGCTGAAGAATCGCCGCAATATGTGGTGGTACAAGGGCGAGGCCAAGGTCGACGGTGTCACGGTGGCCGAGGCCGTGGTTTCCGCCATGCTGGTTACCGAATAATGGTCGGGGGGGCGCAACAGACCATTCATCCCACCGCCGTCATCGAGGCGGGAGCGAAGCTCGGCGAGGGCGTCAGTATCGGCCCGTTCTGCGTCGTCGGGCCTGAAGTGACGCTGGCGGACGGTGTCACGTTGCATTCGCATGTCGTGGTCACCGGGCGGACGAGCATCGGGGCGCGTACCAAGGTCTTCCCCTTCGCCTCGCTGGGGCACCAGCCGCAGGATCTCAAATATGCGGGCGAACCCTCGGATCTCACCATCGGCAGCGATTGCCTGATCCGCGAAGGGGTGACGATGAACCCCGGCACCAGCGGTGGCGGCATGCACACCGTGGTCGGCGATCGCTGTGCCTTTCTTGCCAATTCCCATGTCGGGCACGACTGCAGGCTCGGCAACAACATCATCCTCTCCAATGGCGTCTTGCTGGCTGGCCATGTTTCTGTCGGCGACTACGCCATTCTCGGCGGCGCGGCGGCGGTGATTCAGTTCGCACGGGTCGGCGCGCATGCTTTCGTCGGTGGGCTGTCCGGCGTCGAGAACGATCTGATTCCCTTCGGCATGGCCCTGGGCGATCGTGCCAGCCTGGCTGGCCTCAATATCGTCGGCCTGAAGCGCCGCGGCTTCGGGCGGGAACAGATCCATGCTTTGCGCCACGCCTATCGCATGCTGTTCGCTTCCGCCGGCACATTGAAGGAGCGAGTCGAGCGGGTTGCCGAGACTTTCGCCGATCAGGCGGCGGTCATAGAGATCGTCGATTTTGTGAGAGCCGGGGGCCATCGTGCCCTGGTGACGCCGCGCGATGCGGCGGCGCGCGATCTCGCAGGCAGCGAGGCGTGAGCACACCGCCTGTTGCCGGAGTGGTTTCGGCCTTGCCTGCCTTGGCGGTCATCGCCGGGGCAGGGCGTTTGCCGGCCGAGATCGCGGCAGAGGCTGCAAAACGGGGTGAGACTGTCGCGATCTTGCCTTTGAAGGGCTTCGCCGACGCCGATTTTGCGGGCTACGCCCAATATCCCGTCAGCCTGATTGATCCGAAGGGGGTTCTGCAGGAATTGGCCCGGGCGGGCGCCGGCCGCGTGGTCCTGGCCGGCGCCGTGCATCGGCCGGGACTTGGCATGGTACGCTCAGGCATCCAGGCTGTCCGGCATCTCGATGAAATCCGCAACGTGCTCGAGGGCGGGGACGACAATCTCCTGCGGGGCGTGATCGTGTTCCTGGAAAAGCACGGCTATGCGGTCGTCGGCGTTCGTGACGTCGCGCCGGCGTTGATGGCGCCCGTGGGGCCGCTTGGCCGCTTGTCGCCGAGTTCAGCCGAACTAGAGGGGATCGCCATCGGCCGACGTGCTCTTGTCGCCATGGGCGCCGATGATATCGGCCAGGGTGTGGTCGTGGCCCAAAAGCGCGTGCTGGCCGTCGAGGCGGCCGAAGGTACCGACAATATGATCCGGAGGGTGGCTCTTTTGCGTCGGCCTGGCTTGCTCGGACGCCTGTTGCGCCATGGCCGACCGCCCGTGGCCGAGCAGGATGGTGGCGTGCTGGTAAAGGCAGCCAAGCCCGAGCAGGATTTCAGGGCCGATCTTCCGGGCATCGGCCCGCGTACCGTGCGTCTCGCCAAGAAAGCCGGTCTCGCCGGTATCGCCATCGAGGCGGGCAATGTGCTCGTGCTGGAGCGTGATGCCACCATCGCGGCGGCCGACGCGGCCAGCCTATTCCTTGTCGGGGTGTGACGATGACCGATCGGCCCTTGAAGATCGCTATCGTCGTGGGCGAACATTCCGGCGACCAGCTCGGCTTCAAGCTGATGCAGGCCCTTCGGGCCCAGGCGGGTATGCCTGTCGTGTTCAAGGGCACTGCCGGTCCCGCCATGACGCGCGAGGGCATGGAAAGCCTGTTTCCCCTCGATGATATCGCGGTGATGGGCTTTGCCGCCGTGATCGGGCGCTTTCCCACGATCTACCGGCGGGCCTGGCAGGTGATCGATGCCATCGTTGCCGATCCGCCGGATGGCCTGGTGATCATCGACAGCCCGGATTTCACCCATGCCGTCGCCAAGCGTGTGCGCCGGCGCCTGCCGCATCTGCCGATCATCAACTATGTTTCGCCCAGCGTCTGGGCCTGGCGCCCGGGCCGGGCCGTGTCGATGCGGGCCTATGTCGACCATGTACTTGCCTTGCTGCCGTTCGAACCCGAAGCCTATCGCCGGCTGAACGGTCCGCCCTGTTCCTATGTCGGCCATCCCCTGATGGAACGTCTTGGCGAATTGCGGCCCAATGCCGAGGAAGAGGCGATCCGGCAAGGGACGCGCCCGCTGGTGCTGGTGCTCCCGGGCAGCCGCTCGAGTGAAGTGGGATTGCTGACCGAGGATTTCGGCAGGACGATCGAGCTCTTGTCGACCAGGATCGAGCCTTTCGATGCCGTGCTGCCGACGGTACCGCGCCATGCCGAACGTTTGCGACAGGCGACGGCCGGCTGGACTGTGAAGCCGCGCGTCATCACTGACCCCGATGAGAAATACGCGGCCTTCCGCCGGGCGCGGGCAGCGCTGGCGGCATCGGGCACGGTGACGCTCGAACTGGCCCTGGCGCAGGTGCCGATGATCGGCACCTATCGCTTTCCGGCCTGGGAGGCCTTCCTGGCAAGGCGTCTGGTCAAGGGCCGTTTCTTCCTGCTGCCCAATCTGATTCTCGATCGGCGGGCGGTACCCGAACTTTTCCAGGAAGAAGTCGTGCCTGAACACCTGGCCGACCTGATGACTGGATTGCTGGGGGATACGGACGAGCGGCAAGCCCAGATGCAAGCCTTCGACGAGATCGATCAGCGCATGCAGGTCGTGGGGGAAACACCCTCGCAACGAGCGGCCCGCATCGTCCTGGAAACCATCGCCGGCAAGACCAAGTGAACGCTTCGAGCATACGAAACAGAGGCTGGAAACCAAAAGGGCGGATCTGAGGATCCGCCCTTTGTTCTTCTAGAGAAAAGGGCGATTTCGCTGAATCGCACTTTTCTCTAACCTTTTGTTTTGACGCGTTTTCTTAATCGAAAAGTCTATCAACTTTTCTGGAAAACGCTCTAGCGGCGCTGGGCCGGTGAAACGTAGTCGCGACGGGCTGCGCCGGTATAGAGCTGGCGCGGGCGGCCGATCTTCTGGGAAGGATCCTCGATCATCTCCTTCCACTGGGCGATCCAGCCGACCGTGCGGGCAAGGGCGAACAGCACGGTGAACATCGAGGTCGGGAAGCCCATCGCCTTGAGGGTGATGCCCGAATAGAAGTCGATGTTGGGATAGAGCTTCTTTTCGATGAAGTACTCGTCGTGCAAGGCGATGCGCTCGAGCTCCAGCGCCACCTCGAGCAGTGGGTCATCCTTGTGACCGAGTTCGTTCAGCACCTCGTGGGTGGTGCGCTGCATGATCTTGGCGCGCGGATCGTAGTTCTTGTAGACGCGATGGCCGAAGCCCATCAGGCGGAACGGATCGTTCTTGTCCTTGGCCTTGGCGATATATTGCGGAATGCGATCGACGGTGCCGATTTCCTGGAGCATCTTGAGGGCAGCCTCGTTGGCACCGCCATGAGCGGGGCCCCACAGGCAGGCGATGCCGGCCGCGATGCAGGCGAAGGGATTGGCGCCCGAGGAGCCGGCGAGGCGCACCGTCGAGGTCGAGGCGTTCTGCTCGTGATCGGCATGCAGGATGAAGATGCGATCGAGAGCGCGGGCCAGGATCGGATTGGGCTTGTAGTCCTCGCAGGGGACCGAGAAGCACATGCGCAGGAAGTTGGACGGATAGTCCAGATTGTTCTGCGGATACACGAAGGGCTGGCCGATGGTGTATTTGTAGGCCATCGCAGCCAGGGTCGGCATCTTGGCGATCAGCCGCATCGACGAGATCATGCGCTGATGCGGGTCAGAGATGTCGGTGGAGTCGTGATAGAAGGCCGAGAGGGCGCCGACGGAGGCGACCATCACCGCCATCGGATGGGCGTCGCGGCGGAAGCCCTGGAAGAAGCGGGCCATCTGCTCATGCACCATGGTGTGGCGCGTGACGCGATAGTCGAAGTCCGCCTTCTGCGCGGCAGTCGGCAGTTCGCCGTAGAGCAGCAGATAACAGGTTTCGAGGAAGTCGCCATGCTCGGCAAGTTGCTCGATCGGGTAGCCGCGATAGAGCAGTACGCCCTCATCGCCATCGATATAGGTGATCTGGGACTCACAGCTCGCCGTCGAGGTGAAGCCCGGATCATAGGTAAACATGCCCGTGTGCTTATAAAGGGGCGCAATATCAACAACCGTCGGACCAACGGAGCCGGCCTTGGTTGGCAATTCGATTGCCTTGTCACCAATAGTCAGAGTCGCCGTGTTACCGCTCATGCAATCCTCCTTGTACGGAAATACGCGGTCACGCCTTGGCCAGAAAGGAGCCCCCCGGCTCAAGTAAGGCCTACGTATCGCCGATCCGTCGGTGTTGGGTAGACCATTTGCTGCAATGCCGCAAGAAAGACGAAGAGGCGAACTGTCGGTTCGGCGACAGGCCTGGCAGCAATAGTCCAGGGTGGGGTCGATTGCCCCACTTTGACGCGAAAGCTTTCCAAATCTTTCGCGTCAAAGCTGCGAAAAATACACCTATTGCGTGAAACCCGATGCCCGGGAAACACAATCATGCGGCGCTTGGTCTCAGCCAGCCTGATCCTTCAGCCGGGCCAGGCTTTCTTCGCGACCGAGGACGGCCAGCACGTCGAAGACCGGTGGGGAGGTGGTACGGCCGGTGAGCGCAGCCCGCAGCGGCTGGGCGAGCGAGCCGAGCTTGGCGCCGGTTTCCTCGGCCGCGGCCCGCACCGTGGCCTCGGTCGCACTGGCGCTCCATTCGGTCAAGGCTTCGAAACGCGGCAGCAGCAGGGCGATGGTCGCGCGCGCTTCCTCATTCAGCATGGCCTTGGCCTTGTCGTCCAACGGCAGGGGGCGCGAGACAAACAGGAAATTGGCGCCATCCAGCAGTTCCACCAGGGTCTTGGCGCGTTCCTTCAGGCCCGACATGGCGGCGAGCAATTGGGAGCGCCTGGCACCATTGCCGGCGGCGAGTTGGGCAGCGAGGTCAGGGCCATTGGGAATATGGGGCAGCAACTGGTCGATGGCGGCGAGCAATTCCTCGTCCGTGGAGTTGCGCATATAGATGCCATTGAGGTTTTCGAGCTTCTTGAAATCAAAGCGGGCGGCTGATTTGCCGATGGCACCCGTATCGAAATGCTCGATCATCTCCTTGGTGGTGAACACTTCCTGGTCGCCATGGCTCCAGGACAGGCGCACCAGATAATTGCGCATTGCCGCTGGCAGGTAACCCATGGCGCGATAGGCATCGACGCCGAGTGCGCCATGGCGCTTGGAGAGCTTGGCGCCATCGGGCCCATGGATCAGCGGAATATGCGCCATATGCGGCACCTCCCAACCCATGGCTTCATAGATCTGCTTCTGGCGGGCGGCATTGGTGAGATGATCGTCGCCGCGAATGATGTGGGTGATACCCATGTCGTGGTCGTCGACCACCACGGCCAGCATATAGGTCGGCGTGCCGTCGGAGCGCAGCAGGACGAGATCGTCGAGATCCTTGTTGGCCCAGCGCACGGTGCCCTGGACGTCGTCATGAATGACAGTCTCGCCCTCGGTGGGGGCACGCAGGCGGATCACCGGCTTGACGTCCTTGGGGGCGGTCGCCGGGTCGCGGTCGCGCCAGCGGCCGTCATAGCGCGGCGGCCGTCCTTCCTTGCGGGCGAGCTCGCGCATCTCCTCGAGCTCCTGCTGGGTGGCGTAGCAATAATAGGCCTTGCCCTGAGCGAGCATCGACTCGGCGACCTCGCGATGACGAGCCGCGCGGGAGAACTGGAAAATCGGATCGCCGTCCCAGTCGAGGCCGAGCCAGGCCAGGCCGTCCAGGATGGCGGTGATGGCGGCATCGGTCGAACGTTCACGATCGGTGTCCTCGATGCGCAGCAGCATCTTGCCGCCCTTGGCCCTGGCATAGAGCCAATTGAACAGCGCCGTGCGGCCGCCGCCGATATGGAGGAAGCCCGTGGGGGAGGGAGCAAAGCGGGTGACGACAGGAGTAGACATCGAAGTTGGCAATTCCAAAAGGCAGGGAGAGCGAAGCCAGAGCGAAGCAGCATAGAGGCGGAAGTGTGGAGGCCCTTGGCTAACCCGGATCACATCAATAAGCTTGGGGCTTTAGCACAGGGTTTCATCGGGCGGTAGCGGCGGGGGCGCCTTTGCCTGAGAATGATCGGGGCCGCGCGCGAGTTGGTGTCCTTGGCGGAAGGCCGGGACAGCGGGGATTGGCATTGCCCGGTGGCATGCTGTTCGGGCAGGGGCTGCAGCGGCTGCTGGCCTGGGTGGCAGCCGCGCTTGCAGCTGAGATGGCCGCCTTCGAGCTTGCTCTCGTCGTTCCGATCTTTCTGGGTCTGGGCGTCATTGCCTATTTCGCGGCACCGGAAGAGCCCGGTCTTGTCTTTCCGGCATTTCTTACCGTGGGCATGGCCTGCCTTGCCTATGGTTTGCGAGGGCGCTGGGGGCTGCATGTCGGCCTGGTCTGCCTGACGGCGGTAGGAGCAGGTTTTTGCTCGGCCAAGCTGCGTACGATGAGCGTCGCCGCGCCGCAGCTTTCACGTTCGATGGCGGGAGCCGTCACAGGCCTCGTCCTTTCGGTCGAACCCCGCCTGGGCAGCAGTGCCCGCATCGTCATCAGACCGGTCTCGGTGGAGAAACTGGAGCCTGCAGCCATGCCGGCCCGCATACGCCTCACGGTCCGCAAGGGCAGCGAAATCCGTGCCGGCGACAGCGTCAGCCTCAAGGCCATCATGCGACCGCCCCCGCCACCGGCCTTGCCGGGCGGCTATGACTTTGCCCGCGATGCCTTCTTCGACGGCATTGGCGGTGTTGGCTTCGCAGCAGGCAAGATCTCGCCCGCCGCCAGTCCGGTCGAAGCAAGCTGGGCGGAAGCCTTCACTATCTGGATCGACCGGCAGCGCAACCATCTGACCCGGCGGATCGTCGAGACGATACAGGGGGAGAATGGGGCGATCGCCGCATCGCAGGTTACCGGCAAGCGCGGCCAGATACCCGGCGATGCCAACGATGCGCTGCGCGCTTCCGGCCTCTACCATGTCGTTTCGATTTCCGGCCTGCACATGGCGCTGTTTGCGGGTGGGCTGTTCGGCCTCATCCGCGCCATGCTGGCCTTGTCGCGCCGCATCGTGCTCTACCGGGGTACCAAGGAACTCGCCGCGCTGCTCTCGCTGCTGCCGGCGGCGGCCTATACGCTGTTTTCCGGTGCCGAGGTCGCGACCGTCCGATCCTTCCTGATGACGGCCATCGTGCTGCTGGCCGTAGCTCTGGGACGCAATGCCATCACCCGGCGCAACGTCGCCCTGGCCGCGAGCTTCGTCCTGTTGACGACACCGGAGCAGCTTCTGGGGCCGAGCTTCCAGATGTCCTTTGCGGCAGTGGCGATGCTGGTGATCGCACATGAGCAATGGAGCCGGCGTGAGCGAGAGAAATCTGCGATGGCGTGGGAAAGGGCCATTGGCGGCGCCGTGACCTTGGTCCTTGCCATGATGCTGACGACGATCGTCGCCTCGCTCGCCACGGCGCCGTTCTCGGCCTTTCATTTCCATCGTCTTACCTTGCAGTCGCTGGCCTCCAACCTGGTCGCGACTCCCATCGTTTCCTTCCTGATCATGCCACTCGCCATGCTGGCGCTGGTGGCCGAGCCGTTCGGCTACGGTGCTCCATTCTGGCAGGCGATGGGTTGGGCGGTCGGCCTGTTCATGCAGGTGGCCCGTTCGGTTGCCACCTGGCCCGGTTCCGACCTCGTGATGCCGCAATTTTCGGCCGTTGCTCTCGGATTGTTCGCCCTGACGCTGGTTCTGCTGACCATCCTGCGCACGCGCCTGGCTTTGCTGGCCTTGTTGCCCCTTGGCGGGGGTATTGCCCTGGCCGCGACAGCGCCGCTGCCGGTGGCCTTGTTCGGCGCCAACGGCCATGCGGCCCTCGTTCGCAAGGGCGATCAATTGACCGTGCTCGCGCAGCGGTCCGATGCTTTCACCGTTCAGCAATGGCTGCTGGCCATGGGTGATCGGCGCAAGCCGGAGGATCCCACTCTGGCGGCGCAGCGCCTATGCGATAGGGAAGGTTGTTCCGCGCCTATCGGGGAAGGCGGGGTCTTCATGCTCGACAAGACGGCGAATGCGGCGGAGGAGGATTGCGGGCGCGTCAGCGTCCTGGCCGGGCCGGTTTCGATCGGTGCCCGTTGTGCCGCGCTTGGCCTGACACTGGACCGAGAGCTGATCCGTGCGGCGGGTTCGATCGCGCTCTATGCCGGCCCGCGTGGCGGCGACGGCCGCCTCACCTGGCGCATCGTCATGGCGCGTGACCTCGAGGGGGCCCGTCCCTGGGCTCCGGCCAGAACGAAGCCGGTTGCCAGTGCCACGCCGCCCGCTACGCAGGCTCCGCTTGTCGATTCGCCTCGGGGCTCCCCCATCCCCGACGCAGATCTGGGACCTTCGCAGCCGAACGCTGACGACTGACATATGCCCAGGGGGAAGCGCCTGGGTTCTCCGCGCCGCGGATCAGCGCTCGCGCATCGCCTGGGACGACACCTCGACAAGGGGCGAGAAGAGATATTCCAAGACACGCCGGCTGCCGGTCTTGATCTCGACGCTTACCGTCATGCCTGCTCCGAGCGGCACCTTGTTGCCGTCTGCTGCAATGAAGGTGGTCGAAGGAGTGAGCGTGACGGGATAGACGAGTGCCTGAACCCTCGAAGCGCCGGCAAACATATCCTGCTGTCGGATGGCCTGCGTCGGGTCGCCTTCGGCGCGCTGGGCTTCCGGCGCAGGGATGGAGTCGGCGGCGACATGCGTCACGAGGCCGGAGATCGTACCGTAGCGGGTGAACGGGAAGGCCTCCACCTTGACGATGGCCTCCTGGCCCTTATGGACGAAAGCGATGTCCTTGTTCTCCACATAGGCTTCGATTTCGAGCGTGGCATTGGCTGGGACCACCCGCATCAATTCCTGGCCCGTGGTCACGACCTGGCCGATGGTGGTCACGGAGACGGACTGCACGGTGCCGTCAATCGGGCTGATCAAGGTCTTGTGTTCGAGGCTCGCCTTCGCCTTGATCAGGCGATGGCTGAGGTCGTCGGCCTGGCGTTCGGCATTCGCCTTTTTCTGGGAGTTGTCGCTGATGAAGGCATCCCGGATCTTGGTGGCTTCAACCGTGAAGGTGACCATCTCGGCCTTCGCCTGCTCCAGCCAGCCATTGTTGGCGGCGAGGGCGGATTTTTCCGACTGGAGAGCCTGGAGCGCGTCAAACAGGTTCGTGCGCGTGCCGGCATTCTTCTCCATCAGCGTGTTTCTCATGTCGACCCGGCTCTGCAGGGTCTCTATCAGGGTCGCCTGGGAAGTCGTGGTGGCGATCAGCCGATCACGTTCCGCCGTCTTCACCGCCTTCTTGGCAGCCAAGCTGTTCAACTCGGCGCGCAGGCTTGCCAGGTCATCGCGCAGCACCTGTTCCTCGCGTGCACGCACATTGGCGGGAATGGTCTCGGGCCATGGGATGGCGGGGGCTATATCGACGATGTTCTTCTCCGCAGTTTCGATCGCTGCCCGTCGGCGCAAGGCTTCGGCTTGATAGGCGGCCAGGCTTGCCGCGATGTTGCCGACGTCGGCCTCGGTCTCGACGGTGTCGAGTTCAACGAGGATGTCCCCGGCCTTCACATGCGCGCCATTGTCGACCCGGATCGCCCGAATGCGTCCTGTTTCCAGAGGCTCGATGGTCTTGATCTGGCCGATCGGCCGGATCTTGCCGGCAGCGACGGCAAAGATGTCGATCCGGCTGAAGTAGGACCAGGCCAGCGCGCTGGCAAGGAAACCGCAGATCAGCAGCAGCAGCGCCAGCCTTGCCGGAGACGCCGGGGTTTCCAGAATTTCGAGCGCCGCCGGCAGGAACTCCTGATCGGATCGCCGCGGTGTGGGCCGCTTGCGTGCGGTGGAGAGTGAGGCGGTACTCACGATACGTCCTCCCCACTCGCCTGGCTGGTCTGCAGCGCCCACAGATGAGCATAGAGACCACCTTTTCTCGCCACCAATGCGTCATGCGTGCCGATCTCGACAATGCGCCCATCGGCCATGCTGATGATGCGGTTGCAGTTCCTGACGGCGGCAAGCCGGTGGGCGATGATGATGACCGTGCGCCCCTTGACGATCTGTCGCATGTTACGATGGATGACACGCTCGCTCTCATAGTCGAGGGCGCTCGTGGCCTCGTCGAAAATGAGGATCGGCGGATTGGTTGCCAAAGCACGGGCAATGGCGAGGCGCTGTCTTTGCCCACCCGAGAGATTGGCGCCGCGTTCCTCGATGATGGTCTCGTAGCCGCTCGGCAGCTTGCTGATGAATTCGTCGGCGCCGGCAAGGCGTGCGACCTGCATCACTGCGCCGCGTGACATCGTTGGATTGGCCAAGGCGATATTGTCGTGAACCGAACGGTGAAACAGCAGGTTTTCCTGCAGGACCACGCCGATATTGCTGCGCAGCCAAGCCGGGTCGACCTGTGAAATATCGGCTCCGTCGAGAAAGATCTGTCCCTCTACCGGCGTGTAGAGACGCTGGATCAGCTTGGTCAACGTCGATTTGCCCGAACCCGACGGACCGACAATGCCGATCACCTCGCCCGGATTGATCTGCAGGGTGATGGTTTTGAGAACTTCCGGCAAACCGGCTCTGTAGCGGAAGGATACGTTCCGGAAGGCAATCTGTCCGCGCGGCGTCGGCAACGCCAACGGCATCCGGGGTGAATGTTCCGGAACGGTGTTGAGAATGTCTCCCAGTCTTTCGATGGAAACCTGCACCTGCTGGAAATCCTGCCACAACTGCGATAGGCGCAGGATGGGTTGCATCACCTGCCCGGAGATCATGTTGAAAGCAACGAGTTCGCCTACCGTGATCTCGCCGCGGATCACGGCCATGGCGCCGAAAAAGAGCAGGGCGGCCGTCATCAGCTTGCTGACATATTGAATGGCGTTCTGGCCGATGCTCGCCAGGAGCGTTGCATCGAAGGCCGTGCGGACATAGGCGGCGAGCCGCTCCTCCCATTGCGACTGCGTAGCCGGCTCGACGGCCGCGGCTTTGAGCGTCTGGATGCCCACCACGGTCTCGACCAGGAATTGCTGGCTTTCGGCTCCCGTGTTGAACTTCTGCTTGACCTTGTCTCGCAGATGCGGACGCACCAGCAGGGTGATGATCAAATAGAGCGGGATCGCCGCGATGACGATCAGCGTCAGCTTCCAGGAATAGAGGAAGAGAACGGCGATGAAGATGAAGGTGAAGAACAGGTCGATCGCCGAGAACAGGCCCTGGCCTGTCAGAAAGGAGCGTATCGTCTCGAGCTCCCTCACGCGGGCGACGGTCTGGCCTGCCGCCCTGGTCTCGAAATAGCCGAGCGGCAAGCGTAGCAGGTGATGGAAGAGGCGGCGGCCAAGCTCGACATCGATGCGGCTCGTCGTATGCGAAAGGACATAGGTGCGCAGATATTGCAGCGAAACGTCGAAGACACCGATGATCACCAGGCCGAGGACCAGCACGAGGAGCGTCGAATAGCCCTGATGCACCAGGACCTTGTCGACGATCACCTGGAAGAAGAGCGGCGTGATCAGCGCGAAGATCTGCACGAAGATCGATGCGACCAGGACATGGGCCAGTGGCTTGCGGTAGCGCCAGATCGAGGGCAAGAACCAGCGTAGGCTGAAGGCTTTTGGATCGATGCCAGGGCCCTTGAGACGGCGGGCGACCAAGATGACCTCCGGCTCGATCTGATCGAGCAGGTCTTCCACCGACACGCCGCGTGCCACGCGCGTGACAGGATCGACCAACCGATAGTCTCCGGAGGCCATCAAGCCTCCATAGATGGCATGGGCCCCCTCCCGCAGCTTGACGATGGCCGGCACCGGAATGGACTGCAGGCGTTTGGCCTTGGCCGCATTGATGGTGCGAGCCTTGAGACCGACGATGGCTGCGGCTCGAACCAGATCGACATTGGTGCTCTCTCTGTTTCCCAGCGCAAGCTCCCGGCGCATATGCATGGGATCGGCTGCAATTCGGAAATAGTTTGCCACACCGCATAGCGCAGCGAGGCCGGAGTCGAGTTTCTCTGGCTCTCCCGTGCTCTGTGATATTTCGTTCATGAGTGGAAGACCTCGGGCGACCTAGTCGCAAGTGCTCGCAGTGGCAAGGAACGCAAACTAACCGACCATCATTAATTCAACCCGGATTTAATCTTACGACCAACTGACAACGCCGCCGTTGCGACAGTGCGACGATTTTACAGTACATTACAAAGAAAGATCGTTAAAGGACCAAATCATTAATTGGCAGGCAGGTCTGTATAAATGACAAATAAGGGTTTGGGCGTTTTTGCAATGAATTTCAATGTTCTATAATATTTTTATAATAAATTTTAGTTTTAAATATGATTGTGAAAATCTTTTCAAGGAAAAATTTTGATAAATTAGACTAAATATCCAGCGTAAATTTCTATTATAAAAATCGTGTTTTGTTTTTGGGGCGAATATTGCTCTGGCTTGAAAATATTTTCATGGAGATCGAGTAAAGCCATCGCATGGATACCAGACGTCATGTATGCTCGCGATCGTTCTCACTGCCAAGCCGATAAGGTGAAGTGGCTTGGATGTCAGGTATTCCATCGCTAACTGAGCGCAGGCCAGGAATTCTCCATGAGCAACATTGTACTTCCAACCGGTATCACCCATGACAGCGTTTTCGCGACGGGTGCAGCAGGAAGCACCTACAAGGTAAATTTGGATTCCTACATTATTTCCGCCGACAGTCTGGGGCTCCAGCTCGACGGCGGCCCCTGGACTGTAACGATCAATGGCGGGGTTAGCGGCCTGCAAGGAGACGGCCTTGCCGTGAACGCGCCGCCCACGAGCACCCTTGTAACGACAAAGGTCAATGTGGGAACGGAAGGCTCCATCTACGGTTCCCTCTACGGCATCGGGACAAATGCGGCCTTGGATGTCGCGAATTCAGGAATTATCCGAGGGGATGCGGGGGCCATCTATTACGTCGGCGATTCAGGCAGCAATCTCTATTCCAACGCAAAAATCTCCGTAAAGAATCTGGCAGGCGCGACCATTTCTGGTGGCGATTTCGGAATCTATAATAACAGCGCTGCGACATTGACGGTGACGAACGCCGGGACGATCTCTACGGATAGCGGTTATGCCATTCGGTCCGGCGGGCTTGGCAGCATTACCAACAGCAAGCTGATTCAAGGCGACATCGGTCTCTTTGGCGGGGCTCCGCTGAATTCCCTGGGAGTCCCGACCGCCGGCAATACCGTCACCAATACCGGAGAGATCGATGGTTCGATCCTGATCAACGAAGGCAAGAATGTCGTTACGAACTCGGGCATTGTAATCGGCAATGATCAGCTCCTGACTTTCGCAGACGATACTCAGCGGGATGTCCAGGTTTCGATAGGCCTTTGGCAAGGCAACAGTACCATCAAGAACTCAGGAAAGTTGTACGGGACGATACTTGGAAGTTTGGGAGCCGACGTCATCAGCAATACGGGGTTGATCGTCGGCGACACGGCCTATGGCTACGACACTGGAAGCGACCAGTACTTCCAAGGCGCGTTGGACCTCGGTGCCGGCAATGACAGCCTTACCAACGGCAAGGAGATCGATGGCGCCGTCTGGCTGGGTACGGGAGATGATACGGCGACCAATAGCGGCGTGATCTATGGTTTCATCTCGGCTGGCAACGGCAACGACAAGATCACCAATTCGGGCAGCGTCGACGGCATCGATCTGGGCGAGGGGGTCAACACCCTCACCAACAGCAAGACGATCTATAGGGGTGTCTATGGTGGCGATGGCGGTAATACCATCACCAACAGCGGTACCATCTACGGCAATGTCCAGACCGGAGCTGGCAACGACAAGTTCACCGAGTCCGGTGCCGGTCTGGTGACCGGCGACTTCTATCTGGGGGCGGGCAACGATACCTTTGTCGGTGGCGCCAGTGTCGAATATGTCCACGATCAGGCCGGCAACGACATCTATGGCCTCGGCGCGGGCAATGACGTCTATTTTGCCTCGAACGATGGCGGTACCGACAAGGTGGATGGCAGCACCGGGATCGACGTCTTCACTGTCGATCCCGCTACGACCGACCCGCTCAATATCAATCTGGGCACCACGGCGGCTCTCGGCCTGAATGCTCAGACCGCAACCTTCGGCACGTCCGGCGGCAGCGAGAATGTGAAGGGCTTCGAGATCGTGTGGGGCACGGCCGGCAACGACACCATCGTCGGCGGAGCGATAGCGGAAACACTGCACGGCAATGACGGCAACGACGTCATCGCCGGCGGCGTTGGAGCCGACATCCTTTGGGGGGAGGGCGGCAACGACATCTTCAAACTGCTGGGCGTCAAGGACAGCGGATTGACCCGTGCGGCAACCGACACGATCATGGACTTCACCCAAGGCGAGGACAAAATCGACCTCAGTTTTCAGGAGTTCCACAGCCTGATCGCCAATAGCGATTTCACCGGCTCGTCGGGTGAACTGCGTTATATCTTCCAGGGTGGGCAGACCATGCTGCAGGGCGATATAAATGGTGACAAGAAGGCGGATTTTCAGATCGCGATCCAGGGCACGGTCAATTTGCAAAGCAGCGACATCATCGGCCTCACCTGAGCGTTGGCTACATCGCGTCTGAGCGAGAAGGTGGCGGCCCCATGGGCCTCCGCCCGCAATTTTCGGGGTAACGATCGCGCGTTTTGAGGCGGTTACCCCGATCGTACCCGCCGTCTGGAAGGGGCCACCACCACGCTAATTTCACCAGTATTTGCCGGTGGACATTGCTTCAGGAATGATGATGATCGCGTCTTTCGCGTCGCCAAGGGAAGTTTCATGAAAATCAGCGCCCGCAACCAGATCAAGGGCACGATCAAGAGCGTGACGAAGGGGCAGACGACCTCCCACATCCAGCTCGAGGTCAACGGCACCATCATTACCGCGTCGATCACCAATGAGGCCGTCGACGACCTCAATCTCAAGCCCGGCCAGAATGCCTATGCCGTCATCAAGGCCTCAGACGTCATGATTGCTGTCGACTGACCTGTCTTCCCGGTTCATGACGACCTTCGGCGGTGCTCGGGCGAATAGTGGTTCGAGCACTCCTGGTTGCCTGGTGTCGAGCGGATTAGCCTGCGAATTCCGAAGGCTCTCTCAGGCAATCCGCAAGCCCAGTTCGGCCAGCAATTGGCCGGCCTGGCCTTTCGAGATCGTGGCGCCCTTGAAATAACGGGTGTCTGCCAGCTTCAGCCCGCCGAGATCGGCACCGCGCAAGTCGGCACCCTCGAAGCGAGCATCGACAAGATTGGCATCACGCAGACTGCATTCCTCGAAGATCGCCTCGCGAAAATCACATTGGCGCAAATCGGCCTGGGTGAAGTCGAGGCGACGCAGCACGCTCTTTCGGAAGGAAAAGGCCGGCAGCTTGGCCGACATCAGCAGAACTTCCTCGAAAACCAGCCCCAGCCCCGAGGTTTCGGAGAGGTCCGCCCCGGTCAGCTTGCAACCGGTAAAAGCCGTCGAGGCCGCCTTGGCGCGCCGGAAGCTGGTATTGCTGTAATCACCGGTGCGGAACGCCGCTTCCTCTAGGTCCGTGCCACGGAAATCGGCGCCGCTCGCCTTGCAGTTGCGCCAGAGTGTATTGGCAAGCCTGGCGCCGACCAGCTTGGCGTTTCTGAGCCTGCAGCGCTCGAAGGCCCAATGAGAGAGATCGAGACGCGAAAGATCGCACTCCTCCATCTCGCAATCGACGAGGGAATGGGGAAGCTTCGTCGCGAGCAGGTTTTCGACATCGCGGCGCCGCAAGCTGCAGTTCGCGATCGCGCGAAGCGCGTTCATAGCCGGCAAGCCACGATGTCGGCCACGCTCAATAGCGACGGAACAAACCGACCAGCTTGCCCTGGATCTGCACCCGGTCGGGCCCGAAGATACGGGTTTCATAGGCCGGATTGGCGGCCTCCAGTGCGATGGAGGCTCCGCGCTTGCGCAGGCGCTTGAGTGTCGCCTCCTCGTCGTCGATCAGTGCCACGACGATGTCGCCGGTATCGGCGTGGTCCTGGCGGCGGATAAGCACGGTGTCATTGTCGAAGATACCGGCTTCGATCATGGAATCGCCGCGCACTTCCAGGGCGAAATGATCGCCGGAGGACAACATTTCCGGCGTGACGCTGATGGTGTGGCTCTTGGACTGGATGGCGGAGACCGGCGTGCCGGCGGCGATACGCCCCATCACCGGGACGAGGACCGGCCGGCCGACCTCGTCGTCAATTTCAGGCCTGACGGGGCGAACCTTGCCGAGATTGCCCTCGATTACATTGGGGCGGAAACCACGCTGGGAAGAGGCGAGCGACAGGCCGCCACCGCTCGGCACCGCCGATTCGGGCAGGCGCACCACTTCCAGCGCACGGGCGCGGTTGGGCAGGCGCCGAATGAAGCCACGCTCCTCCAGCGCCATGATCAGGCGGTGAATGCCGGACTTAGACCTGAGGTCCAGTGCTTCCTTCATCTCATCGAAGGAAGGAGGCACACCCTGTTCCTTCAGGCGCTCATGAATGAACCGAAGCAATTCATGTTGTTTCTTGGTCAGCATGGCTATCCCGTCGTGGCGGCCGCGAATCACGGTGAAGGTGTAAACAAAACAAGAACAGTGCTACATGTTCCTACTGTGTTCTGCAACAATGAAGTTCAGGTTAAAGACGTGGTCAATAGCCGGCCGCACGAAGATCGATGATCTCGCAGGTCTCACCCGCCTTTGCTTCGGGTGCGAAGGGCGGCCGGATCACCAGGCAGTCGGCATGCTGCATCACGCTGACGAGCGACGAATCCTGCAGTGCCAATGGCTCCACCTTGAGGATGTCTGACGTATCGTCAAGCAGGAAGCGGGCCCGTATATAGTCCTCGCGGACATCGTTGGCCGGCCAGGAGCGGGCAAAGACGGCCTTGCGGCGTGGCGGGCCGGCGTCGGAACGGCCAAGCAACGCGCGCAGCAGCGGCACCAGGAAGAGGACGCCGCAAACCACGGAGGAGACCGGATTGCCCGGCAGTCCGAGGATGTGCATGGCGCCGAGCCGCCCATGCAGCAGCGGCTTGCCTGGCCGCATCGCGATTTTCCAGAAGCCGAGCCGCATGCCTTCGCGGGTCAACGCGGTCTGTATCAGATCGTGATCGCCGACGGAGGCGCCACCGATGGTGACGAGCACATCGGCCTTTTCGGCGCGAGCTCGCTTGATGGCGGCTTCCAGGGCCGGGAAGTCGTCGCTGGCGATGCCGAGGTCGAGCACTTCGCCGCCTTCGGCCTCGACAAGGGCGCGGATGGCGAAATTGTTGGAGGCAACGATCTGGTTTTCGCCGATGGCCTGGCCGGGCAATACCAGTTCGTCGCCGGTGGCGAGGATGGCGACCTTGGGGCGGCGGTGGACCGGCAGACCAGGGTGGTTCATTGCGGCGGCGAGGGCGATATCGCGGGGGCCGATGACGGTTCCAGGCCTCAGGGCCTCACGGCCTTCGGCAAAATCCAGTCCGCGGCCCCGGATATGCTGGCCGGGCTTGGCCGTGGCCTCCAGGATGACGCGATTGCCGTCGCGCCGGGTCTGTTCCTGGATCACCACGGTGTCGGCGCCGTCAGGTACGGGCGCGCCCGTAAAGATGCGCACGGCCTGGTTCTCGCCGACCCGACCGGCATAGCCATGCCCGGCGGCAGACTCGCCGATCAATTCGAGGCTGGCTCCCTGCTTGGCGTCATCCACGCGTACTGCATAACCGTCCATGGCCGAGGCGTTGAAGCCGGGCTGGGTTCTCAGCGCGGTGATGGCGGAAGCAAGCACGCGTCCGCGCGTGGCGTGCAGTGGCACGGTTTCGACAGGAAGCGGGGTGACGCCGGCAACCACCTTGGCCAGCGCGTCCGCGACGGGAAGCAGGCTCATGGATTTTCCTCCGCATGCCAATCGCCGGATTTGCCGCCGGACTTCTCTACGAGCCTGATCGCCTCGATGCGCATGCCCCGGTCGGCGGCTTTGACCATGTCATAGATGGTCAGGCAGGCGACGGAAACAGCGGTCAGCGCTTCCATCTCCACGCCGGTCTGACCCGCGACCTTGGCTGTCGCCCGCACCGTCAGACCGGGCAGAGCGGTGTCGGGCTCGATCTCGACGGCGACCTTGCTGAGGAGCAGCGGGTGGCAGAGCGGAATGAGTTCATGGGTTTTCTTGGCGGCCATGATACCGGCGATGCGGGCCGTGGCGCGAACATCACCTTTCTTGGCATCGCCCGACAACACGAGGTCGAGCGTCTCGCGCTGCATCACCACCCGCCCTTCGGCGACTGCGGTGCGGCTCGTCACGGCCTTTTGCGAAACATCGACCATGTTCGCCTCGCCGGAGGCGTCGAGATGGGTAAGGCCAGGATTCGTATTTTGCCGGCTCATGCCGCCTGGTCCACAGACAGCAGGGCACGCGTGGCGGCGGCGACGTCGGCCTGGCGCATCAGGCTCTCGCCGACCAGGAAGGTGTTGACATCAGCCTTCTGCAGGCGCTGGACGTCGCCGGGTGTGAAGATGCCGCTTTCGCCGACCAGGAGACGATCGCCGGGTACCAGCGGCGCCAGTGTCTCGGTCGTCTCCAGGCGGGTGACAAAGTCGTTGAGATCGCGATTGTTGATGCCGATCATGCCGACATCGAGCGTGAGGGACCGCTCGAGCTCGTCGTGATTGTGGATCTCGCACAGCACGTCGAGGGACCAGTCCTTGGCGGCCGCGATCAGCGCACGGGCTTCGGCGTCGGTGACGCTGGCCATGATCACCAGGATGCAGTCGGCACCCCAGGCTCTTGCTTCCACCACCTGGTAGGGATCGTAGAGGAAGTCCTTGCGCAAGGCGGGCAGCGATACCGCCGCACGTGCCGCGGTGAGGAACTCGGGCCGCCCCTGGAAGGAGGGCTCGTCGGTCAGCACGGAAAGACAGGCTGCTCCGCCGGCTTCATAGGCGCGGGCAAGTGTCGGAGGGTCGAAATCGGCGCGGATCAGGCCTTTGGACGGACTCGCCTTCTTGATCTCGGCAATCAAAGCAGTATCGCCGGCGTCGAGCTTGGCTTGGAGGGCCCTCTGGAAGCCGCGTACGGGGCTGGCCCGGTCCGCCAACTTGATCAGCTCAGGCAGCGGGCATGACGCCTTCGCTGCCTCGATCTCGCGGCGCTTATAGGCTTCGATCTTCTGGAGAATGGTGGCCATGGCACTCACGCGTTGGAAATTTCAACCAAACGGTTGAGCGTTGCTAGGGCCTTGCCCTTATCGACGGATTCGCGGGCGAGGGTTACCCCATCCGCCAGGCTCGGCACGCGTCCCGCCACGAGCAGGGCAGCGCCGGCATTCAGGAGGGCGATGTCCCGATAGGGAGTTTTTTCGCCTTCGAGCACGGCCCGCAACGCCAACGCGTTGTGGGCGGCGTCGCCGCCCTTGAGATCCTCGGGTGTCGCAACGCGCAGCCCAACCTCTTCGGGCGTGATGACGCCGTGGCTGATCTCGCCGTTCTCCAGGGAAACGATCTCGGTGGGGCCGGTGGTGGTGATTTCGTCGAGCCCGTCGCTGCCATGCACGGCGATGATGCGCGTCGATCCCAGGGTCTTGAGCACCTCGACCATGGGCTGCAACCATTGGCGGGCATAGACACCGAGCAATTGCCGCTTGACGCCGGCGGGGTTGGACAGGGGGCCGAGCAGGTTGAAGATCGTGCGCGTGCCGAGTTCGACGCGGGTGGGGCCGACATGCTTCATGGCGCCGTGATGGGCTGGCGCGAACATGAAACCGACGCCCGCCAGCGTGATGCAGCGGGCGATACCCTCGGGCTTCAGCTCGATGTTGACGCCGAGCGCAGTCAGCACGTCCGCGGCACCGGATTTGGAGGAGAGGGCGCGATTGCCATGCTTGGCAACCTTCACGCCCGCGCCGGCCACGATCAGGGAAGCGGCCGTCGAGACATTATAGGAGCCGGAGGCGTCGCCACCGGTGCCGACGATGTCGACGGCGTCCTCGGGGGCCTCCACCGTCAGCATCTTGGCGCGCATGGCGCTGACGGCGCCGGCCATCTCGTCCGGCGTCTCGCCGCGGACCCTGAGCGCCATCAGGAAGCCACCGATCTGCGAGGGCGTCGCTTGCCCGGAGAGCAGAAGGTCGAAGGCTTCAGCCGCTTCTTCGCGCGTGAGCGAACCGGCGGCAGCCTTGCCGATATAGGGCTTGAAACCGTCCATCACGCATGCTCGCTTTCGTTCCGGTTTTCCTGGGCCCGATGCTTGGCGTTCCATTCCACCGCCAGCTCCAGGAAGTTCTGGAGGATGCGGTGGCCATGGTCCGACATGATCGACTCCGGATGGAACTGCACGCCATGCAGCGGCGCGCTCTTGTGCTGCAGGCCCATGATGACACCGTCATCCGTCTCGGCGGTGACTTCCAGATCGGTCGGCAGGCTGTCGCGCCTGACCACGAGCGAGTGATAGCGCGTGCCCATGAACGGTCCGTTCAGACCCCGAAAGACGCCGCGGCCGCGATGGTCGATCGAGGAGATCTTGCCATGCATGGGAATGGCGAGGCGCACGATGTCGCCGCCGAAAACCTGGCCGATGGCCTGGTGGCCGAGGCAGACGCCGAAGAGCGGGATCTTGTCCTTGGCCTTTTCGATCAACTCGCAGCAGATGCCGGCCTCTGTGGGTGTGCAGGGGCCGGGCGAGAGCACGATCGCATCGGGCGCGGCGGCAATCACCTCGTCAGCGCTGACCTTGTCGTTGCGATGGACCGTGACGGTGCAACCCAGCTGGCCGAGATAATGCCAGAGGTTCCAGGTGAAGCTGTCATAATTGTCGATCAGCGTCACGGTCATGGAACGGTCTGTCGTCACGGCTCTAGCCTCCTTTGGAGCCATCACGACTAGGCGTCAGGAGGCAGCGGGTCAAGCGCTGGTGCCCAAGAGAAGCCGCATGTGGCGCCAACTTGCCCAACTGCCTACGGCGAGGCCGACGAGAACGCTCACGAAGTTGAGCATGCCCGCCGTAAGCACGGACGGAAAAATCGCTAGAAAGATAGGCTGTCCGAGCAGATCTCCCAGCGACGGCGCGATGGAAGGAAGACCAGGGACCGGTTTGGACGTGATGAGGCCGGCAATTGCCATGGGGACACCGCTGAAAAAACCACAGAAGTTGGGCGCTAGGCCCGCGGTGAGGATGGTACGAGCGATGGAGACGTGTCCTCGCGACCAGAAGAACCGGTCGGGCAGGACCAGTATGCAAAGCGCCGAACCTCCCATGAGGATGAGAGGGCGCAGCGACAGCGGGGACTCGCGAAACACAGCATAATCGGCAAGGCCCGACAGCATCAGCGCGCAGCACGCGCCAATGATTCGCACCTCCCACAAGATCTTGCGGCGAGCCCCGTCGACATTCATTGATTTCTCTCCTCCGGGCATTATCGTGATGCAGGCAGGGGATGGCGATGTACAATGGTCTTCTCGTGCAGAATGGGTGCAGGCGTCGTTTGGGGGTTCGAACCGAAGGAGGCTAGCCCTCGGCCACGTCGAGCGACTGACGGGAGCGAGACGTGCCAATGCTCAGATGACCGGCCCGTTGCTGCGGACGCGCATGCCGTGTTTCTTGCCATAGGCGCAGGCGAACACCTCCAGCAGGATGAAAAGCGCGAGATTGCGGCCTACGACGGGCTCGAAATAGTCCGAGGCCAAGGTCATGCGCGAGGCGATCATCTGCACGGTGTTCCCGAACAGCTCCAGCCTCTCCAGGCCATAGGGCAGGAGCGCGCCCAGACCGGCGAAGACGGCCATGTAGATCAGCGAGGCGAGCGAGGAGATCAGCCAGATACCGAAACCGTAATCGGCATAGGGGGCAGAGCGCTCGCTCTCGAAGAGCCAATGGAAGAAGAAGATGCCATAGGCGGCGCCCAAGGCAGGCAGGGCGATCGCCAGCATCAAGGCGATGGCCTGCAAGCCGCCTGGATAGAGGTAGAGATAGAAGTCGGCGAAGAGCACGACATAGGCGGCCCCGAAGGTCAGCAGGGCCGATCGCCGGGCGCCGGGCCACTTAGCCATGGATGTCGTCCGCCTGCCTTACTGTCCCCGTCCGGGCTGGCCGGCGAAGCGGACGGCTTCTTCGGCAGCGCGGAACAGCGCCTTGGCCTTGTTGACGCATTCGGCATGCTCGCTCGCGGGCACGCTGTCGTAGACGATGCCGGCGCCGGACTGGACATGCATGGTGGCGTCCTTGACCAGGGCCGTGCGCAGCACGATGCAGGTATCCATCTGGCCATCCGCACCGAAATAACCGATGGCGCCGGCATAGAGGCCGCGCTTGTCCCTTTCGAGCTCGTCGATGATCTGCATGGCGCGGACCTTGGGCGCGCCCGAGACAGTACCGGCCGGAAAGCCCGCTGCCAGCGCATCGAGCGCGTCGTGGCCCGGGCCGATGCTGCCCTCGACATTCGAGACGATGTGCATCACATGGCTGTAGCGCTCGATGAAGAAGCGATCGGTTACCGTGACGCTGCCGACGGCCGAGACATGGCCGACATCGTTGCGGCCGAGGTCGAGCAGCATGAGATGTTCGGCCAACTCCTTGGGATCGTTGAGCAGCGATTCGGCCAGCGCATCGTCCTCGGTCTTGGTCTTGCCGCGTGGGCGCGTGCCGGCGATGGGCCGGACCGTCACCTTGCCCTCACGCAGCCGGACCAGAATCTCCGGGCTGGAGCAGACCACCGAAAACCCGTCGAGCTGCAGGTAGACCAGGAAGGGAGCCGGGTTGATGCGGCGCAAGGCCCGATAGAGCGAGAAGGGTGGCAACTGGAACGGCGCGCTGAAGCGCTGAGACAGCACGACCTGGAAGATGTCGCCGGCCTTGATGTACTCCTTGGCGCGGGCCACCATGGCCAGATAGTCGGCTTCGGCGGTGTTGGAAACCTGCTGGGCGTGCAGGGCGTCGAGATCGACGGTCTCGGCAAGCTTGGGTGTCGGGCGGTCCAGGCCGTCGACGATGGTCATCAGCCGCTGTTCGGCGCGCAGATAGGCCTGCTTGGCCGTGACATCGGCTTGTGGGCGCACCGGCGTCACGGCCGTGATGGCGTCGCGCACCGCGTCGAACACCACCATCAGGGTGGGGCGCATCAAGATGGCGTCGGGAACGCCGATGGGATCCGGCTTGGCGGCGGGAAGCTCCTCCACCAGTCGCACCATGTCATAGCCGAGATAGCCGAACAGGCCGGCCGCCATCGGCGGTGCACCTTCGGGCAGCTCGATCCGGCTTTCCGCGATCAGAGCCCGCAGCGTATCGAACGGATGGCCGTCCAACGTCTCGAAGGCCTGGTCCGGCAAATGGCGGTTGATCGAGGCCTGGCCGTCCTGGCAGCGCCAGATCAGGTCGGGCTCCAGGCCGATCATGGAATAGCGCCCGCGCGTAGCACCGCCTTCCACCGATTCCAGGAGGAAGGCATTGGGCCTGTCGCCCGCCAGCTTCATGAAGGCGGAAACCGGGGTTTCCAGGTCGCCCACCAGCGTCAGCGTCAGGATCTGCGCCTTGCCGGCTGCGTAGGCGGCCGAGAAGGCTTCGAAGGAAGGTTCGAGAAGCATGGTGGCGACTCAGAGGCTGCCGGTGCCGACGACACGGTCGACATTGGTCTGGTTGATGGCCACGCCGAGCTGGTCTTCGACCTTCTTGACATATTCCGTCATCAGGTCCTGGCTGATGCCGGTCGCGAGCTGCTTGGACAGCGCCTCGGTCTGCGGAGCCTTGGCATCGAGCTCGGGGATCACGTTGTCCTCGACATGGAAGATGATTCGATCGGTGCCGTTGGCGGCAAGCGCCGTTCCGAACCCCTTGAGCGGGGTGGCGAACACGGCCGTGACGACCGCCGGGGGCACGGGCTGGCTCTGGCCGTTGCGGGTGAGATCCCAGGCAGGGGTGACCTGCAGGTTCAGGCTCTTGGCTATGTCCTCGAGCGACTTGCCGCCCTGTAACTGGGTCACGAGCTCGTCGGCCTTCTCCTTGAGCTTGGCAACTTTCTGATCGGCGGTCCAGGAAGTGATCACCTCGTTCTTGGCTTCGTCGAGCGTGCGGTCGCGGGCCGGAACTACGCTGTCCAGCGAGAACCACATCAGGCCTTCGTCACGGCCGTCGACGGCTTCGGGATCGGAACCCGGTTCGGCCGTGAAGAGAGCAGGCAGGACCTGGGTGGCGAGCGGGACGGCAACCGGCTTGCCCTCGGCGTCACGGCCCTGGGCATCGACCGGCGGTAGCGTCACGGCCTTCAGCTTGAGCTTGGTGGCGATATCCTTGAGCGGGGCGCCGCCCATGCGCTCGTCTTCGATGGCGTCGCGCAGATTCTTGGCGGCCTCCGATGCGCGTTGACGTTCCAGTTCGCCGCGCAGGACGATCTTGGCGTCGATGATCTTGGTCACCTTGACGATCACGTTGGCGAGATTGCCCTGCACGGCGTCCGACGTGCCGCCTTCCTTCAGCGCGAAGGCGGCGTCCGCGATCTTCTGGTCGCTGAGCTGGCGCTTGGACACGGTGCCCAGATCGATGTCCTCGGGCTTGAGCTTGCGCTCGGTGACAAGGCCCTCGAAGGTGATCTGGCCGGAAGCGATGCGGGCGGCAGCGGCCCTGGCCTCATCCAGCGAAGGGAAGGCGATCTGTTCGACGGTGCGCTGCTCCAGCGCCGCCGAGCCGGCCTTGTCCTTGTCGACGGCGGCCTGGACATCGGCATCGGTGACGGTGGCCCGGCCGCTCAGCTCGGCCGGCGTCACGAGTATGTAGCTCAGGCTGCGCAGTTCCTTGGTGCGGAAGGCAGCCTTGTTCTCGTCGTAATAGGCCTGCAGCTTGGCGGCGTCGGGCGGAGCAATGTCACCCACGCTGCTCTGCGGCAGTACGAAATAGGACGTATTGCGCTTTTCCTGCTCGTAGCGGGCGGCAGCCTGCAGCAGAGCTTGCGGGACTGGGCCGCCGGCCGTCAGGCCCTGGTCGATCTGGCCGCGGACATAGACCTCGCGCTGACGCGCAAAGAACATCTCCTCGTTCATGCCGTTGTTTTCGAGCATCTGGCGAAAGGCATTGGCGTCGAAGACGGGCGGCTTGCCGGGAACGGAGACTTGGAAGTCGGGATCGTTCATCACGGTCCGAACCATGGCTTGAGGGTCGAGGCCGAGCCCAAGCTTGGCGGCCTGAACGTCCATGGCCTTTTCCGAGATCAAGCCGTTGAGAACCTGCTTGTCGATGCCGAAGGTGCGGGCGATGTCGGGGGTGACCGCCTTGCCGGTGGCTCTGGTGATCTGCAAGGTCCGCGAGCGATAGGCTTCGCTATAGGTGTTGGCGGAAATGGCAGATCCGCCAACCGTGGCGACATCGGAATTGCTGCGCCCCTGCAGCCAGCCTTCGACACCCCATAAGGCGAAGCTGCCGCTCAGGAGGAACATGACCCCCGCCGTGATGATCTTGGCGGGTCCCTTGGTCATAACTTCGCGGAATGAGCTCAGCATCGGTGTCTTGGTTCCATCAAGGCAAAGAGATTTTCCAGGTCCGTCTCGGAGAACCCGGGAAACCACGCATCGTTTCTACGCTGCTTCGGGGCCGCATGAACGCTCCGGTAAGGGCACGGCGCACGAAAAGCGGCGCATCATAGGGACGAGCACGTGGCGTCGCAATGGCGCGGCCATGGGTTTCTTGCGACACCCACGCCTTGCTCCATGGGAACGAGGTTGCTAAGCACGCCAGATGAAGTCGGCGCATCGAGGGCGGCCCAAGCAGAGTTTCCCGGCGCAGGCCTCGACAGGCGACAGGATTTCCGAGCCCGCCCTGCCGAGCAGTCTCGGCAATCCTGTTTGACAGAAAGAGGATCAGCAAGATGACAGCAAACCGGCCGCGCCCGCTCGTCGCTGGCAATTGGAAGATGAACGGCCTCACCAAGGGGGTCACCGAGCTCGATGCCATCGCGACCGGTGTCGCAGCCGGCGAAGCCGGTGCCGCCGAGGTGCTGGTCTGCCCGCCCTTTACGCTGGTGTCCCGCTTTGCGGCGCAGGCAGCAGGGCAGCATATCAAGATCGGGGCGCAGGATTGCCACGCCAAGCCTTCGGGCGCCCATACCGGCGACATCTCCGCCGAGATGCTGAAGGATGCCGGCGCGACCTATGTCATCGTCGGCCATTCCGAGCGTCGCACCGATCACGGTGAGACGGATGCGACGGTCAAGGCCAAGGCCGGGGCGGCTCTGCGCGCCGGCCTGGTTGCCATCGTCTGCATCGGCGAGACCCGTGCGGAACGCGAATCGGGCAAGGCCCTGGATGTGGTGGGCAGCCAGCTTGCGGGCTCCCTGCCGGCGGGTGCCAATGCTGCCAATACCGTGATCGCCTACGAGCCCGTCTGGGCGATCGGCACTGGCCTGACGCCCACGGCGGCTGATGTGAAGCAGGTGCATGATTTCATCCGCGCGCGCTTGGTGGAAGCCCTCGGTGAAGAAGGCAATGGCGTGCGCGTGCTCTATGGCGGCTCGGTCAAGCCCTCCAATGCAGCCGAACTGATGGGCGTCGACAATGTCGATGGCGCGCTCGTGGGCGGTGCCTCGCTCAAGGCCGAGGATTTTCTCGGCATCGCCTCCGCCTATCGTTGACGAACATCCGCATCCGCAAGGCGGAGGGGGAGCGGGATTTGAGCTTCATGCTCGGTCTCGGACACCGCCTTGCGGCTGTCATCGAAACCGAGTTGCATGAACAGACCGACATTCGGGCGTTCCAGGATGCCTTTTCCGCTGCCAATCTCAGGGAGCCAGCGGCAGGAAGCCTGAGCCTGATCGCCGAGGATGCCGTCGGTGTCGGTCTCGGATTCCTGCATGCCCTGCCGGGGACTGACGGCATAACCGGCCGGGAGATCGGCTATGTGGCCCTTCTGGCCGTCACCGAGGCGGCCGAGGGCATGGGCGCGGCCAGGCAATTGCTCGCTGCAGCAGAGGACTGGGCACGGCAACAGGGCTATGCCGCCTTGTCCCTCGACGTCTTTGCCAGCAATCATCGCGGCCGGCTTTTCTATGAAAAGAACGGTTTTGCCACCGAAGCCTTGAGGCTGGTCAAGAAACTGTAGGCCTCAGCGGGCAGGGGCTTTCTTTACCCGCGTCACCATCTGGGTCGGGTTGATGAAGCGAAGGGCGATGACCAGCCAGACCAGCGTGCTCAGCATGTAGATGACGGCCATGGCATCCACGGATTGCGGCGCCCTGACCCCGGACGCCGTCACGGCGGCATAGAGCGAGACGACCAGCGTCTGGCTGTCGGAGCCGGCGATCAGGAAGGTCAGCTCGAACATCGCGATGGTGCGCACCAGCACCAGGAGCAGGGCCGCGAGCGCTCCCGGCAGCAGCAGCGGGATCAGCACATGCCGGAACACCGAGCCGGTGCGGGCGCCGAAGACCCGCGCTGCCGCTTCTAGGCGCGAATCGATCTGCTCGACAAAGGGAATCATCACCAGGATGACGAAGGGCAGGGCAGGCACGAGGTTGGCGATGATCACGCCGGCCAGGGTACTGCCGAGCCCTGCCTTGTAGAGAACCGTCGTCAGCGGAATGCCATAGGTGACGGGGGGCACCAGCAAGGGCAACAGGAACAGCAAGGTCGCCAGTTTCTTGCCGGGAAAATCGCGTCGCGCCAGGGCATAGGCGGCGGGAATGCCGATCACGGCGGATAGCATCACCACGCCGAAGACGACCTGGAAGGTGACGAGGAGCACGCCGCCAAGCTGGAACTCCTCCCAGGCCGAATCGTACCAGCGCGCGGTCCAGCCCTGCGGCAGCCAGGTGCCCAGCCAGCGCGTCGAGAAGGAACTGACGATCACCGCTGCGATCACGGCAAGAAGATTGATCACGAAGAAGATGGTCAGCGCCCATACGGCCGTGGACCACAGGCGTTCGGAAAGCGGGCGGGAAATTCGACGGACCATGACCCTGTCTCCTAGCCTTTGCCGCCGCCGGCGGGCCCGCGATAGGCCAGGGAGCGAAGGCCGAGCACGATGGCGATGACGACCAGCAGGATCGCACCCATGATCATGGCGATCGCCGAGGCCATCGAATAGTCGTAGAGCTCGGTGGCGGCCTGATAGGCCGGAATGGTGATGACCCGGGTCGGCCCTGCCGGGGCACCGAGCATCACGGCCGAGGGATAGACCGAGAAGGCCTGCACGAAGCTCAGGCAGAAGGTCACGGCGAGGCCGGGCAGCAACAGCGGCAGGAAGATATGGCGAAAGCGCGCGGCCGGTCTGGCGCCCAGCGTTGCCGCCGCATTCTCCAGGGCCGGGTCGATGCCGGTGACATAGGAGAGCGTCAGCAGGAAGGTGAACGGAAAGCCGGTGATCACCAGCGACAGGAACACGCCCCAGTAATTGTGGACCAGCTTGACCGGGCCAATACCCACCAGGATGAGGGCCCGGTTGAACCAGCCCTGCGGCCCGAGATAGTTGAGCAGCCCCTCGGCCACCAGCACCGTGCCGAGTGTGATCGGCAGCACCAGGATGGTGGTGAGCAGGCGCTGATTGTCGAGCAGGCGGACCCGGAAGGCCACCGGTATGGCGGCAAGCAGGTTGAACAGAGTGGCCGGTACCGCGATCCACAGGGTAGTGGCGATGGTACCGTAGAGCGCGGGATCGCTGAAGAAGGTAATGTAATTGCCGAAGGTCGAGCCATCCTTGGGCTGGAACGACAGCCACAGCCCATAGAAGAAGGGATAGATGAACAGGGCCAGCAGGAACAGCACGGCCGGCAGGGCGAGCAGCGTCACGCCGTCGATGCCGCGTGCGGCGAGGCGTGCCTTCAGGTTGGGGGCAGGCAGGGCGCTCATCGCGCCGCCTCGTTGAAGATCAGCACGCGTGACGGATCGGCCTTCAGATGAACCTGCTCGCCCGGCCGCATGCGCTGACGCGCCCTGAAGAAGAGCTCGTTTCCGGCCGGTCCCCTGGCCGCCCCGAAGAAGGCGTGGCCACGATATTCGCAGATCTCCACCAGGGCGGGGATCCCCTGTTCGCCGGCAATCAGATCGTCCGGGCGAATGGCCGCGATCGCGCTCGGTCCGGCCAGCTCTTCGCGGGCAATGCCCTCGATCCGTTCGCCGGCGATCTCCAGCGTCACCTCGTCAGGGGAGGACGAGACGATCGAACCCGGCAGGCGGTTGCGGAACCCCATGAACTCCGCGACATCCAGCGTCGCCGGTCGTTGGTAGAGATCCTCCGGCGTGCCGATCTGGCGGATCTCGCCGTCGCGCAGCACGATGATGCGGTCGGCCAGCGAAAGCGCCTCGTCCTGGTCGTGGGTGACATAGAGGGTGATCGAACCGAGGCCGGCATGGATGCGGCGGATTTCCTGGCGCATTTCAAGCCGGAGCTTGGCGTCGAGATTGGAAAGCGGCTCGTCCATCAGCACGAGGGGCGGTTCGACCGCGATAGCGCGGGCGATGGCAACGCGCTGCTGCTGCCCGCCCGACAACTGGCCTGGCAGCTTGGCGGCCTGGTCGGTGAGCCTGACCGTTGCGAGCGCCTCGCCGATGCGCGCCGAGGCCGGCCCGCGCGGCACGCCGCGCATGCGCAGGCCGAAGCCGACATTCTCCCTGACGCTCATATGCGGAAACAAGGCGTAGTTCTGGAACACCATGCCGAAGCCGCGATCTTCCGGACCGAGCGTATCGATGCGCCTGTCGTCGAGCCAGATCGAGCCGCGCGTGGTCGGGAGCAGGCCAGCGATGCAGTTGAGCGCGGTCGACTTGCCGCAGCCCGAAGGGCCGAGCAGGGCGATGAATTCGCCGCGTTGAACCGTAAAGGACAGGTCCTTCAAGGCGTTCATGGCGCCGAAGTCACGCCCGACCTTGTCGAGTTTCAAATGGCTGAAATTGCTCAGGGCTGACATCGAACCTGCCGCTGTACCGAGTGGGGTGAAAGCGGGGAGGCCAGGCCAGGTCCTCGATGAGGATCGTAGACCTTCCCCGCAAAGAGCGAAGCCGAGTCCTTCTCGGCTCGAATCTCACTTGGTCCGGATTTCACTTGGTCCGGATTTCACTTGGTTTTGGCAGCACCGATCTGCTTGTCCCACATGTTGAACGCCACCACCATCTTGGCGGGATCCAGCGGGAGTTCGGTGGGAATATCGGTAATCAGCTTTTCATATTCCGGCCTGCCGAACTCGGCGATGGCAGCCTGGCTCTCCTCGGGTGCCATGGACAGCGTGACGTTCTTCACGGCCGGCCCCGGATAGAAATAGCCCTCGTCATAGGTGTAGGCCTGCTGCTCCGGCTTCAGCATGAAACTGATGAGGTCGAGCAGCACTGCAACCTTTTCCGGAGCGAGGCCCGTGGGAATGCAGGCATAATGTGCATCGGTGACCCAGTGGAAGCCCTTCAGGGTCGAGATCGCGGCACTCTTGGGCACCACGCCGAGCACACGCGGATTGATGTCCCAACCGGTGGTAGACACCGTCATGTCGCGTGAGCCCTCGCCGAACTCCTTCATGGTCGCGCCCGTGCCGGTGGGATAATATTCGATGGCCTCCCCCAATTCCTTCAGATAGGCCCAGGTCTTCTCCCAGCCATTGACGGGATCCTTCGGATCCTTGTCGCCGAGGATGTAAGGCAGGCCCATCAGGAAGGTGCGCCCCGGCCCGGAATTGGCGGGGCGGGCATAGATGAAGCGGTTCGGGTTGACCTTGGCATAGGCCAGCAATTCCTCCGCCGTGTTCGGCGGCTGCGAGACGCGCTCGGGTGCATATTCGAGCAGCGGGCCGGATGGATAGTAGGAGACCACGACGCCGGCCCCGTTGGCCAGCCCCTGCATGCGGGCGGCCGGGGCGAGCAGGACGTCATCGAGCTTGGGCAGCGCCGAAGCGAGATCCGGCAGGAGCGGCACCCAGATCTTCTGGTCGAGACCGGCGGACAGCGCGTCCGTGCCGGTGAGGACGAGATCGATGTCGACCCGGCCGGCATCTTGCTGGGCCTTGAGCTTGCCGGGAAGATCCGGTGCCGGAGCCTTGGTGAAGCTGATCTTCGACACCAGTTCCGGCTTGGCCTTGGCGTAGTTCTGGATGGCCTTCTGGGTGAGGGCGAGATTGCCGGCGACATCGACGACGTTGAGCGTGACGGGCGATTTCGGCAGGGCCGGGGTTTCCGCCTTGGCGCCGGCAATGCCGAGGGCCGCAAAGCCGATACCGGCGCCGAGTGCCTGGCGGCGGGTTATCCGAGCAGTCATGACATCCTCCCATTCTTGATTTTCAGCGGCGGGTCGTGCCGCCAGTGGCGTTCCTCGTGTGTGTCGTCGTGCCGTCTTCCGCGGCATCCATCAGGAAATAGGTTTCGACATTGGCGATATGGGCCTGCATGGCCTGGCGCGCGCCGGGACCATCACCCGCGGTGATGGCGTCTCGAATGGCCTGGTGATCGGCCATGTTGGTCCGCAGCTTGGTGGAGTTCTTGGTCAATTCGCCCAGCCGGTCGAAAATGCGCCCGCGCATGTCGCCCCACAGGAGCTCCATCGTCCGGGTGAGAACCGGATTGCCCGTGGCTTCGGCAATGCCCAGATGGAAGGCGCGATCGGCTTCGAAAGAGTCTTCGCCCTTCAGGGATTCCTGCCGGTACCAGGCTAGGGCCTGGTCGAGACGCTCGATGTCCGCCGGCCTGGCCATCTCGGCGGCGGTGGCTGCGATCTCGCCCTCGATGATGCGGCGCGCCGCGAGCAGATCGAAGGCGCTTGGGCCGGCATCGCCGAGTTCGCCGGCGCGCGGCGACCCGTCGGAGACATAGCTGCCCGTACCCGTCTTCACCTCGACGAAGCCGGAAATCTCCAGCGCGATCATCGCTTCGCGCACCACGGGCCGGCTGACACCCAGCTTGCGGGCGAGGTCCCGCTCGGCAGGAAGGCGCGTGCCCGGCGGCAATTCGCCCGAGCGGATGAGCCCGACGACCTGCTCGGCAACCTGTTGAAACAGTCTCTGCGACGCCACGGCCTGAAACGGCATGGTCTTGCCTCGCCGGTCATTCTGTTCGCTTCGAACCTATCACCGGCAGCTCAACATTCAAGTGGCTAGGTGGCCTGACCACATGGCCCAAAGACAGGCATCCATGTTCCGTGACAGGAAGCCCTACGCTGCCAGGCTCGACACGGGATCGATGCCGAGCTGTCGCCTGAGCTCGATCCAGCCTCTGGGCGTGACCTGCACCGCCCGTGATTCCCTGCTGCGGCGCAGCCATCCCAGCTTGCACATCGTGCTCAGCAGATGGACACCGAGGGGGCCGGCAAGGTGATGGCTGCGCTCGGTCCAATCGAGACATTGGCGCGCGAGTCCCCGTGCGGTGGGTTTCAGCGTTGCGACATCGAGGCCGATCGAACCGAACCAGGCGTTGCCGCTGGCCGTGATGCGAAACTGCTTGTCGGCGGCCGGAACGAGATAGCCGTGCTCGACTAGGCCCTGGGTTACTGCCACACCAACCTGTCCAGCCAGATGATCGTAGCAACACCGGCAATGCCGCAATTCGCGCGCTTTGTCACTCATCGCCTTGCGGCGGATTGGCTGCTCCGGTCCGAGCACGGAAAGGTGTTCCAGTGCCTCGGCGACGTCGCCACCCGCCAGACGATAATAGCGATGGCGCCCTTCCGTCTCGACGGCGAGGAGGCCACCGGCAAGCAGCTTGGCCAGATGGGAACTCGCCGTCTGCGGCGCGATGCGGGCGGCATAGGCCAGTTCGCCAGCCGGCAGGGCGCGGCCATCGAGCAGGGCGGTCAGCATCAGCGCACGGGCGGGATCGGCGATCAGCGAGGCAGTGGCGGCAAAATCGGGGATCTCAGGCATGGCGTCCTCATTCTGGAGTGACTATGCACCAATCCGATATGGCATGCTTCGATACCGGCCGAAGCATTCGATGCAAACATGGCGGTAAGAAGGGCCTCCAGCCTATGGAGATTGCCCGGCATGGAATGCATGCACGCGTCGAACCCATCGCACTTGCGCCTGCGCCATCGGAACCTGGCTCTGGTGACATTGTGCTTGGCCGTGCTGATTGCCCAGGTGGATACGGCTGTCGTGAACCTTGCAGTCCGCCGGATCGGGCAAGCCTTCTCATCCGGACTCGACGCGCTGCAATGGGTCGTGGACGGCTATAATCTGGTTTATGCGGTCATGCTGCTGACGGGTGGTTTGCTGGCCGATCTCAAGGGGCGCCGCCTGATCTTCATGGCCGGTGCCGCAATTTTCACCGCAGCATCGCTTCTATGCGCTTTCTCCCCCATGATCGGCGTGCTGATTGCGGCGCGGGCGACAGCCGGCCTCGGGGCGGCGCTGCTGATGCCGTCGTCATTGGCGATCCTGCGCGTCATGTGGCCCGATCAGGCCGAGCGGGGACGGGCCTTGGGGATCTGGGCAGCCTGCAACGGTGTCGCGATGGCGATCGGCCCGACCCTTGGCGGCGCCCTGCTGCATGCCTTCGGCTGGCCAAGCATCTTCCTTGTCGTCGTGCCGATCGGCCTGGCCGCCCTGGTCCTTGCCGCCCTGGTCATCCCTGAATCAGCTGATCCGCAGGAGCGGTATTTCGACGGGGGTGCACAGGCTTTCGGTGCGGCGGCCCTCGGCGGTTTTGCCTTCGCTGCCATCGCAATGCGCGAGACGCCACCAGTCGCCCTGATAGCCGCCTTTCTCGCCATGGTTTCCCTATTTTCTTTTATAACCATCGAGCGAAGATATGGCCATAGGGCAATGGTTCCACTTGATATTTTCGAAAACACAATCTTTCAAGGTATCGTCACGGCAACTGCCGGCATGACCTTCGGCATTTATGGACCCTCTTCCTGCTGCCGCTGTTCTGGCAAGAAGCAGGACGGCTCAGCCCGGCGATGGCGGGCCTTGCTTTGATGCCGATGGCCGCGGTGTTTGTCCTGGTTTCGCCCTTCTCCGGCTTTCTGGGCCGAAGGATCGGTACGCGCATGATGACCGGCGGCGGAGTGGCCATCATCGGTTGCGGCCTGTTGTCGATCGCGGCAGGCGCCCATCATGTCTCGATCCTGCCGGCCGAAATTGGTCTGGCCTTCACCGGCCTCGGCATGGGGATGGCGACCGGGCCCCTGATGGGGGAGGCGGTGGGCGCGGTCGCATCGGCGCGGGCCGGCATGGCTTCGGCGATCATCAACGTGGCGCGCATGGTGGGGGCGACGGTCGGCGTTGCCGTCCTCGGCTCGCTCTATGCCGTTCTCGGCGGTGGGGCGGCCGGATTGGCCGGCGCCATGACCATGGGCGGGCTGGTGCAGATTTTCGCCGCTGCGTCGGCCTGGCGAGCGGCTGCCTTGCGTAAACCCGCCGGCCGACGGGCATAGCCTAGGCCTGCGGCTCCGACCTGGTGGGGCGGGTGGCGTCGATGCTGCTGCGCGAGCGGGCCATGAGGTCGCGCAGCCAGCGATGGGCCGGAGCGTGATGCGACCGCTCATGCCACAATTGATAGAAGGTCATCGCCGGAAAGCGGATCGGTGAGTTGCGGATCGCCAGGGGAAGGAATGCCGAGAAATAACGCGCGAAATGGCGGCTCGTCGTGAAGATGAGATCGGATTCAAGCAGCAGATAAGGTGCCATGCCGAAATAGGACAGGGCCACGGTTCGCTCGCGAACGAGGCGCAGGCGACTCAGATGAGTTTCGACCAGACCGCGATGGGCGACCGAATAGGACACCGGCACGATATGGGCCGCGGCAAGATAGTCGGCCTGGGTGATCGGGCCATGGGCCAGCCGGTGCTGGGCGCCCATGACGCAGACGACCTCGTCCTCGAGCAGGACGGATCGGCGCAGATAGTTCGGCGGTGACGGCCAGTTGCCGATCACCGTGTCGATCTCTCCCTTGGCCAGGGCGCTCTCGAAGTCGAAATCGGGGCCCAGCGCCCGGATGACGAGCCGCACATTCGGCGCCTCGCGTCGGGCCGCTGCGATGACATCCCCCAGAAAGATGGGAGCGAGGTAATCGGGGGATGCAATGGTAAAGCTGTGATTGCTCGCCGATATGTCGAAAGGCGCGGTATCCTCCGCCAGGGCTTCGGCGTCCATCAGCAGCGCCTGGATACGGGGCAGGATCGTCAGAGCACGGTCGGTCGGCACCATTCCGCCGCGTCCGCGCATGAGCAACTGGTCGCCGAAATGCTCGCGCAGCCGGCCCAGGACGAGGCTGACCGCGGGTTGCGACATCTCCAGGCGCACGGCGGTACGCGATACACTGCGTTCGCTCATCAGGATGCAGAAGACGCGAAGCAGGCTGAGATCAACCAACGCATCTTTTTTCATTCATCGTTCCCCGTTCAGGGTTGGCATCCCGGGTTCGCCTCGTCGATGTCGGCCTACTATTATTCGATTTTTCTAATATTGATCATTCATCTCATCAAATTGACCTAATATCTGTCAAGGCGCATGCTTTTTCTCATGGGAATTCGGAAATCTCGCCAAAGAACAACGATGAATCCCGTGGAGCGGCGCCTTGATCGATCTGATGAGCCTGAATGCGGCGAGCCGCGAGGCGTTCACCACCCGGCTGGGACCGGTTTTCGAGAATTCCCGCTGGGTGGCTGAAGCCGTGTGGTCGCGCAGGCCGTTCGACACCATCGAGAACCTGCATGCTGCGATGATGGCGGTTGTGCTCGGCCAGGACGAGGCCAGCATCGCAGCCTTCCTCAACGCGCATCCCGATCTCGCCGGTCGCGAGGCCAAGCAGGGCACGATGACGGCGGAATCGGTGGAAGAGCAGGGAACGGCAGGGCTCGACCGGCTCAGTGCTTCGGAAGTCACCGAGATGGACGAGTTGAATCGCAAATATCGCGCTCGCCATGGCTTCCCGTTCATCGTCTGCGTGCGGCACTACACCAAAGTCGGGATTTTTGCCGAGTTCCGCCATCGCATCGCGCGCCGCAGCGACGACGAGCGGCGCGAGGCGCTGCGGCAGATCGGCTTCATCAGCCGCTATCGGTTGGATGCCTTGTTCCATCGCGAAGCCATGCAGGCCGTAGCGCCCGCCGCCTGACGACGAAAGGTGCCGTCCTTGGACGGGCCCGACGGGCGTGCTGCTGCCGGCTTCGAGGTGGTGCGTTGAATATCGGTGGCGGCGGATCGAAGATCGCCGTCGCAAAGCCGGTCAATCAATAAGATATCTGGGAGAAAACCATGACCGCGAATGCGATGATCGAGCCGGGAGGCGCGATCACGGAAGCTACCTCTCCGCAGGTGGAGGCGCTCTACAAGAAGGTGATCTGGCGCCTGCTTCCCTTCCTGATGTTCCTGTGGGTGCTGGCGTGGATCGACCGCGTCAATGTCGGCTTTGCCAAGCTGACCATGCTCCAGGACCTGCAGTTCAGCGAGACGGTCTATGGCCTCGGCGCTGGTGTGTTCTTCCTTGGCTATTTCTTCTTCGAAGTGCCGAGCAACATGCTGCTCGAGCGGATCGGCGCCAAGCGGACGCTGGCTCGCATCACCATCGGCTGGGGCATCATCTGCGTCTTGATGATGTTCGTCACCAAGCCCTGGCAGTTCTATAGCCTGCGCTTCCTGCTCGGCGTGTTCGAGGCCGGCTTCTACCCCGGCGTCATCCTCTATCTGACTTATTGGTTCCCGTCGCTGCGCCGCGCCAAGGTCTTCGGCCTGTTCATGTCGGCCTCCGCCCTGGCCGGTGTCCTGGGCGGTCCGGTGGCTGGCACCATCATGACCCAGCTCGGCGGCGTGAACGGCTGGGCAGGCTGGCAGTGGGTGTTCCTGCTGGAAGGCATTCCGTCCATCCTGGCCGGCCTGGCGACCCTCTATTATCTGACCGACAAGCCCGAGCATGCCCATTGGCTGAGCGCCGACGAGCGCCAGCTGCTGATCGGCGATCTCGAGCGTGACCGCCAGGCGCTCGGCCATCGCGAGCACGGCGTGTTGCAGTCGCTGAAGAACCTGATCGTGTGGAAGTTCATTGCCATCTTCTTCTGCATCATCATGGCCAATTCCGCGCTGACCTTCTTCGGCCCCACCATCGTGCGGGAAGTCGGCTTTACAAATCCGGCCACGGTGGGCTGGATCATGGCGGCGATCTATGCCTGCGGCGCCGCCGGCATGATCTCCAACGGCATCCATTCCGACCGTGCCAATGAAGTGCGCTACCATTGCGGCCTGGCGGCTCTGGCCGGCGCAGTCGGGCTCACCGTCCTCGGCTTCGTGGTGCCCGGCAGCGCGCCGATCGCCTTGCTGGCCCTGGGGTTGGCCGTGGTCGGCACCATGTCGGCGATCCCGGTGTTCTGGCAGATGCCCAACCACTTCCTGGCTGGTTCGGCTGCCGCCGTCGGTATCGCCCTGATCAATTCGGTGGCCAATCTCGCCGGCTTCGGCGCTCCCTATCTGATGGGCTATCTCAAGGATGCCGGTGCCATATCGAACGGCCTGTGGATCGTCGCAGTGGTCGAGGCGGCCACCTTCCTGCTGATCGTGAAATTCGTTGCGTCCTTCGAACGGCGCTCGAAGCCGGCCTGAGTCCTCCCAGAGCCGGAAACTCGTGAAGGGCGGCCCGGCGAGCCGCCCTTTTTCTTGGCTGTTTGCCGGATGCCTCAGGTGCCTGTGCCGACCTTCACCTACGCTTGGCTTGCGGCCTCTCGGCAAGGAATTCGACCTTCGCCGTGCCGCTCTTGAACTTTCGCGCGGCGCCCTCGCAGACACCGGGTCCATAAGTCTGCGGGGTCGAGGAGAACTGCTCGTTACCCGTGACATTGGCGAGCGGGCGGTTGCGCAGGGCAACCATCGCCCGCTCGAACTTGGCCCTTTTGTCAGGCCGGATCTGAAATTGAGCGGGACAATCCCGAACGATCCGAAAGGAGAAGGCAGCAGCGCCGATTTCCTCGCAACTGAAGCCACCGAAGCACTCCATCGCTCGCGCCTGCGCAAGCGGGAACAGCAAGACACAAAGTGCGGCGGTGGTCGCGACGACAGAGTTCTTCATGGCACCACCCTTGCGCCGGCGTCGTGGCTTACCGGAAATGCTTCGACAGCTTCAGCGCCTGGCCCTGATAGTTGGAGTTGAGGCCGGCGCCGTAGAGGATCTGCGGGCGCTCGAGCATGCGCTCATAGATCAGGCGTCCGACGATCTGGCCGTCCTCGACGATGAAGGGGACTTCACGCGAGCGCACTTCGAGCACGGCCCGCGCTGCCTCCATGCCGTCGGGCGAGTAGCCAAAGCCTGGATCGAAGAAGCCGGCGTAATGCACCCGGAATTCGCCCACCAGCGGGTCGAACGGCACCATTTCGGCGGCGAATTCCGGCGGCACATGCACGGCTTCCTTGGAGGCCAGGATGTAGAACTCGTCCGGGTCGAGGATCATGTCGTTCTTGCCGCGATGCGGGATCGGCTCCCAGAAGTCGAGGAGATCGCAGGCCGCGCGCTTGTCGACATCGATCACGGCGGTATGGCGCTTGGCGCGATAGCCGATGATGCCGTCGCCGAAGCCGGTGAGGTCGACGGAGACGGCGACGCCGCCGGCAATGTCCGGATCGGGCGAGGAGACCAGGCCCATGCGGCGCTGCAATTCGCGCAAGGCGGCATCGTCGATGCGGGCTTCGCCGCGGCGGAAACGGATCTGGCTGAGGCGCGATCCCGTCCTGACCAGCACCGGGAAGGTGCGGGGGCCGATCTCGGCATAGAGCGGGCCGTCATAACCGGCCTCGACCTGGTCGAAGGCGCGGGCATGGTCAGTGATCACGCGGGTGAAGACATCGAGGCGGCCGGTCGAACTCTTCGGATTGGTGGAGGCGAGAACGCCATCCGGCATCTTCAGGCTTTCCAGCAGGGGCACGATATAGACGCAGCCCGTTTCCAGCACGGCGCCTTTGGTCAGGTCGATCTCGTGCAAGGCGAGGTCGGCAATGCGCTCGGCCACGGTGCTGCGTGGCCCCGGTAGGAAGCTCGCCCGCATGCGGTAGGCCCTGGCGCCCAGGCGCAGGTCGAGGCTGGCCGGCTGGATCTGGTCCGTGGCCAAGGGCTGCTCGATGCGGACGGCGCCCGCCTCGACCAGCCCGGCAATCGCCTGGGAGGGCAGAATGCCATGGCTATGCAGGATGCCTTGAGAATGCAGGATGTTCGCGGACGGCATGGCTCTCGCTTTTTGCTGCCAGTTTTGGCGTATCTTGGTCTTGCTAGACGAAACCATGCATTGACGCCATCGGGGAGTAGGTCTACTCAACAGTCTTCGTCGTGGTGGATTTGGGCCGGCCGGCTTGCAGCCACGTAAAACAACTCGCTAAAGGGCCGTGGGAAAGAGCGCTGGCGCTCGACTTGCGGCTATTCAGGATTGCCGCAGATGACCAAGCCTTTGACTTCAGCACCTTCCACCCGGGAATTGCAGCCGGCCACCCGGCTCGTGCATGCCGGCACGCTGCGCTCGCAATATGCCGAGACCTCGGAGGCGTTGTTCCTCACCCAGGGATTCGTCTACGAAAGCGCCGAGCAGGCGGAGGCCCGTTTCAAGGGTGAGGATGCCGGCTTCATCTATAGCCGCTTCTCCAATCCCACCGTGGCGATGTTCGAGCAGCGCATGGCGGAACTGGAGGGAGCCGAAGCTGCCCGCGCCACCGCCTCCGGCATGGCGGCCGTTACCGCGACCCTGATCGGCCAGCTCAAGGCCGGCGACCACGTCGTCGCCGCCAAGGCCCTGTTCGGCTCCTGCCGCTATGTCATCGAGGAACTGCTGCCGCGCTTCGGCGTGACCTCGACCCTGGTTGATGGCACCGAGCTGGCCCAGTGGCAGGCGGCGGTTCGGCCGGAAACCAAGGTGTTCTTCCTGGAAAGCCCGACCAATCCGACACTCGAGATCCTCGACATCGAGGCCATCGCCAAGATCGCCAAGAGCGCCGGTGCCACGCTGGTGGTGGACAATGTGTTCGCCACGCCGCTGCTGCAGAGCCCGCTTAAGCTCGGCGCCGATTGCGTGGTCTATTCGGCCACCAAGCACATCGACGGGCAGGGCCGGTGCCTTGCCGGTGTGATCCTGGCGTCGGAAAAGTTCATCAACGACCACATCCATACCTATCTGCGCCAGACCGGCCCCTCGATCTCGCCCTTCAATGCCTGGGTGATGCTCAAGGGCCTGGAGACACTGGAACTGCGCGTCGAACGCCAGATCGCCAATGCGGTCAAGGTTGCCGATGCCCTCGCTGGCCACGCGGCCGTCGAGCGCGTGATCTATCCCTTCCGCGACGACCATCCCCAGGCCGAACTCGCCCGCCGCCAGATGAAGGCCGGCGGCACGCTGGTGACCTTCGAGGTTAAGGGCGGCAAGGCGGCGGCGTTCAAGGTTGCCAACGCCTTGAAGATCACCCGCATTTCCAACAATCTCGGCGACACCAAGAGCCTGATCACCCATCCCTCGACCACCACCCATCAGCGCTTCGAGGAAGATGCGCGCCTGGGCATGGGCATCCGCCAGGGCATGCTGCGTTTCTCCGCCGGCATAGAGAGCGCCGACGACCTGATCGCCGACTTTGCGCAGGCCCTCGACAAGGCCCTGTAATCGGGGGGCTTTAGACCAGCCTGGAAGTACCGTACCTCCCGGAGGAGCCTGGGCTGGTCTTGAAGACCAGCCCACAAATGGGCTTTGGCGCGATCATCCCGAAGCGTTATCATGCCTGTGCCAAAACCGGCATGCATGCGGGCAGAGCGATGGGGATCTTCGCGACGCTGAAGGCCATGGTCGAGCGGGACGGGCGCGCCGTGCTCGTCACCATCATGGACGTGCGCGGGTCAAGCCCACGCGAAGCAGGCACGCGTATGGCCGTGCGGGCAGACGGCGCCTTTTCCGGCACGATCGGCGGTGGCACGCTGGAATGGCAGGTGCTCGCCGAAGCGCAGGCGCTGCTTTCGGCTCGGGAGGGACGCCGCATGCGCTCCCTGGACAAGGCCCTGGGACCGGACCTCGGCCAATGCTGCGGCGGCCGGGTCAGCCTGATGCTGGAGCGTCTGGAGCGGGACGATCTCGCCTGGCTGAACGAGCTTGCGACGCCGGCGGGCGGAACCTCCATCAGCATCGGCATGCCGCATGAGCGAGGCGGCTTCATCCGTCGCCGGGCCAGCGATGCCGAGGCACAGGCGCTACCCGCCGAAACGGCCAGCCGCTTCCTGCCGGACGGGCGCCTGCTCGAAAGGCTGGATCCCACAAATCCGTCTGTCTATCTGTTCGGCGCCGGTCATGTCGGCCGGGCTCTGATCCTGGCGCTGGCGCCTCTGCCGATCGACGTGGTCTGGTGCGATGCCCGGCCCGACGCCTTCCCGAGCCATGTGCCGCAGCATGTCGTGCTCCGCCGCGATGCCGAGCCCGAGCATATCCTGGTCGGTGCGCCTGACCATGCGCGTATCGTGGTGATGACGCATAGCCACGCGCTCGATCTTGCCATCGTTTCGTCGGCTCTGGCGGCGGATCGCTTCGCCTATGTCGGCGTGATCGGCTCACAGACCAAGCGGGCTCGCTTCGTCTCGCAATTGCGGCAGGCGGGCCTGGCAGAACGACTGATCGAAGGCATGATCTGCCCGCTCGGAATACCCGGCATCGAAGGCAAGGAGCCGGCGGTGATCGCGGCTTCCGTCGTGGCCCAGATCTTGCAATTACCCCGTCAGGCCGGCAGCCGGATGTCGGTCCTGAAAGGCCATCGGCGTCTCGGCTAGTCCCGGTACGCCGCTGAGTTGGGGAAAAGCTGCGTTACCATGCCTGAACTCTTCGCATCTGCCTTATTTGCGCCTATGAATTGGGCACGTCCATGAATGTGGCAGCAATGGCAGACGCTCACACGCCCCTGATCGAAGCGAGGGGTATCGTCAAGATCTTCGGCGCGCTGAGAGCGAATGACGGCATCGATCTGAAGATCATGCCGCATGAGATTCATGCTTTGCTGGGCGAGAACGGTGCCGGCAAGTCGACCTTCGTCAAGATTCTCTATGGCCTGCTCCAGCCCAACGAGGGGCAGCTCTTCTGGCAGGGACAGCCGATCCAGTTGCCGCGCCCGGCGGCGGCTCGCGCCGTGGGCATCGGCATGGTGTTTCAGCATTTCTCGCTGTTCGACAATCTCAGCGTCGCCGAGAATGTTGCCCTGGCCCAGCCCCCGGGCACGAAATTGCGGGATGTCGAGGAAGGCATCGCGGCGGTATCGGCGGCCTATGGCCTGCCGCTCGAACCGCGCCGGCCGGTGCATACGCTTTCGGTGGGGGAGCGGCAGCGCATCGAGATCGTACGCTGCCTGATGCAGAACCCCAAGCTGCTCATTCTCGACGAGCCGACCTCGGTGCTGACGCCGCAGGAGGCCGACCAGCTCTTTCTCACCCTCGAACGCATCACCGGCGAGGGGAGGGCGGTGCTCTACATTTCCCACCGGCTGGAGGAGGTGAAGCGCCTGTGCCAGACGGCGACCGTGCTGCGCCATGGCAAATTGGTGGCGACTTGCGACCCGCGCAGGGAAACCGCCGCCAGCCTGGCACGCATGATGGTGGGCGCCGACGTCGCCATGGTCGAGCATGGCCGCCTGGCCAACCGTAACGGCCCCGTGCGCCTGGCGCTGAAGGGGCTGAATCTTCAGGCCGAGGACCTGCATGGCACGACGCTGAAGGAGATTACGCTGAATGCCCGGGGCGGCGAGATACTCGCCATTGCCGGTGTGGCAGGCAATGGCCAGAGCGAACTCTTCGCGGCCATCTCCGGCGAGAGGACGGTGGCCCCCGAGGCGGTGGCTGTCGACGGCAAGCCCGTCGGTGCGCTCGGCGTCACCGAACGCCGGCGCTTGCGCGCCGCCTTCGTGCCGGAAGAACGGCTCGGCCATGCGGCGGCGCCACGCATGACCCTCTCCCAGAATGCGCTGCTGACCGGCCATGCCGCCAGTGGGCTGGTGTCCTACGGCATGGTCGACATGCGCAAGGCCTCGGCCGAGGCAACCAGGATCTCCGGCACGTTCGACGTGCGCAAGGGCAAGCCGGATCCCGAGGCCGGCTCGCTCTCCGGCGGCAATCTGCAGAAATTCGTGGTCGGCCGCGAGATGCTGCGCGAACCCGGCGTGCTGGTGGTGAACCAGCCGACCTGGGGCGTGGATGCCGGTGCGGCCGCGTTGATCCGACAGGCCCTGATCGATCTGTCGCGGCGCGGTGCGGCGGTGGTGGTGATCAGCCAGGACCTCGACGAGATCTTCGAGGTGGCCGATCATATCGCGGTGATGCATCACGGCCGGCTGTCCGCACCGGAGCCCGTATCGGCCATGAGTCTGGAGAGGATCGGGTTACTGATGGGGGGCGCCGATCATGCGGATTGAACTCGAAAAGCGGGCCGAGCGCTCCATAAGCATGGCCTTGGTCTCGCCTCTCATTGCCATCCTGCTCACGGTGGTTTCGGCGGCCATCATCTTCGCGCTCTATGGCAAGGCACCCGGCGAGGCGCTCTATGTCTATTTCATCAAGCCGCTGACCGGCCTGCGCACCGCTCAGGAACTCGTGGTGCGCGCGACGCCCCTGGTGATGATCGCCGTCGGCCTGTCGCTCTGCTACATCTCCAACAACTGGAACATCGGCGCCGAAGGCCAGTACATCATTGGCGCCACGGTGGGCGGCGGCATCGCCCTGCTGTTCCAGGGCCAGACGCCCTTCTATGCGGTGCCGCTCATCCTCGTCGGCGGCATCGCCGGTGGTGCGCTGTGGGCCCTGATCCCGGCGGTGCTGAAGACGCGCTTCAACACCAACGAGATCCTGACCAGCCTGATGCTGGTCTATATTGCGGACAAGATTCTCGATTATTGCGTGCGCGGTCCCTGGCGCGACCCGGCTGGGCTGAACTTCCCGCTCACGGCCAATTTCGACAATACGCTGCCGGCGCTGTTCCGGCGCAGCCCGATCCATCTCGATTCCATCTTCGCGCTGGTGGTGGTGGCGGCTGCCGCCCTGCTGTTGTGGCGCGGCCTCAAGGGCTTCGAGATCCGCCTGCTCGGCCAGGCGCCGCGCGCCGCCCTGTTCGCCGGCTTCTCGCCCAAGCGCATGACTTTGTTCGTCTTTGCGGTGTCGGGCGGCCTTGCCGGCCTTGCCGGCATCAGCGTGGCCGATGGGACGATGGGCCTCCTGCAGCTTCCCTTCGCCAGCGGCTACGGCTTTAGCGCCATCATCGTCGCCTTTCTTGGCCGGCTCAATCCGGTGGGCATCCTGTTGTCAGGCCTGTTGCTGGCACTGTCCTATCTCGGCGGCGAGGCGGCCCAGATCGCACTCAAGGTACCGATCGGCATCACCAGCGTGATCCAGGGCCTGCTGCTGTTCTACGTGCTCGCCTGCGACACGCTCATCCTCTACCGCATCCGTTTCGTGCGCGGCGCAGTCAAGGTGGCCTGATGAATCTCACCGAAGCGATCATCCTCACCATCATCACCTCCTCGACCCCCTTCGTGCTCGCCGGCATCGGCGAACTGGTGGTGGAGCGCTCCGGCGTGCTCAATCTCGGGGTCGAGGGCATGATGATCATGGGCACGGTCTCGGGCTTTGCCATTGCCTACATGACCGGCAGCGCCCCGCTCGGCTTCCTTGCGGCGATCATCGCCGGCATGGTCTTTGCGGCGCTCTTCGCCTTCATGACCCTGGGGCTCGCCGCCAACCAGGTCGCCTCGGGCCTCGCTTTGACCATTCTCGGCCTGGGCCTCTCCGATCTCCTCGGTACCGGCTTCGTCGGGCTCAACCGCGCCAAGATCCCCTCGCTCGACATACCCGGCCTGAGCGACATCCCGGTGATCGGGCCTGTCGTGTTCGGCCAGGACGCCCTGGTCTACCTGTCGATCGCGCTGGTCGCCGCCGTCTGGTGGTTCCTCTATCGCAGCCGCGGCGGCCTGATCCTGCGGGCCGTCGGCGAGAACCACGTCTCGGCCCATGCGCTGGGCTATCCCGTCCGGCTCATCCGGTTCGGGGCGGTGCTGTTCGGCGGGGCCTGTGCCGGCCTGGGCGGCGCCTATCTCTCTTTGGCCGACACGCCTTTCTGGGGGACGGGCATGACGGCCGGCCGCGGCTGGATCGCCCTGGCGCTGGTGGTGTTCGCGTCCTGGCGCCCCTGGCGGCTGCTACTGGGCGCCTATTTCTTCGGGGCGATCTGGATCGGCAATCTGCACATGCAGGCGCTGGGCGGCTCGCTGCCGCACTGGCTGGTCTGGCCGCCGCAATTCTGGACGGGCTTGCCCTATCTTGCGACGGTGATCGTGCTGGTGATGATCTCGGCCGGCAAGGGGCGGCGCGGCGTGGCGCCGGGTTCGCTGGGCACCGCTTTCGTGCCCGATCGCTGATTTCCACTTCCGCCGGGCATGGGCCATGGCCCGGCGTTTCGATCCGTATGGCCCGCCATGAGGGGAAACTCGATGAAAAAAACGATATTGGCAGCCCTGGCCGTTTGCGGCCTCATGGCCGGTGCCGGGGCGACCTCGGCCAGCGCCGAGGAGAAGCTCAAGGTGGGCTTCATCTATGTCGGCCCGGTTGGTGATTTCGGCTGGTCCTACCAGCACGATGTCGGGCGCAAGGCGCTGGTGAAGGCCCTCGGCGACAAGGTCGAGACCACTTATGTCGAGAGCGTCCAGGAAGGGCCGGATGCCCAGCGCGCCATCGAGAACCTCGCCGACTCCGGCCACAAGCTGATCTTCACCACCTCTTTCGGCTATATGGACCCCACCATCAAGGCCGCCAAGAACTTTCCGGATGTAAAGTTCGAGCACGCCACCGGCTTCAAGCGGGCCGAGAATGTCTCGACCTATGCCGGGCGCTTCTATGAAGGGCGTTATGTGGAGGGCGTGATCGCCGGCAAAATGTCCAAGAGCGGCATCGTCGGCTATGTCGCGCCGTTCCCGATTCCCGAAGTGATCTCGGGTATCAATTCCTTCATGCGCGGCGCCCAGTCCGTACGTCCGGACATGAAGATCAAGATCGTCTGGACCTCGAGCTGGTATGATCCCGGCAAGGAAGCGGATGCTTCCAAGGCATTGATCGCGCAGGGCGCCGACATCCTGGCGACCCATACCGACAGCCCCGCCGCCACCCAGGCCGCGGCCGAGAAGGGCATCAATTCCTTCGGCCAGGACTCGGACATGATCGCCTTCGGCCCGAAGACCCAGCTCACCGCCATCATCAATCACTGGGACGACTATTACATCGAGCGCACCAAGGCGGTGCTGGACGGGACCTGGAAGTCGGAAGACACCTGGGAAGGCCTCGACAAGGGCATGGTCAAGATGGCGCCCTACACCAACATGCCCGACGATGTGAAGAAGCTGGCAGAAGAAACCGAAGCTGGGCTCAAATCCGGCAAGATCCATCCCTTTACTTGCCCGGTGGTGAACCAGCAGGGCGAGACGGTGGAATGCAAGGGGGGCGACAAGCTCGATGCCTCGCAGATCCTCGGCATGAACTGGTACGTCAAGGGCATCGACGACAAGTTCCCGAACTGATTGGCCATTGCGTGCGCAGGCATCGACGCTTGCGCGCGCATTGATCCACGACCTGTCCGGTCCCCGCGCCCAAAAAGGGAACCCGGAGCGCAATGCGGTTCACTCAAGCGTCTTCGAGTTTGCATGACCTTTGTCATTGCCGGGCTTGACCCGGCAATCCAGCTTCCCGGCCGGTTGTCGGGGCGGCTTCTGGATAGCCGGGGCGAGCCTGGCTATGAAAAATCTGAGCGGTTCCTGCATCGGCGAACCGCAGTGGGACCCGAGCGGCTTTTTCTGTTAGTCACAAGCTGACCTATCGGAATGCCCTGCTGACGAGGCCGACCCATCCCATGCCGTTTGACCGTGCCAGGCTCGATGCCATCCCCTATCTCCTGAACCTCCGGCAGACAGGGGAGCCGATGCGATGATCGAACGGGCGATGGCGTTGGGCCGCGAGGCCGAAGGCATGATCCGTACCCTGGCGATGATCAGTGCCGAGGATGGGCGCCTGACGCGTCTCTACCTCACTCCCGAGCACCGGCAAGCGGCGGACCTCGTGGCTCGCTGGATGACGGAAACGGGACTGGAGGTCAGCGAGGATGCGCTCGGCACGGTTCGGGGCCGGCTGGCGCCGTCATCGGGAACGCGCAATGCCGTGCAGCGGCTGCTGATCGGCTCGCATATCGACACGGTGATCGATGCCGGCGCCTATGATGGTACATTCGGCGTCATCGCCGGTATCCTGGCAACCCGCGAGATGGTCCGCAAGCATGGCGCCATGCCCTTCGGCATCGACGTCCTCGCCTTCGGCGACGAGGAGAGCTCTCGCTTCGCGACGACGTTGCTCGGCTCCGAGGCCGTGGCAGGGCGCTTCGATCCGGCAGTCCTGCAGATCGAATCCAGCGACGGCGTCAAGCTGGCGGATGCCCTGCGGCTCTATGGCAAGGATCCGGACGCCATTCCCTCGGCCGCTTATGAGCCCGGCGAGGCGGCGGCCTATGTCGAGGTTCATATCGAGCAGGGCCCGGTGTTGGAGGAGGCCGGCGAGGGGCTCGGTGTCGTGACGGCGATCGCCAGCCAGATACGCTATTCGGTGACGGTCGTGGGCGAAGCCGGCCATGCCGGTACGGTCCCGATGGCGCTGCGGCGGGACGCCTTTTCGGCTTGCGCCGAAATGGCGCTTGCGCTCGAACGCCTTGTCGCAAGCCATGCCGATGATTTCATGGTCGGCACCATCGGCAAGCTGAGCCTGTCGCCCGGTGCCTCCAATGTCATTCCGGCCCGTATCGTATTTACGGTCGATCTGCGCTCCCAGAGCGATGCCAGGCGTGTGGAAGCGATGAGCGCCTTGCGCGCGGAGTTCCTCGCCATCGCCGAACGACGCGGCGTTTCGACCTGGATCGAGCAGACCTATGAGGCCAAGGCGGAGCCCTGCGATCCCGCGCTTCAGGCCGGATTTGCGGCAGCGATCGCTGCCCAGGGCGGCAAGGCAATTCATTTGCCGTCGGGAGCGGGGCATGACGCCCAGTCGCTGGCTGCCCTCTGTCCGATCGGCATGCTGTTCGTACGCTGCCGCGGCGGCATCAGCCACAATCCTGCAGAATTCACCTCCATTCGCGACATGGGACTGGCCGTGATGGCCCTGATCGATTTTATCGAGAAGTTCGACCCCCTGCAGGAGTCGGCGAAGAATTGAGGGGTACTGCCGGGTCATATGAAAAGGCCAAAATGCCCTTTCAAAATTAGAGATTCGGATTTCTTTGCCTTACATCGGCTATATATGCCGGTCTCATGCCCAAATAGAATGATGCCATCTTTCCGAAGCTCGACGATATGGGCGAGAAGGGCTGAAGGGTTGTGGACATGGATCGGCCGGCTTTTGGTAAGGCCTGCAATCATCGTCCAGCCACTCTCTGTTTTGCCGTTTCGATGGTGTAGAAGCACAGCCCTGGGAGGGGACTTTGCAGGACAATTCAAGCAACGCGGCAGCAGGGGCCGCCCCATCGACGTCGCAGACGGGCCTGGCCCTGCTCATGCTTACATGTTCGATGGTTTCGGTGCAGCTCGGCGCAGCCCTGGCTCACCCTACCATGGCCGAATATGGCCCCTTCGCCACCACCTGGGGCCGGCTGGCCTGGGCCGCGATCATCCTGGGCGCCATCGTCCGCCCCGACATCCGCCGCTATCACCGCCGCGAGATCCTGGCTGCCCTGGCGCTGGGAGCGACCATCGCCATGATGACGCTCTTTTTCTTCGTGGCGATCACCCGCGTGCCGCTGGGGCTGGTGGTTGCCATCGAGTTCCTGGGGCCGCTGGGTGTCGCGGCTCTCGGCTTTGCCCGCAGCTGGCGCCTGATCTGGCTGGTGCTGGCCTTTGCCGGCGTGCTCCTGCTGGTGCGAAACCAGGCTGGCTGGAGCGTCGATATGCTCGGTTTCCTGTTCGCGATTGCAGCGGGAACCGGCTGGGCCGCCTACATCCTTCTCAGCAAGCGCATCGGCAAGGTCTTCAAGGGGCTGGAGGGGCTGGCGATCTCCTTCGCGGCGGCCGCGTTGATATCGACACCTTTCGGCCTGTACGAAACCGGCTTCGCGCTTCCCGGCGGCCTTGCCGCGCAGACGATAGGCCTAGCCGTGCTGACACCGCTTCTGCCCTATGCTCTCGAAATGATGGCGCTGCGGCGCCTGTCCTCGGCCACCTTCGGGATCTTGATGAGCGCGGAGCCCGGCATCGGCGCACTGGCCGGCTATCTCGTCCTCAATGAACCGCTCAGCCTGCAGCAGGTCGGCGGTATCGCGCTGGTGATGATCGCCAGTGCCGGCGCCGTCATCAGCGCGCGGGAGTAGGGGTCGGCAATTGCAGGCCGGCGAAGCGCGCGAGGAAGGCGCGCAGTCGCTCGTTGGGCTGTTCGCCGAACACCAGCGCGGGCGGTGCATCGATCATGATCTTGCCCTGGTCTGTAAACACAACGCGGTCGGCCACTTCACGCGCGAAGGCCATTTCATGGGTCACCAGGATCATGGTGCGGCCCTCAGCCGCCAACTCGCGCACGACGCCGAGGACTTCGCCGACGAGCTCGGGATCTAGGGCGGAGGTGATCTCGTCGAGCAGCAGCACCTTGGGTTCCATCGCTACCGCCCGGGCAATGCCGACGCGCTGCTGCTGGCCGCCCGATAGCTGTCCCGGCATCGCATCGATCTTCGCCGACAGCCCGACGCGGGCCAGCCATCTCTCGGCAATGCTCCGGGCTTCGGCCTTGCTCTTGCCGCGCGACTTGATCAGGCCCAGCATGATGTTCTGGGCCGCCGTCAGATGCGGAAACAGGTTGAACTGCTGGAAAACCATGGCGGCGTCGACGCGAATATGTGCGAGTTCGCGTTCGGTGCGCCGCCGGCGCTTGCCGTTCGCCTCGCTGAAGCCGACCTCGACCCCGTCGATGCGGACGGAACCCCCGTCATATTCCTCCAGGAAGTTGATGCAGCGCAGCAGGGTGGTCTTGCCGCTGCCGGACGGGCCGATGATGGCAATGACCTGGCCCTTCTCGACCGACAGGTCGACGCCTTTCAGGACCTGCAGGGCTCCGAAGGACTTGGTGAGATTGGCAATCTCGATCACCGGCTGGGGGGCGGCGTTGGACATGGCGGTTCTTCCGATCAGACGAAGCGCTTTTCGAGCCGGCGGCTCAGGGCGGAGAGCGGGAAGTTGATGGCGAAATACATCAAGGCGCCGAGCACATAGAGGGGCAGGGCGACATGTGTGCGGCCGATCACCTGCTGAAGCGAGAGCAGGAGGTCGACGATGCCGAGCAGGGACACGAGCGAGGAACCCTTCACCGTATCGACCACGCTGTTGATGAAGGGCGGCAGGAAGCGCCTGACGGCTTGGGGCGCAAGAACATAGACGAAGCGATCGAAAAGACCGAGCCCGATCGACTGGGCGGCCTCGGTCTGCCCCTTCGGAACGGCCTGGAAGGCACCGCGTGTGATCTCGACGATCTGGGCCGATTTGAAGGCGGTGAGGGCCACGATCGCGGCCAGCAGACTGGGCAGATTGATGCGTAGCGCCGGCAGGCCGTAATAGATGAAATAGAGCAGGACCAGGATCGGCACGCCGCGGACGAAATCGGCATAGAGCCGGATCGGCAGCCGTGCCCAGGCGGGCCCGAAGACCAGCGCACAGCCGAGCGGGATGCCGATCAGCAGTGAAATCACGACCACGGCCATGGAGACGAAGAGTGTGGTCCACAGGCCGCCGAGCAGGAAGGGAAGCGTTTCGAAGATCATGGACATGGCGTCACCGGCTGATGGCATAGCGCCGCTCGGCCAGCCTCAGCAGCAGCAGGATGGCGTAGCTGGTCACCAGATAGATCGGCGTTGCGAGCAGATAGACTTCGACGGTGCGGAAGGTCTGCGTCTCGATCCAGCGCATGCCATAGGCGAGCTCGGGCACGGCGATGGCGGAAGCGATCGAGGTGTCCTTGAACAGCGAGACATAGGTGTTCGACAGCGAAGGCAGGGCGATGCGCAGCGCCGTCGGCAGGCGAATATGCCAGAGCACGCCGAAGGGCGTCAGGCCGATACTCTTGCCCGCCTCGATCAACCCTTTCGGTACGGCTTCCAGGCCTGCCCGTAGCACCTCGACGAGATAGGCACCCGAATAGACGGCGAGCGTGGCGACGAAGGAAGTCGTCGCCCCATATTGCAGGTCGATGGCGCTGGGAATGCCGTAAAACACCAGATAGACCAGCAGCAGCAGCGGCACGTTGCGGACGAATTCGACATAGCCCCGGATCAGGGGACGGGCCCAGCGCGGCCCGTCGATCTGGACCAGTGCGAGCAGCAGCCCGATCAGCATGCCGATCGCGATGGTCGCGGCCGCGAGCTCGATGCTCAGCAGCAGCCCTTCGAAGAGCTTGGCCGAATAGCGCCAGACGATGGCGAAGTTGAAATGATAGTTCATCATGCCGGAGATCCAGCCATCGTGCGCGACGGAGCCCTGGCATCGCCGGCAGGACCTGCACCAAGGTGCACCGGCGATGCTGTCGAGGATTTGCGGGACGAGCCGGAGCCTAGAAGGTCGGCAGGCCGGGTTTGCGGGCCGGCGGCGTCAGGCCGAAATAGTCTCGCAGCGCCGCATCATAGATCTCGTTCTGGTGGCCATGGATCGCCACGCCGAAGGTCGTGTTGACGAAATGCAGCCAGTCCGGATCGCCCTGGCGTACCGCGGCGCCATATAGCATGGCGTTCCAGGATTTGCCGGCGTCGAAATATTTGTCGGGATGGCGTTTGGCGAGCCACCAGACATTGGAAAGATCGACGGCAGCGGCGTCCACGCGCTTGGAATCCAGGGCGAGCACCACGTTGGGCTGGCTGTCGAGCTGCATCACCGTCGCCTCGGGCAGCACCTTCTTGACCGTCTCCTCGGCATCGACGTTCTGCAGGATGGAAATGCGCGCGGAGGATCCGGCCTTCAGAAGGTCGTCGAAGGTCTTCTTGTCTCTGTCGGGCCGCGTCAGCAAGGCGACGCCTTCGACATAATAGGGGCGCGAATAGGCGACGAGCTGGGCCCGGGCGGGCGAAATCGTCATGAACTGGATGACGACGTCGACCTTGCCGGTGTTGATGTTGGGAACGCGCTGGGCCGCGTCCTGCCGCACGAACTCGATCTTGCTGGCGTCGTCGAACAGGCCCTTGGCGAGGATCTTCGCCATGGCGATGTCCATGCCGGTGAGTTCGCCCTTCTCATCTTCGAAATGCCAGGGGGCATTGGTCGAGCCGGTGCCGACGATCAGGTGGCCGCGATCGAGTATGGTGCGGAGCAGGCTGTCGGACGAGGCCTGCGCTGCTGCCTGCCGGGCGGAGCCTACGACGCTTGCCAGGGCCAGGCCGCCGAGCAGGCCGCCCTTGACCAGATTCCGTCTGGTTTCGGCGAAGTCTTCCATAGTGCTGTACTCCCCGTTGTCTGGATGTGGTATTTCATTATTATGTTATATTAGGCATAGTTATGGTATTAACGGTATCCAGGGGTGTCAAGATGGATGTCGGCCCACGGCGGACGGCGCCCCGGTTTCGGCAGGGGCAAACGGCATGAAAAAAGCCCTGCACCGTGGAGGTGCAGGGCGCTGTCGAGTTGTCGCAGGAATGACGGATACGTCTCAGGGCTTGGGCGCCGGCTTTTCCTGGCCGTCGAGCGCGCTGAAGATCTGCCAGGCCGCCTTGACTCGATCCGGGATGGGATAGTTCTTGTTGGCCAGGATCGCGATGCCGATGCCCCTGGCCGGCACATAGGCGACATAGCCGCCGAAACCGTTGGTGGAACCGGTTTTGTTGAACAGCATGTCGCGCCGAGGCGGCTGCGGTGGCACGAGCTTGTGTGCCTCATGCGGTTCGAAGGCCATCTTGGCCGAGTTTCCGGCGAGCAGGCGCTCCAGCGTGGTTGGATAGCTGTACATTTCCCATCCCAGGCCCTGCTGCATGACGCCTACCTTGTAGTAGCCGGCATGGGTGGTGGCGATGGCGCGCTGGAGCGTTTCATCGAGCCGGGATCCGTTGATATTGGCCTCGACGAAGCGGATGAGATCGGTCGCCGTCGTCTTGATGCCATAGGCCTCCGAATCCATGGGGCCTGGCGACACCCGGATAGGCCTGCCGTCCTTGGCAATGCCCCAGGCATAGTCGGCCATCCGCTCCTGCGGCACCCGGACATAGGTATTGGAGAGGCCAAGCAAGGGCAGCAAATCCGTCTGCATGAGATCGTCGAAGGGCTTGCCCATGGCCTGGGCGGCGAGATAGCCGAACAGGCCGATGCTCGGATTGGAATAGAGCCTGTGAGAGCCGGGCGGGAAGGCCGGACGCCATGCCTTGTAATAGGCGATCATCTCGGCATCGTCGGTGATCTCGTCCGGAAACTGCAGGGGCAGACCGCCGGCCGTGTAGGTGGCAAGGTCGAGCAGGCTGACATTTTCGAGGCTGCTGCCGGCAAGGGCCGGCAATCTCTGTCCCGCCTTGTCGGAGAGCGAAAAGGCGCCGCGAGCCACGCCATAGGCCGCGAGGGTGGCGGTGAAGGTCTTGCTGATCGAGCCCATCTCGAAGAGCGTTGAATCCGTGACCTTCTGTCCGCTTTCCTTCGAGGCAAGCCCATAATTGAAGACGAATTGCTTGCCATCGGCGATGACGGCGACGGCCATGCCGGGAATGGCATTGCGTTCCATCAGAGGCTTGATCGTGCCATCGACGACATGTTGGAGGCGTTCCTGCTCGGAGGATGTCTGAGCCCATGCCGACGCAGCGACGAGCATGGACGTTGCAAATATGGACGCGGCGACAAACCGCCTGTGCGACAACGACGAATTCATTCCCAACTCCATTTTCGGATTGTTGTCCCGGAAGAGGCCCGGATCGTCGGCGCTTGCCTGCGCCGTCGATCATCTGCCCGCTGGGCTCCGGATAGGAGCAAATCCGGTCGGTGCCAAACGATGAATAGTTGGATTTGGTATGAGAAAATCTTGGCCTTGGGACGGCGTTACGCGTCATCGTGGCCTGATTGAGCGTTGGATATAAGTTTCCCTCTTGGGATTGCGACTAAAACCCAGGCGTCCCATGCCGCAGAAAACGCCGGGATGAGACCGATCCGGTGGATGCAAGAGAGCGCGACCTCAGCTGTCGCGGATCGACCCAGGGGCATGCAGGGCCCCCGGCGAGCAGCGTCGCCAAATCCGTGGTGTCCGGTCGGTTGGGGCGCGGCGTGCGGACCGTCAGTTCTCAGACCGCGATGCCGTGCAGGTCGTAGGCATCCGAGCGCTCGATCTTCACGGTGACGATGTCGCCCACGCGCAGCGGTCGGCGGCTGGCGACATAGACCGCACCGTCGATCTCCGGCGCATCGGCCATGGAGCGTCCCCTGGCGACGGTCGGTCCTGTCTCGTCGATGATGACGGACAGACGCTTGCCCACCTTGTTCTTCAGCTTGCGGATCGAGATCTGCTGCTGGGTTTCCATGAAGCGGCGATGGCGCTGCTTCTTCACCTCGTCCGGCACCGGCATCAGGCCGAGGTCATTGGCGGTGGCGCCGGCCACGGGCTCATATTCGAAGCAGCCGACGCGATCGAGCTGGGCTTCACGCAGCCAGTCGAGCAGGAGCTCGAAATCCTCGTCGGTCTCGCCCGGGAAGCCGACGATGAAGGTCGAGCGCAGGGTGATGTCGGGGCAGATCTCGCGCCATCTATGGATGCGTTCCAGCACCTTCTCCTGGTTGCCGGGACGGCGCATCGCCTTCAGCACCGTCGGGGAGGCATGCTGGAAAGGGATGTCGAGGTAAGGCAGGATCTTGCGTTCCGCCATCAGCGGGATGACGTCGTCGACATGCGGGTAGGGGTAGACATAGTGCATGCGCACCCAGACCCCGAGCTCACCGAGAGCCTTGGAGAGATCGTAGAATTTCGCCTTCAGGGGCTCGCCCTGCCAGGGGCTCTCGGCATAGCGGATATCGACGCCATAGGCCGAGGTGTCCTGGCTGATCACCAGCAATTCCTTGACGCCCGCCTTCACCAGCTTTTCGGCCTCGCGCATCACGTCGGCGGCCGGGCGGGAGACGAGGTCGCCGCGCAGCTTGGGGATGATGCAGAAGCTGCAGCGATTGTTGCAACCTTCTGAAATCTTTAAGTAAGCATAGTGGCGCGGCGTGAGCTTGAGACCCTGTGGCGGCACCAGGTCGGTGAAAGGGTCATGGGCCGGCGGTGCAGCCTTGTGCACCGCTTCGACCACTGTCTCATATTGCTGCGGGCCGGTGACGGCGAAGACGTTCGGGAATTTTTCCAGAATCGGATCGGGTTCGGCCCCCATGCAGCCGGTGACGATCACCTTGCCATTCTCGGCCATGGCATCGCCGATGGCGCCGAGGGACTCCGCCTTGGCTGAATCGAGGAAGCCGCAGGTGTTGACGATGACGAGGTCGGCGCCCTTGTGGTTGCGGGTGATACCGTAGCCCTCGGCCCTCAACTGGGTGAGGATGCGCTCGGAATCGACCAGGGCCTTGGGGCAACCCAGCGAGACATAGGAGACCGTCGGGGCCGTCTTGCCCTCCGCCGTCTCTTGGGCTGCTTCGATCACCGCCATGTCCGCTTTCTTTCCGTCTGCCTCATGAAACGCGTGTCTTTGCGCCAAGATGGGTCGGAATGCAATTGCGGAGTGTGTTTTGGAGGGTCGATATTCGGATCGACCCTCTTCGAGGCGCAGTGCCAGCCAGTTGGTCGATCCCGCTCCATCACTCGATGGAACTGAGGAGATCGACCCTCCAAAATTGGTCTGACTTCTTTCTTGACAGCGAGCCGTGTTTCGAAAAATAGTCAGATGTCAGACCAATTCTAATTCATCATCCGGAAACCATCGTTGGGCACGCCGTCGCTCCAGGGACTTGCTCCGTTGCCATCCGCCGACCGGGCGGATGACGTGATGCGTGCGATCGGTACCTTCATCGCCACCTCCGGCATCAAGCCGGGCGAACGCCTGCCGACCGAGCGGCAGCTGATGCAGACCCTCGCGGTCGGCCGTTCCACGGTGCGGGAGGTCATCCGCAAGCTGCAGGCCCTGGGCGTGGTGGAATCCCGCAAGGGCAGCGGCACCTATCTCAAGCGGGCATTCTCGGCCGACGCCATCCACATGCCGCTGGTGATCGATGCCGCCTTGCTGCGTGACCGCCTGCTGCAGACACTGGAGGTGCGGCGCGGGCTCGAAACCGAGGTGAGCGCGCTCGCGGCCCTCCGGGCGACGCCCGAGGACATCGCCGTCATCGAGGCCAAGCTCGACATCATGGAGGCGGTGCATCTGGAAAAGGGGACCTCCGGCCCTGAGGACCTCGCCTTCCATCTCGCCATCTATGACGCCAGCCACAATCCGCTGTTCGGCCAACTTCTGGAGAGGATGCGGGAGGCTTTCGAAAGCTTCTTCGATGAGCCTTTCGACCGCCCGGATTTCGCCCGCCGTTCCTTCCGTTTCCACCGCGAGCTCTTCGACGCCATCGTCCGGCGCGATCCGCAGACGGCGCGGGAAAAGACACTCGCCATTCTCGAAATTGTCGAAGAAGACATCAAGGACATGTCCAAATGACCGACCACCGGATGACGCAGGCATCGGATGATCTCGACTATGCCAGCCTCGTCGTCGCCCATGACGATGCCCACGCCTTCGAGGCCGTGGTGCCGCCGATCGTGCAGACGTCGCTGTTCACCTTCTCGAGCTTCGAGGATATGGCTGCGACCTATCGCGGCGAACAGGTCCGCCCGGTCTATTCGCGCGTCGGCAATCCGACCACGCGCCTGTTCGAAGAGAAGATTGCCGAACTCGAACGCACCGAGGATGCCATCGGCTTTGCCAGCGGAATGGGCGCGATCTCCTCCAGCGTGCTGGCTTTCGTCGAGCCCGGCGATCGCATCGTCTGCGTACGCCACGTCTATCCCGACGCCTATCGCCTGTTCGAGACGCTGCTGAAACGCTGGAAGGTCGAGACCGTCTACGTCGACGGTCGTGATGCCGACGCGGTGGCAGCGGCACTGCCGGGCGCCAAGCTCTTCTACATGGAGAGCCCGAACAGCTGGATGATGGAAACGCAGGACATTCCCGCGCTCACGGCCTTGGCGCGCCGGCATGGCGTCATCACCATCCTCGACAACAGCTGGGCCTCACCGGTGTTCCAGCAACCGGTGCGCCTCGGCGTCGACCTCGTGGTGCATTCGGCTTCCAAATATATCGGCGGCCATTCGGACGTGGTTGCCGGCGTGGTGGCGGGCCGCAAGGAACTCGTCGACGTCATCCGCCGCACCATCACGCCCTATCTCGGTGCGAAACTGGCGCCGTTCGAAGCTTGGCTGCTGCTCAGGGGGCTGCGCACTTTGCCGACGCGCATGAAGGCGCATGAGGCGGCGGGGCTCGCCGTGGCGCGCAAGCTCGGCGAACGACCCGAAGTGGTCGCCGTGTACCATCCGGGCCTCGGCAACAGCCTGCCGCCCGGGCTCAGCGGCACTTCCGGCCTGTTCTCTTTCGAATTCGATGGCAGCATCGACATTCCCGTCTTCTGCAACGCCCTCAAGCTGTTCAAGATCGGGGTGAGCTGGGGCGGCCACGAGAGTCTGGTGGTGCCGGCTCTGGTCACGCGCGGACAGAATGCCGGCCCCAATTCGGCGCTGGATTTCGGGGTTTCGGAGCGCATCGTGCGCCTCCATGTCGGCCTGGAAGGCGTGGACGCGCTATGGGCCGATATCACGCAGGCGCTGACCGCTGCCAAGAGATAGCCGGCGTGCGGACGCCGTCCACCGGACGAGCGTTCGGGCGCTGGTTGGGACGTAGGGTGCAAATAACAAGAGAGGGGAATCTCAATGTTCAAGAAACTGCTGCTGGCCGCGACGGCCTCGTTGGCGCTGGCCTTGCCGGCTTTAGCCGACACCACGCTCAAGCTGACGGAAGTCATCACCAGTCCTGAGCGCACCCAGACGCTCAAGGAGATCGTCAAGAAGTTCGAGGACGCCAATCCGGGCGTCAAGGTGGAGATCACCTCGCTGCCCTGGGGCCAGGCCTTCGAGAAGTTCGCCACCATGGTCTCGGCCGGCGATACGCCTGATGTGGTCGAGATGCCCGATCGCTGGCAGTCGCTCTATGCCAACAACGGCATGCTCGAAAATCTCGAGCCCTATCTCGCCAAGTGGGAGCACACCAAGGAGCTGAACGACCGCGCGCTCGAGATGGGGCGCTATGTCAACAACACCGCCTATGCGCTGCCCTATGGCTTCTATCTGCGGGCGATGTTCTACAACAAGAAGCTGTTCAAGGAAGCAGGTGTCGACGGTCCACCCAAGACGATGGACGAGTTCGTCGAGGCGGCCAAGAAGGTTTCCGCCCTTCCCGGCAAGTTCGGTTATTGCCTGCGTGGCGGGCCCGGCGGCCTCAATGGCTGGATGATGATGGGCGCCAACATGGCCGGAGACGGCACCTTCTTCAAGCCTGACGGCACCTCGACCATGGCCGATCCCGGCTGGATCAAGGGCGTCACCGTGCTGGTCGATCTCTACAAGAATGGCTATGCGCCCAAGGACAGCGTGAACTGGGGCTTCAACGAGATCGTCACCGGCTTCTATTCCGGCACCTGCGCCATGCTCGACCAGGATCCCGATGCCCTGATCGCCGTGGCCGACAAGATGAACAAGGACGATTACGACATCGCCCCCATGCCGAAGGGGCCGGCTGGCAAGACCTTCCCGACCATCGGCTATGCCTCCTGGTCGATGTTCGCCAATTCCGAGAACAAAGAACTGGCCTGGAAGCTGATCGCTGCCCTCGACGGTCCGGAAGGCAATATCGCCTGGAACAAGAAGACGGGCGCACTGCCGATTTACAAATCCGCCGCGAACGATCCCTTCTATGCAGACCCCAAGTTCAAGGGCTGGTTCGCCGAACTCGGCGACTCCAATGTCTCGCCGCTGGTGATGCCGACCTATCTGGAGGAGTTCGCGTTCTTCGCCGACTCCATCGCGGTGAAGACGACGCAGCAGGCCCTGCTGGGCCAGCTCACCCCCGAACAGCTCGCCGGGCAATGGGCCGACTATCTGACCAAGGCCCAGCAGAAGTTCCTGGCGAAGAAGAAGTAGTCGGGCGCCACAACTGCGTCATCCCGGACGCGATGCGGCGCGTGGTGCCGCTTCGCAGATCCGGGACCGCACGACCATTCTGCGCAATTTCGACGCGATCCCGCATCTGCATCGCATCACTGCGTGCCGCGATGCGTGCGGGATGACGTGATGTCCCCAGCCCATTCCCGATCGGATACCGAATGGCTTTGGCAGAACTTTCCATCCCGACCAGGCGGCGCGGCCGAAGCGCCTGGCTGGCGTTCGAACCCTGGCTCTATGCCGCGCCTTCGGTCATCCTGATCGTGGCGATCATGCTGGTACCCCTGGCCATCGGCATGTCCTACGCCTTTCGCGACATCCAGCTCCTGAAGCCCTTCGGCGGCGGCTATGTCGGGCTCGAGCATTTCAGCACCATGTGGGGCGATGCCAATTTCTGGAATGCACTTTCCAATACCGTGCTGTGGACGGTGGTCTCGGTCGCCCTGCAGTTCATTCTCGGCCTGATCCTGGCCCTCCTGCTCAACCGGCCCTTCCCGGGACGCGGCGTGGTGCAGGCGCTGGTGTTCCTGCCCTGGGCCGTACCGAGCTTTCTCTCCGGCCTCAACTGGGCCTGGATGTTCAATCCCATCGTCGGTCCGGTGCCGCACTGGCTCTCCGGCCTCGGCCTGATGGCGGCGCCCGACAACATTCTCTCCAGCCCGACCCATGCCATCTGGGGGCCGATCGTCGCCAATGTCTGGTGGGGCTTTCCGTTCTTCGCCATCACGCTGCTCGCTGCCCTGCAATCGATCCCGCAGGACATCTATGAGGCGGCCGAGATCGACGGTGCCGGGGCGCTCAAGCGCTTTACCTCGATCACGGTGCCGTTCCTGGCGCCGACGATCGCCATCACCGTGCTGCTGCGCGCGGTCTGGATCGCCAATTCCGCCGACCTCATCGTGGTGATGACTCGCGGAGGCCCGGCCGACTCGACCCAGATCATCGCCAGCTACATCTATACGCAGGCCTATATGCGCCTCGATTTCGGCTATGCCTCGGCGATCTCGATGGTGCTGCTGGTGCTGCTGCTCGCCTATGCCGCCACGCTGATCGCGTTGCGGCAGATGCTGATCCGGAGGGCCTGACCATGCGCCGTTCCACCCGTCGTTCGGCCTATTGGGTCATGCACTACGCCCTGATCGCCCTGTTCCTGGCCTTTGCCCTGTTCCCGCTCTACTGGGTGTTCAAGGTCTCGGTCACGCCCAATGATCTGCTCTATAGCGAAGGCGTGAAGTTGTGGCCGTCGCGCTTCGGCTTCGATCACTATGTCTCGGTGATCAGCCATACCGATTTCCCGCTGTTCTTCCGCAACAGCGTGATCATCTCGGGTTTTACCGCGCTGTTCACCACGCTGCTGGCGGCCGGCGCCGGCTACAGCTTCTCGCGCTTCGTCTACCGCGGCAAATTCTGGCTGGTCGGGTTGATGCTGATCACCCAGATGTTCCCGCTGGTAATGATCATCGCGCCGATCTTCAAGCTGTTCCAGCCGCTCGGGCTCAACAACAGCCTGACCGGCCTGATCATCATCTATACCGCCTATAACGTGCCGTTCGCAGCCTTCCTGATGCAGTCCTTCTTCGACGGCATTCCGAAGGATCTGGAGGAGGCGGCGATGATCGACGGCGCCACACGCTTCGGGGCGCTGCGCCAGATCATCCTGCCGCTGACCATGCCGGGCATCGCCGCCACCCTCGGTTTCGTCTTCACCGCAGCCTGGAGCGAGCTGCTCTTCGCGCTGATGCTCAACACCAAGGACAGCGTCATCACCTTCCCGGTGGGGCTGCTCAACTTCGTCTCGAAGTTCGCGGTGGATTTCGGGCAGATGATGGCGGCCGGCGTGCTCGCGCTCATCCCCGTCTGCATCTTCTTCTTCCTGATCCAGCGCTACCTGGTCCAGGGCCTCACGGCCGGCGCCGTGAAGGGCTGAAAGGATTATTCCGATGGCCAATATCGAAGTGAAAGCCGTCCGCAAAAATTACGGCGCGCTGCCCATCCTGAAGGGTATCGACCTCTCCATCGCGTCGGGCGAATTCGTGGTGCTGGTCGGCCCCTCTGGCTGCGGCAAGTCGACCCTGCTGCGCCTCATCGCCGGGCTGGAGGACACCAGCCAGGGGCAGATCCTGATCGACGGCGCCACGGTGAACGACCTGCCGCCTAGGGATCGCGACATCGCCATGGTGTTCCAGTCCTACGCGCTCTATCCGCATATGAGCGTGCGGGACAATATGAGCTATGCCCTCAAGCTGCGGAAGAAAGCCGCCGATTTCATCTCGAGCGCGGTAACCAAGGCCGGTGCCAAACTCGGCCTGGAGGCCCTGCAGGACCGCAAGCCGCGCCAATTGTCGGGCGGGCAACGCCAGCGCGTCGCCATGGGCCGCGCCATCGTGCGCAATCCCAAGGCCTTCCTGTTCGACGAGCCCCTGTCCAATCTCGATGCCCGCCTGCGCGAGCAGATGCGGTTCGAGATCCGCAAGCTGCACCGGGATCTCGGGGCGACCTCGGTCTATGTCACCCATGACCAGATCGAGGCGATGACCATGGCCGATCGCATCGTCGCCATGAACGGGGGCGTGATCCAGCAGGTCGGCGCGCCGCTCGAACTCTATGACGATCCCGCCAATATGTTCGTGGCCGGCTTCATCGGCTCGCCCGCGATGAACTTTCTCGACGCGCAGGCACAGCCGGGAGAGGGTGGTACGACCCTGCGAGTCGGCGATACGGTGCTTGCCGTCCTGGCGAGCCAGCGCTTGCCCGAGAAGGTCGTGGTTGGCATTCGTCCGGAGCGCGCAACACTCTCCTCGGAAGGCAATGTGCCGGCCCGCGTCGATCTGGTCGAGCCCACAGGTCTCGGCACGGTGGCCCATCTGGAAATCGGCGGACAGGGGCTGAAGCTGTTCACCACCGAGCGTCCTGCCTTGAAGGCAGGCGAGGTCGTGAAGCTGGCCATCGCTCCCGGCGATCTGCGCCTGTTCGACCCGGCAAGCGGGGAGCGCATCAGATTGGCCTGATACGCGGGGTTTTCGTCGGACAAGGGCTGGCCAAGGCGGCATCACCCATGACAAAAGAGGAGCTGAATTCCTTTCAGCTCCGCATGACGCCTTCCCCCGCCGGGGTAGCTGCATGCCCTTTCTTTTGTGAGATTGGATGTCCCGCATTGCAACGACGGGCGAGGCCACGCATGAGCCCGTGGCCTCCGGCTGGATTACCCTGCTGATCGCAGCGGCCTGTGGTCTCATCGCCGCGAATATCTATTATGCTCAGCCGCTGGTCGGCCTGATCAGCGCTGAACTCGGCATGACGCCCGGCGCGGCCGGGCTGATCGTGACGATGACCCAGATCGGCTACGGCGCCGGCCTGCTGTTCCTGGTGCCGCTCGGCGATCTCATCGAAAATCGCAAGCTCATCCTCTGGGTGATGGGACTGGCCGTCATCGCTCTGGCGGGGGCCATGCTGGCCCGCAGCAGCCTGCAGTTCCTGGTCTCGGCCTTGCTGATCGGGCTCGGTTCCGTGGCCGTGCAGATTCTCGTGCCCTTTGCCGCGCATCTGGCACCGGAAGCGCGGCGGGGCAGGGTGGTCGGCAATGTGATGAGCGGGCTGATGGTCGGCATCATGCTGGCCCGCCCGGTATCGAGCCTGATCACCTATTTCAGCTCCTGGCACGTGGTGTTCCTCGTCTCCATCCTTGCCATGCTGGTGTTGGGCGTGGTGCTGGCCCGCGCCCTGCCCAAGCGCCAGCCGCCGCCGGGCCCGACCTATGGCCGGCTGCTGCTCTCGATGGCGACCATGATGCGCACCATGCCGATCCTGCGCCGGCGGGCCCTCTATCAGGCCTGCATGTTCGGTGCCTTCAGCGTGTTCTGGACCTGTACCCCGTTGCTGCTGGCAAGCCCAGCCTTCGGCATGACGCAATCGGGCATTGCGCTGTTCGCCCTGGCCGGGGCGGCAGGCGCGGTGGCGGCCCCGATCGCCGGACGTGTCGCCGACCGCGGCTGGGTCCGTCCGGCCTCGGCCTTCGCCATGACGCTCGGCGCCGTCAGCTTCCTGCTCACCCATCTCGCCGAGCCGGGATCCGGCCTGTCGCTCGGCCTTTTGGTGTTCGCCGCGATTGCGCTCGATTTCGGCGTCTCGGCCAATGTCGTGCTCGGCCAGCGTCTGCTCTACAATCTCGGGGCGGAATATCGCAGTCGCCTCAATGGTGTCTATATGGCGACCTTCTTCGCAGGCGGCGCCCTCGGCTCGGCCCTGGGCGGCTGGGTCTATGCCCATGGCGGCTGGACGGCGACGTCCTGGCTCGGTTTTGCCCTGCCGGTGCTTGCCCTGCTCTATTTCTCGACGGAAAAGAGGGCTTCAGTTAGCCCGGGAATCAGGACCTGACATGAGTGTGACGATCTACGGCATCAAGACCTGCGATACCATGAAGAAGGCGCGTACCTGGCTCGAGACCCATGGCAAGGCCTATGCCTTCCACGATTATCGGGCCGAGGGCATCGATCGCGCGCATCTCGATGCCTGGGCGGACAAGGTCGGCTGGGAAGTCCTGCTGAACAAGACCAGCACGACCTTCCGCGCCTTGCCCGAGGGCGACAAGCAGGGCATCGACCGGGCCAAGGCGATCGACCTCATGCTGGCCGAGCCGACCATGATCAAGCGGCCCGTCCTCGATCTCGGCAACGGCAAGCTGCTCGTCGGCTTCAAGCCCGACAACTACGCCGCAGCCCTGGCCTGAGTGCCAATGCAGTTGGCCTAGAGCATCGCGCCGAAAAGTGGACGCCGGTTTTCGGCAAAAACGATGCTGAAGGCGCTTTCGAATTTGCACGAGCTTTGTCGTTGCCGGGCTTGACCCGGCAATCCAGTCCCTTTGGCCGGCTCCCGGATAGTCGGGTCATCAGCGCGATTTCGGCGCCCTACATCTCGATCAGGCTGGTGAAACCGCCAAAGATCATGCGTTTGCCGTCGAAGGGCGCGTTTGCCATGCTGCCCTCCAGCCGGGGATCGGCCATCACCTTGGCCATGACGGCGTCACGCTCCTCGCGCGAGCGATAGGTCACCCAGGAGAAGATGACTATCTCGTCCTCCTTGGCCTGGACAGCGCGCGGAAAGGACGTCACCTCGCCATAAGGCACATCGTCGGCGACGCATTCGACATAGCTGAGTGCGCCATGTTCCATCCAGACCTGGCCGCCGAGACGGGCCATTTCCTCATAGGCCTCGAGGTTTTGCTTGGGCACGGCGACAACGAAACCGTCGACATAGGTCATTTCAGCTTCCTCCTGCTTCGATCTCCCAAGGACGTTCGACATCCTGCCGGGCCGACAGCCCTGGCGAGATTTTGTCGTCGGCAGGGGGGGCGGCGTCAGGATCGCTTTTGAAAACGTTTGATGACCCGCTCGCGTTTCAGGCGCGACAGACGCTGGATCCAGAAGATGCCGTCGAGTTGGTCGATTTCGTGTTGCAGGCAGACGGCGAGCAGGCCATCGGCTTCTTCCGTTTCCTGCGTTCCTTCGAGTGTCTGGAAGGTCACGCGCACGCGCGCCGGGCGTTCGACCGTTTCGGTCACTCCAGGCATGGAGACGCTGCCTTCGACGTGCTCTCGCTTATCCTGCGAAGACCAGACGATGGCTGGATTGACATAGACCCGCACTCGTTTCTCATCCGGCAGCTCGATCACCGTCAGTCTTTCGAGAATGCCCAGATGCGGTGCAGTAATGCCGATGCCGGGCGCGGCGCGCATGGTGTCAAGCAGATCCTGGACTAGGGCGGCAAGCCCGGGCCCGAATTCGGTCACAGGATTTGCCGCCTGGCGCAAGCATGGATCGGGAAAGCGCAGAATCGGTCGGACAGACATCGTGGGAGGCTAGAGGCTGTTATGGACCATGGATAGGGTTTTGATGAGGTCAATACTGGCGAGATGGGAGGAGCAAGCGCTGCCAAGACTTGTGTCTTGGCAAGCGAAGCGACGCTGCAGATGGCCAGTCTTCACCTCACCCCGAAAGGGCGTGGCGCTTTTGCTCGACGAGTACGTCCTTCTTCGTAGCAAACCGTAAGGTTTGCGTCCTCGAACGCCTTCTCCTCAAGCAAAATCGCTCACGTCAAAACCCTTTCCATGGTCCATAACAGCCTCTAGCTCATCTCGTCGGCATCATCACGCTTGGCGACGTTTCGGCTTGGGCTTGGGGGGCGCGGCTTCCTCGCCATGGGAGAGATCCTCCAGGATCGGACAGTTGGGCCTGTTGTCGCCATGGCAATTGTTGACGAGGTGACGCAAGGTCTTGGCCATCCCCTCGATCTCGCGCGCCTTGCGTTCGAGTTCGGTGATATGGGCCGCAGCGATGCTCTTGACGTCGGCACTCGCCCGGCTGCGATCGCTCCACAAGGCGAGCAGGGTTTCCATCTGCTCGACGGAAAAGCCGAGATCGCGACTGCGCCGGATGAAGCGCAGCGTGTGGATGTCGCTGTCGGCATAGACGCGATAACCCGCTTCGGTGCGGGCCGCGCTCGGCATCAGTCCGATGGATTCGTAGTAGCGGATCATCTTGGCCGAAACGCCGGAGGCGGCGGATGCTTCACCGATATTCATGACGGTTCTTCCTGTTCGTCCTCACTGCGAAGAGCTCATCACGATTCTCGAATCGTGATGAGCTTTCTTCGATATTACCTTGAATCAATTAGACGAATTCAAGACCTGCGCGCCCATCGTCGACATGGTTGAAGCTGTGGGCTGGTAGCCCTTGAGCCTGAGGGCGTTGGTCACCACGAAGACACTGGAGAGCGCCATGGCGCCGGCGGCCAGCATCGGCGAGAGCAAGGTGCCGTTGATGGCATAGAGGGCGCCGGCGGCAACGGGGATCAGCGCAATGTTGTAGGCGAAGGCCCAGAACAGGTTCTGGCCGATATTGCGCATGGTCGCCCGCGACAGGCCGATGGCCCGGACGACGCCGTTGGGATCGCCCGCCATCAGCACCACGGCCGCGCTCTCTATGGCGACGTCCGTACCCGTGCCGATGGCGATACCGACATCGGCAGTGGCGAGGGCGGGCGCATCGTTGATGCCGTCGCCGACAAAGGCGATCTTGCCAACTCTTGCCGCAAGCCGCTGCACGATCTGGGCCTTGCCGTCGGGCAGGATTTCGGCCTCGACGGTCTCGATCCCGAGCCTTGCCGCAATCGCTTGCGCCGTCCGGCGGGTATCACCCGTCACCATGGCGACCTCGAGGCCGAGCGCCTTGAGGGCTGCGACGGCGGCCTTGGCGGTGGGCTTGATTGGATCGGCGACGGCGATGACGGCGGCGATCCTGCCGTCGACGGCAGCGAAAAGCGGGGTCTTGGCCTGTTCGCCGAGGACCTCCGCGCGGGCGGCGAGCGCTCCGGCATCGATGCCCTGCTCCACCATCCAGCGGGCCGAGCCGATCGCGACCTTCCGGCCATCGACGACGGCAGAAGCGCCGCGCCCCGGGATCGCCTCGAAAGCGGCGGCCGGGGGGATGTCGAGGCTGCGCTCGCGGGCGGCCTTGACGATGGCGGTAGCCAGCGGATGCTCCGAACGCGCCTCCACCGAGGCCAGCAAAGCGAGAACCTCATTTTCCGAAAAGCCGGGGGCGGTCTCGATGTCGGTGACCGCTGGCTCACCCTGGGTGAGGGTGCCTGTCTTGTCGAAGGCGACGATCTCGACGTCGCGCAGGCTCTGCAGGGCGTCGCCACGCCGGAACAGCACGCCGAGTTCGGCCGCGCGGCCCGTCGCCACCATGATCGAGGTGGGGGTAGCCAGGCCCATGGCACAGGGGCAGGCGATGATCAGCACGGCAACCGCATTGACGAGAGCGAAGGTAAGGGCGGGGCTCGGGCCGAACAGCAGCCAGGCGATGAAGGTCAACGTCGCGATGGCGATGACGGCGGGCACGAACCAGGCCGTGACCTTGTCGACCAGCGCCTGGATCGGCAGCTTGGCGCCTTGGGCTGCCTCGACCATGCGGATGATCTGGGCGAGGAGGGTCTGCGAGCCCACATTGGTCGCCCGAAAAGAGAAGCTGCCTGTTTTGTTGATGGTCCCGCCGATGACCTCGGCACCGACACCCTTGGTAACCGGTATCGCCTCGCCGGAGATCATCGACTCGTCCACGAAGGAGGAGCCTTCGACGATCTCACCGTCGACGGCGATCTTTTCGCCGGGGCGAACCCGGATGATGTCCCCCGGCCGGAGCTCGGCGATCGGTACTTCGGTCTCCGAGCCATCGCGCAGCCGCAGGGCCGTCTTGGCCTGCAGGCCAGCCAGTTTGCGGATCGCTTCGCTGGTCTCTCCCTTGGCGCGTGCCTCGAGATAGCGGCCGAGCAGGATCAGCGTGACGATCACGCCGGCGGCCTCAAAATAGACATAGGCCGTTCCCTCCGGCAGGGCCGCGGGCAGGAAGGTCGCAACCACCGAGAACAGCCAGGCGGCGCCGGCGCCGAGGGAGACCAGCGCGTTCATGTCCGGAGCCCCGCGCAGCAGGGCGGGAATGCCCTTGACGAAGAAGCGCAGTCCCGGGCCGAACAGGACGAGGCTGATCAGCACGAATTGGGCATACCAGTTCCAGCGGCCCAGATTCATCTGAACGGCATGGTGGAGAGCGGGTATCAAATGTCCGCCCATCTCGACCAGAAAGACCGGTATGGTCAGCAGGGCGGCAAGCGCGAGATCCCGGCGGAGCGTGGCGATCTCGGCCTTGCGGGCCGTGCGCTCGGGATCTTCCGCATGGTCTTCCTCGATGACATGGGCGCCATAACCCGCCTTGGCGATGGCGGCCAGCACGGGCGGCAAATTGACCGGCCCTTCGAAGGCGACCTGGGCCCGCTCGGTGGCGAGATTGACGGCGGCCTGCACGACGCCGGGCGTCGCGGCGATGGCCTTCTCCACGCGGCGAACGCAGGACGCGCAGGTCATGCCCTCGATGGCGATGTCGAAAGTTGCGGGGCTCAAAGTTGGAGAACTCAAAGTTGGAGACATGGGGCAATCCCTTTCCAGGTCATTGCCTAGATAGGTAAACCTTCCAGTCATTGGAAGGTCAAGGGGGCTTTGGAGCGCGGACTTCC